>JAHDWN010000021.1:0-65774 GCA_023382675.1 Anaerolineae bacterium
TCCGTCCTGTAGGTGGTATCGAATTCGTGAACGCCTTCCTGACCGCGTATCGACCAGGCTCGCTTGAGCATCCCCAGGGCGAAGGCACGTTCGGCAGGATTGTGGTAGCGCGCGCCCAGGGCGACGTGCAGACGAGCCAGCACGGCATCGAGCGAGGCGACGAGACAGAGGATGTAGCTGCATTCACGGATTCGCGCCAGATGATCGCCGTAGGCCAGCATCTGCCCATTCACGTGAATGACCGTGCTGCGATGAAGCGTGAGGTCGCGGATCGCTTCGCTTTCAAGTGTGCGTAGACGCGCCTCTCCAAAGCGGTCTTTGAATTCGGCTGGCGGCATTTCGGCGCGCCGCTCGACCTCCTGCTCGGCGTCGACGAACGGCAGATTGAGTCTGGTCGCGACGTGCCGGGCGACGATGAGTTGATGCGGGCCAATTGAGCCGGTGAGTACAAGGTTGTAATCGGTCGTGGTCGGCAGCAAGGACATCAACGCCACCCAGGAAACCAGCGATCCAGAATGGGCAACAATTGCACCAACGAAGTGATACGCGCGTCTTGAGCAATGGAAGGCTCGATTTCTGACTCCTGGCCCGGTGAATAACGCAGAACGGCGTACAGACCGGCGGCTTCTGCGCCGCTAATGTCTGCATCCGGGTCATCGCCGACGAAGACGGCCTCGTTGGGCTTGACATCCAAGCAGTTGAGAGCAGCCTGAAAGATCGTCGGATGCGGTTTGAGATACCCGATATCGGCGGCGGAAATGCGGCATTCCGGGAAGTGTTGAAGAATGCCGTGCGAGGCCATCTCCACCTCTCGAATCCACATGGGCTGGTAAGCGTTGGTGATGATTCCGACTTTGATATGACGTCGGTGGAGCTGCATCAACGCGCCGGGAACGTCTGGAAACATGCGCGTGCCCGGCACCGCATTCCAGGCGTAGACCTCCAGAAGCCGGCGAGCGTCAAGTTTTTCGGATGGGACGCCGAGGGCGACAGCCGTTTCGACGAGGACAGTGCCGAGATTGGGCGCACGCAGGGAGGTGCGGGCAGCCGTCCAGGCATCCATCGTGCGCATCCGAAACTCGGTGGCATAGGCATCGAGATCGTTGAGAGGATGTACGTTCACCCGAATATAATCGACCACGTTGTGTAGATGCTGACGTTCCATGCGCGCCCAATCGCCATGGAAGCCACTCCAGTCAATCAGCGTGTCGTCAAGATCAAAGAGCACCGCTTTCAGCATGAGTCACACCACATTTCATCGAAAATCTGCGTTTTCACAATCGCTGGATCAATCGAACGCAGGGCGGGTCATAGACCCGCCCCGCTCGTTCCTCAACGTCTCAAACAGCCAGGGTATCAGGCTCGGATAGGCTCAAGCGCGCGCCAGGTAAGTAAAGCTCGATCCAGCCCGCTGGCGATGGTGGGATAGTGCAAAGTCCAGCCCAGGCGCTCCTTGGCTTCAGCGTTGCTTGCGCCGGAGGGTTGCTCCAACATCGCCAACTGCGTTTCACTGGCGAACACGCGGCGCGCAAGCGCGGGCAACTGAGCAGGCACAGATACCCCCAGCGCGTCAGCGAGCGTTCGCACAAAGTCTGCCGGTGGCAACGGTTGATCATCGACAATGTAGAGTGTTTCCCCAATCGGTCGCTGAGCGATGGCGAGTGTGATCGCCTGCGCGCCATCTTCTGCCTGAATCCAGTTGGCGCGCGCGTGTGTAGACCCGATCATGACTCTCTGGCCGCGCAGCAGGGCATGACGCAGCGTTTGCAGAGCCTGGGACTCGGCGCTGTAGACGAAGCCGAAGCGCAGGATGCAGGCATTCAGCCCGGACTGCTGGACACGTTCTTCGGCAAGATAAGCGTCGTCGATGAAGGGCGCTGTCAGCGGCACGTGCTCACTGTGGTCGTGCTCATCGCCGCCCAGCAAGCTGAAGCTGCCCTGGATGAAGAACTCCACTCCCGCAGCCTGTGCCGCTTCGATCGCGGCGGCGGTGCCTTTGCCGACCAACTGCAACCCGGTATCCCAATCGGAGACGCCCTGCGGCGGCTGATAGGAGTAGGTGGGCGCAAGATTGACGAACACCGTGCTCCTGGAGGCAGCGACGGCGCTGCGCAATTCACCTGTGCGCGTTAGATCCGGGTAACTGGGCAGCGCGCCATCCTGACGGAGCAGGCCGGCTTCCGCACTGTCACTCACGGTCGCGGTTACGCGGTGTCCTTCAGCGACGAGCCGGCGCACGAGCGCACGGCCAAGCGGCGTGGTACCACCATTGACAAAAACACTGAGTGAGCCGCTGCTGGCAGCAATTTCTTCCATTGGGCGTCCTATCGCGGTAATGATTGCCTATCGAAGTATGTATGATTATGCCACTGGACACGCACATCATCAACTGGCGCGGCGCTCATAAATCTTGCGTAAGAAATTACCGTATCCGTTGACAATCGCTCCCGCCAGCGCATACGATATAAAAGCCGAATCCTGCATAATATGTACGCACATCAAGTGCGGAATAAAGGCACAAGTATCTACACTATGGCGAAGGATTACTACAAGATCCTCGGCGTCGAACGCACTGCGAGCGAGAGCGAAATCAAGAAGGCGTTCCGCCGTCTGGCAAAACAATATCACCCGGATCACAATCCGGATAACCCACAAGCCGAAGCGCGGTTCAAAGAGCTTAATGAAGCCCATGAGGTGTTAAGCGACTCCAAGAAACGCGCCCAATATGATCGCTTTGGGTCGGCGACGCCCGGCGCAGGCATTCCCGGCGGCGCTGGCGGGCAGTATACCAACGTCGATTTTGGCGATCTTTCCGATCTGATCGGCTCATTATTTGGCAGCCGAGGGCGCTCTGCTAGCAGCGGCACACGCACGCGCGAAGGCTTCGGCTTCGATATGCCGGGGCGCGATCTGGAGCAGGCGGTCATCATCAATCTCAACGAGGCGTATACAGGCACGACCCGGCTGATCACCAAGGGCGAGCGCACGATTCGGGTGAACATCCCGGCGGGCGCGACCGATGGGACACGGGTACGACTTTCGGGCGAAGGGGAACCTGGCAGCGGCAGTGGTATTCCCGGTGACTTGTATTTGATCGTGCAGGTGGAACCGCACCCGACTTTCGAGCGCAACGGCGACGATCTGACCGTCGATGTCCGCATCGATATGTTCACGGCCATGCTGGGCGGCGAAATCGAAGTGCCGACACTGGGGCGAGCGATCAAGCTCAAAATCCCGGCAGGCACCCAGAGCGGCCGCAAGTTCCGGGTGAGCGGCAAGGGGATGCCGAAGCTGAAAGATCACAGCAAGCATGGCGATCTGTATGCACGCATTCTCATCACTGTGCCGGAACACCTGACCGAACAGCAGCGTACACTGATAGAACAACTGCGCGCGAACTTCTAGCCTTTTCGACAACGCACAATTCAATCGTGACGGTCGGCTGCGTCTGGCAGCCGATGTCTAATTGCCGGCGCGGTTTTCACGCCACCAGTCGTGGAACGACTGGGGAGCAAAGGCTGGGAAATCGCGTGTGTCCGTCCAGCCCTGGAGCGGAAATGGCAACTGTGTGATATTTTCGCCCCCTGTGGCCGATGCGATGGCGTCGGTTGCCATGGCCGCCAGCTTGCCGCCCGCCTGATACAGCAGCGGGTGGCTGAAGGCGAAGGCATAGCCTTTCATACCTGCCCGCCAATAGGCTTCCTGTTTGTGTTGAAGATCGTGGCGGAGCATCAGAAGCATGTCCGGGATATTGATGTCAACCGGGCAGGCGGCTTTGCACGCACCACACAGACTGCTGGCAAACGGCAGCGGCGCGGCATTATCTGGCCCTTTCAGAAGCGGCGTCACAATCGATCCGATAGGCCCGGCATAGACAGAACCATAGGTAAGACCGCCGACCTGCTGGTAGATCGGGCAGGCGTTGAGGCAGGCTCCACAGCGAATGCAGGCGAGCGCTTCGGCGTATTCACCTGCATAGATATTGCTGCGACCGTTATCGACCAGGATAAGGTAGAAGTGCTCCGGCCCGTCCGGATCGGCAGCAGTCGCAGGCCCCTGGAAACAGTTTCCATAGACGCTCATGCGCTGGCCGGAGGCGCTGCGGGGTAGTAATTGGATGAGGGTGGCAAAGTCCTCCCAGGTGGGGATGACTTTTTCGATGCCGACGACGGCGACATGCACTGGCGGTACGCTGGTTGTGAGGCGACCATTACCCTCATTTGTGACGACGACGAGTGTGCCTGTTTCTGCGATGATGAAGTTACCACCGCTCATGCCCAGATCAGCCTGAAGAAAGTCTTCGCGCAGGCGCTTGCGGACGTAGGCGGTCATCTCCCCGGCATCGTCGGTGAAGGGCATACCAATCTTGTCCATCATGATCGTGCGCACTTGCTCTTTGGTCATGTGGACAATGGGCATGACGACGTGGCTGGGATGTGTGTTGCCGATCTGGACGATGTACTCGCCGAGGTCGGTCTCCACCATGTCGATACCGGCGTCGATGAGCGCGGGCAGGAGTTCGATCTCCTCCGTGACCATGCTCTTGCTTTTGACAGCGGTGCGGACGTTATGTTTGCGGCAAATTTCGATGACATGGCGGCGGGCTTCGGCGGCATCGACTGCCCAAAGGACATTGCCGCCGCGCTGGGTGATGTTGGCCTCGACCCGTTCGAGCAGTTCGGGTAGATCATGCAAAGCGCGAAGACGCGCGCCGCGCGCCTGTTGACGCAGCGCCTGCGCGTCCGATATTTCTGCCATGGCAGCCAGACGCTGGCGGTTGGCATTGCCCATCCCACGTTCAAGAGCGGTTTTGAGATTGCGATCCTGGAGGGCAGCTTTCGCGGACTCTAGGAACAGATTTGGCGCTTTTTGCATAAGACCGCACTCGCTTGCTAAGGGCATGATCCGGCAACCCAGATTGTAGCCGATCACGCTGGACAAGGCGAAAGAATGCGCAAGTCGGTGCTATCAGTGTGTCGGGCGATCTTTGAGACAAAAGACGAGCTTCAAACCTGACATAGGAATGTGTGCGTGATGCAAGTGGAGGATAGCGAGCGATGGCGAAAGCATAGCGGTTCTTCCAGACGCGCCATCGTTGACGAACACCTTGTCCCGTTACTGCCTGCACATGGCAGATTGGACGCCAATCAAGGCCGGGAGCACCTGATCCGCTCGTAAAGAATTAGTGCAGCGTAAATCAGATCGGAGCCGAGTGATACAAAAAGGCCAACGCATTTTGGTCGGCCTTTGCTTGTGCGATGTAATGTATGGCGGTGATTAGCCAAATTCGCCGCGAATGTAACGTTCGGTTTCTTCCGATTTAGGATTGCTAAAGAGCTGGTCGGTCGGGGCATACTCGCCGAGCACACCCCAACGACGCTCCTGTCCGCCGCTCTCTTCTGCCTTGCGGATACTGTAGAAAGCGGTGTAGTCGGATACGCGCTGTGCCTGCTGCATATTGTGCGTCACGATCACGATTGTGTACTGCTTGACCAGTTCCTTCATCAGTTCTTCGATGGCCTGTGTCGCAATCGGGTCAAGCGCAGACGCCGGTTCGTCCATCAAGATGACATCCGGTTCGACGGCAATCGTGCGGGCGATGCACAGGCGCTGCTGCTGACCGCCGGAAAGTGCCAGTCCAGACTTCTTCAGATCGCCTTTGACTTCGTCCCACAGATAAGCACCTTTGATGCTGCGCTCGACAATTTCATCAAGGGTACGCTTGTCACGAATACCGAGCAGACGCGGCCCATATGCGACGTTGTCATAGATGCTCTTGGGGAACGGGTTCGGCTTCTGAAATACCATGCCAATGCGGCGGCGCACCTCGACTGGATCGACGTTATCTCCATATAGGTTCTTGTTGTGATAGAGCACCTGACCCTCAACCCGCGCACCGGGGATGAGATCATTCATACGATTGATCGAACGCAGCACTGTGCTCTTACCGCAGCCCGACGGCCCGATGAACGCGGTGATCTTGTTCTTGTAGACGGGGATGCTGACATCATCGACCGCAAGTTTCTCGTTGTAGAAAACCTTGACATGTCTCAGATCGAGAGCGGTTGCGCCATTGGTCGTAATCATGCAGACAAGTTTCTCCGGAATCGCTGACGAAGGATGATGGCCGTCGCATTGAACAACAGCAGCACAATCAGAAGCAGCACGATGCCTGCGGCTGCAATGTCCTGGAATTGCCCACCGGGTTGTTTGGCCCAGTTGTAGATTTGAATGGGTATCACAGTGAACTTCGATACTGCGCTGGTCGGATCTTTGACGATGAAAGTTGCCGCGCCGATGATGATCAGGGGTGCAGTTTCACCGATGGCGCGCGACATCCCCAGAATTGTTCCGGTGAGAATGCCGGGCATCGCCGCAGGCAGCACCTGATTCCAGATTGTCTGCCATTTCGTCGCGCCCAACCCATAGGATGCCTCGCGAATGGAGGGCGGCACTGCTCGGATGGCTTCTTGCGCATTGATGATAATCACTGGCAAGATGAGCAGCGCCATCGTCAGAGCAGCCGATATGAGCGTCCGCCCCTGGGTAATGCCTTCGAGCGCCCGGACGAAAATCGCCAGGCCAAGTAGGCCATAGATGATCGAGGGGACGCCCGCCAGATTACGGATGTTCGTCTCGATAAAGCGTTCTAGCCAGTTATCACCCGTGGCGTATTCCTCCAAATAAATCGCCGTCCCCACGCCCAGCGGAAACGCCACCAGCAGCGTCAATACCAGCACCCAGATCGTGCCGAGAAAAGCGGTACGTATCCCGGTGTTGGCCGGGGTATTCGACATGCTATCAACCAGAAACTGCCCGTCGAGCCAGTTGTTCCATTGGAGCGTGGCGTTTGGATAATTGGCGGCCACTTCAGCCTCAATCGCGGCGCGATTGAAGAGCGCCTCGGTCAGCGGCCAGCTTCCGACGACATCACGCCCAACGACCTGTGAATAGGCTTCCTCAAGCAGCGTGTTCTTGTCCATAGCCGCGACGAGCAGCGTCTGCGTATTTTCCGGTTGAAGATCAGTGAGTGTCAATTGAGCGACGGCTTCTGGCAGCGCCACACCGGGCAAGAATTCGCCCATCGTCAATGTGCGGTTGGCGTTGTAGTTATCCGCCCCCCCAAGCAGGCTATCGCGGACTAAGACACGCGCGCCACTCGGCAAATGCTCAACCAAAAGAGCGGAGAGCTGATCGGGGGTCAGTTCTTCCAACGGCACATCGCTCAGTTCGCTGGGATGGATAGCTTCTTGAACAGCGATCACGCCAAAGATGCGGTTGACCACATTGAACATCAACGCTAGCAGTGCGATGATGCCAATGGCGATGGCGGCCTGGAAAAAGCGCTCCCAGACAAGGCCGCGCAGATGACGAGACGCCAGCCCATGGGCAAACGCCTGCTCGTCTTTGATACGCTCCTGGGCCGGAGTGGGTTCCATCATTGTTATTGATAGGCCTCACGGAATCGATTGGTAATGAAGCGACTAATCAGATTGAGGGCCAGTGTGAAGATGAACAGCGCAAAGCCCAGCGCAAACAAGCTGTTGTAATCGACCGAGTTGTAGCTCAAGTCGCCACCACTGATACGCGCGATGTGACCGGTGATGGTTTCAGCGGCCACGAAGAAGTTTGGCGGCATCGTCCAATTTGGGCCTGCACCTGCGGCGAGCGCGACGATCATCGTCTCACCCACCGCGCGCGATATACCGACAATCGCCGCAGCGACGATGCCGGATAGCGCCGCGGGCAGCACGACTTTACTGACTGTTTCGAACTTCGTCGCGCCCAAACCATAGCTGGCTTCGCGCAAATGACGGGGGACGGCGCTCAGAGCATCTTCGCTCATCGAGGCAATCGTCGGCAGGATCATGATGCCCATGACCAACCCGGCGGATGCCGTGTTGTAAAACTGCACCGTGTCACGCCCGAACAGCCCCTGTAGCAACGGCGTCATGAACGTGATTGCGAAGTAGCCATAGACCACGGTCGGAATACCGGCAAGGATTTCCAGCACCGGTTTGAGCGTGTTCTGTACACGCGCAGACGCATATTCGCTCAAATAAACTGCTGCACCTAGCCCCAAAGGCAAAGCCACCAGCATCGCCATGAACGATGTCATCAATGTCGATTCCAGAAGTGGCAAAATGCCGAACTTCAAACCTGCCGGTTGCCAACTCGTCGAAGTGAAGAACTCACCGAGCGTGACAACAGGCTGGCCTTGCGCGTCCAGTGTGCTGAACAGCAGCAGCGACTCGCGGCCCAGAACGATGACGATACCCACCGTCGTGAAGATCGAGACGATTCCGCAAAACAGCAGCACGTAGCGAATAAAGTCGTCAAACAGACGTGCCCGTTTCTCGATCCGTGGGGAACCGTCGGCCTCGTTGACCAGTACACGCGCAATCACCGCTGATTTCTGTCCAATCTGAAGTTCAGATTGCATGGAGTATCCTGAAAAGTGAAAGCATCCAAAATAAATTATGAGGCACGATTGTTAAGTCACATTTAAGCGACTATGAAATCCTCAAATTCTTAACCAGGGAAGCAGCCCAAAGGGACTGCTTCCGTTGTTTAGGCCTGATACACGATGAACTACATCATCGGGTAGTGAGCCAGCAGCAGCAGCTTCGCCAGGCGGTAGGTACGCTCGGCGGTGGGGAAGTACTGGGCCGCGCCGGTGTAGAAGCTGCGCAGGCCGGTCAGATAGAAGTTGAGGAAATCGGCCACCTGCGGCTTCGCAGCGAGGATGTCGCCGTCCGAGTAGACGAACAGCGGGCGCGCCAGCGGGTACTCACCGCTTTCTGCCGTCGGGCCTGTCGGCGCAACACGGTTGACCGAGAGCGCCTTCAGCAAGCTCTGGTTTTCCACGTAGTAAGCATAGCCAAAGAAGCCGATGGCATACGGGCTGCCCTCGACGCCTTGCACGAGCACATTGTCATCTTCGCTGAACTGAATCCCAGGCACGCTCTGGATTGCAGCTTCGGCAGCATCACCTTCCAGGCCGAGACCGCCATCTTCGGTATCAGCTTCGAGCGTCGCCTCAAGGAAGAAATCGTACGTGCCGCTGTCGCTGCCGGGCGCGAATGCCTGGATGGGCTCAGCGGGGAAGCTCGGATCGACCTGATCCCAGGTGGTCACCGCGCCGCTGAAGATAGCGGAAAGCTGCGCGATGCTCAGATCGCTCACGAAGTCATTCTGCGCACTCACGACGACGGTCAGCGCGTCGATACCAACATACAGCTCAAACGGCACACGTGCCGGGGTCAGCGCAGCGCACGCTTCGACCTCGCTGTCGCGGATGGCACGGCTGGCATTGCTGATGTCCGTCTCACCGGCGGTGCAGAAGCGCTCGAAGCCCGCGCCCGAACCGATGATGTCGTTGGTGATATTGCCGCTGTAACCGGCATTGATGAAGGCTTCAATCGCGTTCTGGGTCAGCGGGCCGACGGTCGAACTGCCTGCGCCGACGATGTCACCGGTGACAGCGAGCGGGTCAACTGCCGGCAGATCAATTGGCGGCAGCAGAACGCCGTCAATCACGTGAATAACGCCATTCGAAGCCATGACATCCGTCTGCGAGACGTGAACGCCATCAACCGCCACACCCATATCATCGGAGCTGATGCTGATCGAGCTGCCCTGAAGCGTCGTTGCTTCGGTCATCCCGGCAACGTCTGCAGCCATTTCACTACCCGAAACGACGTGGTAAAGCAGCACCTGCGTCAAAAGATCAGGATGCGCCAACAGATAATCGACCACACCAGCGGGCAGAGCTGCAAATGCATCGTCAGTCGGCGCAAAAACCGTCAGAGGGCCGTCACCCGCCAGCACTTCAGCAACCGACGGATCGGCTGTGCTGACAGCCTGAAGCAATGTGGTGAAATTGCCAGCGGACGTGGCAACTTCAACAAGATTGCCATCCTGTGCGGAAACACCCACAAAAGGCAGCGCCAACATGACGATGGCGACAACCAACAACACTCTTCTCAGCATAGTCTTCTTACTCCTGGATAGTATGCTGAAACTTTCAAGCACACGCGTGCCCCATCCAGAAAGGCTATCGAGATGGCATTAACGAATGGCCTGGACATTCTTTAAGGGAGCAGCCAATTCAAGTTAAGACGAATTTAAGTCTCTTGAGCTTCATAGAGGTTCAAAACCGGACTCCAGGGTGCTCTTTGTCGATGATTGGCACTGAAACACTTGCGGGCTAAACTCGACATCAAACCGAAAAGGCAAGTAAGAGGGAATTGAGGTGACTGAAATCCGTCGTGTCGGCGTTTTTGCCCATCCCTTGCGCCCACAAAGTGCTCCCCTCGCGCATGAAATCGCGCGGTCTCTCCAGGGTCGCCAGGTTAAGGTTGCGCTGCATACGCAGTGGGACGAGGACAGTGTGCGCGACACTATTGCCGGGCTGGATGTAGTGATCGCTATTGGCGGCGATGGTGCGATGCTGCGTGCTGCGCGCGTTTGTGCCGTCGCCGGTGTGCCTGTTTTGGGGGTGAATATGGGGCGGCTGGGGTTTCTCACGGAGATCGCCGAACCCAACTCCTGGGAACAGGCTTTGGAGCGGCTGTTTGCCGGGGACTACTGGATCGAACAGCGCATGATGTTGCACACACACGTCGAGCGCAATAATCAAGTCACCTGCGAAGCAGAGGCGCTCAACGATGTCGTCCTCAGCCGGTCAGCCATCACGCGCATGGTGCAGCTCGAAACCTATATTGATGGCGGCTGGACGACGACCTACAATGCCGACGCGCTCATCATTGCGACGGCGACAGGCTCCACAGCCTATGCGCTTGCCTCCGGCGGCCCGATTTTGCCACCAGAACTACGCAATATCTTGATCGTCCCCGTTGCGCCTCATCTCACATTGGATCGCCCAATCGTTTTGCAGGAAGGTTCCACCGTCACAGTGGTTGTTTTGACGGACACTGAAAGCGCGCTCTCCGCCGACGGGGTACTGGTAGCAGACCTGGCTCGCAGCGATCGGATCATCATTCAGGCCAGCGAGCAACGGGCGCGGTTCGTGCGGATGCGCGAACGCAACTATTTCTATCGCTCTTTGCTCGACCGGCTCGAACCGCGTGTGCCGCCGCATGAGCATAATCATCTGATCGACCAGGCACCTTCGAGCGACTAAGTCGCCAAATGCACATTTTGTCGTTTGACGTGTTCCTCTACAATGAAGATACCGCATATATGATAGGGGCGAAGGTCACGAACACGCATGGCGAGCCAGACTGATACCACCACCACAACCGACGAAGAACTGCATTACTGCACAGTACACCCCGACCGCGAGGCGACCCTACGCTGCAATCGCTGCGGACGCTATATGTGTGTGCAATGCGCGGTACAAACGCCTGTTGGGTACCGCTGCCGCCAGTGTGTGCGCAGTCAGGAGGATAAGTATTTCAATGCCAGCGACCGTGATCTGATCTTGGTTGGTATTATCTGTCTCGTCCTGGGCGGCATCGCCGGCTGGATCGTGGGCCAGACCGGGCTATGGCTGCTGCTGATCCTGATCCTGGGTGCGCCCATAGGCGGTGCAATTGCCGAAATCGCTCTGCGCGTGGTGCAGCGGCGGCGCGGTCGTTATATGGCGCAGGTTGCGGCGGGCGCGACGGCAGTTGGCGCGCTCTTTCCCCTGCTATGGATCTTGCTTCAGGCGGGTGTCTTCGTGCCACGGCTGGACGTGCTGCTGTTTGCGGGTATTGCAGCGGTCGCGGTGTATGGACGGATGGCAATGCGTGGGTAGAATGGTATTCGGGCGAGATGAGCAAGGTGCATCTTTTGGATTGGCACGCCCTCGTCTATAATTAGGCACTAGAACAGATGAGCAACATTTTGCGGGAAATGTTTCTATGCTCGAAGAACTCCGTATCCGTAACTTCGCCATTATCGATCAGCTTGAACTCACATTTGTACAGGGCTTGAATGTCATCACCGGCGAAACGGGCGCGGGCAAGTCGATCCTGATCGATGCAGTCGAATTGCTGTTGGGTGGCAAGGCCGATGGCTCGATGGTGCGTTCCGGCGCGGAGAAGGCCTTGATTGAAGGCAGTTTCGCGCTGGACGAACGCACGCGCCCGGCCATTCTGGCTATCCTGGAGCGTGAAGAGCTGCTCGACCCGGAGAACAATGAGGTTGTCGTTGTCGCCCGCGAAGTCCGCAGTAACGGGCGTTCGGCGGCGCGCGTCAATGGCGTGACTGTCAACATCGATATTCTTCAGGCTGTGGGGGCGTTTCTGGTCGATATTCACGGCCAGAGTGAACACCTATCTCTGCTCAAAGCGTCCGCACATCTCGATCTGCTGGATCGCTATGCCAATCTGCTGGATCAGCGCGCGGCAATGGCGACCCTGGTTGCACGACTGCGCGATCTGCGCTCGGAAATCCGGCATCTGCAAGAGGATGAAGACGCACTCAAGCGGCGCGCCGAAAGGCTGCGCGACGACATTGAAATCATTGAGGCGGCAGCGCTCGTGCCCGGCGAGGATGACGAGCTGCGAAACGAACGCAATTTGCTCTCCAATAGCGAGCAGTTAGCGCATTTGACTTCAGAATCGCTGGCCCTGTTGGACGGTGACGAACACACATCGGAACAACTCGGCGCTATCGACGCACTGCATCAAACCGCCGGGCTGATGCAAAAACTGGCGGCCATCGATCCGGCGCGAAAAGAAGATTATGATCTGTTGATGGACGCCATCACCAACGTCGAAGAAATCGGGTCATCGCTGCGAGACTACGCCGAAACTGTTGAATATGATCCGGATCGGTTGAATGAGATCGAAGAACGCCTGGAAGCTATTCGTATTCTGTGCAAACGCTACGGCGCGACCATCCCGGATGTGCTGGCGTATGCTGAGAAGGCCGCCGAAGAACTTGAAGGCATCGAGAACAGCGAAGCCCGCATCGCCGAATTGCAGCAGCAGGAATCACGGCTTTTGCACCAGATCGGCGAATTGGGCGAGCGTCTCAGCAAGGCGCGCGCCAGAGCGGCTGAGACATTGAGCAAGAACATTGTCCGCGAATTGGGCGATCTGCGGATGGCGAATGCGCGGTTCGAAGTCGGGATGAATGTGCGCGAAGACCCGACCGGCTGTTTTGTCGGCCAGCAGCGCCTCGCCTTCGACGAGACCGGCATCGACGATGTCGAGTTCATGATGTCGGCAAATCCTGGCGAACATCTGCGCCCGCTGATCAAAGTCGCCTCAGGCGGCGAAATGGCGCGCATCATGCTATCGCTCAAGCGCGTGTTGACTCAGGCCGATCAGACACCGACGTTGATTTTCGATGAGATCGATCAGGGCATCGGTGGTCGCGTCGGCTCGGTCGTCGGCGAAAAGCTCTGGGGACTGACGGGCAGCCACCAGGTGCTGGTAGTCACGCATCTGGCGCAGCTAGCGGGCTATGCCGACTGTCACTATCGTGTCGCCAAGACGATCAGCAGCGGACGGACGCAAACGATCGTCGTCGCTTTGAACCAACCTGAAGAGCGTGTCGAAGAACTGGCAGCCATGCTCGGCACGCCCAACGAAAGCGGCAAACAGAGCGCTCGCGATCTACTGGCAGAAGCGTCAACCTACAAGCAGCACCAGGCATCCTGAGAACGTATCACGCATGGGTTTCCGTGCTCGGTGATGGCACTGTTTCCGGTATCTCCGTTTTAATACCGAGCGCCCACCACATGCCAAAAGCTGACAGGGTGTAACACATCCGCGCCATTTCCTCGGCGCTGAACTGCTTTCCTGCTTCCAACCACCAACTGATGATGCCGATTTGTGTACCTGCCACGGCATGTGCAATCAGTTCCACAGGCAAACGCGGCTCGCCACCTGCCTGTGACGCTGGCTGCACAATCTGTTCCTGGAAGATCTGAGCCAGGTAGCGACGCACCTTCACGACGAAAGAGGCCACACCTTTTTCGCTCAATAACACACGATAGAGGTTCTCATACTCGGCGACGTGCTCAAAGTCGGTCGCTTCCATGCACGCATCATGATTCCCCGCCATGATCTGTTTCAACACGTCCTGGGGATCGTGAAAGAAATGTACCTTTTCTGCCAGGTCGTCATAGAGTTCACGCATACTGTTGAAAAGCAGTTCCTCCTTATCTCGAAAGTGGAGATAGAACGTGGCTCTGCTGACATCTGCGCGATCAGTGATGTCCTGCACCGAGATCGAATCGAAGCCTTTTTCGACGATCAATTGCATCAGAGCATCGCGCAGGAGCCTACGGGTGCGGCGCTGGCGGCGGTCGAGCGGCTTTTCCTCAGATTTCATAGACACGTGTCCAGTATTATGCAGTCAACGACAGCTCGTCGTTGACAGGACGACAAGTTCTCATATGATAACGAGATAATGCCAAAAGTGTCTAGTATCTAAGGGATTGTCCAGTATGTCTGACATGGCTATCAAGCGCGCTGTCCCTGGCCCGAAGCCTGCTCGCAATCTGCTTGAGCAACTGCGACTGATGTCACAGTTCGACCACGATACGCTCGGAATGATCCAGCGTGGCTTCGACACTTATGGGGATGTCTGGCTGATCGAGGCTGGCAAGATGCAGCAGTTCATGTTCCGGCATCCCGATCACTACCACGAGATTCTCGTCACCCAGGCATCCAGCTTTCACAAAGACCTGAACTACAAGGATCGCAAAAAAGGGCTGGGGCGCTTTATGGGCAACGGCCTTGTGACCAGCGATGGCGAATTCTGGAAGCGCCAGCGCAAGCTCATCCAGCCTGCGTTCCATGCCCGACGCATCGAGGCTTATACCCAGGCGATGGTGGACATCACCCTTGGACAGATCAACGATTGGCGAGACGGCGCTGTTATCGAAGTCTCCGAACAGATGATGGAAGCGACGCTCAAGGTCGTGACCCGCTCTGTTTTCGACGTGGACATCACGCAAGCCACTCGCACAATTGGCGACGCCATGACCACCTTTCAGAACATGTCCAACAATCAGAACCAGATGATCCCATCCTGGGTGCCGACGCCGCTGGAGCTGAAGACGCGGCAGGCGCTCCGTGAGATGGATGACATCGTCTATGGCCTGATCCGTGCGCGGCGCGCCTCTGCGCATGACCGGGGCGATCTTCTGTCGATGCTGCTGGAAGCGCGCGATGACGATGGCAGCGGTATGACCGACGAGCAGATCCGCGACGAACTTGTCACCCTGTTCCTGGCCGGGCACGAGACGACGGCCAACAGTCTGAACTGGACGTGGTATCTCCTCGCCCAGCATCCTGAGGTCGAAGCCAGGCTCCACACAGAGCTTGATACTGTGCTGGCCGGGCGCGCGCCGTCTTTGCAGGATCTCAAACAACTCACCTATACCGAAATGATCATCAAAGAGTCGATGCGTCTCTATCCGGCGGTCTATGCGATTGGCCGCCAAGCCACTGAAGATGTCGAGATCGGCGGTTATCGCGTCCCGAAAGGCGCAAGCGTCGGTATCTTCAGCTTCGTCACCCATCGCGACCCCCGCTGGTGGGGTGCTGATGCCGGGCAGTTCAAACCGGAACGGTTCGCGACGGAACAAGAAGCGCAGATCAAGAAGTATGCCTATCTGCCCTTCTCGACCGGCCCGCGCATCTGCATCGGCAACAGCTTTGCCATGATGGAAGCGCACCTCATGCTGGCGACCATTGCGCAGCGCTGGCGGCTCCAGCTTCAGCCGGGGCAGGCGGTCGAACCTGAGCCATTGATCACCCTGCGACCCAAAGGTGGCTTGCACATGATCGCGACTGCCAGAACACCTCAGGCGGTCGCGAAGGCCGCTCCACAAGCGGAACCTCTGCCTCTGTAGCAACCGTTGATACTCAGGCTGCGAGACGAGCGCATTCCCGCGCCATGTGCTCGCAGCCTCGCTCTCAAATCCACAACTGCATACGATATAAAGATGATACACGGCGTTGCAAACCACCCGTCGATTGTCTATACTGCAACCAATGCACGTGCCAGCCGACAGATCAAACCTGATGTATATTCATCATCACCGTCGTCATCTCAGTATTTGAACGGTATCGCTGCGAAGCTCACGAAGCGCAGAGGCCGTTCTGCGCTTTTTTGTTGCCTGTCACTGAGGAGAATCCCATGGCGAAGCCAAAGATCGAGCCGCGTCTGCCCAAAGGGATGCGCGATTTCTTGCCTGCTCAAATGATCAAGCGTGAATATGTCTTCAACATCGTGCGCGAAGTCTTTCACCTCTATGGCTTCGAGCCGCTGCAAACGCCATCACTCGAATTGACCGAGACGCTGATGGGCAAATATGGTGAGGACGCGGACAAGCTCATCTACAATGCGCGGCACACGGAGGGCAAAGAGGAACTGTCGCTCCGCTACGATCTGACCGTCCCACTGGCGCGCGTCGTCGGCCAATATCAGAACGACATCAGCCTGCCGTTCAAGCGTTACCAATTGTCACCGGTCTGGCGGGCGGAGCGTCCTCAGCGCGGGCGTTATCGCGAGTTTTATCAATGTGATGCCGACATTGTCGGTGCGCAAAGTATGCTGGCAGACGCCGAGATCATTTCCTTGATCGTCACGACTTTGAAGCGTCTCGGCTTCAAGCAGTTCGTGGTCAAAATCAACAATCGCAAGCTGCTGACGGCTATCGGTGAGTATGCAGGGCTGGACGGCGAGCCACTTGCCAATCTCTATCGCAGCATCGACAAGTTCGACAAGATCGGTGCAGACGGCGTGCGTGATGAATTGCTCAAACGTGGCATCGCGCTCGAAGTGACCGACAGGATCATGGAATTGATCACGCGCAAGCTGCCGGGCACTGAACAGTTGGATTATCTTGACGATGTTATGAGCAGCTTCTCCGCTGCCAGGGCGGGCATCGACGAGCTGCGTCAAATTGCCAGGCATCTGCAAGCTGCTAATGTCCCGGCAGATGCTTACGAGTTCGACTTCACCATGGTTCGCGGCCTGGGTTATTACACCGGCCCGATCTACGAGACTGTGATCACCGAGCCAAACCTGGGCAGCGTGACCGGCGGCGGGCGCTATGACGAATTGGTGGGGTTGTTCCGTGGCGAAAGCCTGCCGACCACCGGCACGTCACTCGGCATTGAGCGCATCATCGATCTGATGGATGTGCTCGACCTGTATCCGCCAGAGATCGGCGGCACTGTCGTGCAGGTCATGGTCAGCGTTTTTGGCGAAGACACCCAAGATCAGGCGGCGGCGCTGGCGGCGCAGCTCCGCGCTGCGGACATCTGCACCGAGATCTATTTGCAGGATCGGGCATTGGGCAAGCAAATGGGATATGCGGACAAAAAGCAGATACCTGTCGTTGCATTGTTGGGGCCGGATGAAATCGCGCAGGGCGTTGTCAAATTCAAGCGTTTGCGCGATGGGTACGAAATCACTACCCCAAACGCTGAGGCTGCAACCGCCGTCCGCAGCTTGCTGACCCGCTGACTTTGCGCTTTTGGGATAACCTTAGGGGTATACTGGCTAAAAGGCCATGAATGGTACCGGAGGAATCTGAACCATGATTGACTCTGTTCAATATCCCGATGTTCTGGGCGCGCTCACGGGCGGAAGCCGTGTCGCCATGGGGGCAATGCAGTTTGCGCTGGCCTTAAACCCAGATGTAATCTGCGCCGGACGCGCTTCAGAAGTGATTCTTCTGGCGCAAAATGCCAGCGATCAGAAGGTCGAGATTGCGGCATTGCTGCATCTACCAGATCACGATGCCAAACGCCAAAAAGGTCGTTTTATCAGCCGCAGCGCGCGCGTGGCGGTGCCGGTACAACCAGGCGAAGTCGGCTATATCAGTTTGCCGTTTGGTATTCTGCCTGATACAGCTACCAGCGATCAGTATAAACTAAGCGTCGATGTCGAGGTCAGATCGGTGAGTCAGGGCAAACCAGCACGTGTTCGAGGCCAAGATGGCGGTGTCACCTTTAATCCCGATACGATTTCGGCTGATGCACGGGTGCATTATGAGGCTCTGCAAGAACTGACGTTCTCGGCGCATAAACCGGCCTTACGCAACGCTCTTGACGCGACGTTTACCGTTACAGAGGCACGTCTCGCGCCGCCGCCGAAACTCAAAGCGCAATGGACGAGTTTGTGGACAATCGCAGATGCTGACGAACGGCTGATCATGCTGCGCTACGCAGATTTGATCACAGTCAAAGTTCTGCCCCAATTGCGCCGCCAAAAACTGCTGCCGCCTCTGGTCGAATCGACCAAGACTCACTTTAGCGATGCTGGCTACACCCTTCACGATGTCGAGGCGACACTCATTGCCAAGATGCTGACCCTGATCCTCGAATACGCGTCACCACAAGATAGTGCGCACGGATTTATGGCTGCCGGCAATTATTCGATCACGCCTTTATTTCAGCGCTTATTGCGGGATACCAATCAGGAGATCACTCTGCCTCGCTGGTTTAACGGCTTTCTGCGTCTGCTGGGTCAGGATGAACGTGTCGCTGATTATGCGCCGCGCGTCATTCCGCGCACGCTGTATCTGCCGCTGCTTTACGATGCGGTGGAACATGCTTTTGCGCTGGTTCAGCAAGTATCCGGCCAGAGCCTGGGTGAGAAGAATGAAATCGAAGCCTATGCCGCACAGTTGATCGAAATGCTTGAGAACAAGCGAGCGGTAAATTTCCAGCGTGTCTATCTGCCCTTGGTGATGGGTGGTGTGCTGGTAAACGACAAAATCCTCATGCCGGGCGAACAGCAGGACGATCAGGTCAGTCAGTTGGTCAATATTCTGGACGAGCGCCGGCAGGAGATGACGATTGACGACGCGGACATTGTGGAACTGACGGAGCAAATGATCCATCGCGCCACCAAAATCTACGGTCATCGCGGCGAATAAAGATTTCGCCTACGCCGGGCTGTCGATTAACGGCATCCCACGCACGACAATATCGACGTAGCGTGACAGGTAGGCGATGATATTTTGCCGATCATCGGCGCTTAACATGCAAAACAAGGCTCGCACATATTCGAGCAGGCTTGTTTGCACAGCAGCGAATCTTTCCTGACCAGCCTCAGTCAGGATAACACGTACCGACCGGCGATCTGCGTCGTCAGGTTGGCGCAGCACCAGGGGAGGCGATTGGGCTTCCAATCGCTTGACCAATCCCGTCATCGTGGCACTCGTCAACCCATGCACACGCGCAATTTGCCCAATTGAGCATTCGCCACCTTGCTCGACAAGGGTCTTGAGCACGTAGAACTGCGGTGTGGTTAAGCCGTGCATTGCGAAATGGCTGGCAAGACGTTTTTCGCCATCAAGCACGATCTCGAAAAGTAAGGCCCAAAGATGCATGACGTCGTCGTCAACCATGTCCGCCATGACAGATGCGTTCCCCACCCATGATCGTAAAAAAACTATTGTAGCGCACACGCAAAATCAGGGCGAAATCAGCGGGCGGGCAAATTCAGCGACTGGGTAGTGCGCAAAACCAATTTCAATTCTGGCAGGTCAGATCCATCAATTGACCAGCGCACACGCACATATCCCTGCACGTCGATGAGCACAATCGCATTTCGGCGCTCAACCGCGCATAGATAGCGCAGCCGGAGGTCGCTATCGGCAAACAGAGGGAAAGTCAGGGGTATGGGACTGCTGGTGAAGAAGTCTTTCAAAGTATGAGCGGCATTCGACGTTACCAGGGCGCTGAACACACCTTGGCCCATCAAGGGCCGCGTAACCCGATTCACCCAGCGGATCACGTGTTCATTGCCGGGGGCCCAGATGTCGCCCACAAACACGGGTAAAATTCCGCGCTCGCCCATAAGTGAATCCAATGTGTGCGCTTCCCCAAGATGATCGTACACGATCAGCGCGCGCGCAGTGCCCGGCAGGCGTGAAATCCACGAAGCGGATGATTATCGCTCACTATCGTTCACATCATTTCTATGAAGCGCCACAATCGAACAGATTACTCTCACACATTCTAGTCAGGAGTGGCATCAAGATGTTTAATGCGATGTGAAATGTTTGTGAAGGTAAATCCAGATGCTCGCCTGAAGATGTCTCGCAGGTTTGTTATTACGCAGTACAATTACGTTCTGGTTCTTGCCGGTTCTTTTACCACAAGGTAGATAGTCATGAGTCGCATCCTGCTCATCATGTTGATCGCAGCGCCTGCCGCGGTTATTGCGCGTCTGGCTGGCGCAGATCCTGTACTGGTCTTCATTCTCTCCGCCGCCGGGTTGATTCCGCTGGCGGACATGATCGGCGAAGCGACGGAAGAACTGGCGGCCTACACCGGCCCCCGGCTCGGCGGCCTGCTGAATGCGACACTCGGCAATGCTGCCGAACTCATTATCACCATTTTCGCTATCCGAGAAGGCCTGCTCGATCTGGTCAAAGCCTCGATCACAGGCAGCATCGTTGGCAACCTGCTGCTGGTCTTGGGGCTGGCATTGCTTGCTGGCGGCCTGCGTAATGGCATTCAGTTTTTTGATCGGCGTCAGGCTGGGCTGAATGCGACTCTGCTCATTCTGGCAGTCGTAGCGCTTGCCATACCGTCGTTGTTCGACGTGGCAGTGGCAGAAGTGCCCTCGTCCGAGTTGCTCTTTAGCGAGGGCGTCGCCATCGTTTTGATCATTCTTTACGGGTTGACGCTGCTTTATGGCTTCACGGCACGCACGCCTGATCGCGCCGTGACCAGAGAAGCCGCGCCTGAGCATGAGGCACGCTGGAGCTTGCGGTTTTCCATCATTGTTCTGGTGATTGCCACGGTGGGGACGGCCATCGTCAGTGAAACACTGGTCGGCGCGGTCGAGCCAGTCACGCAGGCGCTGGGTCTGACCGAATTCTTCCTGGGCATCATCGTCATTCCGCTTGTTGGTAACGTTGCCGAGCATCTCGCCGCCGTCACCGTTGCTGTCAAAAACAAGATGGAGCTGAGTTTATCGATTGCGCTGGGATCGAGCCTGCAAATCGCTCTGTTTGTGGCGCCACTGCTCGTTTTTATCAGCCTCCTCTTCGGCAAACGCTTGCTGCTTGTCTTCAACGAGTTCGAGTTGATCGCGCTGATCGGTGCGTCGGTTATCGCTGCCTTTATCGCGCAGGACGGCGAGAGCAATTGGCTGGAAGGTGCAATGCTGCTGGCCGTCTACCTGATCATTGGCCTGGCGTTTTTCTTCCTGCCGCCGCATTTCGTCTGATCAGGAAGCAATTTCGACAACGGCATTGCTCAGGACAATCGCGTCACGCTCGGTGACGCGCGTGCGGATAATGACGCGATTGTCGTCTTCGATCCACATCTCGGTTGTGAGCATGTCGCCCGGAAACACTGGCTTGGCAAACCGAGCGCGGATGCTCTTGAAGCGGGCAGGCGCATTGCCGCAGACATGTTTGAGCACCGCCCGCGCCGCGAACCCGAACGTACACAATCCGTGCAATATTGGCCTGTCGAAGCCACCAAATGCGGCCATCATCGGATCGACGTGCAGCGGATTGATGTCGCCGGATAAGCGGTAGATCAACGCCTGGCGATCCAGCGTTGCTTCTGAATGCACGATGTCCGGCGCGCGATCTGGCGGATTGTTGACATCGCGCGATGGGCCACGCTCACCACCGAAGCCGCCCAGGCCGCGAATGAACATTGCCGACTGGTTGAAGGCGATCTCGCGCTCCTGTTCGTCATAGCAGGGCACGTCGGTCACGATCAACACACCACTGCCTTTGTCGTAGACGGCGCTGATACGTGGCTTGCAGGTGACACGTCCGCGCACAGGCAGCGGTTCTTTGATCTCGACATATTGCTCGCCATGAACGAGCGCCATCGGATTGAACGTCAGACCGGGGAGGCGACCACTGATCAGGGTGTGAATCATCTGGGTCGGGAAAATGACGGCGAAGGTTGGCAGCGCAACAAACCCGGTGCCGCTGTTCTCGTAAACAAACTTCAATTCTTCCTGATCCAGCCAATCGGCGGGGGCACCGACTCCTAGCGCGTAGACGGCTACATCGCGCTCGGTGTATTCATAGGTGATGGGGTCAAATCGATAGCCCAGTAGCTGATCAAGATCGACACTACTGTCAGAATCGGTCATCCCGTCCTCCGATTATGGTTGGAATCGCGTGAATTCAAGCTTACCGCTGGCGACAGCGGTGTACAAACGATCTGATACCCTGCGACGTGAGATCCGTATGCTTTTGTCGGCGCACTCACGAAGTCGCTATCCAGTCGGTGTTGCTTGCGGCGTCGGGAAAACAAAGCGCACGCTATCTAGGATCGCTTGCAGTTCGGCGCGCGCCCCGTCGATAGCCTCAATCGGATCGGTGAAGACGTAGAATTCAAAATTGATGTCATTCTGCTGTAACCCGGCAAACCAGCCGCGCGTATCGGCGGTTTCCGGGCACGTCACGGCGGAGAACTGCGTCCCGACAGCTGTCAGCCCACCCACGCTGTACTCTCGGCGCAAATCGGTACCGATGTTGCAGCCCTGCTCGATGACCGCCAGCCGCAGCAACCGCAGCCCATCCGTAAAGAGATCGACTTGTATTGAGGCTGTGTCAAAGGGGTTGCCGACTACCAGATTGGGAAATCCCCACAACAGCGCAATATTGCCCGTGCCGCCGGTAACAGGCCCGCTGTAGTAGCTGAACGGGATACTGCGCATTCCATCGACATCGCCCAGGAGCAGTATGTCATGGCGCGTGCGCCAGTCCTCCGGGAGTGTCAGCGTCAGCGGCGGCGGAATCTCCTGGTTTTGCACCGGCGGCAGCGTAATCACGACCGGCTCGGTGGAGTTCGGGTCGATGGTCGAATCGGGCGACGGCGTGTTGGTCGCCTCGATAGCCGCACGGATGGCCGCGTCCGCGCGTGCGATCTCGATCCGGATCGCCGCATCAATCGACTCGGCATCAGGCTGTGCTGGCTCGGCATTGACAAAAACGGTTGGCGTGCCGGCGAATCCGGTCTGTGCTTGCGAGCTGGCAATAGCGCTGGAAAGCGTGTTACCCGGTCGTGTGCTGAGCATACACGTATCCCACGCCGTCTGATCCAATCCTAATTCAGCCACGCCCGACACCAAACGCTCGCTGGTGAAAGCGTCGCCGCCGAACTGCTCGACCCAACTGTAAAGCTGGTCTGCGTAGCGCCAGAAGCCGTTCTGATCGCTCGCGCAGAGGGCGGCGCGGGCGGCGGGATCACCGTTGGGCAGTTCGCCGCTGGTCATGGGCACGAAGGTGAGCAGCGCCTCGCCGTTACGAACGCGCTGGAGGATGGTCGGCAATGATTGCCTGTAAAAATTGAGACAGGCAGTGCAGTCAAAGGCGGTGAAAACGACGACGGAAACCGGCGCATTGGGAAAGCCGATTTGCGGGAACCCAAGCCCGGTTGCCGTTTGCGGCAGATTCGCATAGGTATCGTCGGGGGATGGCGTTGGCACGGCCAGCGCAGTCGGCGTTGACGAGGGAACAGGCGTGAATTCGAGCGTTGCTTCCGGCGGCTGAGACGCAGGCGTACACCCGGCAGCCAGCATACCGCACAGCAACAAGACAAGGACAGAACGCAGCATATGCCATCCTTTAGTGTCAGCCTGATCTGCGAGCATTATTGTTGTGGATGCGCGGACTGTCAACTGCGATACAATCTGTCATATGCAATACACACGTCATCTTCGCCCCTGGCTCGTACTCGGACTCGTGTTCTTCAGCTTCGCCGCGAGCATCTTCTTCAGCAGCAGCGTATTCGAACACCTGCCCCACCTGGAAGATGAACTTGCGTACCAGTTCCAGGCGCGTGTGCTTGCGCGCGGGGATCTCGTCATCGACAGCCCACAGAATGCTGGTGCATTCTGGCAGCCCTTCGTTGTGGATCGTGGTGGTCATCGCTTCGGTAAGTATCCTCTGGGCTGGCCGGCGCAGCTTGCAATCGGCGAAATTCTGGGCGCGCCCTGGATGGTGAACGCGTGGCTGGCAGCCTTGACCACCGCTCTTATGTACAGCCTGGGCAACGCGATATTCAATCAGGATACCGGCTTGATCGCGGCTGCGCTCACTGCCTTTTCGCCTATCGCGCTCTTGCTGAGCGGCACCTTGATGGGGCATACATCCGCGCTGTGTTTCAGCGTGCTGCTGCTGTATGCCGCCTGGCGCATGGAGCGCTCTAAACACGCGGTGCGCTGGGGCGTTGTGGCGGGCATCGCCCTGGGCATGATCATCGCCAACCGGCCTATGAGCGGTATCGCGCTCGGTCTGCCGCTCATCGTCTGGAAGGGTGGACGTTTCCTGGCGTTGCTCGCCGCGGAAATACGCAGATCAGAAGTGCAGCCGCGCTTCCGACAAACCCGCGCCATGTTGTGGCCGCTCGTTGTGATGAGCGTGATCACTTTGCTGATCGCCGCGACCATTCCGCTCTTCAGCGCCGTTGCTGTGGGCGATCCAACGGTGAATCTGTACACCCAGGTCTGGGGCTACGACCGCATCGGCTTCGGCGAAGGTTATGGCGTCAGCGGGCATACGCTGGCAAAGGGCTTCAACCATCTGGGTTGGGATCTCTCACTGCTGGCCGCAGATCTCTTTGGCTGGCAGCGTGGCAGCTTTACCGACGCCGTGATTACTCACCTTCAGCAGAATTCGGATCGCTATCCCAATCTTGGCCTGAGTTGGGTGCTGCTGCCTTTCGGCTTATGGATTGCGCTGCGGCGTTCATGGGTATTTCTGGTTGCGTGGGTGATCGTGGGTGTTGGCCTGGTCTGGCTTGCGCTCAATCCTGGATATAACTCATTTGCGGAGCCGTCGGTTGCCTGGCTGTGGATCGGCTGTGCGCTGGCGTGGGCGCTCGCTCCAGCGGGGTGGTCGGCGCTGCGCGGTGACGTTCGGCAGCACGGCTGGATCTGGGTGCTGATCGGTGTCGGCCTGTGTGTGCTGATCGGACACATGACCTACTGGGTCGGGTCGCAGCGCTACAGCACGCGCTATTACTTCGAGGCGCTCATCCCGCTCGCTCTGCTCAGCGCAGTACCGTTTGCCTGGGCTGCGAAACGTTTTGGGCGAGCGCCGGTCTATCTGGCAGTCGGCGCGCTGTGCCTGTTCACGTTTACCACTTACAGCCTGCCGCGCATTGGCGCGCTGCATGGCTTCAACAATGTCACCCAGGCCTGGATCGACCGGGCGGTGGAGCGCCGGCAGGCTGACTGCCCGCTGCTCGTCATCGTCACCGGCCCGGATTTAAGCTGGCGCTCAATGGGCACGTTCATGGCCGTGACCAGTCCGTATCTCGATAGTGACATCATCGGTGCCTACAATCGTGTCCAGAATGTCGGCGATTCCGGATTACGTAATCAACTGATCGCCGCTTTCCCTGAACGCCAGGTCATCGAAATGCAGGGGCAGGGCATCGACGCCGATTTTGTCGACACTGAGTCACCGACCATGGGCTGTGAGGCAGTGCCTGCATCCTAGAGCATCAGGAAAGGCACACAGATTATCACGATAAGCCGAGGCGGGGATTGACACACACTCCCCGTCGGGCTAACATACGAACACAACACAAACGGGCCTATAGCTCAGCTGGGAGAGCGCTTCAATGGCATTGAAGAGGTCAGGGGTTCGAATCCCCTTAGGTCCACAATTATCCCCGTTTTAGTTACCCACAGCAGATTCAACCCGTTTGTAACCGGCGAGCGATCCATTCATAAGCCGGATTGCCGACCTGCTGCATGTCGGCGATCACCGCTTCGACATCGAAGGGGATTGCGCGCAAATCGACTGTGACGCTATCGTCTTCGAAAGTGAACAGACCATACTGCGCCTTGCCGGGCATGTCGAAGGATAGTCCCACGCTGCCCACGTTGATCGCGCGCCAGCGTGTGAGCTGCCGATCCATCTGCCGGTGAATGTGACCGCCGACGCCGATCTGCCCCTCGCGGTCGAGCAGCGCATCGTCGGCTTCCTCAAGCGGCGTATCCGGTGTCAACATGCCTTCGTCATCGCCGGGCGTGCCGTGATAGCCGATGATCCAGCCGTATCCCGGAACTTCAAGATCGAGATTGTGCCGCAGTTTCGCCAGCCAGTCGTACTCGGCGAAGCTGAGCTGCGCCAGACACCAGGCGAAATCGGCATCCTGCTGCGTGCGGATCTTCAAGAGCCCGGCGAACTTCTCTTCGGAGTCGACCGGTTTGCTGCGTGGGCGCGCGCCGGTCACGACGTAGCGGTCGGTGTTGCCGCTGATGAAGCCGATGTTCTTCTCGCCCCAGGTTTCGACTAGCCCCTGCAAGCGCCGGACGCACTCCGCCGGTCGCGGGCCAAAGGCAGCGTGATCGCCCAGCACCCACAGCTGATCCGCGCCACCAGCCGCTTCAAGATCCGCGAGCACAGCTTCCAGCGCAGTCAAATTGCCATGAATATCAGAAATAACGGCCAGCCGCATCTCATGCTCCTTTCATCATGCAAATCCGATCCTGTGGGACGGCACGCGGTCATTCCAGGCAGCTATCCGGGAATGTGGCATCCACCTCCGGCACTTCGAACGCGACAATGACTTGCTCAACCCCTGGATTGGTCGCCAGGATCATCTGGCTGACGATCGTGCGCGCCTCATCTTCTGCCTGCTGCAGCAAGCCTGATTCGAGCGCCTGATCGCGAAACTGGGCGATAGCAAAACGGCGTGCATCCTGGTCGAGCGTCAGTGCTTCCGGCGCGAAGATGCCGGTATCGCGTTCGGCCACGTAGGTCTTGCTCTCGTCGATGGCGCAGCTTTGCAGGCTGGCAGCGGGTAGTGTGACCGTGAGTGTGTTACCGTCGATGCGGATGTCATCGCTGCTGATCTGGCTCAGATCCACGCCTGCCTCAATTGTGCCGACGGCGACCAGCACTTGCCGCTCACCGTAAATAGCCTGAAGCAACAGCGGCATCTGACGCTCAGAGGTGACAATGCCGCTGAAGTTGTAGCGCATCGTCGTCAGCTCCGCGAGCGCCTGGATGCGTTCGAGCACTACGGTCGCATTGGTCGTGCGCTCGCCTACGCCGACCAACCCCAACAACCCTCTATCGGCGATGACAAATCCGCCGAACAATCCCAGCCCGAAGATCGCCAGGATCATGATGAATGAGACGATTGTGCCTATTGTTTTGCGCATGGCGTCACCTTAAGTTGCGTTCATGCCCTGCTTGCGCTGCAAATTGCGCGCCTCGCCCAGGATGAATTCGACCGCTCCCGCAATCGTCGGATCGGGCGTCACGTCGGCGGGCATTTCCAATGTATGCGTCTCTTCCAAACGAACGCGCCCATGATCGAGCCTCAGCCGCACTAATCCAACCTGGCCTTGCTCCACACTGCCGAGCCGGAGGATACCGCCCTCGACGTGACTCTCGCTGGTCGGATCAATGTCGATGCGCACCTCGTTGGCAGACACTGTCTGTTTCAAGCCAACGGTCACGACAACCCCATCTTTGTGATACGGATGGGCGGCATCCACCAGCGCCATTTGCAGATGCGAGGCGTCCAGCCGTGCCCGATCTTCGGCGCTCAACTGCCCGGCGACGTTGGCGGCGTCATAGCCCATCGCGTCGAGTGCGATCAGAATCGAGCGCCCGCCGGTGAGTGCGCACGGAAACACATCCGGGGCGCAGCTTGCACCCAGGTCGAGCAGCAGCACGCGACCATAGGCGGCGTAATCTCCGCGCAGACGGCGCAGGAAAGTGTAGAGGCGCGGCAGCAGCGCAAGATCGCCGCGCAGACGATGGGTATAAATGACGACTAGCGATGTTTCCATGTCGGCTTGCGCTTTTCGACAAACGCGTGCATTCCCTCGCTCTTGTCCTCGGTGCTGAACGAGATGTAGAAGTTGCGTTTCTCGTATTCCAGCCCGGCGCTCAATCCCAGGTCTTCCGCCTTGTTGACGGCATCTTTGATCAGCCGAACGGCGACTTGAGGCATCTCGGCGATTTTCTGCGCCAGCTTGATCGCTTCGTCCAGGTAGCTTTCGACTGGGTAGACGCGATTGACCAACCCGGCGGTGTGAGCTTCCTGCGCGGTCAGCTGACGGTTGCCGAGCATGACTTCCATCGCCACGGCCTTACCGACGGCGCGTGTCAAACGCTGCGTGCCGCCCGCGCCCGGAATAATGCCGATGGTGATCTCCGGTTGGCCGAACTTGGCCGTTTCGCTAGCGATGATCATGTCACACATCATCGCCATCTCGCAGCCGCCGCCGAGTGCCCAACCGCTCACGGCGGCAATGACCGGCTTGCTTATGCGCGTCAGCCGCGACCAATCGGTGAAATCGTCCGCCATCATGTCCGTGGCGCTCTGATCTGCCATCTGCTTGATGTCTGCACCGGCAGCAAAGGCCTTGTCACTACCGGTCAGCACCATGCAGCCGATGCTGCTGTCGCGGTTGAAGGTTTCCAGCGCGTCGAAGATCTCGCGCGTGATCTCGCCATTGAGCGCGTTGAGCGCCTGCGGGCGGTTGAGACGAACTAATCCAACGCCGGGAGCCGGTGTTTCGGTCAGAATCATTTCGTAAGGCATGGGCGTGTCTCCATCTCTTGGACAAACGATGAGACAGATTTTAGCGCAGGCACGCACGATTCGGGGAAATCATGCAGACGCAGCGCGTCAGACACGGCGAAACAATCCGCGGGGCAGTGTCGCTACCCCGCGGATTCGCTTTTGTCTAGACGACGATGTTGACCTTTGGCTCCATGCCGTTGCGGCCAGGCACGAACACGACCTTCTTGGCCTTGCCGCCATTCAGGAAGCGTTTTGCGGCGTCGCTTGCCAGGGCAGCTTGCTGCGCGGCCTCGGCTTCGATGTCCACCGGTACTTCGATGTGCCCGACCGGTTTGCCATTCTTCATGATGACCAGCGTCGTCGTTTCGCTCTTTGCCTTCTCAGCATCGTAAACCGGCCAGCTTTGCTGGTGGATGCTGTACGGGAAGCCCAGGTGCTCCCACAGCTCCTCGGTGATGTGCGGGGCAATCGGAGCCATCAACAGCAGCATCTGTTTCAGAGCGTCACGCCAGGCCGCTTCGCTCAGTTTGTCATCGCGGATTGCAGCTTTCAGATCGTTGCGGAATGCCATCAGCGCCGCAATCGTCGTGTTGAAGCTGAACGACTCCAGGCCTTCGCCCACCTTGGCGATAGTCTGATGCATGCGCCGCTCAATCATGCGCTCCGTATCAGGATCGCCTGCGCCCTGCGGCGGTTCAGCCGTGCAAATCTCCCAGATGTCATTGATCCAGCGCACCACGCCCGAAATCTGCTGGCTGTTCCAGGGGCCGCCTTTGCTCCAATCGAAGCCAAACATCAGGTAAGCGCGCACGGTATCCGCGCCATATTGGGCAACCAGCTCGTCCGGATTGACGACGTTGCCCTTGCTCTTGGACATGCGCTGCACGTCCAGGTGCTGGCGCAGCTGATTGACATTGTTCTCGCCAGGAATTGACGGGATGACCACCGTCGCGCCTGCCACGACTTCGACCGTCCGCAGGTTATCACCACCATCATCGATTTGCAGCAGATTCTCAGTTCGTTTCTTGATCTGGCCGACAACGGCATCCGGCTTCTGCCCACGGATTGTCTCGGCCTGATCGCGCTCGATCACCTCGACGTAATCGGCAAACAGCTTATTGCCGTCGACGCGTCCGCTTGCCACGACCACGTCGCCGTCACGCTCTTCGCCCAGGATCTGCCCCTGATTGCGCATTTGCAGCATGGGTTCGTCAAACAGGCCATCCACAGCGCGACCATGTCCTGCCGCAATCTCGCGGGCGTTATCGAACACCTCCAGATCGCGGATCGCCTTGTTGAACCAGCGCGTGTACAGCAGGTGCATGGTGGCGTGTTCCGCGCCGCCGGTATAGGTATCCACGGGCAGCCAGTAGGCCGCTTCTTCCGGATCGAACGGCGCTCGATCATATTTAGGACTCAGATAGCGCAGGTGATACCACGAGGAGCACATAAACGTGTCCATCGTATCCGTTTCGCGCTTGGCGGGCCTGCCTTCGCTGTCAACTGTGTTCAGGAATGGCTCATAATAGGTCAGCGGACTGCGGCCCGTCGGCATGAATTCGACATCATCTGGCAGCACCACCGGCAGCTGCGAGTCGGGCACGGCTTCCAGCGTGCCATCCGCGCAGTGAATGATCGGGATCGGGCTGCCCCAGTAGCGTTGGCGGCTGATCAGCCAGTCACGCAGGCGGTAGTTGACGGCCTCTTTGCCCGCGCTCAGGGCTTCCAGGTGATCGATGGCTGCGGCAATCGAGGGATTCTTGCGCCCTTTCTCGCCGTTAGCGCGGATGCCGTTCAGTGGCCCGCTGTTGATCATCACGCCCGCGCCATCCCAGGCCGCTTCCATCGTCTCGCCGTCCAACGCTGGCTGATCATCCGGCTGAACGACGGGCACGATCTCCAGCCCAAACTTGCGCGCAAACTCGAAGTCGCGCTGATCGCCGGATGGCACCGCCATGATCGCGCCGGTGCCGTAGCTGATCAGCACGTAGTCAGCGATCCAGATCGGGATACGTGCCTGGTTGACCGGGTTGATGGCATAGCCGCCGGTGAAGATGCCGGTCTTTTCACGGTCTTCTGCCGTGCGCTCCAATTCAGTTTCGCGGGCAACACGTTCGACGTAAGCATTGATGTCCTTGCGCTGAGCGTTGGTTGTGATCTTGGCGACCAGGGGATGCTCCGGCGCGAGCACCATGAACGTCGCCCCCCAGACCGTGTCCGGGCGCGTCGTGAACACCTCAATCGGATCGCCAGCCTCGGTCTTGAAGATGATGCGCGCACCCTCGCTGCGACCGATCCAGTTCTCCTGCATGATCTTGACCGGCTCCGGCCAATCCATCTTGCTGAAATCCAACAGCTCGTCGGCATAACGGCGATAGCGGAAGAACCACTGCGTCATCAGCTTCTGGACGACCGGTTGCCCGGTGCGCTCATCCTTGCCGTCGATCACCTGCTCGTTCGCCAGCACTGTTTGCAGCGTTGGCGACCAGTTGACCAGCGCCTCGCCGCGATAGGCCAGATCGTTGTCGTAGAAGATCTTGAAGAACCACTCCGTCCATTTGTAGTAAGACGGATCGCAGCTCACCGCTTCGCGTTCCCAATCGAACATCGCCCCCATACTGCGCAGTTGCTTGCGCATCCGCTCCATGTTGGCGTAGGTCCACGTCTTCGGGTGGATGTTGCGCTGCACGGCGGCGTTTTCTGCGGGCAGGCCGAAAGCGTCGAATCCCATCGGGAACATGACGTTGTAGCCCTTCATGCGCATGTAACGCGCGCGCGCATCCGAGGGCGTCATCGCGAACCAGTGCCCGATGTGCAGATCGCCGCTGGGGTAGGGCAGCATCGTCAGCGCATAATGCTTCGGCTTGTTCCAATCGACCGTGGAGCGATATAGCTTGTCATCGTCCCAGCGGCGCTGCCATTTGGTTTCTATCGTTTGAGGTGTGTACTTGTCTGCCATTTCGTTTCCGGCACGCTTTCAGGAAGTTTCATGCAAAACGGGATGAAGTATACCAAAACAAAAAGACACAAGCCGCAGCGTCAACCAACTGCGTCGCTTGTGTCTCTGTTCGCAATCAAAGACTCGTTATTTCGAGCCAGATCCCCGATTAACGGTGAGTGTCGTGGGGACGTCGCTCTGGGCGAACAGGCACCGGCACAGGTACGCGGACGGGCTTCGCGGGCTGCGGATTGATAAGTCGATCAAGTTCCTCAAGCAACCCCCGCATACGCGATGCCAGTTCGTCAAACCCGTTGCGTGCTTTTTTATCGCCCACTATCGCACCCTTTCGAGCTATCTCTAATTTTCATTATACGCACAATACGACCACGGTCAAATAGATAGATCGTGAGGAAAGTGAAACACCCTTAATGATAAAAAGATACTCCCTCTATCTTCAGATTTGGACAACCTGTCCAAGTAAACTCTTACGGCAAATTCAAAGCTGGTGGAGGATCTGCACTGAGCCAGATTTGTACCTGCACGCTCTTTCACGCGGTAAGATTATCGCCGTTAAATCCGTTTGCGACTGATGGTGTTGGCAGGGTAGTTCGCTCTCAATATCCGGCGAGGAGTATACGGCAAATGGATCTGGGATTGCGCGGCAAGGTGGCGATGATCGCGGCTTCGAGCAAAGGCCTGGGCTTTGGCGTTGCCCACGCACTGGCGGCGGAAGGCGCGCACCTCTCGCTGTGCAGCCGCACCGGGAGCGAGATCCAGGCTGCCACTGAGCGTCTGACCGATGAATACAACGTCGAAGCACTGGCGAACGCGTGCGACGTGACCGTGCCGCACGACATTCAAGTCTGGGTCGAGCGCACCGTCGCGCGTTGGGGCGTGGTTGATGCACTCCTGGTCAACGCCGGGGGGCCTCCTGCCGGATTGCTGCTCAGCTTCGACGACGCGCAGTGGCAGTCGGCCTTCGAACTGACTCTTATGAGCGCCGTACGCATGATCCGGGCTGTCGTGCCGCGCATGCACCACGGCGGCGCGATTTTGACGATTACCTCGTCCTCCGTGAAGGAGCCTATCGAGCTTCTCGGCCTGTCGACGGTCATGCGCTCCGGCATTGCCGGGCTGGTCAAAATGCTGGCCGATGAACTCGCGCCGCAGTCGATCCGCGTCAACAACCTGATCCCTGGTCGCGTCGAGACCGATCGTTTGATCCAGGTGGATGCGGCACGCGCCGCGCGCGCCGGAAAGACCGCTGCGGACATCCGGGCGGAAAGCCTTGCTACGATCCCGCTCAACCGCTTTGGAACCATCGAGGAATTTGGCGCTGCGGCAGCATTCTTGCTTTCACCTGCGGCGGCCTATATCACGGGCGCGTCACTGCGTGTCGACGGCGGCATGATGCGTTCAATCTAGGAGACCATGCTCATGCGAATCAGCGATCTCAACTGGATGCAGCTTGAGGATTATCTCAAACACGACGACCGCTGCGTGCTGCCGTTGGGCTGTACCGAACAGCACGCCTATCTGAGCCTGGCGACAGACAGCATTCTGGCGGAACACATCGCTGTCGAAGCTGCCGCGCCGTTGGGCATCCCCGTCTTTCCGGTCTTCAGCTACGGCATTACGCCTACGTTCAAGGCGTTTCCGGGCAGCATCAGCCTGCGCATTGAGACCTATCTGCGCGTGATCGGCGATATTCTTAATGGTCTGTCAGCGTATGGCTTTCGCCGCATTGCTATCGTTAACGGGCATGGTGGCAACGCGCCCGCACAGCCGTATACCGTCGAATGGATGGCCGATCATCCAGGCACAGCGGTCAAGTTCTATAACTGGTGGATTGCGTCGCGTACCTGGGCCAAAGTGACCGAGATCGATTCGGTGGCATCCCACGCCTCGTGGATGGAGAACTTCCCCTGGACACGTCTGCCTGATGTCGCCATGCCAGCGGAGCAGAAGCCCAGGATCGACGATACGCATCTCCGTAAATTGCCGCCGGTTGCGGCGCGTGAATACCTGGGTGACGGCAATTTCGGCGGCTTCTACCAGCGACCGGACGAAGAGTTACTTGCACTCTGGCAGGTAGCAATCCAGGAGACGCGGGATTTTCTCAGCGAGGGCTGGTGACTCGATATGGCCATTAGTGCCAATGCTGCATAATGCCGTGATTTGTTGCTACACTCGTAAAAACGAGCGAGCACCCAAACGAAAGCGACCGCGATGCGTGTACCTATCGAGCAACTCGAGCAGACAACCCTGAAAGCAATCCTGAATTCCGGATACGACGCTGCCGAGGCCGACATCATTCTCGACGTGCTCATGTATGCCCAACTGCGCGGCAACAACCAGGGCATTATTAAGCTGACCGGGGCGGGAATGCCCAAGAGCGCCGACGCCGGGCAAGTCCGCGTCGAGCACGAAACTAAACTGTCCGCCCGTCTGGATGGGGCACAGAATCAGGGCATGGTCGTGCTTACACGCGCCACAGATATGGCGCTGGAGAAAGTCCGCGCACACGACATCGGCATGGTGGGGACGCGCAACACATGCAGCTCGACCGGCGCTATCGGTTATTACGCCAGCCGCATCGCACACGAGGGCTTTATCGGGTTGATCTTTGCCGGGTCGCGGCCTGCCGTCGCCATGTACGGGTCCTATGAGCCGCTTTTCGGCACGAATCCGCTGGCAATCGGCATCCCAAGCGCTGCCAAGCCGGTTGTCTTCGACATGGCCACGTCTGCCATGGCCTGGTTTGGCATTCTGGAAGCGAAAATGGCCGGCAAAACGCTGCCGGAAGGCGTCGCCTACGACTCTGAAGGCCAACTGACCACCGATCCGGCGGCGGCGCTGGCCGGTGCGATCCGCTCGTTCGGCGGATACAAGGGCGCTGCCCTGTCCCTGATCGTCGAGGTGCTGACCGGGCCGCTGGTCGGCTCGGCATTCGCAGGCCTGGGCGATTATCAGCACGATTGGGGCAATCTCGTCATGGCGATCAATCCCGAACTCTTGATCGACCGCGAGACTTTTCTGCGCAACGTGGCGCAGCTAACCGAACGGGTCAAGGCAGCGAAACCACTGCCCGGCGTCGAGGAAATCCTCATCCCTGGCGAGCGCGGCGATCATTTGCTGGAAGCCGTGCAGCAGGCCGGGGTGATCGAAATCGAAGATAATCTGTGGACTGAACTGCAAAAGGTCGCTGCCCGCGCCTGATATAGATCGACCACCGGGCAGCCACAGGCATCCCCGGTCGCTTCTACGAGTTGTCGTCCCGGCGTGATTGGCCGATCAGGATGATGCCGACGCCGACGACAGCGAGGACGCCGATCAGCAGCACACCCAGATCGACGCCCGCTGGCGCTTCAGCAGCAGCTTCCGCCGCGGCTTCCTGCGCCAGCGCGACGCTGTTCAGCAGAAAGATCGCCAGCGCGCTCGTATAAATCAGCCATTTACGGTTACGCAACATCGGGGACTGCTCCTTGTAATCATCGCAATATGCGCTAATTGTACCGCGCACACGCCACAGAGCGCATGATCAATCACAACGTCCTCACGCCAGCGGGAACAGCCAGGGCAGCGCCAACAGCGACACGACCAATCCCAACACAATCAATGGCACGCCGACACGCACGTAATCATTGAACTTGTAGTTGCCCGCTCCGATCACGAGCGTATTCACGGGTGACGCCAATGGAGTGGCAAACGCCATGGACGACGCGACGGCAACGGCCATCAAGAATGCCTGCGGTTGAGCGCCCAACCGCTGTGCAGTGACCAATGCCAGCGGGGCAATTAGTACGGTCGTCGCCGTATTCGACAGCACCTGCGTCAGAACGACTGTGAGCACGAATAGTCCGGCCAGCACCGGCACCAGGCCGAGCTGCCCCAGCGTATTGACGAAGCCGCCGGCGAATAGCTCGACCAGCCCGACTTTTTCCAGCGCCACGCCCATTGGCAGCATCCCGGCCATCAATACCAGGCTTCTGAGATCGATGGTTTCATAGGCATCGTCGATTTTCAAGCAGCCGGTGACCACCAGCCCAAGCGCTGCGATCAGGCTGGCGGGCGCGAGATCGAGCACGTTGAGCGCGACCAGCAGCACCATGCCGGTCATAAGTAGCAGGGCGATGGGCGCTTTGCGCGGCTGCGTAAACGCGCCGAACTCCAATGCTTCCGGTTCGCCCATGACGATGAAATCCTGGCGCAGTTGCTTCAAGTTGAAGATATGCTTCCATTCGCCCTGCACCAGCAGCACATCACCAAACTTTAACGGCGTATCCTTCACGTTCAGCACTGCATCTGTGCCGGGACGCCGGATCTCCATTACCGTCAGGCGATAGACTGTCCCGAACTGGATCTCGCTGAGTGTCTTGCCGATCAGTGGCGACCGCGGGCGGAGCAGCACTTCGGCAATCCCGACTTCGTTGGTGATGATGTCACCCTCTGCGACCGGCTCCGCGGCCACGATCGCCAGCTTCAGCGCGCCGGATGCTCGGCCAACATCCTCCGCGCGCCCTTGAACGAGCACGACGTCGTTCGTTTGCAGGCGAGTATCTGCGCGTGGCGTTTGCCGCGTGACCGCGCCGCTCCTCGGCCAGGTCGTCAGCCATGAAGGCTCGTCAGACGCGCCGTTAATGATCGACACCACGTTCAGATCATAGGCCTGGCGCAGCCCGCTGTCACCCAGGCTGCAACCGACCAGTGGCGAGTCGTCCTGTACGCGCAAACGGAATAAACTACCCGGTAATTCATAGAGTGTGAAGAGTTCGCCAGGCGTGATGACGGACTGTGTCGTTGTTTCAGCTTTGCGCTCCGGCAGCCAGTACCGGCCAATACCGACCATGTAGATCATGCTCACGGCCAGCAGCAGCAGGCCAATCGGCGCGAAGCTGAAGAAATCGAATGGCGCGTATCCGGCGGCGCTCAATGCCTCGGATACCAGCAGATTTGGCGGCGTGCCGATGAGTGTTAGCGCGCCGCCCATGAGCGCGCTGAAGGCCATCGGGATGAGCAGCCGCGAAATCGGCACCCCCATGCGGCGGCTCAGGCTGACCACTGCTGGCAGCATCAGGGCAACCACGCCGGTCGAACTGATAAATGCGGACATCACTGCTGTAGACGCCATCAGCACCGCCAACAACCGCGTCTGATTGCCGCCAGCGATTTTGAGGATGCGCGCTGCAATCGCTCCGGCCAGCCCGGTCTGGAAGATGGCACCACCCACGATGAACAACGCCGCGATGCTGATCACGGCTTTGTTGGAGAAGCCTGCCAATCCCTCTTCGATGGTCAGAATGCCCGTCACCATCAAAGCGATCATTACGCCCAGCGCGACCACGTCGAGACGAACAATTTCCGTGACGAACAAGATCAGGGCGACGACGAGAATGAGCAGGGTAATCCACATATCAGGCGTCATCAGAGGCATTCTCCGCTTCTCAGCCAGACGTAAGCTATACGCGCTGGTTTTAACATTTTCAAATGCAGGGATTGTTCGGAAACGAAGAAAGATGCTTTTTTTCGATGGGGATTATATACGCAAAGAGACCGGCGCTGACACCTGTCAACGCCGGCCCAAAGGAGGAGGAAACACGTTTTCGTTGCTAAGAGATGGCTCAGCCGCAGCCGCCGCTGGTGGGACCTCGTTTCAGTTCGAGTTGAATCCTCGGTGTGAACTCGATTGGGAACATGTCCGGATTCGGGTTCGCTGCGGGATCTCGTGATCCGAGTGCCACGGCAAAAGTGTAGCCAAGTTGATCGTCCACATGCACCGCCCGCTGGTTATCCGCCTTGAAGGTGGCATCCGCATAGGTCGCAATCCAGTTGTTGATACCTCCCTCCAGGATATAGACGTTAGGCACACTCTCGGCTCTCAACATGCGCCAGGCTTCGGTGGCTTGAGTCTCGTCATTGCTCATGACCACGAAGACAGTATTTGCCGGTTGGAAATGCATTTCCGCCACATTATCCAAGAGTCGATCGAGCGGTATGTGATGCGCATCGATCAGATGGAACTCGTTGAAATCCGATTCGTCGCGCACGTCAATCATATAGGCGACCAAACGCCGGTCGGACATCGTTTGCAGCAGTTCCGCCGGATGGATCTGTACGGCTCGTTCGGTCAGTTTGGCGTCTTCTTGCGGCGCAATGCTCGCCCACTTGTCCGCGTTGGTCGGCTGGCCGATCAGCAGCCCGGCTATCGCTATCAGAACTGCCACACCCGCAAGTGCAAAGCGGTATCTCGGTTCCTTGGAGGTGTCCATCTTGCCGATGTATTTCTCGGCAAGTTCTGCGCCGAAGAAGGCCAGCAGCGCGATGAGCACCAATGCGAGAACGACAACGCCGGTGTCGGCATTGAACAACTCCGGCAGGGTGAAACGCCCCATGTATGACGAGTACCAGAAGTCCTCGTACAAGCCGACCGTCTCGCCGAACAGGAAAATGCCGAAGAACACACCAAGCGCAAAGACGATGCCGTCAAGTTTCAGCGTCGCTGCCGAAACGAGCGAGGTGCCTGGGCAAAAGCCGCCCAGGATGAAGCCGAACCCCATGATCAACCCGCCGAGGATGCCCGGCCACAGGTAGGTGGGATTGACCCAGATCAGATTGTAGTCGAGCAGTCCGAGTGCCGAAGTCAGGAAGATGAGCACCATCGCGCCGATGATGGCCCCGAACATCACCTTGAGCACGGTCATCTCTTTGAAATAGAACTGCGCTGCCAGTTTGGTCGATTTGCCAAAGCCCGCGATCTCAAGCACGTAGCCGAAGGCAAAGCCGATAATCATGTAGACGACATAAGCGCCCCATTGGCCGAGAAGGCTCTGAAGTGGAAGTGGAAATGGTGCCACGATTTTGCCTCCTCAGTTCCACAGCCGGCGCACAAAATACGCCAGCAAATAGCCACCGCCAAAGACGGCCAGCATGAATGCCCAACTGCCTACCGACAGCACAGCGCCGCCGGAAAGCGCCTGCCCGGATGTGCAGCCACGGGCCAACCGTGCGCCATAGCCCATGAGCGTGCCGCCGGCGAAGGCGAAGATCAGGCGAGTGCGATTCGAGATGCGCGGCCCTTTGTTGACCTCTAACTTAAGCCGTCCGTTGCGCCAGCCGGAGACAAATCCACCGGCGACGGTGCCGATGGTCATGAAGACCACCCAACTATCGAGCGGGTTCTTGTCGCCACCCGCCATGTCGATCAGATAATGCACCCGGTCGATGTGGCCCGGCGCGACCAGATCTTCAAAGTAGACGAGCAGGCGGTTCATCCCACCGGATGCGCCCAACCCGTTACCGGTGATAAAGAAGGCGAGAAACAGCACTACCCCCAGCAGCGCGCCTGCAAAATAGGGATTCACATATGGTTTCTCGATCCGCCGGGCAGCAGTTCCTGCTTCCGCCCGGTTCTGTGGCATCGTGCGATTGAACGTGGTCATGTCGCCATACCCTCCTCTCCGATAGATGGCTCTGAACCTACATGTTCTTCGACTTGATCCCAGCCGAGCATCATCGCTTTGATGTTCGCCATGGGTGTGTGGCCGGTTGTCGTCAGGTAGACGTGCATGACGATGAACGATGCAAACAGCCAGGCAATCAACGTATGGAACGGCGCAAGGAAAGGCAGCCCGCCCAATTGCTCGGTCAGGCCGGGCAGACGCTGCGCGCCCCACAGAAGTGCGCCTGTGATCACTTGCAGTGGCAGCAGCACATTCAGAATACCGAAATACGTCAACTGCTGCAGCGGATTCAGCTTGCGTTCCGGCGTCTTATCAAACGGATGGGCTTCGCTGCGGAAGATGCCGCCCAGGTAGTACTTGGCCTGGACGATCATCTGGTCGAAGAAGCCATACGGGCGCGGCAAATACTGGCGGATCTCGCCGCTCACCAGATGATAGAACAGCGATAGGGCAGCATTGATAACCAGCAGCAGCGCCAGCGCGTTGTGGATCAGGACGACGCCGCGGAAATCGAACATGCTGAACTGGTTCGGGCGGTGGATCACCAGGCCGGTGAAGAGCAGCCCGAAGATCGCGACCGTCTGCAGCCAATGCCATTGGCGCTCATAGATGCTGTACATGTAGACCTGGCGCACGGCTGCTGGCTGATGTACTACTGCGCGGCGCGCCGCCAGATAGCGCAGCCCGCCGTGAATGATCACACCAGCAAAGACACCCAGGAACAGCAGCATCCCAAGCAGATCGATCCAGCCCACGGCATCGTGTCCGAGGACGTAGAGATTGACTGGTGGGGCACTGCTCATCGGTTGATAGTAAAGCGATCCGTCATCACGGCGGGCAAAGGTGCCGCTCATGACGCCGTCGCTCCCGATAACCGTCGGTTCTGCGCCGCCGGGCACATAACTGCTCAGCACGATCGGCGCGTTCACACGCGAATCCTCACCATGGCACGTGTGACATTCGCGTGTTGCCCACTCGCCCTGGGTCACGTCGTGGTGGATGGCATACGGCTGGACTTCGCCAGTGATGCGCGGATTCTCCAGCCCACTCGCCGCCAGACGCTCAGCAATCAATGTCACCTTGGTATCGCTGTCGAGCGCCAGTTCAGACGTGTCCAGCGCGCCATCGCCGTTTGCATCAAAGGCGGTGACGATTTCAGGTGCATAGGTCGAGCCGTCGAGCCAGACCTCACGCAGATCGTCGATCGTAACGGGGCGCCCCGGCTCGCCGTAGACCCAGTACCATGCGCTCACCAGATTGTAGGGTGTGAGCTTGTTGTCGTCTTCCATCCCCGCAGGCAGCAGCACCGGTGTAAACCCAGTCAACAGGGTGTTACCGTTGTCCTGCACCACGCCGCGATACGTGACTACCGGCTGCCCATCTGGGAGCAGGGCGGTCCAGTCAACCGACTCCACGGCAGGGCCATACAGTTCCGGCACATGACACGTCTCGCAGGCCAGCGCATTGATGTGGCGTTCCGTGTAGGGCAGCCAGGTATGCGTCGATCCCGCATCATGGCAATTCACGCACGTCCGTTCGGAGCTGCCAAAATTGGTGGTCGTCTCTGCATCGGTGTTGGCGAACTCGTGCAGCGGACGATAGAGATAGTCGCCAAAGTCCATCCGGCGCGGATCGAAGTTCAGATGCTCGGGCCGCGTAATTGGCGCTTCGGTCTCGAAGACAGGATTGTTCAGCGCGTAGTGGCAGTCAACGCAGTTGACCACGCGCTCGGCATGAACGTCGAATGAACGGGCGAGTGTCGTCTTGTCCGCCAGATTCAAGCCGCTGTTGCTCATGCGCTGCGGCGAGAAAATCTGTCCGGTGGTCAGCGTATTCCACTGAGTTTCGTCACCAACCGCTGCCGCCAGCGGCGTCTGTGCATCACTGTGCACCAATCCGTGACATTGCCCGCAGTTCTGGTCGGACGGATCTTGCACCAGAATCAGATCTTCGCGGACACTGCCATCTTCATTGAAGGCTTCCGGCAGCCAGCGCCAGGTTTGTCCTGACTGCTCGACGATGCCCGTCCCTATGAGCGTCGCGCTGCTGGCCCAGGCGTAATCAGCGTCGGCCAGCGCGCCGATGCGTGCTTGATTATTAGGCGCTGCCGTGTGACAGAGAAAGCAGTTCATTTCCACCTGGTCGGCGACCGGGCCGCCGCCGACATGCCGCGCACCGTATGATTGGATCCAGTCATCTGGCGATGCGACGCTGTACGTGATCGGATTCCAACCGCCATACAGGCCGTCGCTTGTCTCCCAGGTGCGTCCTCCGGCAACATCGCCCGCTGCGACGGCGGCACTGAATCCGGCATCGGCGTGACTGCTGTGGCTGGCGATGAAAGCGGTGTCGTGACACTCGCCGCAGGTGCGTATTGTTGATGCCGGCGCACCTGATTCGAGCACGTTAACGCCCTCAGCATCCCGCAGTATGAAGGCGGGGTGAAAGCTGGGATCTTGTTCTTCCTGCGCCGTGGCCGGGCTGCTCGTGAGCAGCAGGAGGCCGGCCACCAGAAACACGACGCCAAAGGTACCGAGAATATAGAGCGAGGTTATCCTACGATGATGTGCAAACATGTGTTGTCCTCCACTTAGCGCCTTCGCCCGCCCCATTCCATGGGATCGCCGTAGTAGCCAAGTGCCTGCCAGTCCATTCTCCCGTTATCGCTGTGACAATCGGTGCATTGGAGTGCATAGTCAGCCGGCTGTACCATGTGCGTGATCGGCCAGTACATGGACGTTTCTGCGAACCCGTAATTGCCGCTGTAGGGAAGCCCTGCAGCCAGCGAACCATTGCGCAGTGCGCTGTCCCAATCGAAGGTTGTCCAGTAGCCTGTTTCGCCCACGGTCTGCGGCTGCAAGAGAATGTTGTAGACGGTATCGTAGGGCTGATTTGCCAGGTGAATCTTGAACGGGAAGATCAGCGAACCGGGATCGTCCATGCTGCCCAGAGGGTGCGCGAGCGACGTCACGCCATCAGGATCGATCTCGTCTCCCATCAGGTAGTGCTGGCCCGTACCGTTGTACCAGGCATATTCAGGCGTGAAGTTCTCTTCGTAGACGAAGCTGCCTTTGATGCGTAGATACTCGTGCGGGTCTTCCTCACGATTCGGATCGCCTGCTTGTGACCAATCCCATTCCATCTTGGTTGGGTCACGTCGAGCGGCTGTCGGGATGTGGCACGTCTGGCAGGCAACACTGTCGAGGTGCGCCGTGATGCGCTCATCTTCGTGCAGCGTCGCCGGTTCGTGACAGTCCGTGCAGTAAACTTGGTTGGCGTTATCGACGCTGACCGAGATGGAACGCCCTGCAACGCTGTGATTCTCTGTCCGATGGCAGTCGGTGCATAGGAAATCAGCGCGTCCCATGTGTACGTCGAGATTTTCCGACGGGAAGTACAGACTCTCGTCGAGATCGCCATGCTTGACGCCATTACCGCCGCCGCCGTTGAAGTGGCAGCTACCACAGTTCACGCGGGTAGGGACGCCAACGCTCTGAGCAGCCGCTGCCAGATCGACACCTTCAGCCGGGAGACCTGCGCCAGCCTTGACATAGCCCCCAGATTGATCGTGGCAGACGAGACAATCGACGTTATCCGTATTGCTGAAGTCGAAATCAGCGTTGTTCCAGCCGTAACCAGCATGACAACGCGTGCAGCCCTGCCAGTTGGATTGCACGCCGATACAGAAGTTATTCAGCGTATTGGCTTTGCCGATGGACACCGGTTCTTCGCTCCAGGCGACTTCGACCGGTGGGCTTTGCCACGTCCAATGCACGGTCTGCGCGACTTCGTGCGCTGCATCCTCGTGACAGGCCAAACATGCCCTGGTCACAGCCGGGCCGTCCTCATAAGGCCCCGGCATCAGCTCAGTATGATCAGTATGCACCGGGTGCGTAGGCAGAGAATCCCACGCTGAAGCTGTGGCAGCGTTGTTTGGCGTCAGTGCCAAAATGATGACACCGGCAACCAGTAAAAGTGTGCCAACTAACCCCAGAACCCAGATATAGCGAAAAGATCGCATAAATCCTCCAACACCGCGAACGGATCCCATTACAGCGTCAGGTCAATTTGCTCGCTCGCGCTTCCAAAACTCCACGCAGCACCTGGCGCATCGTGTCAAGTACGTCAATAATCCGCGTATCTCGTATTCGATAGATGACTGCTGCCCCCTCCCGTTCGTTGATAACCAGGGATCGCTCGCGCAGAATCCCCAGATGGCGTGACACAGTCGGCTGTGGCATACCTAGCATGTCTGCGAGCGCCGAAACGTTCATGGGTTGCTCGTGAAGCGCATACAGAATCTGAATCCGCTTGGGATCGCCAACGGCGGTGCAAATTTGCTGATGCAGCAAACTCAACTCATCCAGGGTTGGGATATTCACGACGCATACTCCACCTATTCGCATATCCGAATACATACCAGTATCCATCGGGACACTGTTCTGGCGGAACGACAAGTGTCATATGCAATATGTGATTTATTTCACGTATTGGTGGAAAAGAATTAACGTGTCAGAGAGCCAGCTTCCACGGCCAATTGACGCAGGCGGCGACTTCAGGGAAAAGCACGTAATCACCTCTCCCCTTCATGACTAGGGTTGTAACGCGTTTGTCGCCCAAAGCCTGCTTTGCAGCCTCGATTGTCTTACCGCTCACGCACACGTCGTCTACCAACAGAATGTGCAATGCCTCATCCGGCAAACTGGGGAAAGTTGTGAGCAGCGGTGGTTCATAGATCGGCGTATTATCATCAGCACGATGCTGCACGCGCATCAGCGCCAGGGGCTTGCCAAGCTGGTGCGCCACCATGGCTGCCGGGACGATGCCGCCGGTTGCGATGCCAACGACATAATCGACGTCGGGTAAAGCCAGCGCTTTCAGGCGTTGGCTGATAGTCGTGAAATCCAGGGAAGTCTTGTCGCTCATTCTGTCATCTGCGCCCGTTTGCTCAATCGACAATAGATTCAGTATAGCAATGACTCCACGTTCCACTCATGAATAGCTCGTCTCTTGATTTTTGAATAGACTCCCTATGCGACCGATTATAGATACGGATTTTGCCTCAAATATCCTGCAACCCTAATTATGAGTTTCGTCTCTGTTGTTACAATCTGAACGTCCATCGGGCGCGGAGAACGAGAATACATGGAGATCTTTCAGATAGAGGCCACCATTACCGAACTGCTGTTGATCGTGGCGGTGGTTGCCATCGTCGTCCAGCGATTACGCATTCCCTACACGGTCGCGCTGGTTGTAGTTGGCCTGTTGCTCAGCTTCGTACAACCGATAGATGTAGGTCTGACGCCAGAGCTGATCTTGATGCTGTTCGTGCCGCCGCTGATCTTTGAGGCCGCCCTCCATCTTGATCTGGCTGTACTCCGGCGCAACTTGCCGGGGATCCTTACGCTCGCCATTCCAGGCGTCGTCATCACAACCCTGATTGTTGGCAGCATTGTCAGTTACACAACAGGTTTGGCCCTGCCCATAGGGCTTGTCTTCGGCGCGCTCATCTCGGCGACTGATCCGGTGGCGATCATCTCCTTGTTTCGAACCCTCGGCGTCCCGAAACGGCTCAGCGTCATCGTCGAAGGTGAAAGTCTTTTCAATGACGGTGCTGCTATCGTGGTTTTCAGCCTGATGGTCGGCTACGCGGTCTCCGGACAATTCAGCCTCACTGACGGCATCCTGGATTTTGTTCGTGTTTCGGTCGGTGGGCTGGCCGTTGGAATTGCACTGGGAACCGGGGTCGCCTGGATCATCAGTCATGTCGATGATCATCTGATCGAAATCACGCTGACGGTGGTGTTGGCCTTTGGATCGTTTCTCGCGGCGGAAAGCCTGCACTTCAGCGGGGTGTTGGCCGTGGTCGCCGCCGGATTGCTCAACGGCAATCTCGGCTTGCGCGGGATGAGTCCCACGACCCGCATTGTTTTGAACAATTTCTGGGAATTCGTAGCCTTCCTTGCCAACTCCTTGATCTTTCTGATTATCGGCCTCGACATCAACGTGTCTGCGTTGACAGATGCCTGGCAGCCGATTGTCTGGGCCATTGTGGCAGTGCTGCTGGCGCGCATCATTGTCATCTATGTGCTCGGCGGAATCATCAATCGGTTTACGGAGCCGATCTCGCTCGGCTATCAGCATGTCATGGTCTGGGGGGGATTGCGCGGCGCAATCGGTCTGGCATTGGCGCTGAGCCTACCGTTCAGTCTGGGAGCCGACCGGCGATTGCTGCTGGCGCTGACATTTGGCGTCGTTCTCTTCACGCTGTTCGTTCAAGGTACCACGATCAACTTCCTCTTGCACAAACTCGGACTTGTTAAGAGCAACTCACAGAACGAGATCGAATATGAACGGCGTCATGCCCGACTGGCGACGATGCAGGCAGCCGAGTCACACCTGCAACAAATGCACCGCCATGGCCTGATTTCTGCCGTTACCTGGGACAAGATAAAACCGGAAATGCAGGAACAGGTTGCCGATCTGGCGGAAGACCTCCGCAGCCTGCTGCGCGAAGATCCCAAACTGGCTTCAGAAGAACTTGACACTGCGCGCCTGGAAATCTTGCGCGCGCGGCGCAGTACGTTGTACGAACTGCGTTCACACGGCATTATCTCTGAGCCAGCCTTTGACATGTTGGCTCTGGAACTGGACGATGCATTAAGTCGGGTTGAAGCGCCGCCGCTGGATATGGCCCCTGCTGAAGAACCGTCGGGTGATAAGCCTGATGCATCGTGAAGAGGGCGCAGCCTGCGCTGCGCCCTTGCGAATGCGAAATTCTTTAACGCCTGTTCTGATTAGCCACTGTTGGCGGCGTTCGCATCCTCGTTGAGCTTCTCTGCCACGGGCATCACATCCTGGCCGTTGGACGTGACAGCGGCAATTGCCTCGGAAACCAGACCACGCACAGTCCCATAGGAAACCACCTGCGGGCCATTGTAGACACGGATGTCCGGGTTGTTCAGGATGCTGCGGGCAGCTTCAAAATAGGGGAAGATGGCCGCGTTCGCGAACGTGTCCGCGGTCAGCATCGCGCCAGAAGAAACGACCGGATTGAAGTAACCCGTGCCGCCGCTCCACTGTGCGCCGCTTTCCGCCTCAGTCAGGAACTTGAGGAAGATCCAGCTTGCAAGCTGCTGTTCTGGCGTCGAGGGCACCATAATGATGCTCGGCACGAACACCTGGATGATCTCGTTGCCTTCCGTGTGCGGGAACGTGCTCACGCCAATCTGCGGATCTTCATGGCCTGCATCAACAAAGGCCTGGCGGACGAAGGTGAAGCCAGCCGTGCTGGTGGCATTGAACGGCGTCAGCCCCAGGGCCAGGTCGGTTTGTTCGGAGAAGCGTTCTGCGGGAATGTAAGCGCAGCCCGAATCGTAGAGTTCTTTGTAGAGGGTCAGCGCCTGGATGACCGGCTCGCTGGTGAACTGATACTGCGTGCCATCGAAGATGGCGCCACCGTAGCTGGCGACGAACGACTCAAAGGCCGATGCGTCGGTCGTGATCGGATACCCCTGCACGTCTTCGCCGTTCGGGCCGGTGTATTCCGCAGCCGCGCACACAATTTCGCGGAATTCGTCAATGGACGCGGGCGGCGCGTCATAGCCAAGCGCCTTGAGCAGCTCAAGGTTGCTGACCATGACCTGTGCCGAGAATTGATGCGGCCAGACCTGCAGTTCGCCGCTGAACGGCGCTGCCGTCTGCTTGTTGGCATCCAGGAATCCCGGCAGCAGATCTGCCTGTTGTTCCTCAGACAACCCCCAGGTCGCATCGTTCACGTAGGGCATCAAATCAACCGCCGCACCGTCGAGCGCGTAGCTGGCGGCGTCGTTGCCGTAGCCCGCGACCAGGTTCGGCAGTTCGCCGGAGATAATGCTGGCATTCATCAACTCGCGGATGTCATTGTAGTTGCCTTGAGGCAGCGCTTCGACAGTGATGCCGTACTCGTTGGTGCCGTTGAAGCGCTCGACCAGAGCCGTCATCGTCTCCAACTGCGCCGAGGTAAATTGGTGCCAGTAGACAATCGTCTGTCCGGACGGATCGATGCCAGCCATGTCATCCTGGGCAAACGCAGCACTTGTGAACAGCGCGATCACAAGCAGCAGACCAAACATGAAAACTACTTTGCGCATCGGGCGATTACTCCTTATATGTTGCGAATCACGTGCATCGTATACCGGCGGTCATCCTCACGCCGGATGCTGCGAGCTTGAACACCGCGTAACGGTGGAGGGACCAGAATCAGGCTTTCAACTCCGAGGTTGTGATACCTTCCGTGAGCTGCTTCTGCGTACAACAGTACTTACCATTTGCACTTCAATCTTGTTCATCGCTTTCAGACTGCGGCGTCAGGATGTGGTCTGCGTGGCTCAGCCAACCATCGTAACGCAGATCGGCATGATTTCACAGAACTTGGATGGTTAAGATCGGCTCTTTGTTTCTTGGCTGTTTGTTAATGTCATCGCGCTAGGGTGAGGCCTGCCCTCGCGAAAATTGTGGGTGACAAATGCCATCTCGAATTTGATGAGTATAGAGAGATAGTTCGATAGAGGAATCAGCGAAACTGCGGGGCGAGTCTCATGTTTTGTGAGCGGGTTCAGGGCCGTTGTTGAACCCTGAACCCGTATCATCGCAGATCGCGAAGGATCGAACTGTTTTCCTCAAGTCCTCGCACAGGTTACGACACTTGCGGATCAAAGTGCGGCGAACCGGACATGACCGGGCCAGCCATTTCGATCTCCTGTGGGCATTCTGGCGCGAAGCGGCGGAAATTGGCGACAAAGCGTGACGCCAGCCCGCGATATGCTTCCCAATAGTCGTCCTCGCTCTGCCAGGCACGCGCCGGGAACAACACATTCTCCGGAATGTCCGGGCAGCTCTTTGGCACTTCAAAGCCGAAGACCGGATCGGTGTAGTACTCGCCATCGTCAAGCGCGCCGGACAGGGCGGCGTTGAGCAGCGCACGAGTATGCTTGATGCTGATACGCTGGCCAATCCCAAAAGCGCCGCCGACCCAGCCTGTATTGATCAGCCAGCAAGTCGCACTGTAGCGCAACATTTTGCGCTGGAGCAGATCAGCATAGACCCAGGGATGGTGGACCATGAACGGCGCGCCAAAGCAGGTGCTGAAGGTGATCTCCGGAGCGACGCCCACGCCCGCTTCTGTCCCGCCGATCTTGGATGTGTAGCCGGAAACGAAGTGATAGAGCGCCTGGTTCGGTGTCAACCGCGCGATCGGCGGCATGACGCCCTGCGCGTCACAGGTGAGGAACACGACGTTCTTCGGGTGGCCGCCCAGCTTGCTCATGACGGCATTCTCGATGTAGTCGAGCGGATACGAGGCGCGTGTGTTCTCGGTGTTGTGGTTGTCATCCAGGTCGATGTTACGGGTGATTGGGTCGTAGACCACGTTTTCGAGCACGGTGCCGAACCGGCGTGTGGCCGCATAAATCCTCGGCTCCGCTGTGGGCGACAGGTTAATCACCTTGGCGTAGCAGCCGTTCTCAAAGTTGAACACGCCGTCGTCATTCCAGCCATGTTCGTCGTCGCCGATCAATCCGCGTGTTGGGTCTGCCGAGAGGGTCGTCTTGCCGGTGCCGGAGAGACCGAAGAACAGCGCCGTATCGCCATCCACGCCGATATTGGCTGAGCAGTGCATACTCATGACGCCTTCGAGCGGCAGCAGATAGTTGAGCACGGTGAAGACCGATTTCTTGATCTCGCCTGCGTAACCAGTACCGCCGATGAGACATAGGCGTTGATCGAGGTTGAGAACGATGAATGTTTCGGTGCGGGTTCCATCAATCGGTTCGAAGGCCTTGAACGACGGCACACAAAGAACGGTGAATTCGGGGCTGTGCTGGCGGTAAGTATCACGGCTTTCCGGCGCAATGAACATATTCCGCGCGAACAGGCTGTGCCAGGCATATTCGGTGATAATGCGAACGGGCAGGCGGTAGTCTGGATGCGCGCCTGCGAAACAGTCCTGGACGAAGAGGTCTTTGCCCTGGACGAACCCCTGCATCCTGCAGAACAGCTCTTCGAATTTCTCCGCGTTCAAAGGCCGGTTGTATTCACCCCACCAGACATGGCGCTCCGAGGTTGGCTCGCGGACGACGAACTTGTCTGCCGCCGCGCGCGAGGTGTATCTGCCGGTGTTGACGATTATCGCCCCCAGTTTGCCAATTTGTCCCTCGCGCCGGAAGCTGATTTCCTCGTACAGCGCCTCGGCGGGAAGATTCCAATAGATGGTGTTCAAATTGGTGAGGCCATGATTTATCAGCCCATAGTCACTTTTCAGCTCCTGGGCTTGATCCTGCGCCGGTGTCTTGATGTTCAGCAGGTTGTTGCTCATAGCCAGTCCCTCACTAGGCGGCGGTCACCAATGTAGATCTCGTTCGGGGCTTCGGGATCGAGCGCCCAGCGGATACGTTTTATGCCTTCGCTGATCTCCTTGGCTGCGCCGCAGTAGCTCAAACGCAGATGACCTTCCGCGCCGAATTCCTTACCCGGCACCGTGACGACCAGAGCTTTGTTCAAGAGCAGGGCAGCCAGTTCTTCCGAGCTTTTGCTGTAGGCGCTGAAGTCTGGCAGGCAGTAGAAAGTGCCGCATGGCTTGGTGACTTTGACGCCGGGGAAGGTGCGGAAGTCCGTCATCGCCACATCGCGGTTGTTCTGAATGATCAGGCGCAGATTTTCGACCGTGCTCTGTACGCCGGTGAGCGCACCTTCTGCCGCGGCCATCGATACCGCCGATGCGCAAGAGGTCGTCTGCGATTGAATGGTGTTCATGATACTGACCAGTTCGCGGTTGGCGACTGTCCAGCCGATGCGGAAACCGGTCATGCCATAGAGTTTGGACACGCCGTTGACGACGATGACGTGCGTTGTCTCGATGTTGCGCGTGGTGAAACGATAAGGCGATGCGGGCCGGATGCCATCGAAGACCAGCTTCTGGTAAATGTCATCCATAATCAGGTAAATACCCTGACGCTCGCACAGTTCGACGATGCCAGCGATGAATGACTCCGGATAGACGGTGCCGGACGGGTTGTTCGGGCTGTTGAGGATGATCGCTTTGGTGTTAGAACTGACAGCGCGCTCGACCTCTTCCAGTCGCGGTTGAAAGCTGCCATCCTCAGCTTTGACAATGACTGGACGCCCGTAGACCAGCTTGACCATTTCGGGATAGCTGACCCAATAGGGCGCGAGAATGATGACCTCATCTTGCGGGTCGATGATCGAGACCAAGACGTTGTAAAGCGCCTGTTTGGCTCCCGACGATACGATGACGTTTTCTGGCGCAACCATCCAGCCGTAGTTCTCTTCGGTGTAGCGGATAATGGCTTTCTTCAGGGAAGGGGTTCCGTCCGTGGGGACGTACTTGACTTGTCCCGAAGTCAACTTGGCGGCAGAACTAAGAATTGCGGTAATCGGCACTTTATTTTTGGGTTCTCCGCCGCCCAGGTGAATAACCGGCTGCCCTTGATCTGCCAGCAGCTTGGCCCGTTCATTGAGCTTGAGAGTTGCCGATTCCCCAATTGACCGAGCAAGGTGACTGATGCTCATAGTGGAATCGCCTTTCTTCATCTTTCAAGCGTGTATTCACCGCTCATGGGGATGGTCAAGCGGTGAAAATTTCGGGGAATTGTATTGTCTCCTGGGGGCAGAAAGCACGCGCTGACAAGCAAAAAGGGTCATTCATCAGGGGAAAGAGATGCTAAATGTCCCGCCGTCCGTTGGGTACTCGTACAGCGGTTGCGGGACAACATACAATATGCCCTGAATCATAGACTTTTCGGCTCGATTCAGCAGTCGGATTGCTCTACGTATTGGCATTACGCTTGACGAAGGCGGCCAATTTTTCCAGCGAGGATCGTGAGCCAGCTTCGTTGTCCTCAAGACGTATGCCTGACGGGATGTCATCACAAATGACGGTGACTTCAGTGCCGCCACCCGCCTCTACCAGGCTCCAGGTGATACGCATTTTGCCAGCGAATTCTGACTCCTGTGACTCGAACTCAGTGACCCACACCACTTTCTCGTCGGGCACCAGTTCGACAAAGCGCCCCTCGACGGTGTCCGTATCTGCGGAGGACTTACCGCCTTTGCCATTCGGTGAATCCGCTGGATCGCGGTAGGTGAGCGACAGGCGGAAGCGGCCACCAACGCGCGGCTCGAAGATGTGTATCTGGCCGGTCATATTGTCCGGCGGCAGCCATGTGGCCAGAGCATCCTCATCCAGCAAGGCTTGATAGACAGTCTGACGAGATGCTTTGACAACCTCTGAAACGCGCGTGCTTCTGCCCGTGCCGGAGGGTTGCATCGTGTTGAACTCCTGCCGTATTCTTTCGGCTCGCCACGATCAGCAGCATGTTAGCCCTTCAGTCCGCTCGTCGCGATGCCTTCTGTAAATTGCTTTTGAGTGAAGAAGTACATGATCAAGATCGGGATGATCATCATCACGGCAGCGGCCATTTGCAGGTGCAGATCACTGGATGCCTCGTTGTTGATGAACTTTGTCAGTCCCACAGCCACCGGACGCCAGTCATCGGTTTGCGTGACCAGCAGCGGCCAGAGGAGCGCGTTCCACGAGCCGATGAAGCTAAAGGTGACCGTCGTCATGATCGGCGCTTTGGACAGCGGCACGACTACCGCGCGCAGGAAGCGCAGATGCCCCGCGCCGTCGATGCGAGCGGCATCCCAGAGTTCTTCCGGAATCTGGGCAAAGAACTGGCGCAGCAAGAAGATTGTGAACGCCGACGCCATGAACGGGATGGTCAGCGACGGCCAGTTATTGAGCCAGCCGAAGCCGAGCAGGTTCTGGCTCAAACGACCGATCCAGATGACCGTCAGGTAATTGGGCACCATTGTGGCGACGTGTGGGATCATCAGTGTGGCGACGGTGATGCCGAATAGAACGTTGCGTCCGATGAAGCGCATCCGCGCGAACGCATAGGCCGCCGGAATGCAGACAAGCATCTGCCCGACCAGCGTGATCCCGGTGATGCGCACGCTGTTCCACATGAACTGGCCGAAGTTGGCCTGTTCCCAGGCCAGAGCATAATTCTCAAATCGGAACCGTGATGGGAACCAGTAGCCAAAATTGACTTCGGTGACTGACATGACCGACGAACTCAGCATCCAGTAGAAGGGCAGCAGCGCCTGGATTAAACCGACGATGAGGATGGCATAGCTGACGATCTTGCCCCAGGGGATCGGTTTGCGCGGGGTGGTCTGCTGCGCTTCGGCTGCCGGAATTTCCAGTGGGCGTGCAGTCTCAGCCATAAAATACCTTACTCCCGGCAACTCGATTCTGAATGAGCGTAAAAATCAGGATGACGATGAACAACACAATCGACATCGCTGAGGCGTAACCCATGTTCGGGTCGGTGTTGCGGACAGTTTCGAAGATGTAGACGCCAACGGTGTCGACCGAACTCTGGGCCGCTGGGGTGCGCATGATCCAGATTTGCGTGAAGGCCTGGAACGTGCCGATGATCGAGATCAGCGAGAGGAAGAAGGTCGTCGGCGACAGCAGCGGCAGCGTGATCCTGCGGAAGACATCCCAGCCGTTAGCACCGTCGATGCGGGCGGCTTCGTAGAGTTCGTTCGGGATATTGCCCAGCCCGGCCAGGAAGACGACCGTGCAGTAGCCGACGTAAGTCCACGCCGTGTAGAGGATGATCACGATCAGCGCAAGGCTTGGCCCGACCAGCCAATCCGGCACGCCATCGCCGAAGATGAGGCGGAAGATACCGGTCGGTTCGAGCAGCCATTTTTGCAGCGGCAGCCCCAAGGTGGTCATCAACTGGTTGATCGGCGAGGTGGGGCGGTGCGAAAACAGGATGTTGAACACAATCGACGTCGCCACAAACGGCATGATGTAGGGCAGGAAGTAGGCAACGCGAAAAAAGGCCTTGCCTTTGATGTTCTGAAAGAGCAGATAGGCCAGCCCCAGACCGATGCCCAACTGGAGCGGCACCGTGCCGATCACGAACATGACAGTGATGTTGAAGCCGCGCAGCATTTCGTTGTCGGCGTTCGCCAGCATCGGCGGCACCTGGGCGATCAGGATGTAACCGGCGGCAGCAATCATCAGGGCAACGGCAGCTTGCGCCATGAAGCGCCGGCTATCGTCCAGCTTCATCGAGCGCTGCCACAACCCAAATGCCGCGACGATCAGGACGACCCCCAGGCTGATGATGATCACCTGCGGCCAGATTGCTAGCTCGCCACCGGCCTCTTGCGCGGCAGTCACCTCCGCTTGAATCGCGCTGGCTGTCAATTGGAACGTCAGTATGGCACAGGCGATGAAGAGAATCGCCAGTGTCATGCGGAAGAGCGCTTCGCCGCCATCCCTGCGTCGGCTGAGCCGCCACCAGACGATGCTGACGACGACTGCTGCGAGAATGCCGAGCCACATCCATTGATTCGCTTCCAGTGCCGCCGGGTCGCGCAGGCTGGCGAGCAATTCCTGGATGAAGATGCCCTGGACGCGCTCCTGCCCGCGAATGCGCTGTGGAATGTTGAGGATGATCGGCAGCACAATCACGAACCAGTTGATGAAGAGCAGCAGCGCGCCGGTGTTGACCGCACCGGGCAGCAACGCGAGCAGGTTGTTCGCGCCCTGTTTGAACTGCCGATAGAGGATATAGCCGCCATAGACGAGCGCGCCGACCGCAACCCAGAAGAAGACAACGTAAGCCAGTTCGCCGAGTGCGGTGGTGTAGTGCGCCAGGCCACGGTATTCGCCGGGGAAACGCCGCCATTGGTGCAGGCTGACGAAGAAGGCGAAGGCGACGGGGAAGAGGCCGAACAGGAAAATGAGCAGCCCGGCGGGCATCAGGAACAGATACGCCTGGATGTTTTCCAGAAGTACACGTCGTCGGCGCGGGCGTTTTTGTTGCGACGAGGCAAGACTCGATAATTGTGTTGTCGCTGCCATGCGCGCAAACCCCCACATAGACTCTTGAAACGATTGTAGCGTTGCGTGCTGGCGATTCGCAGCAGATCAGCAGAAACTTCAACAGATCTTAACGCAAATGGCGATCAAGGCAAAATCTGCCACACTCTGAAGCCGGAAAGGTAGACGAGGGTGCGGCTTGATGAGCGCACCCTCGCAATCTTCGTTACAGGCTGTCCATCACGCCGCCCAGGATCGAAACGATCTCGTCAATCTCTTCCTCGCTGATGACGAGCGGTGGTGAAAATGCCAGCGTGCTGCCAAGCGTGCGTGTGCGCAGCCCACGATCCTGCGCCATTTTGGCGATCTTACCCGCCAGCGCTGCGTCGGGTGTTTTGCTGTCTTTGTCAGCCACGATCTCGACGCCACAGACGAGACCCAGGCCGCGGACCTCGCCGACGAACGGGAATTCCAGCAGCGTCTGCAAACCGCTCAACAGCCGTGGCCCCAACGCCTTGGCGCGCTCCGCCAATCCTTCGCGCTCGATAAGCTCAATGTTCGCCAGCCCGACCGCGCAGGCTGTCGCGTGGCCTGAATAGGTATAGCCGTGCATCCAGATTTCAGCGTCGGATGCGCCCTCGATGCTGTCACGAATGGCGTCGGTGAACTGAATACCACCGAGCGGCTGGTAGCCACTGGTAACACCCTTGGCGAACGACAAAATATCCGGCTCGATGCCGAAGTGACGCAGTGCGAACATCTCGCCCGTGCGCCCGAAGCCTGTGATCACCTCGTCTGCGATGAGGAGCACGTCGTATTTGTTACAGATCGCGCGCACGAGCGGGAAATATTCCGCCGGGGGCACGATCACACCACCGACGCCCTGCACCGGCTCGGCGATCACGGCTGCGACGGTCTCCGGCCCTTCGGCGAGGATCGCTTCTTCGATGGCGCGTGCCGCCGCCTGGCCGACCGTTTCGCCCTCGCGTAGATCGCCGTCAAAACGATACGGGTAAGGCGCAGCGACGTGGACGAAACCGGGCACTGCCGGCCCGAACATCGTTTGATAGCGCATGACCCCAGTCGCGAACGTAGTCGCCAGCGTGATGCCGTGGTAGGCCAGCTTGCGGCAGATCACCTTGTATTTCTCCGGCTTGCCCATGCGCTTCCAGTAGTAGCGCGCCGTCTTGAAGGCCGAGTCGTTGCTCTCCGAGCCACCGGATGTGAAGAAGGTATGTTTCAGGCTGGGATAGGCGTAGCCCGACAGCTTGGCAGCGAGCTGGCTGCTGGGGATGTTCGTCATCCCGGCGAAGTTGGACGTATATGCCAGCTTGATCATCTGATCGTAGGCGGCCTTCGCCAATTCCTCGCGACCATAGCCTGCGTTGACGTTCCACAGACCCGCCATGCCATCCAGGATCTTGCGCCCATCGGTCGTATACAGATAAACACCTTCGCCGCGCTCGACCACCACCGGATCACCGTGCGTCTTCGGGTGCTGAATCGGGTGTACCTGCGCGCGATCCTGATCTCGGATCGCTTGTGTATCAAAAACTGCCATGTTTTGCCTCACAGAACAGGATGTATCGATCGCGCGCCGATTGTAACGCGGATGCAGGTTTGTAACACTTGACTGCGCTGTGGGTCTTTATGGGTGCGTGAGCCTTGAAACGGATGAGAACTGGCGGAGTGTCATGTCTCGCAATCACCATCTCAATTACCTTGCCATACGTATAAGACTCATCGATAGCGATCACATAATCTTCAATACCTCCACTTTCGACCCGATTCACTTCCCTGCAAAATCTACGGTGAACGATCCGGTTTAACGGTATGCTTATAAGCGGTAATATCTCTCGAATAAGGATTAGTCTGCTGGAGGCATATTATGCCGCGTCGTCGAAGTACATCGTCGGCTATCGCCAAAATGCTTCGAGACATGAAAAAGGCTGAAAAGGCTCGACAAAGACAATCAGAACAGCGCGCTCGAGAGGCTGAGAAGGCTCAAAAGGCCTATTTGCGTGAGTTGGAAGAAGCAAGGAAATTGGAGGAGAAGAGTCGAAGACTTGCTCAACTTGAGGAGGAGCAAGCAATGAAACTGGAGGAGAGTGATCGAAAACGTGTTGCACGTGAGATGGAGCAAGCAAAGAAGTTGGCCGATAAGGAATTGAAGCTTGCTGAAAAAGAGCGTCATCGACTCTATGTTGAGTCCCGCATAGCGCAGACTGAACTACAGAATGCCGAATTAGAAGCATTTATTGATGAGCTTAACGGCGTGCTTGCTACGACGTTTGACGTCGACGATTATTTGGATTTGGACTCGCTGAAAACGAATCCAGCCATTTCCGACTTCCAGATACCTCTTCATCTGCGGCTAAAGGCATCAGAACCGAGAATAGAAAACTATCTCCCTGAGCCGCCTTCAACTCTGCAAAAAGCGATACCTTGGGTAAAAAGCAAGTTTGAGCGCGAAGTACACACAGCGACCAAGCTCTTCAAGGGGGATATGGATAAATATCAAGCTGCCGAGAACAGCCGAAAGGCTGGGCTTCAAGCATTACAGGAGGAACACGACAGAAAGACAAAAGCGTTGCTTGAAGAAGCGGAATCGAGAAACAATGAGTTGGAGCAACTCAAGCAGGATTTTGCTGCCGGGCAACCAGATGCGATTGTCGATTATTTCGTTCTGGTTCTGAGCGCGAGCAACTATCCCGAAGGGTTCCCACAACACGCAAAGTTAGCCTATGTGCCTGAGTCCAAGCAGATCGTCATCGAATATGATCTGCCGCCCTTCGAGATTGTTCCCGAAATTGGCACTTACAAGTACGTGAAATCGTCAGATGAGATTACAACGACAGCGCGCCCGATAAGTCAGAGGCGAGCGCTTTATGCCTCCGTCATTGCCCAGGTGACGCTCCGTACAGTACATGAAGTATTAGAAGCCGACAGAACTGAACATATCGATTCAGTGGTGTTCAATGGCTACGTCGATACGATTGACAAAGCAACAGGGAGACCGGCTCGCATCTGCTTGGTGACGCTTCGTGTCACCAGAGATACATTTCTCGAACTTGATCTCGAGAACGTTGATCCTGAGCTTTGCCTGAAGGCGCTAAGTGCCAGTGTTTCCAAGAGTCCATCAGAGCTTGCACCGGTGCGTCCTGTGCTTGAATTCGATATGGTGGACCCCAGATTCATTGAAGAAACGGACGTAATTTCCACTTTGGACCAACGTCCAAACTTGATGAAACTTTCCCCCTCTGAATTTGAGGCACTCATATCCAATCTCTTTCAGGAAATGGGGTTGGAAACTCGGCTCACCCAGGCTTCACGGGATGGCGGAGTCGATTGTGTTGCTTATGATCCGCGCCCAATTCTGGGTGGCAAAGTCGTTATTCAAGCAAAACGCTACAAGAATACTGTTGGGGTAAGTGCAGTACGTGATTTGTACGGGACATTACAAAATGAAGGCGCTTCCAAGGGTATTCTCGTGACAACCAGCGGCTATGGTAAGGCAGCTTTTGAGTTTGCTGAGGGAAAGCCGATAGAGCTATTGAGCGGCAGCAATCTGCTTTACTTGTTGTCCGAACATGCGGGCATCGAGGCAAAGATCGAAGTCCCGGATGATTGGAAAGATCCGGTACAAGACTCGTAAGCTGGACGTTGAGCGAAGCGCATCTGTAGAGGGAAAGAGCAATAAATGGCAACCTCGACAGAAGTTGCCATCTCTCTCGTTGACAAAGGCGACGACCTACGCGCCCTCTGGCAGACGGAGATAATGGCGCAAGAACTGCCCGGTATAGCTGTGATCCATCGTCGCGACTTCTTCCGGTGTCCCTTGAGCGATCACGTAGCCACCGGCATCGCCACCTTCCGGGCCAAGGTCGATCAGGTGATCCGCCACCTTGATGATGTCCAGGTTGTGCTCGATCACCAGCACGGTGTTGCCGTTATCGACCAGGGTTTGCAGCACCGCGACCAACCGCTTGACATCCGCCGCGTGCAGACCTGTGCTCGGTTCATCCAGGATGTAGAGCGTTTGCCCGGTCGCCCGGCGTGAAAGCTCGCGGCTGAGCTTGATGCGCTGGGCCTCGCCGCCGCTCAACGTTGTCGCCGGCTGCCCGATGCGGATGTAGCCCAGGCCGACCGCCTCCAGCGTCTCCAGCTTCGTGCGGATGGCGGAGATGTGCTTGAAGAATTCGAGGCCTTCGCTCACCGTCATGTCGAGCACATCGGCAATGCTCTTGCCCTTGTACTTGACCTGAAGCGTCTCGCGGTTATAGCGTGCGCCATGACACACGTCGCAGGCAACGTACACATCGGGCAGGAACTGCATCTCGATCTTGAGCACGCCCTGACCTTCGCATTTCTCGCAGCGCCCGCCTTTGACGTTGAAGCTGTAGCGTCCGGCACTGTAGCCGCGCAGCTTGCTCTCCGGCAGTTCGGCGAACAGCGAACGGATCGCGTCGAACATCTTTGTGTACGTGCCGGGGTTGCTGCGTGGCGTCCGCCCGATAGGCGACTGATCGATGTTGATCACCTTGTCAAGCTGCTCAATACCTTCGATCTTGTCATGCGCGCCGGGGCGTTCGCGGCTGCCGTTGATCACCTGGGCCAGCCGCCTATAGAGCACATCGACCATGAGCGAGCTTTTGCCGCTGCCGCTGACACCGGTGATGACGACCATCTTGCCCAACGGAATCTCGACATCAATGTTCTTCAGGTTGTTCTCACGTGCGCCGCGCACCGTCAGGTAGTAGCCATTGCCTGAACGACGCTCGTCGGGGACTTCGATGCGCAGCCGGTTGCTCAGATACGCGCCCGTCAGGCTGCCCTCGACCTGCATCACCATTTCCGGTGTGCCTTCCGCGACCACATGACCGCCATGTTCGCCTGCGCCGGGACCAAGATCGATCAGCCAGTCGGCCATACGCATCGTTTCTTCGTCGTGCTCCACGACCAGCAGTGTATTGCCGATGTCACGCAGCTCCATGAGCGTATGGATCAGCTTGGCGTTGTCGCGCTGGTGCAGGCCGATGCTCGGCTCGTCAAGCACATAGAGCACGCCCGTCAGCCGACTGCCGATCTGGGTCGCCAGGCGGATACGCTGCCCCTCGCCACCGCTTAAGGTCGCCGCTGTCCTTGCCAGGTTGAGATAGTTCAACCCGACATTGTTTAGGAAGCCGACCCGCGCGTCGATCTCGTTGAGAATCTGGTGGGCGATCTCCTGTTCGACCGGCCCTAACAAGCCGTGTTCACCGCGTAGGGAAAGCACCCACTCATGCAGCTCGTTCACCGGCAGCATCGATATGTCATGGATTGACCTGCCCACAATCGTCACAGCCAGGGCATAGGGTCGCAAACGTTTGCCCTCACAGACGCTGCACGGCACCTGCGTCATCTGCTCTTCGATCTTCTCCCGGATGTACTCGCTTTCCGTTTCACGGTAGCGGCGCATCAGGTTGGGGATGACGCCCTCGAGCGTTGTCTGATACTGCCGCTCGTAGCCATGGGGGTTGGTGTACTTGACGGTGACTTTGCGGCCATTGGTGCCGAACAGGAATACGTCCTGTTGCTCTCGCGTCAGTTCATTCCAGGGTCTATTGATGTCCACCTTGTACTCGCGCGCGACCGCTCGCACGATGTTCCGCGTCCAGCTATCGTCGCTGTCCATATTCCAGCCATTGGCGATGATTGCACCCTCGGCAATGCTGAGTTCGGGGTTAGGAACGATCAGATCGGGATCGATCTCCAGGCGGAAGCCCAGCCCCTGGCATTCCGGGCACGCACCTTTCGGCGTGTTGAAGCTGAATGAGCGCGGCTCAATCTCCGGGATGCTGCCGTGGCCGTTGACGCAGGCCAGCAGTTCGCTGAAGAGCATGTCGGTGGGCGGGTCGGTGCTCAGATTGTTGACGATGATCACGCCTTCGCCCATCTTCAGGCCGGTCTCGATGGCTTCCGTCAGCCGCGTTTCGGCGTTGCGCGCATCTTCGCTCTCCGGGTCGTCGTACTTGCGAATGATGATGCGGTCGATGACGACCTCGATGTTGTGGATGACGTAGCGATCAAGCTCGATCTGCTCGCTCAGGTCGTAGACTTCGCCGTTGACCCGCGCGCGGGCGAAACCTGCCTTGCGCAGATCGTCGAAGATCTTCTCGTGTGTGCCCTTGCGTCCTTTGATGATCGGCGCGAGCACCTGAATGCGTGTCCCATCCGGCAGCGCCGCGACTTCATCGACGATCTGCTGTGAAGTCTGTGCCTCGACGCGTTCACCGCAGACTGGGCAGTGAGGGATGCCGATGCGTGCGTAGAGCAAGCGGAGATAGTCGTAGATCTCCGTCACCGTGCCGACGGTCGAACGGGGGTTGTGGCTGACGCTTTTCTGGTCAATGGATACAGCAGGACTCAAGCCTTCGATCTGATCGACATCGGGCTTTTCCATCAGGCCAAGGAACTGGCGCGCATAAGCACTCAGGCTCTCGACGTAACGCCGCTGCCCCTCGGCAAAGATCGTGTCGAAAGCGAGCGAGGATTTACCTGACCCGGACAATCCCGTGATGACGACCAGTTTGTTGCGCGGGATTTCAACATCGATATTCTTGAGGTTGTGCTCGCGCGCGCCGCGCACGACGATCTTATCCTGGGTCATACGCTCTCACTCACCCTGGCAGCTGTTTAACGGACATTTGTTCGAGGATTATACGCCCGGTCGTTGTGGATGGGTAGGGCATGGCGACGCATCCCTACAGACATACCTATTCTAACCCTCCATGATAAATGCGAGGTGAGATGTGACGAAAATCTCGTTGCTATTCATCCCAAGATCGCATTGCTAATCAGCGCGCGCCGGACTAAGATTGAAGTTCATTGAGGGTCAGGAGGTATCATGTTGCTGGAATTCCATGAACTCGCGGAAGCTACACATCGCATTCTGAATCCGCTCAGCCACGACAAACTAATGCTGCTGGGGGAAATCTGCCGCCTGCAAGAGGACATGCAGATACTCGATCTTGCCTGTGGCAAAGGCGAAATGCTGTGCCAATGGGCCTGGAAATATGGGCTTCGTGGGCAAGGCGTGGACATCAGCACGGTTTTTCTGGATGCTGCCAGGGCGCGGGCTGTAGAGCTTCGCGTCGCAGAGCGGCTGGTTTTCACGCAAGAAGACGCTGGCAAGTACGTTGCCCAACCCGGCCAATTCGATGTCGTGAGCTGCATCGGCGCAACCTGGATCGGTAATGGGCTGGTCGGCACGATCAATCTGCTGAAACCTGCGCTAAAAACCGATGGGTTGATGCTCATCGGCGAGCCCTACTGGATCGGCGCGCCGCCCCCCGGCGCTCACGAAGCACTGGGCGTTCAGCCGGACGATTTCACGTCCCTGATCGGTACCCTCGATCGCATCGAGAGCACCGGTATGGAACTGATCGAAATGGTTCTGGCGAACCAGGATGATTGGGATCGCTATGAGGCGATGCAGTGGCAGACACTGAGCGACTATCTGCGAGCGCATCCGGACAATGCCACGGCGCAGGCTGCGTGGGAATGGAAAGCGAAAGATCGGCGCGCTTACCTCGAATATGGCCGCCGCTATCTTGGCTGGGGTGTGTTTGTGCTGCGCAGTGCTCTGGCGCGCTGAATCGTTATCCCAGATTCCATCCCTAGATCGACCGCATCTCCAACCTTTGGCGGATTACGCCGCCACGCTTTGCCGTATAATGATAATAATGCATTGTCATTTGGGCCTCGGCCATCGCGTAGGCTGCGCGTAGGGCGCGCGCCGAGGCTTCACCCGCCATGCGTCATGCGCATAATTTCCCCATCCACTAATATGCAAACTGCATAATTTCCAACTCGGAGATCCAATCTACATGAAGATCCGTAATGTCTTCGCATCTTTGCTCCTGATCCTTGCCTTTGCCATCCCTGCCGCCGCGCAGGCACAGGACACACTAACTGTCTCGACGGGTGATATCCGTCTGATGATTGATAAGGCCTTCGCCACCGGCGTCAGCTTCAATTTGCTGCCCGCCGACCCGACCGAGTTCGGCCCTGGTTTTGCCGAGCCTGCCAGTTTGCAGATCGGCTTTTCCAATCCGCCGCCCGGTTTTGCGCCGGAGTCAATCCTGACGATTCGCATCTACGAAACCGTCAATTTCGCGGGATATCCAGAGCATGAACGTCGGCTTGCTCAGCTTCAGGATATGCTGGCGAATCGCCCCGACCTTGCCGGGTATACGACTTACCGTGAGAATGTGGCTGAGCGAGCGCTGCCATTCATCCCGGTTTACACACACGGGCAGGTGCTGTCCGCCCGCGCCGAATACGTGGAGACACCCACCTTCGCAGGTATTCAGTACATTGCGGCTTTCAGCGCGGATGTCAGCCCGTTCAACAGCAACAGCTTCATCTACACAATCCAGGGTGTGACGCCGGACGGCAAGCACTATATCTCGGCGCAAAGTTTCATCAGCACCGATTTGTTCCCGGCGGAACCCACGATAGATGACCCGGCGGCTTTCCAGGCGAATCTCCCGACCTACATCGAGGAGAGCATCGCTACGCTCAACGCCGGCATGCCGGAGGATTTCTCGCCTTCGTTGGCGGATATCGACGCGGCGATGGAGTCGTTGTTCATCCCGCCATTCGAGTAGGAATACACATTCAGGGGGTGCACGGTTGTGCGCCCCACACAATCCCCGCGTTTCGCCTACGTTCTCGTTCAGTTTTGGGCCGACGTGCTATAAACTCACCTATTGCATCGATTCAGCCCAGAAGATCCGCATGAGACTGCGCCTGGCACCGCTGATTGTGCTCTTGATCGTACTCGTCGCTATCGACATCGCCCTGCGCCTTTATTCCGCTGGGCCCCCCGTGGCTCAGACACCCATACCCAGCCTCACGCCTTCAGCGCCCGCCACACTCGCGCCAGAAACAACCATCCAACCGCAGACAATTGAAATCGCCTTTCAGTGTTATGAGCGCGGCGTGATGATCTGGCGTTCGGATTCCGGCACGATTTATGCGCTGGAGGGGCTAACAGGCGGTCGGGTTTTCATTTTCGAAGGCGGCACGTATGCCGATCTGCCGGAAGCGGCGGGCACGCCACCGCGCTCGACGCTTCTGCTGCCGCAGTCAGGCTTTGGTAAGGTCTGGGCAAGCGATCTGACAGTGCGGAGCGCGCTCGGCTGGGCAGTGCTGCCAGAGCGCGCTTATGATTCGCTGATTACTCCGTATTCCAGCCGCATTGTGATTGGCGTTCCGGGCGGTGCAGTCGAAATCAACTATCTCGGCGGCTATTACCGTGTGCTCACGCCTGGGAAGGCGCTCAACTGCTCATAACGTCAGAGCGCGCGTCCGGAGATGATGAACAGGGCGGTTGCCGGGTTGGTCGCGAGTGGCACTTCATGCACATTGCAAATCCGCAAGAGCGTGTGGATGTCCGGGTCATGGGGCTGCGCCGTCAGCGGATCGATAAAGAAGAAGACGGCTTCGATCTTGCCCTCGGCCACCTGCGCGGCGATCTGAGCGTCGCCGCCGATTGGCCCCGATAGCATCAGCTGGACGGTCAGCCCTAGCTCGTCGCGCAGTAGTTTGCCCGTTGTATGGGTAGCGATCAGTTCGTAGCGTTCCAATACCTCGCGATGATCGCGAACGAATTGGAGCATGGCCTGTTTCTTGCCATCATGCGCAATGAGCGCAACTGTTTTCAGTTCTCCCATGGTCAATTCTCCCCTGAGAATGATCGTGTCTCTTGTTCATACGCTCCGCGTCTTATGGCACCCAACGCGGATGGAAAGCATTCTGCGCTATCCGCGCCATCGCACCTGTCGCTACATCGAGAGTCCAGATTTCCGGGCGCGCCAGGTTATCGGGTTGCCCTTGCTCGTTCGTCAGCGACAGACGCTGGATCGCCAGTTGTTCGCCGCTGGCATCCCAAACAAAGAAGCCATTAGTGTAACGTTCGTCGTCAGTCAATTGACCGGTTTCACCAGTATCCGGATCGACAAGATACAACTGGTAGCCGATAGTATAGCGCTCTCCCAGGAAGCGCCGTCCTACCACGACGCGAGTGCCATCCGGACTCCATAACGCCGACTGATCGTTCGAAGTTTCATCCCCGCCTGGCAGTGGTGTCACCGTATTGGCTTGGAGGTCGGCAATCTGAAGTAGAGACCGCGCTTCCTGGCCTTCTCGCAGGTCAATTTCTGGATAAATCAGCCGCAAGCCATCCGGAGACAGCGTGCCCGACGTGCCCGCCTGGCTCGGAATGGCGATCCCGCTGTCATCGCCAAAATCATAGACAAAAATCGAACTGCTGGCGCGGTCGAAGATCGCTACCCGCTGGCCGTCGTCCGACCACTGTGGATCGAACCCAAGCACCTGAGTATCGGCGAAGAGCGGGCGCGTTGACGGCGGCTGGCTCGAAAGATCGAGCAGCCAGACGCGGGTCGGGCTGACGCCAACGCTGCTCATGTCGGTGTTGTATTCGACCCGTTCGTATGCGAGCATCCGCCCATCTGGCCGCCAGGTGGGATTGGTGCAGCTCGCATCAACGCAGTTTGTCAACTGGCGCAGGCTACCGGTATCGAGGTCGATGAGTTTGATGTCGTGGGTTCCGGTCTCACTGTTGGTTTCCGAGAAGGCAATCGATTGACCGTCCGGGCTGATGGAAAAATCGTAGATGCCGCCAGTGCTGAATGTCACCTGATGTTCACTGCCATCTTCGCCGGGGGTCGCGATCCAGATGTTGAACGGCGAGTCATCGGCTGGTGCCAGATAAGCCACACGCGGCGCACGAACCGTAAAGCTGAAACGCCGCTCGGACAATACCTCACGTCCGCCTTCTGAGCGTGCGCCGGGCGCGAGGATGACAGTATAAGTTTCGCCAGGCTCCAGAGCATGTAGCGGTCGAAAGATCAGCGAGTCACCGCTCCAACTGAAGGCGCCATCGACCGTCGGCTCAATCCGCAGTTTGTCTGTCAGGGTATCGCGCTGCATCGGTTCGCTGAATTGCAGCAAGATTGGACTTGTGGCGTGGGCCGTCTCCAGTGGCGCAACGCGCTTGAGCACGACGCCGACGCGATCTCCGAGCAGCATCGTCACCAGGATAAGACCGACGATCCCGGCGGCGACCAGCATGACGATGCGGTCAAACCCGGTCATCACTATGGGGCGACGCACCGGCAAATCAGCGTTTTTCAAAGGCGCGTTCATACATGATCAGATCAGGGATACAAATAGGGGTGTGCGGGCTGCTCGACGAGTTCGACCGTTTGTGCTTGCAAGACTGGGAGTTCGTCGTCTCGAAAACTGGCGACCTGGAACGCACCTTGCACGCGCACCCACTGGCCTTGTTCCAGCGCTGCGGTTTCCGGCCAGACCACGGGAATGCCCAGCGCCGAGGCATCGGCGACACAACAACTGATGGAGTAGCGTGCGATCAGGAATTGATCGTCCGCAAAGGTTGCCTCTCTATAGACGAAACCGATGAGATCCGCCGGTTCGCCGTTGATCTCTTTATAGTCATTGACACTGTTGAAAACGCGCAGCCAATCGAGCACATTGCGCTGCAGCGGGTCAATCGCGAAGGTGGTGACGTTGGCTGTGGCTGCGGCATTGGTGATGGCGATGCTGCCGCTGATGGCTTCCACGCCGAGCGGTTGTGATGGGATCAACGTGCCTATGACCAGTGGGACGGCGATTATCGCCAGCATTCCCCAGGATACGCCGTGATCGTGGTCATGACCATGGTCGTGATCGTGACCATGCTCCATGTCGCGCACGACGCCGTAAAGACTCCAGCCGCCCAGGATCAGAAAGATGGCGGCAGCAACGTATGAAAGCCAGGCAAAACGGATGTTGATGTAGTTGGCGAAGTTTCCCGTCGCGATGATCCAGCTAAAATACACACCCAGACCCAGCAAAAGTGCGGCTTTCATCCATTCCTGCGCCTTTGCTCGTGCGTGATTGTGTACAAGAGTAACCTGCATCAGACCAAA
>JAHDWN010000021.1:65788-110795 GCA_023382675.1 Anaerolineae bacterium
GTTCGCTGAAGTCAAGCGGGATCAGGCGCGCTTACCTGCGGCTGGTGCTCGATACGTATCCTGGGACGCTGCGCGAGTGCCCTCACGTTCGCTGCCGTGCATCAACCGCGCCGGGATCATGGCAATCAGGCACAAGACCGCACCCGCAAGCCCCATTTCACTAAGCACGCGCACCGTTAAACGGAAGTAGACATCGACCGCTGCATATGGATCGGGCGCGCTGGCGCCATATTCAAATACAACCAGATCCGACAGCCGCTGTGACGCAAAGGCGGTTAGCAGCGCGATACCCAGGGTCATGCCGAGCAGACGCATGAGGATAACCAGCGCCGAGGCTGCACCGAGTTTGTCCGGGTCAGCAGCGTTGATCACCGATGCACTGATGGGTGAGAAGGTCAGGCCGAGACCAACGCCAACCAGCGCCATCTCGAACGCCATAAGTCCGTCGCTCACATCCGGCGTCCAGGTTTTCCAGACGAGGAAGAAGCCCAGACCGGCGAGCACCAGCCCAATTAATGTGGCACGCCCGTAGCCGACTCGTTCGCTCAGCCATCCGCCAGGGACGGCGGCCAATGCCATCGGAATGGTCAAAGCCGAAAGTAGAATACCCACCTTCAAAGCGGCGTCGGCCAATTCACTGACATCCTCAGCGCGAATGTTGACCATGATCGGAACGCTCACCAGGCCGATCATGAGGCAAAATCCGACGAATAGATTCGTCGCCGCGCCTGCTGCCAGGTTTCGCCGGGAGAATACGCGCAGATCGAACAGGGGATCAGACTTGCGCAGTTCGATGAAGATGAATCCCGCCAGCATCAGTCCACCGAGTGCGAGCACAGGCAGTGCATAGGGCGGCAGGCCACCAAGCTCACTGAAGTTGGCGGTCGCACTGCTGATCTCGAGCTTTGCGCCCAAGCCCACGACCAGGCTGATCAACGTGCCGCTGATCAAGAGCGTGCCCAGCCAGTCAAAACGGCCATGAGCGCGTTCTTGCGGGGTACTGCGCAGCGCACAGAGCACGGCGACCAGGGCGATCAGGCTGATCGGCAGGTTGAGCCAGAAAAGGGCGCGCCAATCGGGCGCATCCCAACTCAGGCCGATCTGACGAAAAAACGCCTCAAAACCGGCGGCGTGATCAGCGAAAAACTTGACCATCACACCGCCATAGAGATGACCCAGCACCCAGCCGAGCGTGTCGACTGCGCCAATCATGCCCAGTGGCTGCGCGCGTCGATGCGCTGGAAACAGATCGCCGACGAGCGCCAGGCTGACGGGCACAATCGCGCCCGCGCCCAATGCCTGGATGATACGCCCGATAATGATGGTCATCAGGGCGATATTGCCGCCTTCCGGGCGCACCCCTTGAAGGCGGAAAATCAGGTTGTACAACCAGCCCGCAATCCCCTGGCGTCCCTGAGGATCGACTTCGGCGACGACAAAAGAGCCGATCATGAAGATGATCAGGCAGGCGACAAAAGCCGCCCGCCGACCGACCAGATCGCTGACGCGCCCCATGAAGGTCAGGCTGATGGTATAGGCGAGCAAATATCCGGTGACGACCCAGGCGGCGTCATTAATGACCATCTGGGGTGGCAGTTCAAGACGGACAATAATCTCCGGCAAAAATGCGGAGACAATTGTCAGATCGAGCGCGCCAATGAACACCGGGATGCTGACAAGGATCAGCACTAACCAGGGGTTGACAGCCCTCGTTTGTGTACGTTCCTTCACGACGAACTCCCCACAGGTGTTTCCACTTGGACTTCGGGCGGTGGGTCGAGTTCTGGTGTGCCGTCAATGTTGAAGACATCGACTGTCCAGGTGGTTGGCTCTGGCTCATCTGCCGTCTCTGTGCCAGGCTGCACAATGACGAAACGCGCCGGATAGTTGTTCGCCGCGTCGATAAAGACATCGACATTGACGATTTCGCCGAGATCGTAGACCAGTCCTGCCAGCAGCGCGCCTACATCTGCACCGCGCGCGGTGGCCTGCAAATGGTACGCGCGGACACCACTTTCGAGCGTGGTCAGATCCAAATAGGTCAGACCAATCATCGCGCGGAGGGCAGCCTGGAAGCCGGTTTCCTCCGCAATCAGCCGCTGCGGGTTGAATCCGGGCGCAAACTGCGCATTGATCCACTGGTTCGCCGTCAATATCTGATTACGATAAAACTGCTGGTCGCCCTTCGAAAAGACATCCACATCTGCGGGGATGCCTCCGATTGCCAGCAGGCGGACACTTGCCTGCATGATATCGGGCGCGACATATTGGGCATTCGCACGCCGAAACACAAGCTCACCCAAATCGGTCAGAATGAAGTAGGGTGCGCCGGTTTGTTCGACGATCATTTGAAAACTTGTGGTTTGCCGGATGAGTCTTCCGCTTTCCATCACCAATTCGAGTGGATCGGGCGGAGGGGTAGTCTGGTTCTGGCAACCGGTTAGCAGCAGCAGTGTCAACGCGATGCAACCGAGAATGCGCGTCACAACAATTCCTTCCTGATGAGACTACACACTCTATTCAGTATATCTGAAGGATATCTACGAAAAACCAATGGGTTGGTTGCATTTCCTGTAAGGATAGAGAGGTTTTACCACTGTCTTGCAGCCCAAAGTCAATTGCCCTGGGCCATCCAGGTCATGAGCGCGCTGAGGGCGCGAAGGTTGCGGTCGAACTCCGGATCTGTCCATGTTTGCAGCTCGACATCTGCGGACGCAATCCCCAGCCCGACGATCCAGGACGGCGCTGTTCCGGTGACAGGGTAAGCGTCAAACTCAGTGCCATACTGGTAGCCGGCGCTTTCGCCATAGATGGCCGCGAGCCTGTCCGACGTTGCCGCGCCATCCGTCCCCACCGGCGATTCCGCGCACGAGCCGCTGAAAACACCGCCCGCAGCACTGTGATAGAAAAGCACGGCATAGGGACGCGCCGCCTGGATGAAATCTGCCAGCGCAGACGTCTCCGGCTCAGAGAAAGCATAAGGCCCCGCGTTCACACGACTCGACCTCCAAACCGCATCTTCTTGCCAGCCGCAGCCCCAATTGCGATTGAGATCGACGCCATGATCGTTGAATCGTCCCTGCGCTTCTCTGCCATAAGGCAGCCCATCGGGATTGGCAATCGGGATCAATGCCAGCGCCACACCGGAGGGTACATCTTGTGGATTTTGGGCATAATGCGCGATCAGCATGTTCACCAGGGTGACAGTATTGGCTTCCCATCCGCCATGAATGCCGCCGACGATTACGAGCAGCCTTCCGCCCGATCCAAAGCGCCGCGCCAGAATGCCGCGCCCGCCCGCCGAACGGCCAATCAAGGTGGTGTCGCCAGGTAAAGTTGTTGTTGCCAGCGGCAGCGCGACCTGGGTCAGCAGTTCAGGCTCCACGGTTGCGGGCGGCGGCGCGGTTGGCGGGATGGGATCAAACGTCGCCGTCTCGGTCGGGGCGCGCGTGGCTACACTGCGCACCTGGGTCGCACGCGCCGTCGCAGGCGGGAGCCGTGTTTCTGGCTGTACGACCGCCAGTTCATCGGCGGAGGCAACAGGTTGGCACGCAGCGACGCAAATCAGTATGATAATGATGGCATAGCGCAATGGTGGCCTCAACGTCAAGTGACTCCCAGGATCGGAGGACAGCGCCATGATTATAAGAGCGAAACACGCGATTGCACTGGTTATTGTCGTTCTTTTGATAGCGGGCTGCCAGCCAGAGGCGCAGGATGTCGTGATTCCGACACTGGCACAGCTTCCTACCCTCACTCCGAGCGCGACGCCAACGAATACGCCGACGCCCACGGAGACGCCGCCAAATACAGCCACGAGCACCGCAACCTCCACGCCGACGAACACACCGACACCGTCATCGACGCCGACGCTTACAGCTACGACAACCGTGACCGTGACCCCTTCGAACACGCCGACCGCTACCAATACCGCAACCGCAACGCGCACGTCGACTCCACGTCCGACGCGGACACCGCGACCGCCGACGGCGACCGCGACGCCATCAGCCACCAGTACGCCGGACGTGCCCATCATTGTCTCATTCCAGGCGACATCGAGCACTGTGCCTGATAATTCCTCGGTGACGCTGTTCTGGTCGACGATCAATGCGGATGGGGCACGCATCGAACAACTGAATGCGCAAGGCGCCATCGTCAATAATTTTGCCGTCGTCCCCAATGGGCAGCTGCCGGTCTTGCTCCAGGCAGCGCAGGGGCGCAGTGCGATCTTCCGGCTCGTTGCCGTGCGCGGCAGCAATGAGGTCGCTCAGGCGATCAACATCACGATCACCTGCACGATTTCATGGTTCTTTGGCGATCAATACGCGCCACCGGATGCGAGCTGTCCACAATCTCTGGGCGCATCCGCACCCGGCAATTACCAGCCGTTCGAACGGGGCTACATGATCTACGTGACAGCGAACGGCCTCAACCGGATCTATGGCCTGCAATTCGAGCAAAATCGCTACATTGTTTACGCGAACGGTTGGGATGGCACGACCATCAACAGCACCGCCGCGCCGACGGGATTATTCATCCCGCAGCAGATGTTCAACTGGGTCTATTACAACACCCTCGCTCCGATTGGCGCATGGAATCAGCAAATTGGCTGGGCAACAGCCGACATCAATTCTGAGAATCGCACGATTCAGTATGAAGCGGGCAGTGGGCGTTTCTACATTGATGCACCGGGAGGACTGGTATTCCGTTTCAGCGATGGTGACTCCGGGTCGTGGACACGAATCCGGTAGTCCAATATGGGTGTACGCCATCTCCCGAATTTGCTGCGGGATCGGCTGGAACAGCTGCCGATCCTGATCCTGTACCTGACCGACGGCTGCAACAGCCGCTGTATCACGTGCGACATCTGGCGCAATCCGCGCCTGAACATGCGGCGCGAGCTGGTCGAGCATCTGGCAGATGAGGTCGAAGCCCTGGGCGTGCGTTGGGTCGTGCTCAGCGGCGGGGAAGCCATGCAGCACCCACATTGGCCGGCGATTGCCGCACGCTTTCGTGAGCGCGGTGTACGCACGATTCTGCTGACCAACGGCCTGCTCCTGCGCCGGCAGGCCGCCGACGTGATCGAGCAGATTGACGAGGTGGTTGTCAGCCTGGATGCAGCGACCGCAGCCAACTATGAGGCGATTCGCGGCGTCGATGGGTTCGATTTGCTGCTTGATGGCATTCGCGCAGTCCGTGCGGGCGACGTTCCAGTGACGACACGGACGACGCTTCAGCGGGCAAATTACGCGGAAATGCCCCAGATAATCGATGTCGCTAAGAGCGCGGGTGTCAACGCGATCAGCTTTCTAACCGTCGACGTGACCAACCCTTATGCCTTTGGTGATCGCCTGATTGCAACCATCGGTTCAGGCTCGCCGCCAGGTCATGGCCCACCAGCAGCGGCGCTGGCCCGCGACGACATTGCGCGTTTTTCCGATTTGCTCGACCGGATCGAGCGTGATTATGCTGACGATTTTGCGAGCGGGCGGATCGCCGAGTCTCCGGCGAAGCTTCGGCGCATGGTGACGTACTTTCAGGCTGTGCTGGATGGGGCTGGGTTTCCTGCCGCGCGTTGTAACGCTCCACATCTTTCGACGGTTGTCCAAGTAGATGGCACGGTGCGCCCCTGCTATTTCTTACCCGTCATGGCTCGCGTGGGCGACGACGAATCCGGTTTACCCAGACTTGCGCCTCTGCAAGAGGTCATCAACACACCGGAGGCTCTGGCGCTGCGTCGTGCTTATCGGAATGGCGAACGCCCGGAGTGTGCGAGTTGTGTGTGCCCACTCTATAAGGGTCCGCGCGCGCTACTTCGCTTGTAGAGGAGATTTGACTTATGCGGTCGTGGGGCGTCATCGCGACGCCGATCGGCATTCCACTCATCCTTATTGGAAGTTTCCAATTGATTCGCACTGTGCTTGTGATCAGTGGACGCCGCAAAGGGCCGCTGCTGCGGGTGTTTGAAGCTTATACAGATAAGCCACAGGCGTACAATTCATTGCGCGCTGTGGCCGTGTGGATAACAGTTGTCATTATCGGTGTCCTGATTTATCTATCCGAGACGATGACGCTGCCCATCGCCGCTTTTATACCCCTGGTTTTGGCAATCGCAACGGCAGTCTGGGCGAATGAGCAGCCCGATTTCATTCGGCAATATTTACCGTTTCTGATGCCGGAACCGCGTTGGTTTGTCGATTTGAGCAGCCGAACAACGCTGACCGAACGCCGCCATATTGCCTATATGTGGTTGAAGCTGCCGCGGCGCACACGCATTCTTTATGACCATCATGATGGCGCATTTCGCATCTGGGTCGATCTGGTAATTATGGGAACGTTGGGATAACCAATTCATGCCGCAGAATTTCTACAGTGTACGGCGGCGCTGGCAATCGTACTTACTTGCATGTCTGTTCCTGTGCCTGTTATGGTGGTCGCGCCTCCATGCTGTGGAAATGCTGCCGCTGCATAACGATGAAGGGCTGCATCTGACACGCGCAGTCGAGGTCTGGAGCGGGCACCCGTTCTGGGCTATCAGCGACGGTAAGATCATCAATCACTGGCTGATTGCGGCTTTCTATCCACAGAATGTGCCGGTCTTCATCGGACGCATTGCCACCGTTTTCGTAGCCTTGATCGGGCTGGCTGCGAGCTTTGGGCTGGCTCGCCGGTTGTCTGGCAACATTGCACAGGTGTTGATCAGCGGGCTGTGGATCGGCGCGGTGTATCTTTTCTTTTACGAGCGCATGGCCTTCAGCGATGCTCAAGCAGGCGTGCTGAGTTTGTGGGCGCTGCTGGCGAGCTTGCGCCTGGCGCAGCACGGGCGCGTGCAAAATGCCATGATCACGGGCTTTGTCTTAGGCCTGGCTTTGCTGTTCAAGTTCACCGCTGCGCCGTTTGCCCTGAGCGTCGCGCTGATCATATTGGCGGCAGGGCGAGCATCATTGCCGCGTCGCTTTGTTCTTCTCGCCATGGTCATTGCTGTGGTCTGCGTGATGTTTGCCGTCCCGCTGCTGTATCTGACGTGGCGTGGGCAGGATTTTTTTGCGGTTGCATTTGCCTGGATCGGCACGGGCGGCGGAGCACGCGGGATCACGCTGGTCGAAAACATTCAGCGCCTGCTGCTGATTCTGCTCGATCTCGGTGCGACCTGGTGGTCGGTACTCACGTTCACCGGGCTTATCCTGGCTGCTCTGTGGGGCAATCGGTCGCTGCGTGTGCTGTTGATCGCCGCCTTGCTGCCACTGCTGGCAATTCTCATCCTGGGAAGTGATGCACAGTCGCGTCATTTCGTGGTCACGCTGCCGCCATTCATCGCCGTTGCCGCGCTGGGATTGTCCGCCGCAGTCAACCGGTTGCCACAAGGCTGGCGACCAACCGCCGTGGGTATTCTGCTTCTGAGCATTCTGGTAGGCTTCGCGCCGTTTGCCTATCAGTCGTACATCGATCCGGCAAAATTGCCGCTGCCTGACTTGATGCGCAGTCAGTATGTGCATGACCACAGCAGCGGTTATGGACTGCGTGAAGCAGTGCAGGCATTTCCAAGCACGATCCAGCGCCGCGATCTGCCGATTGTCGCCAGCATGTTTCCGGATAGCTGCCGCCGTGCCAATTTCTACGCCGCCCCTGGCCTGGACATGATCTGCGCAGACGCGCCCGGACAGCCACAGATAGAAGCGGCAATCGAAGCGCATGGCGCTGTATATGTTCTGGTCGAAAATGGCGGCTTGATCGGCATCGATGTCAGTATGCTGCCCTTCGTTGCCACCCGGATGGCTGTTTACCCGCGTCCAGGTGAGGAGGCAGCGAACGCGAGTGTGCAGTTGTGGCTGCTTGAGCGTGAGCAGCCCTGAGCCACACTTCAAACAACATTCGGGTTGCTCCACGCTATAATTGAAAAGTGCCGTTCCAAAATCCAATGGAGAGTTGTCCATGTCGAATGATGTTCAGCACGATCAACCTGCTAGTCCATCGGTTGCCGCGACTCTGGAAGTGGGAGACGGCAAAAAGATCGTCGCCTATTCCATCAATCCCAATATGAATATGGAGCTTGTCCCTGCGAGCCAGGAGCGCACATGGATGGATGCGACGCGAATGCGCTTCGCCTATCGGTGTCTACCCTTGCTGATTGCTAATCAGCACGGCTGGTGGATTCTCAACAATCACAAATTCAAGGCAATGTGGGATGGAACGGATGGGCCGGAGTCAATCCGTATCAAGTATGCCAAAGGCGCGAAGGAACCATTTTCTGCCCTCAGCCATTTCGGGCACGGCGTTTTGACCTTCAGCCTGCCTTATCTCTTTCGCACACCGCCCGGTTACAACATGGTCGTGCGCGGCCCATCGAACATGCCTAAAGACGGTATCGCTGCGCTGGATGGTATCGTCGAAACCGACTGGAATGTCGCCACTTTCACGATGAACTGGTTGTTCACCCGGTCGCATTATCCGGTCATTTTCGAAGCGGGCGAACCTATTTGCATGATTTACCCGGTCAAGCGCGGCGAGGTTGAACAGTTCGACGGCGAAATTCGCCCCATTGCGGATGCGCCTGATGTCGAGGAGGCATACACCAACTGGTCGCAGAGCCGCAATCGGTTCAATGAGCAGCTTCACGTCCCTGACAGCGAAGAAGCCCGTCAGGGTTGGCAGAAAGAATATTTCCAGGGCGCAATGGGGTCGGCCAAGAACGAAAGTCATCAAACTCGCTTGAACGTTCGCAAATTTCAGCAGAAGTAACTTACGCGGTGTTTTTCCGGTGCGAAACTCTGATGCCTGAATGAGGGCAGCCTTCTTGCTCGCGCGCGCTTGAGGATAAATCTTTCTTCTTCTTCCAGGGTACGCGTTGTGCTGAGGTGTACCTGTGTTTAGTGTGTGTCAGGCTTTATTTGGGCGCAGGCTGGATTTCAGCAACGAGACAGGTGACAGACCACAATCCGATAGAAATCAAGCCTCGTCGTTTGCGTCTTCGTTTTCCGCCTCAATCATCCATGCAGGCGTCGGTGTCAACTTCTCCACAGGTTTGCCACGTCGCGTGACGAAGTGGTCGAGATCGCGCGCCACGTATGCATTGGGGAAATAGCGGCGCGCCTCGTTGATGATGTCGATCTCGCGATAGCGCCGCGACACGTGGTTGAGGATGAGCGATCCGACATTGCACTCGGCTGCCAGTTCGGCGGCCTGCCGCGCGGTCAAGTGCCCAAAATGGCCTGCCTGCTCTGCCTCGGTGTCCAGAAAGGTGGCTTCGATGATCAGCGTGTTGGCATCCTGCACATATTCTTTCAAATTGTCGGTACGCCCGGTATCGCCAATATAGATCAGCTTGACGCCGGGCAACTCGTCGCCAAGCACCATATCCGGCGTGATCACCCGCCCATCGGCAAGCGTCACGCTGTTGCCCGCGACCAGTTGCCCGCGTTCTGGACCTACAGGCACGCCGAGCGCATCGGCTTTTTGCGCGAGAAATGGTCGCCGCGCCTTTTCTTCGAAGCTGTAACCAAAATTGCCGGACCCGCGATGTGTGACCGGAAATGCGGATACGGCGAACTGTTTCGTTTCAGCGAACAACCCTGGCTTGAGATCGTACATGTGGATAGCGATAGGCAGTCGCTCGTAGTCTAATACGACGCCATAGAGCAGTGTGCTGACACGATCAAGCGTGGTCTTGCCACCCCAGATCTCGACCTGGTCAATGCTTTCCCAGTGGGCAAAGGTAGACATCAGGCCGCCCAGCCCCAGGATGTGGTCGAGATGGCCGTGGGTCAGCAGGATGCGATTCAGGCGCTTGAAGCCGATGCCGCTGCGCAGAATCTGGCGCTGAGTGCCCTCACCACAATCGACCAGGAAGCGATACTCACCGGCGAGGATGGCGGTTGCGCTTAAACCCCTGTGAATGGACGGGGCGGAAGCGGATGTGCCGAGAAAAACGATCTCAAACATAAGCGTTGTGAATGATGCCTTGTGACAAAGCACGCGAAAGTGATAACGGCCTGTATTCTCCCAGCACGCGGCTTATCCGGGAATAGCCAATTCAACCGTCTGGCCCAGGCAGCGACTAGCGCGCAATGCGAATTGCCCCTACGAACAGCCGGTCGCCGCGCAGTTGATCGCCATCGAACACGCCTAAACGAGTACCCCGGTTGCGTTCATATGCGCCGATAGAGAGCACGTAGTCCCCGTCCGGTATCGTATGTGGCAACTGCAAGAATGTCGTCTGGACGATAACGTCACGCAGTTTGAGCAAATCAGCCCGCACACCGATGGTATCGGCCTGTACGGCGATCACAGCGGGATCGGAGAGCAAATGCGTGAAAAACCGGAGGTCAGAAGGTACCTGGCCGTCAACGCGCCAGTAGGTATAGACGGGGACGACTGCGCCTGGAGCGTAGGCGTCACTAGTCGCGCGCTCATAGCCCAGGAACGTGATGTTGCCCCCAAGGCGCACAGGCGTTTCGGCAATCGTATTGGCGCTGCCAGTTTCGGGCGCGAATGAGGCCGTGGCTGTGGTTGTGAAGCGCCCAATCGTATCGGCGAGCGACTGGCTCACGTCGAGCGTGATTACGGCGTCCGGCGGCACATTCGTCGTCTGAAGTGTCCCCTGGTTCACCCACTCGGTGAGATATGGATTCACACGCGCGAGGCCATCCGGCTCCAGAAAGATGATCTGCTGCCGGTTGCCGCCGTCTGCCAGCACGAGGGCGCTGCCGCAATCGGCATAACGCAGCGACACATCTTCCTGGTGCATCATCAAGGCGAGAATCTGAGCATCGACGAGTTGCGGCGCGTCGTTCGGAGGATAAAGTTCGGGCGTGCAAATGATGCTCGGTGTTGTCTTTGCGGTGCGATCCAGATACCAGGCCAGGGAACCCAGGCGCGCATGATAAGCGGTTTGCACATCGGGCAGCGCGCGCCAGCGTACAAACAGGTCGTTCCATGTCCACACGACATTGAAAGCCACCAGGACTACCAGCGCGATGCTGAGTACCAGTCGCCCAGACCGCGAGATGCTGGCAGATAGTGCCCCGACGCCAGCGCCGAATAGCAGCGCCAGGACGGGCAAGATGAGGGCGAAACGCGTGAAATCCGGGCTACTGGGTGCGATCAAGGCCAGGGGGAACAAAATGATCGCGGCGATCAGCATCAGGGCGAAGCGCGTTTGTTTCCAGTAGCGAAGCGCTACCGCCAATCCCAGGGCAGCAAGGATACCGCTGATGAGATCGATTAGTGGGCGTTCAGGTAAGTTGTATACTGGGTTGCCGTCGCCGCGAAATATCAGACCTGCCACGCCATTGAATATCGTTGCGAAAAGCCCGTCACCGGGTCGCGCCAGGACTCGACCAGCGCCTGCGAGTTCTGGCTGACGAATGCTCGCAATCAAATAGGGCATCACTATGATGATCATCACGAGGATGGCGAAGCTCGTGAATCCGAGCGTGTAGCGTGAGATGGGCTGCCGCGTCAACACCATGAAACCGATAAACAACATCGCCATCAGCACGATGCCAAAATGGAGCGGGTGAATATAGAAACCAACACCCAGGAGCACTCCGAGCGCCGCGAATGTGATCGAGTTCGGCGGGCGGGCAGGGCGTGTGCGATAGACAGAGAGCGATTGCGCGAGCGTGAGCATGGTCGCCGCTGTCATGAGCGGTAGCATCGTCTCGGGTAGAGGAGCGCGGGCGAGCAGCGACGGAAACAGGCCGAACGCCAGCAATGCCATCGCGGCGAGGCCGGCAAGTGGCCCCAGCAAGCGTTTACCCAGCACATACACTACAGCCAGAGTGATCATACTGATGAATACCGAAGGCAGCCGATAACCGAGCAAGCCGTTGCTGGTGAAGGTGGTCATGGCAACGATCAAGATCTGGTAGAGCGATTCGCTCCCTTCGCCGCGCAGGTTGTAATACGTTTCGATGGTGCCGTCGCGCACGGTTTCGGCGATACGCACGTTATCAATTTCGTCGTTGCTTAATCCGGGCGGCAGAGTAGCCAGATCGTGCAAGCGAAAGACGGCCGCTGCCAGCAAAATCACGACAGCCAGCGCGTAACTTATCCGGTCGGACAAGGGAATCCCTCTCTAAGCGTTTCGGTGCGGGCCATCAAACTTCAGTTCTGGTATTTCACGAAGAAGCGAACTCGACAATCTATAGCGCCGTTGCCCAGGCGGTGAAGCCGAGCACAGCAATACCGAGTAGTAAATTAATCCACGTCAGGCGTACTTCGTGCCGACGCAGCCGCTCATGATCAGCCGGATTGCCCTTGCCACGTTCGAGCATAAAGGTGGCCCGCTCCAGCGCCGGGATCGTGACCAACTGAAGCACCAGCCCGACCGCAACCATGCCGATCACCGCGATATGCTTGAGCAAAATGGCGATGCTCCATTGATTGTTGAATTGGAGCATTCCCTGATAGTTCGGGTCGCCCGCCATCTGGAACATGCCCGTGGCAATCAGCAGTGCCAGGCTCAGATTGCTTAACGGCGTGAAGCGCTTGCGCAGCCGCGTCATCAAGGTGAGCAAGGCCGGATTTTCCGCCAGTGCGCGGCGTGCCTCCGGGATCACCAGCACTGTGAGAATGACAAGTCCGCCGATCCAGACGACCGTGGCGACGAGGTGGATGAAGTAGCTAAGAGCAAGGAGTGACGGGGACAAGACCGAGCGCCTCCGGACTATCTGGTGCGCGTGCCGGGATGAGCCGGTCGCCACAGTACTTTGCCATGTTTGCCAGGTCAATGTAGGCAAGACGAGTATACCCGTATGGTGTCGTAATTGCCCACCACCATTCCTCGTCAGATTCAGTCCAGTCCGGGTTGGCAATGTAGATGGCCGACACCAGCCCGACCCAGGGCCGCCAATGAAAGGCCGCATATTCAAATGCGGCGACCAGGTTCCTGGCCTGTGTCTCTTCATCCACGGCAAACCAACTGTAATTCGGATTGACCTGATCCGTTGTCCAGCCTGTCTCCAGGATGGCGACCTGGCGCGCCGCATCGCCATTCGCGATCATGATCTTGCGCAGGTCTTCTACTCGGCGGAAAGTGAAGAAGCGCTGTCCGCCAGCGCGTTCGGCCTCGTCCGGGCTGAGTTGTGGCTCGGAAAATCCTGGAGCGTGCATACCGACCACATCGATGTAGTGTTGAAATCCGGCGTCGTACATTTCCTGGAGGTACAGATCATCCGGTCGGGCAGTGGCGTCATCAGTGCCTGTCGGCGACAGACCGGGAGAAATTAAGATCGCATCAGAGTCGGCTGTACGAATGGCATCGCTGCAAGCGGCCAATAACTGCACGAATGCGCTGGCATTAGGCGGGCGATTACCCCATTCGCGGCTGAGATTTGGCTCATTCCAGATTTGGTATGCGGCGATCCGACCACGATAGCGCGTGGCAATCGTCGCGCAGTAGTTCGCAAAATCTGCCAGATCATCCGGCGGGGCGTCCAAATACTCTTCAGAACCGCGATCTGGCAAGCTGGGATGCGCCCAATCGGGGGTGTCGCTCAAACGCACAACCAGTTTCAAGCCGCGCCGTTCAATCTCTTCCAGAATGCGATCACTCTGGCTGAAATCTAAAGCTCCGGCAAACGGCTCCACATCTTCCCAGGCGAAAGTCTGTTTGACGTGGCTGAAGACCATCTGGCGCACCCAGTCGAGGTCACGTCCAGCAAAACCATGATCCCACCAGACAAACGCCTGAATCCCATAGGTGAGCGGCGTAAATGGCGGATCGGTGACACGAAAACCTAGAAATGGATCGGTTGAAGAGAGCGGTACAGAGATGAGAAGCGCCGAGGCCAGCGCAAGGAGCAATGCGCGCATCATAGAGACGATCGTCCGGTGCAGGCAACGAAGCATGGCCGGGCAATACGCATATTCCCCGGCCTGTTCTTCTGTCGGCTAATTGAACTGTGCTTCGTATGCGCGATTCCAGTCGCGCACGGCATCGAACACAGGGCGGAACAGGAAGCCGGGACCAATGATCGAATAGAAGACATTGTCGTTCTGCGGGTCCCATCCGGCTTGTGGCCCGTAATTCAGATTCCACAGGAATGCCAGACGGACGAAACCCCAATCGGCCATGTTTTGGAGCGCGGCCACGGTGAAATCGCGCTGTTCCTGAAGCGAGTTGTCGAGCGCAAACTCAAATCCCTGGCGCACAGTGCCATTGAAACCGACGCTCTCATCGAAGCCCTCGGTCGATGCCCAACCGAACTCGGTGATACATAGCTTCTGTTTCCCACCGGCCAGAGCGATCTTGTTGGCATATTGCTCCAGGGTGCTGCGGAAGCTCCAGCTGTGGTGCGGGTTATCGAAGGGGCCACGGAACCGTGCCGTTGGATCGTTCGGAATGGCATCCCAGCGATAGTCCGGGCTGACGTTGATGCCGTTGTGATGCACGCCGACACAATCTGTGTAGTTCAACATACCAGCCTGGATCATCTGATCCATGTAGACAAAGTCGTCCCATGCCCGCACGCCGTCGCTCAAGCCGGTGGGCGAGAGCGCGCCGCTGATGACGATGATGCCTGGGTCGATATTCTTGATCGCCTGATATGACAGCCGCAGCATCTCGACGTAATTGGCGGCACTCAGTCCGCGCGCGGATGTCCACTCACGATCAAGATTGTGCTCGTTCCAGACCTCAACCGCATGGATCATGCCCGGATAGCGTTCGAGAAGCTGGACGACAAAATTGACGTAATCGTTGTAATCTGCGGGTGGCCCATGCTGCTCCAGGTTCACCCCTGGCTCGCGCGACCAGGCGGGCGCGGTCACCACCGATGCCAGCACGTGCAAGCCCTGCTCACTGGCCGCTGGGAGGTACAGATCGGTCTGTGACCAATCAAAGTTGCCCTTTTCGGGTTCAACCTGTTCCCACCGAATCTGCATTTTGACCCAGTTGACGCTCAACTGATTCTTAGCGACATTGGCCCACTGGTTCATCAGATCCGGATTCAAATCTGGCGGTATTTGTACCTGGACGCCGACTTCAAAGCGATCCACTTCCGTGGGCAGCAGCGTGGGCTGCGGCGCAGAGGTCGCTGCCTGCGCGACCGCCTGAACCGGCGCAGTGTCGCTCGGTTCTCTGGTTGGCTCCTGAGTGAGCTGACGGGTGGGGAAGGCGGTGTTCGTCGGGATGATCACGCCCTCGCTGGCGGAGCTTGGCGGGATGGCGACGTTGCGCATCGCGGTGTTCGCACGCCCGTTCGACAGGTTAAACGCGCCGTAGGCAAAGTAAATCGCCAGGAAAGTGCAAATACCGACAATCAGGGTCAGCGCTGACCAGATCAGAACGAAACTGCGGATCTGGCGGCGCTTTCGGATTTGCTGTGTCGTGAGAATGCTCATGGTAAGTCCCTAACGTGAATCGTTGGGGTCTGGCAGTGCCAAACCCCAGTTTTCAATCGGTTTGCTACCGTGCTCCCGCCAGCGCATCACATGCCGGGCAGCCCCCACCTGGGCGAATCATCGCAAAACCAGCCATCGGATCGGCGCCATAGACTGTGAAATCGACGTTCCAGATGATCATCAGGCGGACGCGCCCACTCTGCGAGGAGAGGGCTGCTGCTTCCGCCAGCCATGCGGCCTGCTGTGCAACCGACGTGTTCTGACCCCAGCCGAAGAAGGGATCAAGCGGCGGATAGCCTTCCGGTGTCAGGTAGCCCAATTCTGTCCAGCAGATGGGTTTCTGGCCGCCGATAATGTTCCAGTAGGTGTCGAGCATACCGCCGAAGTAGCGAGTGTAGTAGTTATCCCGTGGGTCGCCGCCGCGCTGGCCGGGGCCAACCACGCCTTCATTGTAATGTGCGCCAACACAGTCAACAAATTGCAGACCACCGGCGTCAACGAACTGGCGCAACCAGCTATCATCATTGACGACACGCCCAGGGAAGGCCGCTTCTGCGCCCGTCGGAGCAGGTGCCCCGCTGATGACCATCACGCCGCCATTTGCGCTCTTGATGGCCTGATAAGACTGGCGCAGTAGATCCGCATAGGCAGCGCCGCTGATCTGACCGGCAGGCCACTCGCGGTCGATATTCGGCTCGTTCCAGACTTCAATGGCATCTGGCCCCAGACCTGCAATGCCGCCGAGATAGGAGGCAAAGCCCTGAACGTAGCCCGCGCCGCCGCCTGCCAGGTCGCCCGGATTACCGACGACGCCGAGCAGAATCTTGAAGCCGCGTGAGTGGGCTGCATTGATTTGCTCTGCTGCCCCGCCTGGGCTTGCACCAGGAGTATAGCGGACCTGCACTTTCATCCAGTTCATACCAGCGCGGCGCATGGCATCGGCTGCGCCAGTGTTCGTGTTCGTCACGTGGCCGCCATATTCGAAGCTGCCAGCAACGATGCTGCCGGCGACAGGCGCGGCTGCCGGGGCAGCGGCTACTGCCTGTGGCGCGCGCGTGGCCGTCGGCGCGGGTGTCGGGGTGGGCGTCGGTGTTGGCGTGGGTGTCGGTGTCGGCGTTGCGGCAAAGACCGCGACCGCCGCTCCACCGCGAGCGGCGCTGGCACGTTCTTCGCCAACGACATCGACATTGACCGCGTAATTGCCATCTGGCGCTTCGATGGTCGCAACCAACGGCTCATTCAGACCGGTAGTGACTTCGCCAATCGTGCCGTCAGCGCTTTCGATGCGCCAGCGCAGCGCAAATTCGGTTGCGCCGAAAGTCTCTGGCGTGCTCAGCTTGTAGTTCAAGATCGCGTCGAGGATGCCACGAGCACCGCCGTTGACGAGCAAATCTTCGAAGGCGACGCCGCTCAAGGCGAATTGTAGTGTGCGATCCATACGGAAGCGCAGGGACGATGGCGTGCCGAGCCACATTCTTGCCACTGTTGCGCCGCTGCCGTCCAGATAATCGATATACGCCAGCGGTGTATCCGCCTCGTTGCCGGATGCGGCCTCGAAACCATCGAGCTTCGCCTGGATCAGCGTTCCCGGCAGCACCGTGCCCGCATCGGTCACATCGGTGTCGATTTCGACATCGCCCAGGGCTGAAAGCGCTTCGTCATAGCCAATTGGCGTGAAATCGCTGCCAATTTGACGAGTCGAGAGCGAGGACAGGCCGATCAGGAGCTTGTCGCGGCTGACTTCGCCCACAGCCCAGCGCAGCAGGGCGTCAGCAAAGCGTGTCTCACCCGGCACGAACGCCGACGGATCAGGCCCAAACTGGATCGTCATAAAATCGACGACCTCACCGAGGGCGCGCCAGTCATAGGCACCCGTTTCCCACGCGCCGTCTATATTTTGCGCTGCGGGGATGACCACGCCGAGTTGGGACCCGGTATTCGCCAGCCGGTTGTGCAGATCACGCATGAACTGTGTGAAATTGTCACGCTGCTCCGCCGGTACGTCGCGGTAATCGATGATGACGCCGTCATAGCCGGACGCGGCCAGACTTGCGACCGCATTAGCATGCGCTTGAATCGCCGCTCGGTTATTCAGGATACCAACGACCGTTTGTGTGTCGAGTGCGCGTGGGTCGAGATAGTTACGGATAACCGGCATGACGAGATAACCGGCGTTCAGATCGAAGCCCGGTGCCAGGCTACCGGTCAGATTGCCATCGAGCGTCGGTTGCAATCCGCCCGGCGCGACGATGTTGGCGAGGCTCGCGACGGACTCCGGCAGCGTTTGTGTGACATCGACTGCAACCAGAACGCGCGGCTGTGATGGAGGCGCGGCCTGGAACAGCGCCACACGTTGCGGTAGTTCGCTCACACTGGCGTACATGCTATCGCCGAGCGGGCGTGCAGGAATAAATTGCCAGGTATCGGTTTGATCATTGTAGGCATACAGATCGAGCAAGTCGGTATTTGTGACGCCGGAGGGAATGCGAATGCTAAGGTTGATCGTCTCCGGTGCAGTGCCCGTCGTGTCGATAGAATAGACGCTGCTTTGCAGAGCGTGATTGGGTGGCGTGGTCGCTGAGGCCATGGCTACCCATGCGCCAGCCTCGCTCGAACCTGCGGCGAATTGTTCCATCGGGACTTCGCTGAGCAGCACACCAAATTCCTGCCCAACATCATTCGGTTCGGCAATCACAGCCAGACTGTTCAGACCGGCAGCATTATTGTTGCTGTCGAGCATAGCATACTGCGGGCCGAAGAAACGGCTCGCAAGGTTGAACGGCGGCAGCAGCAGGCCGACTGCGACGAGGCCAGCCGCAACGATCAAAGTCGTGATGCCTGTTATCCAGCAGCCGAGTCCGCCACGTTTCTTGGGGCGTTGGCTCATCGGCGTTACCGGCTGAGTACTTTCTTTGACGAGTTGTTCGGTCATACACTAACACCTTCGATCTTCACAACTTGAGTGCGGGTATGTTCTTCACTGATGTCGAATCAATCACGGGCATATCCGCACAAACTAGAAGAGCCGACCCGTACACCAGCAGGTGCGCAGGCGGCTCCTAGCTCGAATAGACTCCAGACTAGCTGCCGAGGGCGGCACAGGCCGGGCATGAACCGTCTGGACGGATGATGGCGTAACCAGCCATTGGGTCATCATCATAGTTCGTGAAATTCACGTTCCAGATAATCAGAATGCGGACACGCCCACTGCGCGCCGCCATCGAAACGACTTGATCGAGCCACGCGGCCTGCTGAGCGACCGTGACATTTTCCGCCCAGCCAAATGCACCGGGTAGAGGTGGTAAACCCTCTGGCGTCAGGTAGCCCAATTCAGTAAAGCAGAGTGGTCGCGCATTGCCGAAGGCGCGGAGGTAGGTGTTGACCATCGACTGGTAGTAGCGTGTGTAATGGCTGCTGTTGCCGCGCGGATCGCCGCTGGTTGCCGTCGGTGGGACGATGCCTTCGTTGTAGTGGATGCCGAGACAATCCATGTAGCGGCTCGCGCCCGCGGCTGCCATACCCTGCACATAGGTGTTATCGTCACAGCCTGCGCCGGAGCACCCGCCGAAGAAACCTGTTGGGGCGGGGGCACCGCTGATGACGATAGTGTTTGGATTAGCGGATTTGATCGCGTTATAGGCTTGCGCTAAGAGCTGCGTATAGCGTGCCGGATCGATGCTGCCAGCCGGCCACTCGCGGTCGATATTCGGCTCATTCCAGACCTCAATGGCATCCGCGCCCAGAGCGGCCACTCCGGCCACGAACCCGGCATAATCTTCAAAGTAGCCCGGTTGGTTGATGAAGTCCTTGTTGGCACCCACGACACCGACCATGATGCGGAAGCCGAAGCTCTTCGCTTCATTGATCAATCCGGCAACGTCAGCCGGACTCTGTCCAGGGCTGTGGCGTACCTGTTTCTTCACCCACGTCATGCCTGCCTGATGCATGGCATTGATGCTGTGCTCGTCATAGCCCGCGATGTGCCCACCCAGGCTGAAACCACGCGGCGGTGGCGCAGCATTCACGACCGGCGCAGGTGGCGCGGCGGGTGCGGCCTCGTTGCTTGATGCCGGGTTTTCAGCCGGCTGCTCAGCCGCTGGCGCGGGCGCAGCACCTGCGGGTGCCGGCAAGGTAAAAGGCGCGTCCACCCAGAGACGAGGGAGCGCTTCAATCTGCTCAGGTGCGGCACCGATAGCAGTCTCGATCAACCAGCCGACTGTGCCATCAGGAACGATGCCGCGCACCCATCCACCACCCGGTGCTTGCGCATCGACATTGATTGGTGTGCCTGCCTCGATATAGCCCAAAACCCGCCATTCTGTGCCGGGACCTGTACGAAAAGCTGCACGTGAAGTGATCGTTGTTATTAATCCATCAGATTGTGCATACAATGGAGTGAGGGCTAACAGGAGAAGCAGGGTTAACAATCCACCCAGGCGTGCTTTCAAGGGCATCGCTCTTTCTCTATAGTGACTTTCCTGGTGCAACATCCCGGCATAGATGTCAGGGAATGATGCACTTTCAGGTACGAAATCGGGCGGCATTGTAGCAAAGCGGTCTGCGTTTGGCAACAGTGCCCGTGGGGCCGTCCTGAGCCACGAGGCTCATCGTATGCAAGAAATGGAGCAGTGAAACATCATGATTGACTCCGGAATTGGCGAGTTTGTTCAGCAGCTTCCCAGTGCGTTCATCGTCATTTTTTGTGGCTCTGGGCTTGCGCTCATAGCAGCGGTGGTTTTGATCGTGAATGCACGAGTCCGCCGTGCGAATGCGGCCAATACAACATCACCTTCTTCTTTCGCCGCTCCGGTAGCGCCGGTGATGAATGCCTTTAGCACATCCGAGATGCCGGATCTGGATTCTTTGCTTCGCAGCGAAGCAGGCTCTGCGCCAGTTCGTTCCGTCAAAACGGGGACGTACAGTGTCGTACTCGACGATGACGCGGCGGCTGAAGCGGTAGAAGTGCTAACGGTAATGCGCGATGTCGCAGGCGGTGGCTTGATTGTTCAACTCGGCGACAAGACCCGGCGCATCTCAAAGAACATGGAAGATGCTGAGTTTCGGCAGAAGCTGACCGCTATTCTCAAAGAAATTGCCGGGACTATGGGGGCTCCTGCTTCGGCGCCCACCGCGAACGCCGCGAAGCCGCAGCCACAGATGCCAGTGGCTGCCGAGTCCGTCCCTGTGGCGGCGGAAACAATTGCTGCTCCTGCCGAGCCAAAGCCTGAACCGGCAGTCGTAAGCGAGCAGAATGTTTCTGATTCTGCGCCTCGGCTCACTGCTGCCCCGCGTGCGCGCAGCGCATCTTTTGATTTGCCTACGTACACCCTGGATACACCGACCCCTAACAGCCGCAGAGATCTTAAGCGGGCAATCGAGCAGCCGGTGCCGGAACTCGACATTGCCGGGCGCATTGAATCATTTTTGCAGCACAAATTGGCGACGACAGATACATTCTCAGGCCATGTTCTGCACATCCTGCCAGCGGACGACGGCATCCGTATCCAGGTTGACGACGTTTTTTACGACGCTGTCAGCGATGTCCAGGATGCAGCGGTACGCACCTTTCTTCAACAGACGATCCAGGAATGGCAAGATCGCCAGTCATGAGGGTGTTCCTCTGTGATGTTCGTAGGCAAGCAGCAAAACGCCGATTATGACCGTTGTATTGGATTGTGATCTGGTACTATAGAGTCACGGTGTGTCAGTTCATCAGCAAGTCGATAAGCCGCCGACTTGCTGATTTTGATTCGATCATGACCTTTCCAAGACAATGGTACTGCGTATTATTCTCCCTGGCCGGGGAAATCAACAGATGATGAAGCCCCGGACACGGTAGGTGAATGTCCTTGAGAATCGATCTCGGTTTATACTGAGAAAGGAAGTGATGAGTGCCGGTGGATGCGTTTTTAGCTGAACGCTCGGCTAAACATCCATCGGAACTTTCTTGCTTGCAGTTAGATATTAGAATAAGCGAATTTCGTCGAGTGACCAGACTATAAAGGCACTTCGCAGATGACAGGTGAGAAATCCGGTTTGGTGCCCTATCCACGCGGAATAATGCGCGTGTTTCTTCGCCTACCCAACTGGCTCTACCGCATGGGGCTGGGCGCGCTGCTCGATCCATTTCACATTATGATCTTGACTACGCGCGGACGGCACAGCGGAAAAGCGCGGTTTACGCCAATCGAGTATCGTCGTCATGGCAGCAAGCATTACGTGATTTCCGTTTGGGGTGAGCTTCCACATTGGGTGCAGAACTTGCAAGCGGAGCCGATGGTGACATTTTCTCAAGGCCGCCATTCCTTTCGGGCGCGGGCCGCAATCGTCAAGAATGATGCGGAAGTTCTGCTCGCGCTGCACCTTTTTCGACGCCCGAATCCTTTTATTTATGACGCTATTCTCGCGCGCGTTGGCAATATCGAGACGCTCGACTTGCGCAAATTGCCCGATCTCACCCGTCAGTATACGGTGGTGCGTTTCGATTTCGAGCAGGGCGAACCCACGTTGCCTGCGCCGTCCCAGGATTGGCGGTGGATGCCCCTGGTGGGAACAGCGGCGCTCTTCGCGATCACTGTCATTCTTGCACGTCGCAATCTGGGTATACACGAGCAGTAAACCTATGACTGAGCACGCAAGACTGTTGAGACAGGTCAGACAGGCGCTTCTACAAGATGATTATGCGTCTGCGCTTGATGCTCTGTCGATCCTCGTTAAGGAGGCGCGCGCGGCGGAAGATCATGCAGCAATGGCACGCCATCATGGTAATCTGGCGCTCGTCTATCACCGCCTTGGGCAGCCTGACGCAGCGATAGAGCATTTTTCCCTGGCCCTGGAGAGCGCACGTACCATTGGCGACCCGGCCATGCAAAGCGGCATTCTCGGTAATGCGGGAAATGTTCTGCGCGAAATGGGCCGGACGGAAGACGCAATTGCCTATCTAGAGACCGCGCTGGCACTCGCGGTTGATGCTGGCGACGAACGTGGGCGAGGCATCTGGTTCAGTAACCTGGCGCTGATTTACGATGATGTAGGGGAGTTTTCTTTCAGCATTCCGCTGCACGAACAATCGATCATTGTCGCTCGTAAAATGCGAGATTTACGCGGTCTGGCTGCGCGTTTAGGTAATCTTGCGCGGAGTTATGTGGCGAGTGGCGATCACCCTTCGGCGCTTCTGCATCTACAGGAAGCGGTCATGTTGGATCGCGATCTTGATGACAAGCCAGGGTTAGCACAACATCTCGCGACGATTGGCAGTCTCTACGTGACTCTGGCGGAGCGTACCAGCACGCGAGTGGGAATGCAGTATTGTTTCGAACGCGCACTTGACCACCTGCGCCAGAGTCTGAGCGTGGCGCACGAAATCGGCGATGCGCTCATGCAGGCGGACTTGCTGCGCATCATGGGAACCATCTTTTATCAATCGGGCGACTACGACCAGGCGATCAATCACCTGGATACTGCTTACCAGATGTTCAAAGGACTGAACTACGAGTCGCCCCTGGCAGAGCTAGAGAAAGCAGTGGCGCAAGCGCAGGCGGCCCGTCAGTTGCAAGCAATAGGCTCGTAATTCCGGAGAGAAGTGGATGGATGCCAGCGATGTCAACGCAGGATTTCTTATCTCCCAGCTTTTGAACATTGTCTTGCTCGCACTTCTGATCGCTGTGCCGGTTGTCATCGGGTTCCGGTTACTACGCCAGAAAGGACGACAATCGCCGCTGGAAATTCTCAAGGAGCGGCTGGCGCGCGGCGAGATTCAGGAGGCCGAATACGCGCGTCTCCGCGCTTTGCTGCGCGATGAGACATTGGAGCAAGCCCCACATCCTGACGAGACTGTTGACTCAAGCCAATCCTTCGCCGCTGATGGGGATACGCTCGATGCAGATACTTTCGATGATTTCCGGCGGCTTCGGCGCAATCGACCGAAGTAAGAGACGGTGATTGATTATTCATGGCTGGCCTCAGGTTCATCTGGTCTCGACTCTGGCGTGTTCATCCTTTAATGACCATTGCGGTGAGTGCTTCGCCTTCCGATTGCATGGTAACCCTCGTTACGGCGTCGCGCCCCAGTCAGGCGCGGTTGCATTTGCGCAATCTTTTCGCCAGTGGCCGTCGCTATTACTTGCATCCTCAGAAGGATGGGTTTGTCTTACAGAGCGACGCTGTAACCTTATGGAATCGCCGCCGCCGCACCCGGCGTTCGGCCAGGCTCGCCGGTGCCCTTACTGACTTGGGTTCAATAACGACCGTGCGCCTGGATGCGCAGTTACGAGCGTCACACGCTCTGATGGCAATGTTACTGCCTGCATGGATGGCTGGCCTGGTGGTTTACGCGCCATGGCATCCATATGTGATCGCAACGGTCGTCATCGCTTTGTTCTTGCTTGCTGGCATGTGGCTGCGTCTGGATGCGGCGTTACAGGCACACGACATGATTTATTTCGTGCGTAAAGCACTCGAAGATTTGCCTGCTGGCGAAATTGCCGCCCTGGCACAGCAAACCGACGACGTAATCACGCCACGCGAGCGTGAATTCCGCGTGGAATGGGATCGCTTCTACGACGAAATGCGGGCAGCAGCGACCAGCGATAGCGCCGGATAATTGAATTGTCAGCGGTCACGCGGAAGCTATGCCGATGTATCCGCCAATGCCAGACCGAACGCCTCAGCCACCGCCGGATACGTAATTCGCCCATCGCGCATGTTCAGCCCTTTTGCCAGGCCCGGATCGCGCGCCATCGCTTCATCGACACCCAGATCTGCCACCCGCAAGATGTAACGCAGGGTTGCATTCGCCAGCCCAAAGCTCGACGTGCGCGGCACAGCCCCCGGCATGTTGGCGACACCATAGTGCAGCACGCCATCGACGACATAGGTGGGGTCACTGTGCGTGGTCGCGTGGGTCGTTTCGACGCAGCCGCCCTGATCCACAGCCACATCGACGATGACGCTGTTGCGGGGCATCAGGCTGAGCATGTCACGGCTGACGAGGTGCGGGGCGCGCGCGCCCGGTAGCAAGACCGCACCAATAACTGCGTCTGCGTCTCGCAGGCAGTCGGCGATATTCTGTTCATTCGAGTAGAGTGTGACGAACCGCCCGTGCAGCACCTCGTCTAGATAGCGTAGACGCTCTGTGTTGATGTCCAACAGCGTCACCTCTGCACCCATGCCGAGCGCGACCTGCGCCGCATTCGTTCCAACCGTGCCGCCGCCCAGGACGACGACCTTCGCCGGGCGTACCCCTGGGATACCGCCCATCAGCACACCGCGCCCGCCTTCCGGCTTTTGTAGATAGTGAGCGACGACCTGCGTTGCCATGCGACCGGCGACCTCACTCATCGGCTGGAGCAAGGGTAAGTGCCCCTCGGCGCTTTCGACCGTTTCGTAGGCCAGGCCAATGACGCCGCTCTCCAGCATCGCGAGCGTGAGCGGCTCACTGGCTGCCAGGTGCAGATAAGTAAACAACACGAGATCGGGGCGCAAATAAGCATATTCTGTGGGCTGCGGCTCTTTGACCTTGACCACCAGGTTTGCGCGCTGCCACACTGCATCTGTCTGCTGCAACTGCGCGCCCGCCTGGACATATTCCGCGTCCGGGAAGCCGCTGCCTTCGCCGGCGTTGTATTCCACCAGCACGGTGTGTCCGTGCTTGATCAATTCGCGCACTCCACTGGGCGGGAGGGCGACTCGGTATTCGTTATTCTTAATCTCTTTGGGGATGCCGATGATCACGGTTCGTTCTCCACTTTCTCACAGGGTGAGTGAAAACTTTAATTTCATTCTACACAATGTCGTATAAAAAACGACATTAATCATACACTTTGCAGTAGAACACGCATGCCGAAATGTGAAAATTGACCCGCTCTATATCTATTGTGACCCATTAAGGATTGTTAACGATAGCCATAGCTGCTTGACACACTTCAAAATCCGTGCTAGTCTTTGCTGTGGATTGGAGAAAGGGGTTTCCCTATGGCACAAACCCAGAAGCCACGTATTGAAGCCGGTGCGGTGTATAGCCGCCAGGAGGCCGCTGAGTCGCTGGGAATCAGCCTCAGTACGCTCAAACGGCTGGTCAAGAACGGGCACTTGCGGGTGAGCAAGCCGAATGGGATGCGCCGCGTCTTCATTACCGGTGAAAGCATCCTCGCGATGCTCGAGAACACAGCCGTCGAAAGAGGTGCGTGATGAACGCGCAGTCGTATATTCGTCTCGTCCTACAACCGCATACGTCAGTCAAGAATCCGGCCTTGCTGGGGTCGATCTTTGCCCAGGGTGGATTCTGCCTCCGCGGCGGTTGGGATGCGGATGTTTATCCCGAACTGCGCAGCGGTCGCAATGGTCAGTCTCACAGGTGGAAGGGGTGTCGCCACAGATAGGCGCGTGACCCACCGCCCGCAAGTCCCTAAAGCCAGGGGCGTGAGACTGAAACTTCAGGCTCACGCCCTTTTTATTTGTCTGGTTCGTGCAGTACCGAGTGTACGAGGTGCCGAAATGGGACTGAAGCAATTCCCTCAACAGCAACCCTACTGTGAAACACGCCTTGCCTGGTTGCTGGACGCGGTAGATGAACTCCATGGCGCGGTGAGTGAGGGCGAGCTGGAGACATTGACCAACCTGAGCGAGTTCGAAGTCATAAGCTGGCTGCGCGAGGTCATCTGGGTCGCGCAGGAGACACTGACGGAGATGGAACAGCGCAAGAGCCATGAGCCGCGATTGACGCTGGTGCGCAAATCATCGTAATTGGCCTGACACACGTAACCAAACACATTCACATATTCGAGCGATACAACCGAGGACGCAATCTCATGTTAAATGCGAAAGACCTACTTGTGCATCAGCAGCGGCAGCACGAGCTTCAACGTGAAGCACAGAATGAGCGGCTGGCACGCGAATCGAGGTCACTGTGGCGCGCGACTAAGACAGCTTTGACGACGAAGCGCACGCCGATGCAGACCACGATGCGGAAACTCAGTCGGCTGACAACCTTGTTCCTGTAGTCCCTAACCCAGGGTACTCAAGAATCGGGCGCGGAAGCCGAGAAAGGGTATGGAAAGCAATGGCGTGCGGTGCGGATAGAACCGATCTTCACAGCGGCAACGACCGCCCACATGCTCCCTTAGCGATGAAGGAGCGCAGCGGTCGATGCCGAACCTGACGAACAGAATCGACCGAAATGCGCAGGCTATAACCACCGAGTGAGATGTATTGTAAGCAAGGCGCACACGGGTAAAGAAGACACGATCGAGATTGTAGTGGAAGCAGATGTGTACATCACCAGTCATTTGCACGGGACGGCGTTGGCGCAGGTAGGGTGTTGGCTCACGCCGTCTCGTTATTAGCGCATAACAGCAGTTAACAGTCGTTTAAGCCGACCAAATGAGCGGATCGAACATCGGAAATTGTGTATAATGAGGGAAGTTGTGAGGAAAATCACACACTGCACCGTTAATGCGAGAGGTACATATGGTTCAAGGGCGTGTGCTGCTTCTCAATGGGCACACCTGGGAGCCGCTCTCTGTGATCACCATTCCCCGCGCGATCAATCTAGTGTTGGCGGAGAAGGCGATTGTAGTGGAGCAAAGCGGTGAGTTTTTGCGCACCGTCCGTGATAAGTTTCCCATTCCGTCGGTTATTGCGCTGCGCACGTATGTCAACGTGCCGCGCAGACAGGCACACTGGAGCCGCCGAGGCGTACTCGTGAGAGATAGCTTCACCTGTATCTACTGCGGCATCCAACCGGGACAGTTGATGCGTGGAAAAATGCTGACCAAGAGCGATTTCACCGTCGATCACGTCATTCCGCGGTCGCGTGGAGGACGCGACACCTGGACAAACACGGCTTGTGCTTGCTACGCATGTAATCACCGCAAGGGCGACAGGCTGCCCCATGAAGCAGGTATGAAAATGGCGTGGGAGCCAAAAACGCCTCGCACGAGCTATCTGGTTGTTGCCGTTGGTAGCGGCAATGACACTTGGAGGCGCTACATCGAGTATTAAACTGAGTCGCAACACGCGACTCAGTTTTCATTTCTTCACCTGCTGCCAGCCAGCCGGAAGTATTTATGCTCACATTTTCCCGGCTTGTGCGAACGCTGTCATCCCTCTATGTTACAGAAACATCCCCGATCACCTTTTTGCATGTCTCTAACCATGCCAGATAGGTCTTTTCCAGCGCGATGCCTAAGTCAAGCGTCAAACGCCAGAAGATCTCACGTCTCTCCATGGCTGCATTGTCGAGCTTCGGCAGCGGAATGTTTTCGTAGGTGAGCAGGCGGGCTTGATGGCCGGCGATGTGCCTTTCGATTTGATCCAGGATGACATCGCGTGGAAGCTGTTCGGCGAAGAAGAGCTGCACTAGAAAGGCCTCGCGATAGACAGGCAGTGGCTGTTCCGTCCCCAACCATCGCTCAAGTTCGGCGCGCCCTGTGTCTGTCAGGCTGTAGATCTTTCTATTGGGCCGCTCGTGCTGGATTTCAAGTTGGCTGGAAATCCAACCTGCCTCGGCCATCTTGTCCAGCGTGCGGTAGATCTGCGCCTGATCCGCCTGCCAGAAGTGAGCGATAGTCTGCTCAAAAGCCAGGTGTTTGAGGTCATATCCAGACATCGACTGGATGGACAACAAGCCGAGAATAGCGTGACTGAGGGACATTGCACCTCCCGTGACATTTGTCGTCAATGCTCATTGCAGATGACACCTTCATCTATCATATATGACTTGTATACTATCTGTAAAGTCATATATGGATAGGGAACCATGTCTACGACTCAAAATACCACCCAATCACCCTGGATCACGTTCGTGCGCCTGCAAAATCCGTTCATGAAATGGCTGTTGTCATCTCCGCTGCATTTCTTCGTCAGCCGTTTCTACATGCTGATCACCGTCACCGGGCGCAAAACAGGTCGGCAGTATACGACGCCGGTTCAATACTCCCGAAGCGGCGGCGAGCTTGTCATTGTGACGAGTGAAAGCTATCGCTGGTGGCGTAATCTGGTCGGCGGCGCTGAAGTCCAACTGCTCCTGCGTGGACGCCAATGTACGGGTCTTGCTCAGGTAAGTAGCGAGCCAACAGCCATCGCGACTGCATTAGGGCAGTTATATCCTCAGATCGCGCCAGCAAAGCGAGTCGGTTTCGCAGCGGGCAAGGTGCTCATTACCATCCAATTGAATGCGTAGGCAACATACTGCGACAGGGCGAATCCCACTCCTTATGTGGAACCGGCAGTACCGCCTGAGATTGAACCTGCCACTTGATTTCACCGGCCAGTAATGGTAGAACATATGAGCGATATAGTGGGGATTTTCGCGACATCACTTCCATAGCACACACTATCAATCGATTGAAACATTGCCCCTATCTGCAAGCAAATCAACACGAAATATCTGCGCCCTGACGGAGACATCTAGCCAATTCACATGTGATGCACATGCCGAGCATGATCGATTTCTGGCAGAATCGGCGGAATAAGCGAAAATCTCCGGTGACAAAATGCTGCACATGCCGAGCAGATACCTCCAATGACGAGGTTGATCCATGCACCTGATCAAGAAACAGCAAGAGATTGCCAATGCCCATTTCGACACCACAGTCTTCGCCGAAGGCGTGGCGGGGACAGGTAAAACGACAGCAGCCATCGAGCGCATCAAGAGCCTGATCAAGTCCGGCGTCTCGGCGGATTCGATCCTGGTGCTGACGCCGCAGGCAACCCTGGCACTGCCTTACCGCACGGCGCTGCGCCGCTCGCGCGTCAAGACTGCCGCCGACGTGCATACCGAAACGCTCGGTAGCCTTGCTTTCCGCATGGTCGATTTGTTCTGGCCGCTGCTCCCAGACGAGTTTACGCTGAAAGGTCGCCCGCATTTTCTCACGCTGGAAATGGTGCAGTATTACATGTCACGGCTGGTCGAACCGGAGATTCGGCGACAGGACTACTTCAATAGCGTTCATATCAGCCGCAACCGTCTCTATACCCAGATTGTCGATAATCTCAATAAAGCTGCTCTGATCGGCTTTCCGCATGAGCAAATCGGTGAGCGATTGAAATCCGCCTGGCTGGGCGATGTCGAGCAGACCTACATCTATGATGATGCGCAGGCGTGTGCCAATCTCTTTCGTGAGAAGTGCCGCGAATACAACATGTTCGATTTCTCGCTGCAAGTCGCCCTGTTTCGGGATTATCTCTGGCAACAACAGCCCGTTCGCGTTTATATGACGAAGAAATATCGCCATCTGATTGTGGAAAATATCGAGGAAGACACGCCTGCGACCCATGAGTTGCTGCGCGAGTGGCTGCCTGTGTGCGAATCGGCGGTGCTGATCTATGACAAAGACGGAGGCTTCCGGCGCTTTCTGGGCGCTGATCCGGATAATGCTCTCACGTTGAAGGATGTTTGCAAGGTACACGTCGAATTGGATCGCGGGCGGGTGATGTCGCCCGACCTTGAAGCCTTCCAGATCGCTATCGCGCCTCATCTGGGCGAAAAGAATGGCGCAACACGACCGAAGACAGGCGATCCCAGGGGAGCCATTGCTTACTCGCAAGACACACGCTACCAACCGCAGATGATCGACTGGGCGGTCGAGCACATCGCGTCACTTGTGCATGACCAGGGCGTGTCACCGCGCGAGATTGTTGTTCTGTCCGCTTTTATGCCGGACGCGCTGCGCTTCTCGCTGCAAAGCCGGTTGGATGAGCGCCATGTTCCAAGCCGAACCCACCGTCCATCGCGTGCGCTGCGTGAGGAACCGGCGGCGCGCGCGCTGCTGACCTTAGCCAGGCTGGCGCATCCCGATTGGGGCATGAAGCCGAGCAAGTACGACGTGACTTATGCCCTGACGGCTGCTATCGCCGACCTGGATCTGGTACGTGCGCGCCTGCTGACCGATATCTTGTATCGCGATGGGCGGTTGCTGCCATTCGAGCATATCAGCGAAGCGCAGATGCAAAGCCGGATTACATTCGATCTGGGCGGGCGTTACGATACGCTGCGCGCATGGCTGGATACGTACAGCTCGACATTAGCGCTGCCGTTGGATGTTTTTTTCAGCAAGCTGTTTGGCGAAGTGTTGTCGCAGCCTAAATTCGGCTTTCATAAGCGCTTCGACGCGGCGAATGTCGCGGCCAATCTCGTCGACTCGGCGCGCGAATTTCGCCAGGAAGTGGGGAAGATCGAGCCGGATGTACCCGCCGCGCCGGAGTACGTGCGGATGGTCGATGCCGGCGTGATTGCGAATCTTTATGTGCGCGACTGGGAAGCGGAAAAGCAGGATGCCGTCTTGATCGCGCCGGCTTATACGTTCCTGCTCTACAACCAGCCTGTCGAGTACCAGTTCTGGCTCAACATCGGCGCATCAGGCTGGGGGCAGCGTCTCCATCAACCCCTGACGCATCCCTATGTCATGAGCCTCCAGTGGGATGAGAACGCCAAATGGACGGACGCGATGGAGGTCGTCGCCAGCCAAAAGGCCCTCTACTACCTGATTGCCGGGCTGATTCGTCGCTGCCGCAAAGGCATTTATCTTGGTTACAGCGAGTATGGCGAGCAAGGGCTTGAACAGCGTGGCCCGCTGCTGATGGCGGTGCAGAACATGCTGCGGCGTTTAGTGCGGGAGGAACGCCATGTTTAGGCCGCGTCCCAAACAGGCGGAAGTCCTGGCCTATGAGCAGGGAAAGATGGGTGTTTCTGCCGTGCCCGGCAGCGGCAAGACCTCGACGCTGTCGTACCTGGCGGCGCGGTTGGTAGCGGTCGCCGACCTGGAAGAAGATCAGGAGATTCTAATCGTCACACTGGTTAAGTCGGCGGTAGGCAATTTTGCCGCTGCGATGGCGCGTTATCTGCGTGAGGAATTCAATCTCCTGCCGGGGTTGGGCTACCGTGTGCGCACCCTCCACAGCCTTGCTAACGACATCGTGCGTGAACGGCCTGGGTTGGTTGGACTGGCCGATGATTTCAAAGTCATTGACGAGCGCGATGCTGCCGACATTCTGCAAGAAGCAGTCGAAACCTGGGCGCGTGCTAACGCCAGTGCGCCCGATCCATATCTGGCCGATGAACACTTCGCCAACAACTACGTCCGCAGCAACCGCTGGCCGGAACTGTTGAACGAAGTCGCAGCGAGCTTCATCAAGCAAGCCAAAGATCTCCAATACAGCGCGGATCAACTGCGGCGACTGCGAGGTCGCAACTCAGATGACCTATCGCTAGCCGATATGTGCATCGCCATTTATGATCAGTATGAGCGCGGCCTGGCCTATCGCGGGGCAGTCGATTTCCAGGATTTGATCCGCCTGGCACTGCGGATATTGCAGCTCGATCCTCAATATCTGGAACGGCTGCACTATCGCTTTCCGTACATTTTGGAAGATGAAGCTCAGGACAGCAGCAAGCTCCAGGAAGACACCTTGCGCTTGCTGGCTGGTGACGGCGGCAATTGGGTGCGTGTCGGCGATCCGAATCAGGCCATCTACGAAACATTCACAACCGCCAACCCGAAGTATCTGCGCGACTTTCTGGCTGAGCCGGAGGTTCAGGCGCGAACGCTGCCGAACTCCGGACGCAGCACGCGCAGCATCATTGACCTAGCGAATCATCTGATCGACTGGTCGCTGGCACACCCGAATACCGCTATCCGCGCCAAGCAGCCGCTGACTCCACCCCGGATTGAACCGACGCCGCCCGGCGATCCTCAAGGCAATCCGCCGGATAACCCGGATGCGATTTTCCTGGGCGGGCAAAAATTCAGCCCGGACGAGGAGCGACAGGCCATCGTGCGCTCGTTGAAAAAATGGCTGCCGGACAACCAGGATAAGACTGTCGCGGTGCTGCTGCCGATCAACAGCAGTGGCGCGAGCATGGTGCAGATGCTGCGCAAAGAGGGGATCGACTACGTCGAGAATCTGCGCTCGACGACCGGGACGCGCGCGGTGGTCGGCTCGCTGCTGAGAGTGTTGGTCTATCTGACGGAGCCGAAGAGCGGGGATGCACTGGCACAAGCGTATCGGGCGTGGCGGCGCGACGCACGCGGCGACGAAGATGCCGAACTCACGATTGAGAGCGTCGTCAAGGCTTTGCGCAAACTGGAGACGGTTGAAGATTTCCTGGCTCCGCGCACAGCGGATTGGTTGGAACAAGCGGCCCCGCCGGAAGAGAACGCTGCGCTGCACGAACATTTAGTGGATTTTCGCGGGTTGGTGCGGCGCTGGCAGGCGGCAGCGGATCTGCCGGTCGATCAGCTTGTGCTGACGATTTCCGGTGATCTGTTCACGCTGGAGAGTGACATCGCCACCGCGTACAGCGTCGCGCTGTATTTGCGGCGTTTCGCCGACCTGCACCCGGAAGCTCGTCTGCCGGAGTTCGTGGTCGAACTGGATGGCATCGCCAGAGGACAGCGCAACTTCAGCGGCATTGGCGATGATGACGACGCCTTTGACCCGGATCGGCATAAGGGTGTCGTGACCGTGACGACGATGCATAAGGCGAAAGGCCTGGAATGGGATCGTGTCTATCTGGTGTCGGTCAACAACTATGATTACCCGTCGGCTGATCCATTTGACAGCTTCATCGGTGAGAAATGGTTTATCCGAGACAGCCTCAACCTGCAAGCAGAGGCCTTAGCCCAGCTCGACTCGATAGCTGTCAGTGCACCCTACACCGAGGGCGAAGCGACGCAGCAAGAGCGGATCAAATATGCGGCGGAGCGGCTGCGGCTGCTCTACGTGGGCATGACACGGGCGAAGCGTGAACTGGTCGTGACCTGGAATTCAGGCCGTCGTGGAGAACAGGTGGAAGCCCGACCACTGGCAGCGCTGCGCGGCTGGTGGGAAGCAGAAAGGGAGCGCGGACGATGAACCTGCCCGACGATTTCGTCTTCAGCCAGACGAGCTTACAAGATTACGTCGATTGCCCGCGCCGCTTCGAACTCCGCTACGTGCTGCGGCAGCGCTGGCCTGCGCCAGAAGTGGACGATATGCTGGAGTTTGAGGCGCGGATGGAGAAAGGCGACCAGTTCCACCATCTTGTTCACCAACATCTGGCGGGGATCGCGGCGGAGAAGCTGCTTGCCAGCAGCGGCGACGCGGACGTGCGCCGCTGGTTCGAGATGTATCTGGAGACCGGGCTGGAAGATGTGCCGGAACCGCGCCGCCCCGAGACGACAATTACCGTACCGTTGGGTGAGGCGATGGTGCTGGCGAAGTTCGACCTGCTGGCAGTGGAGCCGGGCGGGCGGGCGTTGATCGTCGACTGGAAGACATCGGAGCGGCTGCCGTCGGCGGAGCGGCTGGCGAAACGGTTACAGACCATCGTCTATCGCTATGTGCTGGCAGCCGGTGGCGATGCTTTTTACGGTGGACAACCGATCCCGCCAGAGCGGATCGAAATGATCTACTGGTACGCGGATCATGAGGGGACAACACGACGCTTTCCTTACGATGCCAGGCAGTTCGCGGCAGATGCGGCGTATCTGGAAGGGCTGGCCAATGAGATCGCGACCCGGCCAGCTTTCCCGCTGACGCCGGACGTAACCCGCTGCCGGTTCTGTCCCTACCGTTCGCTCTGCGACCGCGGTGTGCAAGCAGGCCGCCTGGAAGAATGGGACGACGACGAGGACGAGATAGACCTCACTACCTTCACCCTCGACATTGACCAGATCGCGGAGATCGAATATTGAGAGGGAGATAATTCGCCTCACCCCGCGATCCGGTTGCTCGCGATTCTTCGTGATCGCACGCTGGAGACCCCTTTGACCCCTTTATCCAGGGTGTCCGCTGGGCAGAGGCAACGCCTGCTCCCGCGTTATAATGAGATGAACTGCTCGTCAAGATACGCGCACCAGGGAATGCGATATGTCTCCGCAATCGCTCCACATTGCCCGTTTACATCATGCGCAGATCACGATTCCACACGGCGAAGAGGCGCATGCGCGTGCCTTCTATTGCGATGTGCTGGGGCTGCAAGAGATCGATAAGCCCGACTCTCTGAAAGGGCGCGGCGGTTTCTGGGTGATGATTGGCGATCAGCAACTGCATATCGGTGTAGAAGATGGTGTCGATCGGCTGCGGACGAGGGCACATATTGCCTATCAAGTTGACAATCTGGCCGGTTGGCAAGCGCAATTACTGGCACATGGCATAGAGATCGGCGACAGCATATCCATCCCCGGTTACGAACGCTTTGAATTCCGCGATCCGTTTGGCAATCGGGTCGAGTTCATCTGCCCAATTGACGAGGAGACGAATGCCAATACGACGATGGGCGAGCAGCGTCAGTAAGGGTCTTCAGCGCATGAGCGGAACAGACGAGGCGGGCATGACCGCGCGACAGCAGGCAATGGTCGATGATCTGAAAGCGCGGGGGCTGATTCAAACCGAGGCCGTCGAAGCGGCATTTCGCAGTGTCCCCCGTCATCTATTCCTGCCGGACGTTGCGCTTGATCGTATTTATCGAGACGACGCCATCGTCACGCATTACAATGCGCAGCGACAGCCGATCAGCTCATCCTCGCAGCCGGCGATCATGGCGCTGATGTTGGAAATGCTGGCGCTGGAACCGGGGCATCGAGTGTTGGAAATCGGCGCGGGCACGGGCTATAACGCCGCGCTAATGGCGCACATCGTCGGCGATACGGGGCAGGTGACGACCATCGACATCGACACCGATTTCGTCCACGAAGCGACTGAACATCTGAATGCGAGTGGCTATCGCCAGGTGCGTGTTTTATGTGGGGATGGGGCACATGGCGCGGAGACGTTCGCACCGTTCGACCGGATTATCCTCACGGTTGGTGCTGGCGATATTTCCCCCGCCTGGCGTGATCAATTACAAATGCGGGGCAGGTTAGTCCTGCCCCTGACGTTGCGCTGTATTCCGCGGGTGATCGCCTTCAAGCGAACGTCGGATCACGGCCTGACGAGCGTCAGCGTGACCCTGGGTGGCTTCATGCCGCTGCGCGGTATCGATGCGATTGACGAGTCGTTGCGCGTTTTGCCCGGCGACCAGAAGCTTTCGTTCTGGAGCGACGGCAAAGTTGAAATCGATCCGGAAGCAGTTGCGCAGACCATGATTCTGCCTGTGCATGACGTTTCGACGGGTGTATATGCGAAGATGACGAGCACCTGGGCCGGCTGGGCGATGTGGCTTGAGCTTCACGACCCGGCGTTTGGTCAGGTGTTCGTCGAGCGGCAGCAGCAAAAGGAACGTACACGGCTTGAACAACTTTGCGGATTGATAGAAGGTTCACAGGTTGCCGTCGTCGTCCCGGCTGGAAATCACGTGCGCAAACGACGATCTAGCGGCATTGAACTCTTGGTGCGTGTTTTCGGCAATAGTGATGCACTGGCCGAGCGCCTGACGAATCACCTGCTCAACTGGCAGGCGGCAGGCTCTCCACCCCTGGAGGATGATTTGAGCATACAGGCCCTGCCAGCGGAAGTGCGGTTGAAACTTCGGGCGGGAGCGTTGTACGTCCGCAAGCATCACATGCAGTATTTGATCGACATTTCGCCGCCACAGAAGCAATAGCCACGGCTTATGTTGACCGTCTCCTGGCGTAATCGGCTGCGCGAACCGGCGCTGTTCGGTTTCTATGTCGCTGTTGCTGTCCTGATCACCTACCCGATCATCACGGCCTTATCGACTCATTTTGCCGGACATCCATTTGGCGACTCCTACGAGATCGCACGCCACATCTGGTGGATCAACACCGCGCTCAAGACCGGGCAACCGTTGTTTTTCCAACCGCTGCTCTTGTATCCGCAGGGCATCGCGAGCGCCTACTTCTGGGGCAGTCCTCTCCAACTGTTTCCCGCGTGGCTGTTGGCTTTTGTGATGCCGCTACCGGCAGCCTTCAACGTGCAGGTCGTCTTGACGCTGGCGCTGAATGGCTGGGCGATGTCGCGGCTCGCCCGATATTTGATCGGCAGCGTACCGGTCGCGCTTGCCGCTGGAGCGCTCTACATGGCTTATCCGACCATGCAGGGGCATCTGGCTGCCGGGCACGTCGGTCTGCTTGCGCAGTGGAGCGTACCGTTGTATGTGCTGGCGCTGCTGGACCTGCTTAAAGCAGAGACACGCCGCCAGTCGGTGGTGTCTGGTCTCGGCGCGGGTATTTGTCTGGTATTGAGCGCGCTCGGCAGTACACAGATGCCGATCTTCACGACGCTGCCGATCACAGCCTGGCTTCTCGTACGCGCGTGGCGAAATGGGCGAGATCTGCGCCGGATCGTCGCTGTGCTGGTGATCGGTGGATTGCTCACGGCGATCTTTGCGCTGCCTGCGCTGGCGGAGACGCTCGGCAGCGCTGCTTCTGTCCGTGATGAGGGCGGCACTGTGCGGTTCAGCGCCGACTTACTGGCAGTGGTCGCGCCATCTCCCTACCATCCGCTCTATCAGTCGCTGAACTACAATGCGCGCATTCTGGGCGTCGATCCGTTTGAGGGCAGCGCCTACGTTGGCATTGTCGCTGGTCTCTTGGCGCTGGTGGGATGGCTGCGCGTTCGTGCGGCGCGCGGCTGGATCTGGTTGGGTCTGGTCGCCTGGTTGCTGTCGCTTGGCCCTCTGCTGCACATCAGCGGCGAGCTAGTGACCATGCGTGCCGATGGCTATCCATCGGCGATTGCGCTGCCTTACGCCGCGCTGATGAATCTGCCGGTCGTCAATATTCTGCGCACGCCGGGGCGCTTCAATTTCACGGTCGCCCTGGTGGTTGCGATCCTGGCGGCCTACGGGATGGCGTGGCTGCTGCGACAATTGCGATCACAAAGCCGGGCACAATGGGGCGTCGCGCTGACCCTGACTGCGCTTGTATTGTTCGACTATCAGGTGTGGTGGCGCGATGGGCAGCCCAATCTGCCGGTTGTGCCCGCTGCGATCCCCTCCGAAATCGCGGCGCTGCGCGAGCGCGAGGATGTGCGCGCGGTCTTTCACATCCCCTGGCAGCACCTGCTGGTCGATAAAGACGCGCTCTGGCTGCAAACGGCGTATCAACAACCGATGATCGCCGGGCATGTGACACGCCGAACACCGCTCGATCCCGCGCGTGGTTGGCTCTTGCAGACGCTTGACCCGGCGCTGCTCGATGTGGCAGGCGTCGATGTCATCATTCTGCATAAGCAGTGGGCGGAAGCAGATCTGATCGCCCGCGCGTTCGAGCGTTTGGGCACACCGCTCTACGAAGATGAGTCGCTGGCGGCCTGGGATGCGCCGGCGGTGACAAGTGTACTCGCGCCGGTTGTCGCTATCCCAGGCGCTGAATCGATCTCACGCGCCGAAGCCTACGTATTCTTGCCGCAGCCGGGCGCGATCCGGCTCAAGGCCGATGTTGAAGGCAGTGCGCAGCGCTTTCAAATGGTAATCGATGGCGTCGCATTCGCAGAGTGGGCACTGAACGGGGCGCTCTCGATTGAGGAGCACATAACGCTGGATGCGGGCTATCACACGGTGGCGCTGGCAGCCACACCCGAGTGCGAGATGTCCGGCGATCCGACCCTCGAATGCCGCGATCTTCAGGCAGACATGCGGATCACCGTCGAGCCTTCTCCTTGAGCCTGAAATTGTATACGCAGATTGTCGCGCAATGCAGTATGATTTCATCCCATGAAACTATTCGTCGCATCCGGCATCTTTCATCCTGAACCCGGCGGCCCCGCCACTTATCTGCGCGAAATCCTGCCGCAGTTTCAAGAGCGTGGTTGGGAAATTCGTGTGCTGACGTATGGCGAAGGCAGTACCGAGGGCTATGGCTACCCTCTGACACGCATCCCGCGCAAAATGCTGCCGCTGCGCTTGTTGGGTTACGCCACTGCTTCGCGCCCGCTGCTGGCCTGGGCAGATGTCGTCTATGTCCACACGCTGGCGCTGCCCTTGTGGGGATCGCGGCGCGCGCCACGGGTCGCGAAAGTTGTCGGCGACGAAGCCTGGGAGCGGGCGATCCGCAAAGGCTGGGTACCGCAGACGACCGACATCGACGACTTCCAGACCCGGCATTATGATAACAATATGGCTGAACTGGACAAGGCCAAGCGCTCCCGTGAGGCGCGCGGTATGGATGCCATTATCGTCCCCAGCCAGTATCTCAAGCGCATGGTTGTCAGTTGGGGCGTCGAGCCTGAGTGCGTACACGTGATCTATAACGCCATGCCCAGCCACAGCACTGTTGATGTTGACACGGCATCACTCACGCAGGTGGACGCGCGCGCGGCGCTTGGACTGCCCCAGGATGTGCCGCTGCTGCTGACGGCTGCGCGCCTGACTCCCTGGAAGGGCGTACAGCACTTGATTGTGGCACTGCGTTCTGTGCCGGGCGTTCATCTGCTGGTCGCTGGAGTAGGCGACATGCTGCCGGAACTGCGCTCCCTGGCGGCGCAGCATGGCCTGAGTGAGCGCGTCACCTTTCTGGGGCTGGTCGGTCGCGAACGCATGCCAACCTATATCCGCGCTGCTGATTATCTGGCGCTTTACTCCGGTTATGAAGGGCTGTCACACACGCTGCTGGAAGCGCTGCGTGAGGGCACGCCGGTTATCGCCAGTGATAAGGGCGGCAATCCAGAGGTCGTCACGCACGGCGTCAATGGGCTGCTCGCGCCATACGTCGATGTCGATGCGCTGAGTGACGTGCTCCGGCAAGCCTTCGCGCCAGGGCAGCGTTCGCGCCTGGCAGCCAATACACAGGTCGGAATCGAACGCTTCGATTTTGATCGCATGGTCGAGCAGACCAACGCTATCTTGCGCCAGTTCGTCTAGGCGGGACGAAACATCCATACGTCGCCGTCTTCGCGGGCAATGTCACCCCGCTGGCGCAGATATTCGAGATGTGCCAGCGTCTCGGCGACCGCAAACCGCATTTCATGCGCGGTGAACTGCTCGAAATCGAAGACCGTCTGCGCGATCTGGAACGCCGTCGCGCCATCATGCGCCGCATCATACATCTGCGCCAGGCGTGTATCGTGATGCGCTTGCAGCTCGGTGATGCGCCCTTGCCAATCCTCGATGATGCTGCGATGCCCTGGTAGCGCCATGTTGACTTCCAGCGCCAGCAGAGCTTGCAGAGAGTCGAGGAAGCTGTGCAGCGGGCTGGGGTCTGATCCCGGCCAGATACCGACGTTAGGCGTGATCTTTGCCAGCACGTGGTCGGCACAGAAGATGAGACGGTCGGCGTCGTCGTGCAAGAGCACTTGCGCTACGCTGTGACCTGGGCCATTGATGATCTTGAAGTCGCGCGTCCCCAATCTCAGGCGCTCCCCGGCACTTATGACGGCAATCTCCGGCGGATGGGGAGCGGTTTCTTCGCGGATTTCAGCGCCGATGCGCAGCATCGCATCAAGCATGGTTTCACCGACACCAGCGCTGTGCATCAAGGCCGCAAAATCTGTGCTGATGCCTTCGTCACGCCACCACACCTGCGCGATCATGTCGTGCTCGCGCGCCGATGTGTAGATTGGCGTGACCGTCTGATTCCAGGCGCTCAGCCAGCCGGCCATGCCGTAGTGATCCGGGTGATGATGGGTGACGACGATCTTCTCGATGTCGCCCGGTTTGATCGCCAGTTCGGCAAAGATAGTACGCCAGCAGGCTTCGCCTTTGTCGGTATGCAGGCCTGTATCGACGATGGACCAGCCAGCAGCGCCGCGCAACAGGTAGCAGTTAACGATGCGCAGGGCGAAGGGCAGTGGCAGTTTAACCTGATAGATGTCTTCTCGGATTTGTGTGAGGGTTTCGGGTGGTGGCATCGGCTGTTCTTGGCTGCTACGGTTCGTCACAGCCGCTAATTGAACCGCAAAGCCTGTCCCGATGCCAGACACGATTTGCCACCATCTGCGTCTTCTGGCATAGTTCCCGCGCCAATCACAATGAGAGACAAACACTATGACCCTTGTCGTCACCGGCCTGTATGTTTATCCGGTCAAATCTTGCGGTGGGATTGCGCTGGATGAAGCGCAGTTGGACGCGCGCGGAATTCGCTTCGACCGGCAGTGGATGTTTGTCGATGCCGATGGCACCTTCCTGACCCAGCGCGAATTCCCGAAGCTGGCGCTCGTCCGCACGGCATTCGATGGCGACAGTCTTGTGCTGAGCGCGCCGCACCGGCGCGATCTTTGCGTGCCGCTGGCACAGCGGGAAGACGCAAACACACTCCCGGTGGTCGTCTGGCGTGATACGTGCCTGGCAGTGGATGCAGGCGGGCTGGCGACGGAGTGGGTGAGCCAGTTTCTAGAGTCTCCTGCTCGACTGGTGCGCATGGCCGATGAATTCGTCCGCCCAGTCGATCCGAAGTATGCGAACGGGCCGGCGCAAACCGGCTTCAGTGATGGTTTTCCTCTGCTCTTGATTTCCGAGGCGTCGCTCGATGATCTCAACACGCGCTTGAGTGTACGTGGCAAACTGCCGCTGCCGATGAATCGCTTTCGTCCCAATCTGGTCGTCTCAGGCTGTGATGCTTATGCCGAGGATACCTGGAAGCAGGTGACGATTGGCGACACAGTGTTCGACATCGCAAAACCTTGCGCGCGTTGCGTCACCACGACGGTCGATCAGGCAACCGGCACAATCCCGGATCATGATGAACCGTTGGCGACGCTCGCTACCTATCGACGCGGGGCGCGCGGTGTGCTCTTTGGGCAGAACGTCATTCACCGTGCCAACGGACGGATACAGATTGGCGATACTGTCGTCCTCGATAGCTAGAGCTGGTCTATGGGTTTGGGTTTTGCTGCGCCATCCATTCGTCGTAGGCACTCACGTCGACCAAATCGCCATTTTCGATCTCGGTATTGGTCAATCGTTTGTTGCTATCGAAGTAGAGATTGAGGTCTACCGTTTGGCGGCACTTTATGCCACGCACGACCTTATGCACCCAATAACTTTTGCCGTCGTCGGCGAGACTGAGGTCGTTCATGCGGTTGATGCGCACGCGGATGACCTCATCGCAGCCCTGTGGCCGCACATAATAGTAGAGGCCGTCAGGGTCGCCACTGCTTCCGCGCGATCCCCCGCCAAAGATGCGGTTTAGAAAATCCATCACTAGCTTACACTCTCAAATTTGACAGAGACGGGTGTCAAACCCGTCTCATAATACACTGATCATGAGTCACGTGCGGCTGACGAAGCGATAGCCGACACCGCGCGAGGTGAGGATGTAATCCGGACGTTCCGGGTCGTGCTCGACTTTCTGCCTGAGGTAGTGAATGTACAGCTTCAGACTATCGATGGCATCGCCATATTCTTCGCCCCAGGCCTCTGTGACCAATTCCTGCCGGGGCACGACACGGCCCGCATTGCGCACCAGGACGCTGAGCAAACTGAATTCTTTGGGCGTCAAATGTTTCAGCTCGCTACGGACGCGCACCTCGCGATTCATGAAATTGATGCGAAACTCACCGTTATTGAAGCTGAGTTCTTCGCTCAGGTTCTGCTTCGGCGCGCGGCGCAGATGCGCTTTAACACGGGCGACCAGTTCATCGTTGTCGTAGGGCTTGGCGATGTAATCATCGGCGCCCAATTCCAGACCCCGAACCACGTCTGCCGTCTCATCTTTGGCTGTTAGAAAGATGATGGGCATGTCCGACATATCCCGCAGGCGGCGGCAGACTTCCCAACCATCCATGTCAGGCATCATCACGTCGAGCAAGACGAGATCTGGTTGGTGGCGATAAGCCTTGCGCAAGCCATCCTCGGCGCTGAAAGCCTTCACGACTTCATAGCCGCGACGCTCAAGCAGCAGCGCGATCAGTTGTACCGTCGTATCTTCATCGTCGATCACGAGGATTTTCTCTGCCATCACCTCTGCGCTCCACAGGTTGCGTTTCTAACGAAAATGTTGCAGGTTTCAAACCTAATGTAGCACGAACGCCTATTCGAATCAAGTAGGTTTGCATGAAGGTTACGAAAAATGCGCTGCTTTGCTTAACGTCTATCATGCGTTATGTTTGGCATGTTACAATCCGTCGGTGGTATGACATCGAAAACAAAATCAGCATCTTATGACGTTGGTCGGTACCCGTCTGGGGCCTTATGAAATAATTGAAGAAATTGGTAAAGGCGGGATGGCAACCGTCTACCGTGCGTATCAGCCCAGCATCGGACGTTTTGTTGCGCTTAAAATTATCCATCGTGCGATTGCCTCAGACGCCAAAGCTCTGGAGCGATTTCAGCGTGAAGCGCGGCTGATCGCACGCTTGGAGCACCCCCATTTACTGCCTGTCTATGATTACAACGGTGAGCATGATCCGCCTTACATCGTCATGCGCTACCTTGAGGGCGGCACGCTCAAGGATGCGCTTGAGACAGGTGCAATTCCATTGGCGGATACTGTTCACATTCTGCGCCAGATCAGTGCCGCGCTCGACTACGCGCATCGTCAGGGTGTCATCCATCGTGACATCAAGCCCTCAAATGTATTGATCGATACTGAGGGCAACGCATTCCTGATGGACTTTGGCATCGCTCGCCTGGTCGAATCGGAGTCCGGTATCACTCAGACCGGATTTGCTGTGGGCACCCCCACTTACATGTCGCCAGAACAGGGCATGGGGCTGCAAAACGTCGATAGTCGCAGCGACATCTACGCGCTTGGGATCGTGCTGTTTCAGATGCTGGCCGGTCGTGCGCCGTTTGAAGGCGAAAACGCGATGGCGATCATCATGCAGCAGATCCAGTCGCCGCCGCCGAATGTCAGCGAACTCAACTCGGAGCTTCAGCCTGAAATCGATGATGTTGTCAAACGCGCTCTAGAAAAACAGCCCGATGAACGCTATCAAACGGCGACCGATCTGGCAGTCGATCTCGCGCGGGCAGCCAATTTACCCGCGGATACCACTCCATCGGCAATCAAAGCGACGGCCCAGTCGGCTTATCGCGAAATCCTGGCGTCACGGGCGGCACGCCAGGATGAGCTTGACCAAACCATGGCGGGGTTTGAGGCCCAGCGCAATCAGCCTTCATCTTCCAATCGTGACGGCGAAGGTACTGTTACACCCACGGTTCAGCCCGCCGCGCGCCGTAGTTGGCTGCGAACCTGGCTCTTGGTGTTTGCCATCGTGTTAGCGCTGATCGCGTTGGCTCTGGCGCTGCCGCGTTCTACTGCCGATGTTGCAGCGACGATGACATCGAGTGCTGCGGCTGTCGGTGTCGTGGGCACGCAGACACCCACACGGACACGCACGCCAAGCGCAACGCCGACCTTAACACCCACATTGACTGAAACGCCGACTCCGACGGAGACACCGACCGTTACGCCAACCCTGACCCCCTCTTATACTGCGACTCCGGCCACACCGATTGCGATGGTCGGACGATCTCTGGCTGTTCGCCTGGGGCCGGGACCGGAATACCCGATTGTCGCCACGATTGACGAGGCATCCGTCTTGTCCATCATTGGTATTAGCGATGACGGCAGTTGGTTCCAGGTGCGGTTGCCGGACGATACGGTTGCCTGGCTGGCAGCGTCCTTCTCACTGGTTGATGCAGCGGGCGATCTCGCATCAGTGCCCATTGCCCAGGGGCCGACCTATACGCCAACAGCAACGGCGACCTACACGCCCACACCAAGCGCAACGCCTACGCCGACATCCACAGCGACCGCGACACCATCAGTGACACCGACGTCGACCGAAACACCGACACCCAAACCAACGGAGACGCTATCGGCGACGCCAACGTTGACCGAAACACCCACACCGACACCAACGAACACAGAAACACCTACGGCGAGTGCGACGCCCTCTCTGACGCCGACCGACAAACCCACAGCTTCGGCAACGCCATCCAGACAGCCAGTACCTGCGCTTACCGAGACGTTGCCAAGTCCGCAGCTTCTGCCAACATCCACGCCGGTACCGCCGGGCGTATTACCGTTTGTTGAAGATTTTCAATCACCTGATGCGCTCATAGGATGGGATTACGATGGCGTCGCCTGGCAAATTGTCAATGATGCAGGAGAGCGCAGTCTGGTAGGGCAGGCATCTTTGCAGCAGCCGCTCGTCATCCTCGGATTGGAATCGCCAGAATGGTTGAGCCCCAGCCCGGCGGGACTGGTCATCAACTTGCGCTTCAATCTTGATGTTCAAGCCGCGGGGGGGCGTTTGGTGTTCCGCTATTCGGAACGCGGCTACTATGCCCTGGAGTTATTTCCTGGTTTGATCGTTTTGCGCCGGAGTGCAAGTACTCCTGACCTATTCCAACGCGACAGCGAAATGGTCATGCGCCAGGTCAATGTGCCGATCAATGCCAATCAGTGGCATAACGCGACCGTCTGGATCGATGGCAGCCGCATCTTCATCTACCTCGACAATCAACTCTACGTCAGCGCGGAAGACCTGACTCAGCCTCAGCTCGATTCGGGCGCGATCATTTTGCAGACCAACAGCCAGACACGGCCAATAAGATTTGACGACATCATTGTTCGTCGGGCGGAATTGGCAAGCAACCATTTTCAAGGTTCCCGATTCCCGTCCAATTGGGAGGCGAGCCGACCGGCAAGTGTGCGCGCGTCACAGGAAATCGGCGGCAATCAGTATCTTCGCCTCCAGGGGCCGGTTAACTTGCGCCCACAGACACAGCCACTCCGGGATGTAAGTGTCATTTGCCGCATCTTTTCCATCGAAGGTGGCTACCAACTCAAGCTTCGCGATACGCCGGGTGGTGTTTTGCTGCTGGATTATGCGA
>JAHDWN010000022.1:0-16351 GCA_023382675.1 Anaerolineae bacterium
TTCGCCCGTCGCGGCACCGATATACGCATAGATGTCACCAATGTCACCGCGCCAGAGCATGAAGCCGCCGTCAAACCACTGGAACGATCCAGTCGCCGCAATGGTGACGGGGCCGCTCGGAGTCGCGGTTGCCGTTGGTGTCAGGGTCGCCGCGGCTCCACCTGGCAGTGTCCATATCTGTCCGCTGGTCTGGGTGACGAAGCGGCCATCGGGCAGCGAGAACGACCACGTATCGCCATTCGGCAGCAGCCGCGCCGTCATCAGGTAGCCCCATTCGCTGTTCACACCCCAGCCGAGGCGCTGGCGTACCTCCGCAAAATTACTCCAGACACGGCCAAAACCGTTGTCTGGACGAAGGCGTCCGGGCGGTGGCGAGAGGGTGCGGTTGATTGGCAGCAGCCCGTAGATGATGTTCGGAATGACTGCGATCTCACCCGCCTCACCACCGAGGTTGAAGAAGACCCAGATGTCGCTGGTATCGGCGCGCCAGATCATGAACCCGCCTTCGAAGAGCTGGAAGGTTGTCCCGATTTGCGGTTCGCTCCCGGTCAGCGTCGCAGTTGGCGACACAGTATAGGTTGGCGAGGGCGTCAGAGTTGTCGTTGGTGTCGGCGTTGGCCCTGTCGGTGAGGGCGTGAACGTGTTTACCGGCGTCGGTGGATAATAATCCGGCGCGACGTGCCATTGGCTGCCGCTGCCATAGACGAAACGCCGGTCAGGCAGGCTGAAGCCGACGATGTTATTGCCGGTGATCACCAGCGCCATCGTGTAGCCCTGCTCGCTGCCGATGGCATAGCCGATGCGGCTGCGGATGTTTTCGAAGTTGCGCCACACGCGGCCAAACCCACCATCGGGCACAAATCTACCGGGCGGTGCGGTAAATCCACGGATCAGGGGCAGCGCGGCATATTGAGCATTGTTGTAGATGGTCAATTCGCCGCTGTCTCCGCCAATATAGACGCGGATTTCGCCATTGTCCGCACGCCAGACCATGAAGCCGTTTTCGAACGCCTGGAAGGTCGCGCCGGTCGAAACGCCTGGCTGGCTGGTGGAAGTCGCTGTCGGCGTAACCTCGATCCCTGACCACGTGCCATCGAGATTGACACGGAGGAAGCGATTGTCCCACAGCATCATATTGAAGAAATTACCGAACGAGGGCTGCTGGAAATACACGTCGTAACGCCCCTCGCCGGGCTGGAGTGACCATCCTAGCAGCGCGCGAACTTCCGGGAAGTTGTACCAGACCCGCGCCATACCGAAGGTCGGCACATAGCGGTCTGCGGGCGGCACTTCGGTACTAGCATCGGGAATCGGCAGATTGCCATAACGGCTCAGGGCGTAGCTGCTGACACGACCGTTGTTGCCGAACACATAAATCGTGCCATTGTTCGACGCCCAGATCATGAATCCACTTTCAAATGTGCGGTACGTGGCCGGCGTAAAGTACGTGCCATTTGGATTCTGGACACCAGACGTTGGCCCAGGCTGCGCAGCGCCCGGCACGCGCAGCTGCTGCCCGGCGAAGATGGTTGTCGATGACAAACAATTCGCGCGGATCAATTCGTCCAGGCTGATGTTATTGGCCCGTGCGATTCGGCTCAAGCTATCGCCGCGCTGAACGACATAAATGCCCCAATCGGTCCGCACCTGACACTGGGCAGCGGCGGGTGCGACGAGAGAAACGGCGAGCACGGTGATTAAGATGAGAAAAACGGTGCGATAGATGTATTTCATGGTCCCCCTCGCGTTTATTTGGGCGAATGCGCCACGACTCGCGGCACATGAGTTACTACTATAACGCGAAACTCGTGAGTGCGTAATCGGGTTCGTAATCACAGAATTTGCGGAGGGAAGCCGACAGCCAGGGGGTTTCTTCCGGGTTCATCGGGGGTTAGGACTGTAAAAAACGGGCTAAAAAGCCCGTAGACAGGTTCAGATTATCGATTTGTTGCACAGACAACCGCTCTAGTCGCAGTTTGGCAGACCCTGTTCCTGGCGCTTGGTGTCGGCGATGAGCGTCACCGTGTGATGCGTCCGGAACAGGCTGTACTGCCCAGAGCGGCCAGGGATTTCGTTGAGCACATTCTCGGTCTGCATGATCGACAGCCAGAGCTGCATGTCCCAATGCGTTGACGGATCGCTCGCACGGATACTCTGCTCGGAGATGAGAATGTTTTTCTCATAGAGCGACAGCAGTGTGCGGATAAACGTATCGCGCTCGGCCAGGATTTTGCAGCAAATCAACGAGTCGAGTTCGAGCGAGATCCCCTTGGTGCGGAAATCGCTCATCGGGTTGTCGTATTCTTCCACTGCCGCAGCCCCATTCGCCAGCAGATATTCAACCGCGCGCTGGAAGCTCATGGCGCGGTCGAAGTTTCTGAGCCGCTTGTGCAAGCTGCCGAGCGGGCACCAGGTGAAGCCGCGGAAGCTGGTGAACTGCTCGATGCTAACGACGACGCGGCGCACCATGTCGGCGGTATCCGGTTCCTGCCGCTCCAGTTCAGACAGCGAGACGCCTTCCCAGTTTTGCTCGGCAATCTGGGCGAGTTCGTCGCCACCCATCTGGATGTCGGGCTGGATCTCGTAGTCGGCGCGCAGCTTGATCACAGGCACCAGGTCGTCCGGGTTGTGGCGATGTGGCACAAGTTCGCGCGCCAGCACTTCTTCACGCACCAGGCAGTCGATCCAGTTCGAGCGCCACTCGTCGCCGTAGTTCATGCCAGGCAGATCGAGTTCGCGGTCGGTCGCCAGCCCTTTGAGCAGGAAGCCGTAGTTGACGTACTCCCAACCACGCAGCCGCAGCGTATTCGCGACGCGCAGTGTCACCCGGTCGCGCACCAAACGGGTCTTTTCGACCACCGGATGGGTCGCGTCCAGTTTGACTGCGCCATTCGAGCCTGTTTCGAGGATGCCGACGGCGATGGCCTGCGCGACGAGATCCTCGCCCCGCGCCGCTGACACGACAGCATTCACATGCAGAAGCTGCTCGATCAAGGCCTTGCGGCTGATTTGCCGCCGGCCTTTGGTTTGTGCCAGCCGGTCGAACTGGATGATCACGCTCGACCACTGTGATGGCGTGAAAGCGATGACAGGTTCTTCCTCTTCATCGGGTTCATACGTAGGTGCCGGGGCAGCGCCAAAATTTCGGTGCATTTGCAGCGGCGTGAAATCTTCCACGTACTCGATGGTGATGTTGGGATTGGACTCGAGCTGGCGGCTGAGACTGCTGCGCACGCTCCACAAGATGACCTGTTTGCCACGTTGGCGCAGCGTCTTGACGGTTTCGTTGAAATCACGGTCGCCGCTGGCGATGATGTAGATGTCGGAAGCATCGTCATGGCTGGAGTCGGTCATGATGTCCTTGGCGATCAGCATGTCCGCGCTGTTCTTGCCCGGCAGGTTGAACATGGGGTAGATGTTCGCCATCATCAGGCGGCTGGGAGCTTCGTCCGCAATCTCACGCCCGACATGATCAACCAGCGGTGGCAAACTGCCACGCTGCCCCCAGGGGGCATAGGCGGCCATTTTGATGACCTGTCCATGCGCCTTGGCCTGCGCCACCATGCCATTGATCAATTCTTCAAGGTTGACCGTGAAGCCCGCTTCGTTGAGGCTGATTGCGATGTTCTCGAAGTCGATATAGGCAGCCACATTCTTGGTTTGCTGGATTCCCAGCAGGGACTCCAGCGGCTGGAAAATCACCTCATCGGCAAATTCCGTCCCGGTCAGCACATCCTCAGACCCCCACATACGCACCCGTGCATTGCGCGTCGTGCGTATCCGGCGCACCAGCGGCACCAGATCGTTGTTGGTGGTCGCCAGGATCAACTCGTCAACCGGCTCAGGGTCAAACGAGAAGTAGTGCATGATCAGCGCATCAGCCAGATCAGCCCGTTCCGGGGCCTGGAATGTGTCATACCCGGCAGTCCGAAAGATAATCTGCGGATCGGGAGCGCTCCCAGACTTGCGTCGCGACTTGCGCGCTTCCCAGTCTGCAACGGCCACGGAACGCAGTTTTTCTGGACTGACAAGCCCGGCAGCAAGCGCAGCCCCGCCGCGCAGCCCTACCGCAAGTTCCTGCAAATCGATCGCAATGCCGCGCTTGCGAAAATGTTCTTGAAGATCGTCTACATCGACGATTAAGTAGGCAGCCATACACCTTACCTAAAAAAGATAAACCACCGAACCCAAATGGATGGTGGTTTCATACTTGCTGCTTCGATGACAGCGGTTTTTCTGACGTTCTCAATTTAGCCATCGAGAGTTTTCGCAAGAACCACTTTTCCACAAAACAACCGCTTCCATATTCTATACCCATCATTTTATCAGTCACACTATGCAGGATCAATTGTCAGTAAGGCATAAGGCGTACACGAGCAAATATGGATATTATCGATGAAGATCATGAAAATGGGTTTAAAAATTTCATAATCCAAACAATCGGCTGAAAACAAGGCAAAAGTATACAAACCGAGTGCGATTCTCGGCTTCAGTCGCAGGGAAGCAAACCCGCATTATTGGCGATTTTCGAACATCCTGAGCAGCCGTGTCGTCCAATTTTCTTGAATGAAGCCATGCTCCAGGTACCAGCGGTAGGTATCTTCGACACTGGTGCGCATCGAAAACAGCGGTTCGCCCAGTGCCTGCCAGGCCTTATCGAAGCGAAAGTAAATCGAGCGTGTACCCAGGCGCGTCTGGTTGGCATCGACCGGAAGACGTAAACCAGCTCTGCGGGCGAGGTCAATGACATCGGCCATAAGCGGGAGAACGGCGGCGGGCACCGGCAACCCGGGGCTTGGCACGCCCACGACATCGGCCAGCAGTGTGAACCAGCGATGATAAGCGTAATTCTCTGTGCCAAGGATATAGCGTTCACCCGTCATGCCATGTTCCGCCGCTCGCACGTGCCAGCGAGCAATATCACGCACGTCGGTCACGGCGACGCCGCCGGGCGGGACGGGGATCAGCCAGCTCAAGCGGTGGGTCTTGACCACGAAATCGCCGGAGATCATGTTGAGATCGCCAGGGCCAAGGATGACCACCGGATTGGTGATCACAATGTCCTGGCCGTTCATGACGGCTTCTGCTACAGCCCGTTCAGCCAGGACTTTGCTAAAGCCATAGGGGAAATGAGATGGCGACAGCGTGAAAGGATCGCTTTCATCGGCAGGCTGGCCGTCGGTGCGCGGGCCAATCGCCGCCGCGCTCGATGTAAAGATGACGCGCTTCACTCCGGCAGCGCGCGCGGCCTGCAGCACAAGCTGAGTGCCTCTGACATTGGCGTCAAACAGCTTGCGCGTATCCGCCCGCCAGTAATCCGCCACCGCCGCCACATGAAAGACCCAATCACAACCCTGGCTGGCAGCTCTCAGCGCCTCCAGGTCGAGGACGTCGCCCAATGCGGAGGTGTAGGCCGCACCGGAGAGCGCATCCAGGCGCGAAGTCGAGCGGTGCAGCACGCGCACGTCATGCCCCTCAGCGTTCAGCGCACGCACAATGTGCGATCCGACAAAACCTGTTCCCCCTGTGACAAGTGCCCGCATAACCCTTTGCCCATTTTTCAATTGACGGACGCCATCGCGCGCGAGCATAGCTTACTTAACTCTCACATGCTATGCTCAAGCATGACAGCAGTTACACTGGATATACACATGAGTACACCCAGAAGCGAGATGATCTCGATCAACGACGCCCGTCTCTACGTTGAGCAAGCGGGCAGCGGGCAGCCGGTGGTCTTGCTGCACGCCGGGATTGCCGACAGCCGCATGTGGGATGCGCAATTCGATGCCTTCTCGGCAGATTTTCGCGTCGTTCGCTACGACATGCGCGGGTTTGGCCAGTCCACGATGCCGCCCGGTGAATATGCACACGTCGATGATCTAGCCACTCTATTGCATCATCTGAATATCGCACGCCCGCTGCTGATTGGCGCATCGCAGGGTGGCCGCGTGGCGCTTGAGTTTGCACTGAAGCATCCGGAACGCGCCGCGGCGCTTGTCCTCAGTGCGCCCGGCCTGCGCGGCTACGATTATTCAGATATGGTCGCCCAATATGCCGAAGCCAACGACGCGGCGGCGGAAGCTGGCGATATTGACCGGGCGGTCGAACTCGACATGCGCATGTGGGTCGATGGCCCTCGGCGCAGAGTGGAAAACGTCGATCCGGCGTTTCGCGAACGCGCCTATAGGCTCGCACGCCACGTTTATCAGACCAACAACCTTGACAGCCAGGAGCGCCGGCTTACATTTTCCATGGTCGATCATCTCTCCCGAATTGCGACCCGCGCGCTCGTCCTCGTGGGCGAGTACGAGGTGCCAGACTTCATCAATATTGCGGGCATGGTCGCGTTCGCGCTTGAAAATGCGCGCAAGGTCATGATCCCCGGCGCGGCGCACCTGCTGCCGATGGAACTGCCAGACACATTCAATCAGCATGTGCTGGCCTTTCTGAAAGAAGTTGCGCCATGACTCTCCCGCTCGAAAGGGTTCGCGTCCTCGACCTGACCCGTTTGCTGCCCGGCGGCATGGCGACGCTCATGCTGGCTGACCTGGGCGCGGATGTGATCAAGATCGAGGCGCCGGACGGAGGCGACTACGCGCGCTGGGCACCACCATTGGTTGATGGGATGGGCGTGCTCTTCCGCCTGCTCAATCGCAACAAGCGCAGCGTGATTCTCGATCTGAAGCAAGAGAGCGGTCGTTCGGCGTTTCAACAGCTTGCTCAGACTGCGGATGTTGTCATTGAAAGCTTTCGTCCCGGCGTCTTGTCGCGTCTCCAGTGCGATGCCGATGTCTTGCGCGCGCGCAATCCACGGCTCATTTTTTGCTCACTGTCGGGTTGGGGACAGACAGGCCCGTATGCCGCCATGCCCGCTCACGATTTGAACTATGTCGGTCTGGCCGGAGTGCTGGGCGCGATGCAAATGCCCCAGCCCCTGGGCGGGCAGGTGGCGGATATTGGCGGCGCCTATTGTGCCGTCGCGGGGATTCTGGCTGCGCTTCTGCAGCGTGTGCGCACCGGTGAAGGAACGGCGGTCGATATTTCGTTGTTCGAGAGCGCGCTGCCATTTGCGAGCATTGCCTGGATGGAGATGGCCTATGGCACTGGCATGACCACACTCACGGGGCACTATGCCTGTTACGCGGTTTATCCGTGCGCCGATCAGCAGCCATGTACCCTGGCTGCGCTGGAGCCAAAGTTCTGGAAGAATTTCTGCCAGGCTGTCGGACGGGAAGATCTGGAAGCCTATCACATGCAGCCTGACAAGCAGCCTGATTTGCTCGAGGAGCTGCGCCAGCTTTTCGCTCAGAAACCGCTCGCCGCGTGGATGGAACAACTGAGAAATGCGGAGTGCTGTTTCACCCCTGTCGTTTCTCCCGCCGACATAACGGACGATCCCCAGATCACAGCGCGCGCTGCCATCGGTCGAGACGCTCGTGATCAGCCCTGGCTCGCCAGCCCCGTGCGCCTGATGGGGGTGGATCGCCCGCCGATGACGCCGCCCCCGGCCTACGGCGAGCACACCGACACACTGCTGGCAGAGGTCGGGAGCAAACTCGGTGGAACCCCGGCGGATGTCGGTCCACAGTGACAATCACGGAAAGAAAGCCAATTCATCGGAGCACGGCGACGCAATGTTAGTTTGCTGTTAGGTCTGATTGTATATGCTGACTTCGTGACCATTTACGCTTTTTATAGCCCCATCAGATAGGTGCCAGTTCCCGCTCATACTTACACTTTGTCAGTCGCCCGACATGCCAACGCTATTTCAGCCGAAAAATGATGTAATGTTATAATAATGAGATTAATCAAAGGTATTGATCCTGCTGGAGAAACAGCTTATGCGAACGTTGATACGTTTCATGTCATGCCTGCTATTGATGACGCTTGTGTTGGCTGCTCCGCGCCAAACCTACGCGCAGGTTGATTTATGCCCGTCATTTAGTAGCCGCGTCGTTTCCGAAGTGGCACGTCAGTGCGCGAGCATGGGCGCGGACGAAGTCTGTCGTGGGTTCAACAACGTCCAAACGACGGTGGATGGAAATCGCGATGCGGTCTACACGACAGGGGAACTTACCACCATCGGGCGACTCGTTGACACCATGGTGGTCAGTACCAGCCCGCTCGATCTGACTTCCCAAAGCTATGGCGTTGCGCCTATGCGGGTGCGCGCCAATTTGCCGGTGGGGTTGCCAGGTCGTGATTTGATCGTGATGCCGCTTGGCGGCGTCGAAATTGGCAACGGTGTTCCACTCGAGGGCGCGCTGCTGTTGCCGAATGATGCAGATGCACTCGAAGTCACCACAGCGACGACAGCCACGCTCTATGAAGCGGCTTCCGCTTCCAGCCCGGTCGCGGGCACTGTGCCTGTAGGTACAAAGTTGATCGCGGATGGCATCACCTCTGACCAGGACTGGTTCCGCGTCTATTTCGAGTACCCAGGCGATTACGCAACGCGAGCTAGCGCCTGGATTAATCGGTCTGCATTACAGAATGTCAACACGGATCTCCTTCCCCATATCGGGGAGGACAGCCTGACACCGATGCAGAAATTCTATTACAACAACATTTTCAACGCGTCTTCATGTCCTGGCACGCCGGCTGGAGCGATCTTGGTACAATCGCCGAAAGGTATCGAAACAGAGTTCATCGTGAACGATGCCAATGTTTTGATAGCCTCCTCGATCTCGCTCAGCATTCGTCCACCCAACATCATGGAGCTGCGCGTACTGGATGGTCTGGCAGTGCTCTGCCGGAATACGCCGGATGAAATCATCTTGCCCGAAGGCTTTGCAATTGAACTGCCGCTTGGCACGCCCCCGGATGTGGAGATTGCTAATCGTCTGTTCAGCGGTTCACCCGACCTTTGCTCATGGGAAAACCTGCGCTTGATGAGCAATGCCGAACTGGGAAATCTGAGTTTGTTGGAGCAACTGCGCTCGAACGTGCTCAATGTGCCGGTCACGCTGCCAAACATCATCTGCCCTTCCGCTATTGGTCCATCGCCATGTGTCGTGACATTTGACGATCAAGCCACAAGGGACAGCATACGAGAATTGTGTGACAATGGTTCTATATCAGAACAAGTCTGCGAACTTGTACGATAGTCCGCCAATCACAAAGCGACGATCAGGTTAATCTATGGACATTGCGCAAATTATCCGCCTACTGCGTAAGTGGGGCTGGTTGATGCTGATTGCCGCCATAATCCTGGGTGGCGTCAATTACGTGATTCGCAGCGGCCAGCCCTCCATGTATCAGGCCGAGACCAAAATCGCAATCGGCGGCTTCATTCAGTCGCCAAATCCGAACACCTCTGAAATCTACACCGGTCTCCAACTGGCGGAGACGTATGCTGAATTGGTGACAACCTCCGAAGTGCTCACCGGAGCGCTTCAAACCCTGAACCTCGATCTGAGTCCGGATGATCTACGTGGACGGATTGGCGTGCGCACCATTCCGAACACCTCTCTATTGGTGATTACCGTCAGAGACGAAAACCCAACTCAGGCGGCTGACCTGGCGAATGCAGTTGCCAATCAACTCATTTTGAACAGCCCGACGAATCTGACGCCGGAACAGCAGCAGCAGATCGATATTGCCAATGACCAGATTGCGCGCTTGCGCGACCAGCTCGAAAGCGCCGGGTTGCAGCAGCAGCTTCTCGATCAACGGCGCGCTGCCACCACGGACACAAATGAGTTGGAACAGATCGAGTCGCGCTACAACGCTTTGACCGAGCAAATCAATCTGGCATCGGCAACCATCGCTCAATTCAACAGCACGATTTCGAGTTTGCAGCAGCGCACCAATTCATTGGATATTGTTGAACCCGCAAGAATCCCGACTGAGCCGCTCGGCAGCAGCGTCATTATCTCGACTGTTCTGTCGATGCTGGCTGGCGCAGGGCTTGCCTTTGGCTTTGCCATGGTGGTGGAATATCTGGATGACACCCTGCGCTCGACGGAACAGGTTGCGCAGGTTCTCGGCCTGCCTGTGTTGGGCGCAATTGCCCGCTTCGGCAAGCCGGACGATTCTTACTCGGAACGTTTGATCTCAAGTCTTCCGTTGATGCTCTCACCGGCGTCGGAAGGCTACCGGACCGTGCGCACAAATCTGATGTTCTCGGCGGCGAATGAGCGTCATAAGGTCTATCTCATCACGAGCGCCGGGCCGCAAGAAGGCAAAAGTCTAACCTCTGCCAATCTGGCTATCTCGATGGCGCTGGCGGGACAGCGCGTTCTGCTGGTCGATTGCGACCTGCGCCGCCCTCGTCTCCATGAGATATTCGGGCTGAAGAACGAGATCGGGCTGACGACGCTGCTGCTCTCGGCCCATCAAAATGGCAACGCGCCGCATTTGAGCCAGTGCATTCAGAACACGCACGTTGACAAACTCCGTGTCATCACCAGCGGCTTCATTCCACAGAATCCGAACGAGATCCTCGGCTCCGCCTTGATGCAACACTGGATACGCTCCTTGCAGGAAGCGGCGGAAATCGACGTGATTTTGCTGGATACCCCGCCTGCGCTTCTCTTGTCTGACAGTGTGGTTCTGGCTGCATCGACCAATGCCGAAGTCGTGCTCGTGATTGAAGCAGGGCGAACCCGGCGCGCGGCTGCTCAGCGTGTCAAAGAGATGTTCGGGCACATAGGCTGCCAGATCACCGGCGCAATTCTCAATGGCGTCAGTATGCGTGACGAAAGCTACTATTACGGGTACGGCTATGGTTATGGCTATGACGGCTATTACTATCGCTCCAACCCGCATGGTGACAACGGCACCGAACGTTCAGGCGGCAGCAAATCTCCACGCCAGTCTGAGACGATCCGGCGGTAATTGCCGTTCGTGACGACAGTGGAGAGTAGACGTATATCAACGACACACTGGTTGAAAACCGGTAGTCTGGAGCTGGCAGCAGCGGCGGTATCGAAATAGCTGGCTGAGTATGTTGATGACTTGGCTCAGTCCAGGTGCCCGCCTGCCGAACTGAACGTTGTGTTTGTTCTGCCTCATCTCCTACTCCTTGAAGGCAATTTCTGGCGCTTCATGTGTAGAGAAAGGGTTTTCAGGCCATGACCATGAATCGTTCGAGGGAAATGATGGTGGATTTTGCGTCTGCGATGAGGCAATTCGCCACCCTCGGCATCGTTGATGCGTTGGTTGTGGTTGTCTCCTATGCTGCCACCTTGAGTGTGCGCGTCTGGAACACGTCATTGGAAGTGTCCAGCGGTTTTTATGCGATTGCCTTCGCGGCCATCATCACGCCATTCATTTTCTACGCTTTCCATATTTATCACTGCATGTGGGAGCATTCCAGCGGCGCTGAAGTCGGTCGTCTTTTTCGCGCGACCGTCGTCGTGACGGCGGTCGTCTTTGTCTTCAGTGCGTCGATAACCCCTCGCCCGCTGCCGCTGAGCGTCGTGTTGTTTAGCCTGATTCCTGTCACCGGCGGCGTTACCGTTGTCCGCTACCGGCGGCGTGTGCTCAGTGGGTTCTCCTGGCGCTGGAAGGCGGTTTGGAAACAGGAGTTTCCGGCACAGGCGACCCGTGTCTTGATTATGGGTGCAGGTGAATCGGGGCAGCTACTGGCTGTGCGCTTGAAGCGCCATCCCAATAGCCACGGCACGCGCTACACAATCGTGGGCTTCGTCGATGACGATCCCAAAAAACAGCGCCTGTATCTGGAAGGCTACCGCGTGCTCGGCACGCGTGAGCAGATACCAGACCTTGTAGACACATTTGACGTTGATCTTATTGCCATCGCCATTCACAAAATCTCCAGCGCCGACTTTCGCGATATTCTGAGCTATTGCGAAAAAACGTCGGCGCGCATCATGGTTCTCCCAGACGTGCTCGATGCGGTGAAGAACCGGCACTCGAACAAGGTATTGCGTGACGTTCAATTGGAAGATTTGATCGGGCGTCACGCGATCAGCAAGCCTGAAGGGATCAGTTTCGAGCACGTCGAGAACAAGGTGATCCTGGTCACGGGCGCAGCCGGCTCTATCGGTTCGGAATTGTGCCGCCAGATGGTCAACTACAATCCGAGTCATCTGCTGCTGCTCGACAACAACGAAAGCGGTCTCTACGACATTGAAGCCGATCTCCGGGCGCTTCACCCGAAGGTGAGGATGACAGCGATCCTCGCCGACATTACCCACGAGGATTCGCTGCGTCAAGTGTTCACCGAGCATCGCCCACAGGTTATCTTTCACGCGGCAGCTTACAAGCACGTGCCGATGTTAGAGCAATACCCGGCTGAAGGCCTGCGCGTCAATATCGGCGGAACCATCAACCTGGCACTGCTGGCGATGGAGTATCAGGTCGCACGTTTCATCTTGATTTCCACCGACAAGGCGATCAAACCGATCAGTGTGATGGGCGCGAGCAAGCGTCTATGTGAAGAACTGCTCCGCTCACTCTCAGAACTGGGCCATCATGAGACATTGTTCGCGTCGGTTCGGTTTGGTAACGTGCTCGGCAGTCGTGGCAGTGTCGTGCCGCTCTTTACCCGGCAGATCGAAGCGGGCGGGCCGGTGACGGTGACACATCCCGATATGACTCGTTACTTCCTGAGCATTCCTGAGGCGGCTAATCTGGTGATCGCGGCGGCATGTTTGACCGCCGGCGGCGATACCTATTTGCTCAAAATGGGCGAGAGCGTCCGCATCGTTGATCTGGCTGAGCGCATGATCCGCTTGCGGGGGATGCGCCCCGGAGCCGACATCGAAATCACATATACAGGTGTGCGCCCCGGTGAGAAAATCAGGGAAGAACTCTTCAATCAAGATGAAGAAATCACGGAAACGACGCATCCATACATTGTCAAAATCAAAGGGGATGCGGTCGCGAAAAGTGACGGGCTGCTTGAAGGATTGCGGCGATTGGTAGACCATTCCCCCGCGCTGAATGGGCAGGCGCTCGACGAAATGTACCGGTTGCTTCAGCTTGAATCCGAGACGATCCAGTATTACAACAATGGACACAAGCGCCATAATCGGGAACCTTCGACATGAGTCAACCTGTAGAAGCTGTCAGACGAACCTCATCACGTAGACACTCGCGTTCGAAATTCAAACGCTTTCGCAAGCGCGTGGCACGGATGGTGAAATGGCGTTTGGTGCTGATCACGCTGATAACGCTGGGGTCGGTCGCGTTAGTCGGCGGTCTGGTGCTGGCAACGGATGCAACCAACCGCATGAACATGTCGATTTCTAATCTCAATCGCGTGCTCACCAATTTGCAGAATCGCCCTGGGACCGAGCTTACGCTGGACGATTTTCAGCGTCTGCAAGGGAGTATTGGCGATCTGCTGAACACGCTGCAAGCGGTGCGCGGTCAGACGGCATTCTTGCGTCCATTTGCCCCGATCAATAGTGATCTGACAACCATCTACGGTTCGCTGGATATTACGAACGAACTTGCGCTTTCGGTCAATGACCTGCTGACCGGGCTTGAGCCGACGTTGTTCCTCATGGTCGCCGGGGATGAACAGGACACCGTAGTTCGCCAGATTTCGGCGGGCGAACGCATTGTCGAGCTTCTGCGCCTGGGGCGCTCGCGGTTTTTTACGGCGAATGAACACCTCGATATCGCCCGTACCCAACTCGATCAGATGAATCTTGACGGCATCTCGCCGCAAATGCTGCGCAACGTTGTGACTCTCGACAACTATGAGAAACAGTTCCGCGACATTAACAACTCACTGATTCTGCTGCCGGATGCGCTCGAAATCGCGCTGGGGTTGGATCAGGAACAATCCTACCTTATCCTGTCGCAGAACAGCGATGAGCTGCGCCCATCCGGCGGCTACCTCAGCACCTACGGCTGGATCACGGTGCGCAACGGGCGCATCACTGCTTACGATTACAACGCGACGACGGCCACCAGCCCTAATCCGCCCACAGTTGCCAATCCTTACCCTGTGCCGGATTGGTGGTTTCCCTATGGTGACACGATTTATGCCGCTTGGGATGGTAGCTGGTATGCTGATTTCCAGAAGACAGCCGAGATGGCCGTCTGGTACTACAATGCCGGTAACAATCCCCAGACACCGGTTTCGGGCGCATTCAGCATCGATACCTATGCGATTGAGTCGTTGTTATCGGCCATAAGCACTGTCCCTATGGCGCAATATGATGTCACGGTGACAGCCGACAACTTCCGTGAGCTGGTTTATGACATCCGAACTCGTGGTGAAAATCAGCACAAGCAGTTCCTGGCCGATCTCTACCGGCAGATTTTCAGCCAGTGGCAATCGGTGGGGCGCAGCCAGGACGTCAGTGCGCGGATTCTGGGGGTCTTGCTGCGCGCGCTTCAAGAAAAACACGTCATGCTCTATTTCACCGATGATCGTATGAGCCAGATCGTGGATACCCTTGGCTGGTCAGGGCGGCAATCGCCAGCGACGAACTTCGATTATCTCATGGTCGCTGATGCCAACCTGGGAAACAAGTCGAATCGCTCGGTGATTCGTCAATTGACCTATGACGTTGCCATAGGCGACGACGGACGGCTGGATTCGCGCGCGACAGTCGATTATGACTACCCGAGCAATCTGGCAGAGCAAGACCCGGCAGTCGATCCTCAATATCATGGCACGCTGGACTACAGGACATTGCTGCAAGTCTTTACGCCGGTCGGCACGCTCTTGACGGGCACCGAGGGCGCTGTCTTTGGCGTCGAGACCGTCGATGACCCGCTTCACAACGTCTTTGTGACTCAGGTCGATGTGGATTACAACAGCGGTGAACGCATCCAGTTTTCTTACACGACGCTTGCCCTCATTCAGAGCCTGGGCGATTACCGGCATTATCGGCTGCTTTTGCAGAAACAACCGGGCACGCCTGCCGAATTGGTCAACGTTCAGGTGAGTTTGCCACCGACGGCGACCGTCCTTGAAACCATTCCGGCGGCAGCAGCGAGCTATAACCTGGATCGCCCGATTCTCGAATTCCGCATCGAGTTGTCTGGCGATCGCTGGGTCGATATTTATTACTCGCCATCAACTGCGTCCCAGGCAGGGCCTCAGCAGTGAAGCGGCTGCTTTGTTTGCGTTGACACCCTCATTCCGTCTCGTCGCGGTGGAAAGCGAATACCGAATTGCCGGAGAGGATGTAAATCACCTTCTCCGCGTTGTTATAGACCACATCGGCAATCGAGTCGAAGTAGGTTTCATTTTCCGCCCGGAAGTTATGGACGAACGTGCCGCCCAGCAGCGTCTCATAAACCGCCCGCACTTCACGGCTGACGATATAAAGCCCTGGCTGTAAGGGATTTGTGTTCAGGTAAAAGGCATCGACCGATGTCAGTGCTTGCCCCTGTGGGAAGCCGGCGAAGGCAAAATCCAGGCGGTCGCCGCCACGAAACTTGAGCACTGTGCCATACGACAGCAAGATGTAGACGACACCCTCTGTATCGATGGAAAAATCGACTGCCTGGCGAATGTCGGGGCGGCCTTCGCCGGAGAAATATTCAATCGGCGCGTTGGCAAAAGCGCCCGCGTTCGGATCATAGCGCCAGAGTTGGTTCGCGCCAGGATCGAGAACATACAACCGGCCATTCCAGACGGTGATGGCAACCGGATCGATCCAGTTCTCGGTCGATTGCAGTTGCTGGGCGCGACAGGTATCCGAAAATCGCGGTGGGCAATCGATCACCAGCCCGTTACGGTCGAGCGCGACGATCACGTTGCTCTGGCTGAACCCGCTGCCATCTTCCGCCCAGGCAATGTCGATCAAATCGCCAACCTGATATTCATCAATCTGCACGTTTCGCCGCATGTATGCCAGCGCCTGGCGCGTATTGGGTTCCATCCCCATCCCGTCTGGAGTCAGGGTGATGCGGTAGACCTGGTCGTTGCCGTCGTCGAGCACGAACAAATCCTGCCCCTGCAAAATGGCGTGGGTCAGCCCGGCTTGTGGAAATGAAGCCACGATGGACATTTCGCGGCGGGAAATCACCATCAGGCGATCAACGATGGCCTGTGATTCGGCGCGAATAGCACTCAAAGAGTCATCCGGCACGTCAGGGCGGAGACGCTGGCACTCCGTAGCCAGCGCAGCAGCGCCAGACCAGGCGCTGATGGTGCCTTGCACGTCGCTGGAGGCAACGTTGCGCGCGATGTCTGCGGCGTCTTCGGCGCGCTGGACACATTGATCGAATTCGCTCGCGCCTGTACCAGTCACCCACATGATCACGACGATCATGACGACCAGGATCGGAATGACGACGGCTGTACCGGCGGCGGCAGGCGATGCGAACCAGCGCGGCTTATCCGGCGGCGGTGTTGGCAGCAGTCGATCAATCAGCTTGACCGCGCTATCTGCGCCACCGGCGAGGACACGCG
>JAHDWN010000022.1:16361-109721 GCA_023382675.1 Anaerolineae bacterium
ACCCTCAGGAGACGTTCCTATGGCTGACGATTGCGCACCGGCGGGCGGGTGGGCAGCGCTGGCCGCCGCGCGGGAGGTCTCGGCAGTGCGCACCGGGACGGTTGTCACCACTTCCGGCGACACGAATTCCAACGCCATCAGCGTCATTTGCAGCGGCATATAGCCCTTGATCGCCGCCAGCACGCCCGCAATATCCTCGGCGGCGAGCGACGTCCTAAGCTGCGGCATTTCCAGGTCGGCAAGGTGTGCATCGCCAATCAGCAAGCGGCTGCCGCTGGTAACGTGGTAATTTGCCATTTTGACCACCGGCACTGGCTGCACACCCTGTGGTGGAGCAGATAAAGCCTCATCGTTGTCAAAATCACCGGGGAAGGCCTGCACCTGAAGATCGTTCTTGAGCAGCGCCACGCCTGAACCCGCGCGCGCCAAATACAGCTCCATGCTGCGCAAGACACCGATGACGATGCTGGCTTCGTAGTGGCGGCTCTCGCTGGCATTATGTTCGTACAGGTTTTCGTTCAGTGAATGAAAGACGCTGCGCAGTGCGGCGGTGACACTGCCCGAAGCAGCGAAGAATTTCTCGGCGGCGAATTCCGCTAATTGTTCGTAAAAGGCGGCGGGCGCAGTTTCTTCGCCGCCCGGCAGCACCAGTGTAAAGAACGTATCTGCCTCGCGCCCACGTGCGGCTTTGCGTGGCGCGACCTCGATCAGCGCGCCTGGAGGCGCGGTTTTGATCGCACGGCCGCTGACAATATAGAGATGCCCCACCAATGCTTCGAGTTCGAACGCCATGTCTCTTACGCCACTACCCTCGTTCCAGACCACTACATCCCGATTCTACATCGTTAGCTGGCGGAAACAACTCTCGGCCTATTGACAGCTTGTTCGGTGCGGTGGCCCGGGATCAGGAAGGGCTGACCTGGAGGATTTCGATGAGATATTCGCGAATTTCGCTGGTGGGGACGGGTTTCGTGTAATAACGATCCCCCTCGCGAAGATGCAAGGTGTGCTTATAGGTCGTGTGGGCTGTAATGATAATGACGTGCGTCGATTGCAAATGCGCTCGTGAATAGATGTATTCCAATACTTGCAGGCCGTTGACTTTAGGCAGCAACAAATCAAGCAGGATAACTTCGGGTTGGCTGGCTTCGAGCAGCGCGATGGCGTCCTCGCCATCGATGGCTTCTGAAACGTCGAAGCCAAGTTTCGACAACATACCGCCATAAATCTTGCGTGATGGCGTGTCGTCATCCACGACCAGTGCATATCGTGCCATCAAGTCTGCTTACCTTTGTCCATTACAGTGAACCATGACATTCACTTGATCGCTTTCGACGATATTCAGTTCTCAGTATAAAGCAACCCGAATGACTTTACCCTTAATACCTCTTATTCATCGTCTTTTTCTGTGCCAGATGCCTGAATCTGTACCTGCACCGCGTGGCGGACGAAGTTTTGCTGCCGCAGATCTTCAAGCTGCCCGTCTGTAATCGGTGCATCGAGTGTCATAACAGTCAGCGTATGCCCTCCAGGTTCGGCCCGCCCTGTTTGCCAACTGGCGATGTTGACGTTATTCTCGGCCATGAACGTGCCGACACGCCCGATCACCCCCGGCTGATCGTAGCTGCCCATAAAGAGCATAATCCCGCGTGGCACAAAGTTCATACGATATTGATCCATTTGCACAATGTGCGGCTCGCGCTGGTCGAGCAAAGTACCGGCCATGACGACGGTCGAGCCGTTTTCCCAGGTCACTTCACACGACACAAGGCTGGCGTAGTCGCCTGTCTTCAAACCCTTGGTTCGGGTGACCTGGATACCCCGCTCCTGCGCCAGAACGGGCGCGTTGATGTAGTTGACTTTTTCGCCCAACACCGGTTTGAGCATCCCGCGTAGGAGCGCGACCGTTAGCGGCTTGACCAGGCCCGCCATATCCTCGCCCCGATATTCAACGGCGACGCGGTTGATCGGATGTTGAGCCAGCATCTGCTGAAGGATACCCAGGCTTTCCGCGAGCTGGAGATAGGGGTAAATGCGCTCGTAATCGACGCCGTGTACGAACGGCATGTTGACGACATTGCGGTAGTCCTCGCCGCGCAGCGCGTCCAGCACCTGTGTTGCGATCAGAAGGGAGACGTCTTGCTGCGCCTCGACCGTGTGATCGCCGATGTGCGGTGTATGAATAACACACTCAAGCCCTACCAGCGGGCTGTTGTGTGGCGGTTCTTCCGCAAAAACATCGACCGCCGCGCCCGCAAGATATTCATCGCGCAGCGCGTCCGCCAGGGCGCGCTCATCGACAATACTGCCATGCGAGGTGTTGATGAGCTTAGCCCCCGGCTTCATCTGCCGGATCACCGTCTCGTTAAACAGCCCGTGTGTTTCGCGTGTCGGCGGAATGTGGAGCGAGACAATATCCGCCCGTGACACCAGATCGCGCAGGCCGACAAGCGTGACTCGGTCGTTATCGCGCTGGCTTTCGCCGACGTAGGGATCGTAGGCGATGACCTGCATTCCGAATGCCAGCGCCAGATTTGCCACCAGGCGTCCCACGCGCCCATATCCCACCAATCCGAGGGTTTTGTCGCGCAGTTGGGTGCCGAGATTCCGCTTACGGTCGTGCAGCCAGTAGCCATCGCGAACACTGGTGTGGGCTTGTATCAGCCGTCGGTTGAGCGCGAGCATCAGTGTGAGCGTGTGTTCTGCCGCGGCGACGGCGTTCGCGCCCGGCGTGTGCGTGACAATGATGCCGCGTTTGGTCGCAGCATCGAGATCGACCCCTGCAACGTTGGTGCCGAGCCTGCCGATGACGCGCAGATTCTTGGCGATGTCCAACAGTCCGGCATCAATCGTCACGTCGTCGCGCGAAATAATGGCGTGGGCGGTCTTGATTTTTTCGCGCAGTGTCGGCGAATTCGGCGCCATGATGTCGAGCATCACCTGTGGATCTTCGTGCAGGACGCGCAGGCCCTCTGCGGTCAGATCAGCGGCAATGAGAATGGTGTAGCCGGTCACGAACGATCACCCCATTAGCTATGACATACAGGCGAACCCCTAAAGCCATTCCTGCAATGCGCGCAGAATCTCTGGCAGCCCCGAAAACACGTGCGGCGTAATGCCATCGAACATATGCGGCTTGGAATACACGTGATCCGGGACGACATAGCAGGTCATTCCTGCGCTGACTGCCGCCTGTGCACCCGCCGGCGTATCCTCGATAGCCAGACATCTGTTCGGGGTGACGCCGAGCTTGCGCGCCGCTGTCAAATATACATCCGGCGCAGGTTTGCCGCGCGCTTCGTCATCTGCCGAGCAGCGCACCGGAAAGTGTGGCAGCCAGCCCATATGCTCGACAATCGCGTCAATCACGATATACGGTGACGCGGAAGCAATGGCGTGCGGAATGTCGCGGCGAACTACGTAGTCGATGAGCGCGTGCGCGCCCGGTTGGGCGACGACGTGTTCTGCTACAAGATCGACCATGGCATAGTTCAATTCATCGACCAGCGTCGGGATGTCATCTTTCATCCCGTAATGATCGCGGACGGCGACCATCGCCTCGTCGATGCGCAAGCCGAGGACGAGGGCACGATCTTCGAGTGTGTATTTGTAGCCGCGCGACTCGATCACGCGCGTTTCTGCCATGTGCCAGACACGCTCCGAGTCCACCAGTGTGCCATCAAGATCGAAGATGATGCCCTGGAAGTCAGTCTTCATTTCGTTGGAATTCCTTTTCAAAGGCCTGCTTGAGATCGTTACGCATAAGGACTTCCTGGTCGCGGATGTGTGCCAGGCCGCGTTCAAATACGGTCTGATGGGGCGTGTCGAGCGTCTTGACGTAGCCCTGAGAGCCGCAAGCCAGCGGTACGATGGATGCCAGGGACTTGACTTGCACGAACACATCGGCTTTGTCTTTCACAGTCTCACGCGCCACCACCCCGCCAAAGCCAACAAACAGATCGACGACAGCGCGCGTCGCCAGGTCGGATGAGCCGTCACCAATCATCATGATGCGTCCCCGGCGCTCACGGGTGAGTTCGCGAATGATTGCAGATTTGCCATTGGAAACAGTCAGCGGCCCCTCGTCAAAATCCAGGTAGGACTGTGACGCTTGCTCGGACGGCTCGTAATAACGCCACCAGTTGCCTGAGAGTTCGTTGTATTCAAGCTGAACGGCGCGAATATGCTCCGCTGGCACGCCAAGACGCACACCGAAACCGCGTACCGGCTCGGCCAACCCACCGCTGATGATAAACACCTGCTTGCCCAGGTATTTCAGCGCATTAATGACCGCCTGCGCATCGGGAACCATGGTTTCCCAATAGCGCTCTTCAATCGCCTTGAGCTGTCCGCGTGTCGGTCGGATGGCTTGCAGGCGCTTGCCGTAGACATCGCTCAGGTCAAGCTCGCCCTCCATCGCCTTCTGGGTCAGGACACTGACACGCCACGCCTTGCCTTTGAAGCGCGCCAGCTCGTCGATTCCTTCAATCGCCGACAGGGTGCTGTCGCAGTCGAAGAAGATCAGGTCGTAGCTTGTCCAGGGAATTGTGTTCGTCATGCGGTTTGTGTTCTTGCGGTGCATCGTCTCCATTCTAATGCGCCAGAACGGGATTTTGAAGTCTGCTCAAAGCCTGTTTTGCACCAAAATTTGAAATTATGATTCCCCGGAATAAAATACGCTTACATGTAGATATTATATTTCTGTAAGTTGCCGTTCATTTAGGAGGAAGCAAATGACCAAAATTACGGACATCGAGGGGATTGGCCCGGCAAATGCTGAAAAGCTAGGGGGCGTAGGTGTGCGCTCAGTGGAAGCGCTGCTTGAACGCGGCAAAACCAAAAAGGGGCGCAAAGAACTCGCCACGACGACAGGATTGAACGAAAAAGATATCCTGGGTTGGGTGAATATGGCCGACTTGTTTCGCATCCGTGGGATTGGCGAAGAGTATTCTGATCTTCTGGAGGCAGCGGGCGTCGATACCGTGGTGGAGCTTTCCAAACGTGTCCCCGCCAATCTGCACAAGAAGATGACAGAGGTGAACAACGCCAAGAAACTCGTTCGCCAACTCCCGACCGAAAAGCAGGTCTCCAGTTGGGTGGAGCAGGCCAAAACACTGAATCGTGTGGTCGAGTACTAGCCATCGGTGATCGGCACAACGGACGCCGGTGAGAGCTGGCGTCTGTTCTTTCTCGTCACCCCGGAGCCATCAGGCCGTGGATCAAACCGCCGAGGACACCCCCGCCGACGATGAGCCACGTCGCACTAATTTTGTAGCGGATCAACAAGACCGCCGCCGCGATTGCCAGCACGACGGTCAAGCCGTCGATCAGGGCGGCGCGCGCAAGTTCCACTGTCACGCCCGCCATCAGTCCGAGCGCCGCTGCGTTTACACCGTCGAGTAAAGCGCTCAGCACCGCACTTTGGCGGATGCGTGGTATCCATGGACTGATCAGCGCGACGAAGATGAAGCCTGGCAGAAAAATGCCCACCGTAGCCAGCACCGCGCCTGGCACGCCCCCGACCAGGTAGCCGACAAACGTCGATGTTGTGAACAGCGGCCCCGGTGTGAACTGGCCGACGGCGACGGCATCGATCAACTGTTGTGCGGTTAGCCAGTGCAGCCGTTCGACAAGATCCGACTGTAAGAACGCGAGCAGAACGTAACCGCTGCCATAGATCACACTGCCGAATTTGAGAAACGTCAGGAAGAGTTCAGTCAGCGTGCGCGCGTGTTCACTCTCGGCAGCGACATTTTGCGTGAAGAGCAGGAGCGGAGCAATCATCGTCGTACCGGCAAACCAGCGGCGCGCATTCACGACGGTAAGTGCTGCCAATGTGCCTCCAAATAGAAGCAGCAGTTCATTGATGCCCAGTAAATAGAGGACGAAGACTACTGCGATCAGGACGACGTAGCCCCATGATTTCGTCGCCTTCCGCCCCAGGTTGAAGATCGCCTGCAAAACGACCGCAATGATCACCGGCTTGATGCCGTAGAGCACGCCTTCGGCGGCGGGCAGTGTGCCGTAAGTGGTATACAACCACGCAAACAACAAGACGACCAGCGCCGCCGGGATGATGAAGCTCAACCCGGCGACGATCAAACCGCGCAGCCCTGCCCGCGCGTGCCCGATGTGCATCGCCATCTCGGTCGAATTCGGGCCTGGGATCAGGTTGGTCGCCCCCAACATGTCCAGAAAATGTTGATCGGTCAGCCAGCGGCGGCGGGTGACGAACTCATCGTGGAACATCGCAATGTGAGCTGCCGGGCCGCCGAAAGCGGTAAACCCCATGCGCATGAAGATACGGGCGATTTCCAGCAGAGAAGGCGTTTGCGACGTGTCCATGGTGCGTCCCGAGTGTTGCGCTGTCTCGTCGACACAATGTAACCTGGGGGCGATGGGGGATGCCAGCAGACTCTGGTCAAGGCTTTGTCATGCGGTAGACAATGGCAACCGGCGCAGACAGCCCGGCCTGTGCGTCTTCAGGGAGCAGGCGAGGTTCAAGTATGCGGTCGATCTGCAACCCGGCATGGCTGGCGGCGCGCTGATAATCTGCATAGAGATGAACGTGATGTTCTACTGCCAACGTTTGTCCATCGACGGTGAAGGTACGTTGGGCGCCGCCAAGAAACAAGAAAGGATGTACGTCGCTGACGAGTGCCGCACCACCTGCCACAAGCACGCGTGCGATCTCGGCAAAAGCCGTGTCCAGATCCGGCACATGCCCCAGCGCCAGTCCACACAGGACAACATCAATCGAACGTGGGGCTAACGGGATCGGGGAAACTGTCGCCAGGATACGATTTCGAAACTGAGCCTGGGCGAGCATGTGCGGGCTGTTGTCAATGCCGATCGCGTGTGCTGCGCCTCGTGCAAGCGCGATTTCCGCATAACGCCCGCTGCCACAGGCGAGATCCAGAACGGTGCGCCCATTCAACGCCGGAAGCAGCGCAATGAATGCTGCTTCTTCTGCGCGCATCAATGCATTATGTGCGTGCGGGGGATAAGTAGCCGCCCAACGCGTGTAGGCCTCGAACGAGTTGAGGACCGGGATCGGCTTTGAACGCAGGTGGAACCAACGGCGGAGATAACGCATCCTCAATATGGCTTCTTTGGAGAGCTGGTCACCGCGTCAGAACAGCTTGTGCGCTGCGCGGCACACCTGCTCCCAGGTATCGGGAGGGTTAGCTGCTCGACTGTTCATCATCGGTGCTGGTTTTGCCATCGCGATAACGATAGATGATACGCCCTCGGCTCGGATCGTACATACTCATTTCTACCCGCACACGGTCGCCCAGAAGAATGCGGATGTAGAATTTGCGCATCTTGCCGGACAAATAGGACAGAATTCGGTGTCCATTATCGAGTTCGACCAGGAACTGCGTATTGGGCAAAGCCTCAATTACGATACCATCAACCTCGATTTTGTCTTCAGTCTTCGCCATATCAACCTTTCTGTGGGTCTACCTGATTTAGTGAACTGGCCTCGAATGTAAAAAGCTACTACCCCTGAACAGAAAAACCCGCTGTCTGACTTGACAGCGGTTTCCGTATGATTATCACTACGCAGCAGATGAGGCGCTGGTTCAGCGCGTCATCGCCTTGCGCTGGCGGCGACGAGAGCGGCGGATCGCTTTCTTCTTCTCGATACGACGTAGCTCGCTCTTTGAAATGTGCCATCGTTTACGTCGTACTGTGCTTAACACACCGCTGTTGGTCACCTTCTTACGGAAACGCCGCAGCAGCGATTCTTGAGTTTCATTCGGCTTCAGGGTTACGTGCGCCATGCGTTCGCATTCACCTCCTTTCCGCAGTGATTTTTGAGTGGCGCACAGCCTGCTACTGTGCGCCCAATTTATTGAGAGGTTATTCTACAGGATCGACTGCCCGTTCGCCATGGTCGATTACGGCTATTCCGCCTCAGCAACCGCTTCCGCTTCTGCCTCGACTTCGGCGACCGGTTCGACATCGTCTGCGGCTTCCGCCACTTCCGCTGTTTCTTCTTCAACAGCCACCGGCGTGATTTCGGGCTGAACGACATCTTTCAAGCTCAGGCCCAGGCGCTGCTTATCCGCCTCGATGCTAATAATGCGCATCGATAGGCGCTGGCCTTCGTGAACCACGAGCGACGGATCTGCGGGCGGCGGATCGGACATCTGGCTGGTATGCAGCAGCGCTTCGATGCCAGGGTCAAGGCTGACGAATGCGCCAAACTGTGCCACGCGCGAAATCGTCCCTTCGACCAGTTGGCCGACGTGATACAGCTCTTCCACCTGAGACCAGGGGTTTTCTTGCAGGCGCTTCAGGCTCAGGCCGATACGCTTGCCCTCGGCATCCAGTCGCAGAATGTAGACCTCGACCTCGTCGCCGACCTTGAGCACCTCACGGGGATGGTTGACGCGATGCCAGGCCAGTTCGGAGATATGAATCAGGCCATCTGCGCCGCCAAGGTCAACAAACGCGCCAAAATCGCGCAGCCCGCTGACGACACCGTGGCGAACTTCGCCTTCCTGGAGTTGATCAAGCAGCAGTTCTTTGCGTGCCTCACGGTTGCCGCGCTGCGCATCGCGCTGGCTGAAGACCAGACGGCGGCGCTTGCGGTTGACCTCGATCACCTTGAGCGAAATCGTCTCGCCGATCAGGCGCATCATGCGGAGCTTGCGTTCTTCCTCATTCAGGCCGCGCGGCAAATCGACCACGTGGCTGGCGGGAACGAAACCACGTAAATTGCCAAAGGGGACAATCAAGCCGCCTTTATTGGCATCGGTGACAACACCTTCCCAAATGGTTTCATTTTCAAGCAATTCTTCGGCATTTTTCCAGTCTTCGGTCTGCTGCACCTGCGATACCGAGAGCACAAGATTGCCATCTTCATCTTCCATGCGAATGATCATCACGTCCAGTTCGTCGCCGACGTTGAACTGTGAGACCTGCACGCCCATCCGATCCAGGTCGCGCCGCTGCACGACGCCATCACGTTTCAGGCCATCGATGCCGACGATCAAACCCTGACTGTCCGCTGCAAGAATAATGCCGGTGACAATGTCGCCACGTTCCGGTTGTTCCTGCGCAAACGATTCTTCGAGCAAGGCGGCAAAGTCCATGTCACCGCCTAGGTGTGTAGTGGTGAGTTCCATTCGTATCCCCCAACCCCTGAAAATTATGCGATCGCTTTCTGCTATCAGGGGCAAAAAAGGAAGCTCGACATGCGTGTGCCCATCGACACCCGTAGTCGAGCTTCTGAATGACTTGGCTTGGTGAAATCACCTGGCGTTATGCTGTCTTGAGCAAGCGTTGTTGCTCAAGACATCCCCTTTCGCAAAAAGTTGGGTCGATTATAAGAAGTGTCTTAAAGAAAGTCAACGGAAATTGTAGAAATCCTTCAAAATGAAAACCCCCGCATGACGCGGGGGCCTTCGAAAATACCCGAGAGAATGATGAATTAGAGCGCGTTGACGATGTTCGAGAAGATGTTGCCGATGGAGGGGCCGATCAACGCCAGGATGACGATGACGACGACTGCCACGAGCACCAGGATCAGCGCATATTCAACAAGGCCCTGGCCCTCTTCACGCGGTTGGTACAACATTCTGCTTACTCCCTTTATCTATCTCGGTTGACATTTTGAATCTAGCACAGGTCTCGATTCTATGTCAATTAGGAAATTAATGAAGAATTGTGGATAAAGTCGTCAGCAATGGAAAATTTACCAAATTCACGATCATCTGACTCGGGCCATTCAGCGCAAGGTTTTTTGACATTCCCTATCCCGATACTTAAAATCAGAATCATTGAAACACGTCGGTTCGTTTAATAATGTCAGGAGTCTGTTTCTCTCATGAAAGAATACACTACCGATAAACTGCGCAATGTTGCGCTGGTGGGGCATCAAAGTTCCGGCAAGACGACACTAGTCGAAGCGATGCTCTTTAACACCGGCGCACTTAATCGCATGGGGCGGATTGAAGATAAGAATACCGTCTCGGATTGGGATGACGAAGAGAAAGAGCGCGGTTTATCGCTGTCCACAACGCTCGTGCCTGTGGAATTCAACGACCACAAAATCAATGTGTTGGATGCGCCTGGTTATACCGATTTCCAGGGCGAGATGAAGAATGCGATTCGTGTCGCCGATTCTGTGATCGTGGTCGTGGATGCCGTGTCTGGTGTGGAAGTCGGCACGGAACTGGCCTGGCAATACGCTGAGGTCTACCAGCAGCCGATCATCGTCACGATCAACAAGATGGATCGTGAGAATGCCAATTTCGAGCGCACACTGGAACAATTGCGCGCCAGCTTCCCGAATTACAAATTCATCCCGGTCATGATCCCCATCGGCGCAGAGGCCAATTTCAAGGGGGTCGTGAATCTCGTCACGATGAAAGCCTACTACGATGTGGGCAAGGATCGCAGCGATCTGCCGGCGGACATGCAGGACGTGGCGGAGGCAGCCCATCTTGAACTGGTCGAGGCCGCTGCTGAAGCCGATACCGAACTGATCGAGAAATACTTCGAAACCAATGACCTGACGCCGGAGGAAATCCGCGAGGGGATGCGCAAAGCCGCGCGCGACTCCGACCTCAAGACAGTCCCCGTGTTCGTGACTTCCGGTGCGAAAAATGTCGGCACCTATCCGCTCATGGAAGCGCTGACGGTCTATGTGTCTCCGCCGAGCGTCCGCCGCGTCCAGATCATTCTCCCTGATGGAGAAGCGCAGTATAAGACGGCACCGCAAAGCGATGACGATTCGCTGGCGGCCTACGTCTTCAAGACAAGCAATGATCGCTTCGTTGGGATGCTCAATTACTTCCGCATTTTTGCTGGCAGTATCAACGTCAATGATCACGTCTGGAACACCACCCGTGAAGCTGACGAACGGCTCAATGCGCTGTTCGTCATGCGTGGCAAAGAACAGCTTGCCGTGCAGAAGCTCCATTGTGGTGATATTGGCGTAGTCGCCAAGCTGAATAACACGCGCACCGGTGACACCCTCGCCACAAAAGACAAGGCCTTCACCATCGTCAAGCCGCAGTTCCCAGATCCGTTGTACACAGTTGCCGTTAACCCGAAAACACAGGCGGACAGCGCCAAAATGGGCGCGGTGCTTACCAGCCTGTGCGATGCCGATCCCACGCTGCGCTGGCGGCAGGACGGCGACATCAAGCAAACCGTTCTTGAGGGCATGGGCGAAATGCACATCAATGTGGCAATGAGCCGTGCGGCCAAGTTGGGGGTCAATCTGGAGACGGAGACGCCCAAAGTGCCCTACAAGGAGACCATCACCCGCGTCAACAGCGCCACCTACCGGCACAAGAAGCAGACCGGCGGCGCAGGCCAGTTCGGCGAGGTGGCGCTCCGTCTGGAACCCAACACGGGGCAGGGCTTTGCCTTCGCCTCGGAGGTCTTCGGTGGCGCAATCAGCAACTCGTTCTTCCCGTCGATTGAGAAGGGAATCCACTCGGTGCTGGATGAAGGCGTCATCGCCGGGTTCCCAATTGTCGATGTCAAAGCGATTGTCTATGACGGCAAGATGCACCCGGTCGACTCGAAAGATATTGCTTTCCAGATCGCCGGACGTGAGGCTTTCAAGGAAGCCTTCGAAGGGGCTGGCGCTGTGCTGATGGAGCCGATCATGAACGTCCAGGTGACTGTGCCGGAAACGATGATGGGTGACATCCTGGGCGATATGAACACCCGTCGCGCACGCGTGCAGGGCATGGACACCGAAGGCCCGCGCAGCGTGATCACGGCGCAGGTGCCGCTGGCAGAGATGATGCGCTACGGCAACGATCTGCGCTCGATGACGGGTGGCCGCGGCATCTACACGATGACTTTCAGCCACTACGACACCGTCCCGACACACGTGGCACAAACCATCATCGCCCAGTACAAGAAAGCGGAAGTCTCCGGCTAGGCAAATCCACAGTCAGTTCAAGTCTTGTGAGTCAAAACGGGCGGGGAAAACCCGCCCGTTTTGGTGTCAATGTGTATGTGCTGTCCGTTAAGAGCGTGCGCGCTCAGCGTGAGCGCTCGATGGTACGCACGCGACGCATCGACCGAGTGCCGCCGAAAAGGATACGCACGACCGCTGTCAGCAGCCACCCCAGGAGGAGATAGGCGACACCGGCGACCAGCGTTGACCATTCGACGACCACACCATTCGTTGCCGTCGCCGGAGCGAACAAGGTGGCAAACGGCGCGACCAGGACGCTGGTGATCTGGAAGATGAAATTCGCGAAGGCGTTGCCCTCGTTCGCCGCTAGCAACTGGAGCACGAAGCGCAAACCGAGCAAGGCAATCACAATCGCCGTCAATAACCAGATCACCTGGATAACGCGCGACACAATCACCGTCTGCGTCGATGGCGCAAGTTCACTCACCTGTTGGCGACGCTCGTAATCCGCATCACGGACAACTTCGACATGTTCCTTGCGTTCAATAGACATGACCATAGCTCCTGATGAACAGACAACGAGCCGGTGGTTGTGGCGACCGGCTCGGCTCATGGTGACGGGTTAAAGATTTGGGCGACGACCCAGGATCAGCGACGCGATGAAGAGGATGACAAAGACCACGAACAACAACTGCGCGACGCCGGCTGCCGTTCCGGCGATACCGCCGAAGCCCAGGATTGCGGCCACGATAGCCACGACGAGGAAGAGAATAGCCCAGCTCAACATCAGAATGTCTCCTTCTTTGCTGTGTTCTCAACGTTGCCCTCAGTCTATGTGAAGTGCCATCATGTCACATCGACATGATGGCGCGATCTCGCATAGGCCAGGTGGCGGACAGCAATTTAGGAGTCAGGCGGATGGCTGACGCGGGCTAGATGCGCACGTCAGGCGCACTGTTCGGTCGCTAATCGACCCATTCAAATGTGCGTTGGATGGCCTTCTTCCAGCCTCTGAACAGCGTCTCTCGCTGTGCATCATCCATGTGCGGCGTCCATTCTTGATCGACGCCCCAATTCTTGCGCAAATCATCTTCGCCAGACCAGAAGCCGGTCGCCAGCCCGGCGGCATACGCAGCGCCGAGGGCTGTCGTCTCACTCACGATCGGGCGAACGACGGGGACACCGAGGATGTCAGCCTGGAACTGCATCAGTAGATTGTTGCGCGTCATGCCGCCATCGACCTTGAGCGTCTTGAGATCGACGCCGGAATCCTGGCGCATGGCTTCGACGACCTCGCGCGTCTGGTAGGCGGTTGCTTCCAGGGCGGCGCGGGCGAAGTGGCCTTTGTTGACGTAGCGCGTCATGCCGACGATCACGCCGCGCGCATCCGAGCGCCAATACGGGGCGAACAGACCGGAAAAGGCCGGGACAAAATAGATGCCGCCGTTATCCGGCACGGTGCGCGCCAGGTCCTCGACTTCCCTGGCATTGCGAATGATGCCCAGATTGTCGCGCAGCCACTGCACCAGCGAACCTGTGACGGCGATGCTGCCTTCGAGCGCGTAGACCGCCGGCTGCGTGCCAATCTTATAAGCGAGGGTTGTCAGCAAGCCATTCTTGCTCGGCACGGCGTCGGTTCCGGTGTTGATGAGCATGAAGTTCCCGGTGCCGTAGGTGTTCTTCGCCTCGCCAACCGAGAAACAGGTCTGTCCGTAAAGCGCCGCTTGCTGATCGCCGAGAATGCCGGTGATCGGGATGTCGCCGCCGGTCAGACGCAGACTGCCGTAGGGCGTCGGGTCGCTCGATGGGCGGATCTTGGGCAGCATCGCGCGCGGGATATTCAGCGCTTTCAGCAGTTCGTCATCCCAATCGAGCGCCTTCAGATTCATAAGCAGCGTGCGGCTGGCATTGGTGACATCCGTAACGTGTGTCTGCCCGCCGGTCATGTTCCAGATCAGCCAGCTATCAATCGTGCCAAAGAGCGCGTCGCCGCGTTGGGCAGCGGCGCGCAGTCCAGCGACGTTCTCGAGCAACCAGATCAGTTTCGTGGCGGAGAAATACGTCGAGATGGGCAGGCCGGTCTTCTCGCGGAAGCGATCCGCGCCGCCCTCTGCCGACAGGCGCGCCACAATACCGTCAGTGCGTGTGTCTTGCCAGACGATGGCCGGGTGCAGCGGCTGCCCCGTATGTTTATCCCAGACGACCGTCGTTTCGCGCTGATTGGTGATGCCGAGCGCGGCAATCTCCGATGGCGTCGCCTTTGCCTGCGCCATCGCCGTGGCGATCACTTCCTGCGTGCGCTCCCAGATTTCCAGCGGATCGTGTTCGACCCAACCCGCGCGCGGTAGGATCTGGCGGTGCTCAACTTGTTCGGCGGCAATGACATTGCTGGCATGATCGAAAATCATACAGCGTGTGCTGGTCGTACCCTGATCTAAAGCGGCAACGTATTTGGCGGACATGAATACACTCCTCAGGTGTGCATGAATTAAATTGAAGCGCAAACACATAAAAGCTGCAAAGAAAAAGGGCGAGTGGGATAGCTCGCCCTTGGTGTAATTTGGAGATTATTCGCCAGAGGTGATCGTGAACTGCGACCCGGCGCTGCGTCCGAACACTTCTGGGAAGTAGGCCTCGCGCGCGGTCGCCGGGATGACGTTATAGACACCGGGCAGCCCGGCGCGGATCGTGTAGACGAACTCATACGTTCCCGCCGGGAGATAGGAGGCGCTCAAGACGACTCGGTCATCCCGGAATTCGATGTTGCCGAACCACCACCAGCCCCAACCCTGGCGCAGTGGATCTTCGCGGTTGAGTTCAGGCCGTGTCCCGATTTGTTCGCTGATAGCGAGATCGGGGTTGACGGCATCCGTACCCGCCGGGATGGGATCTTCGACCACCGCGTAGTACAGGTCGTTGGGTGCGATGATCGTCAGGCGCACAGTCACTGTATCCCCGACCTGCGCCTGCGTGACGGTACGCATCTCGTCGCCGGTGCCCATGGTGTAGCGCCGCTCAATGACGATGCCTCGATTGAGCGGTTCGACTTCCACCACCGGCAAGAAGGCTCTCAGCTGCGCTGTGTAGTAAACCGTGCCCGCCTGCGCGTCCAGATCGACCGTCGTCTGACCGGCCAGATCGAGCGCGTCTGTGGTTGCGCTCTGGCTGGCGTCAATCGTCTGGCAGGCGATCAGGGCTTGCCCATCGACACTTGCACACACGTCTGCCGTTTGCCCGGCGCGTTCGCCCAACGCCTGCGCCGCGGCGCTCAAACCCATCAACGCCCAGGCGGTTTCCTGGCGCGTCTCCCAGCCATCCGCCCGCCGTGCGGTCATCAGCCAGCGCACGACGCCCGGCAGCAGTTCACTGTTCGGGCGTAAGGTCGCGTAGGTTTCCAGCGCGATCGCCGTCGTGCGTGTGTCGGTATTCCAGTTGAAGTGATCGTGTGCGGTCTCTTCCCAGTGGACTCCGGTAGCGCTGACAATCGCGTTCTGGGCCAATCCATCCAGCAAGCTCTGGACGCGCGGATCAGCCGGGTCGATGATCGCCAGGGTACGGGCTAGAAGCGCACGCGCGTAGTAGCTGAGCGAGCCGCGGACGTCGTAGAGTGTCGCCGTCCGTGGTGCATCCGGCGCGCCGGAACGCGCCAGCGCGTAGAGCAGGAAGGCCTGGCGGTTGAGCCGCCACGTCTCGACGTCCAGGCCGGGGACGATCAGCCGGACGCTCAGGAAGTGCTGCGCGCTGGCTATCGTCGAATCTTCGACCGCGAAGCCCTGCGCCCGCGCCTCGGACAGGCCGATCAAAGCGTAGGCGGTCACGATGGGATCGCTGCGGTCGCGTATGTACCAGCCCCAACCGCCGTCGCTCTTCTGCGCACCATACAGGTACTGGAGTGCGCGCGAAATATGGTCACGCAGCTTTGTTTCCAGGTCGCCGTCAGACATGCCGATCGTCTGCATGGCTTTGTAGGTCATGAGATTGGGCAGGAAGCCGCTGACAACCGCCTCTGCCGAGGGGCGCGCCGGGAACTCCAGCACATCCAGATCGCTCAGCGCCGCCGCGGCCAGCGATGGCTGGACGGTGAGCGTCAGATCCGCGCCGGTCGCGTGGATGTCCGGAGGCAGGCTGACCGTCTCCTGGCGCGTTTCCGGTGCCTGGAGCGTGCCGCCCGTGGCGACGATTTCCGGCGCGCTGTAGCTGTAGATCGGCAGCAGATGATCCGGCCCCTGGCCGAGCGGCGGGACACTGGCGTCGTTGTAATCGAGGTTGGTGCCCAAGGCGTAGAACAAGAGCGATATGTTGTCCGCGCTGCCGATGTTGAGCGACCACTCGACGCGCTGCCGCCCACCCGCCGGGATGGTCACGGTCTGAAGATCCGGGCTGAGGAGATCGGCCATGAGTGGCCCACCAACCTCAAGCTTGACATCAACCACCGCTTCCTGATCGGTGTTATTGTTGACAACCGCCGCCACGACGGCACGATCTCCCGTGACGAAGAAGCGCGGCGTCACCGGGCGGATCAGCAGCGGCTTGGTGCTCAACAGGTCGAACGTATCCTGTCCGACGAGCAGGTTGCCGTCTGCGCCGCGTGTGACCGCCCGCGCATCCAGACGCCACGTCGTCAGGTTATCCGGCAGAGTGACCGTAAACTGCGCCTCGCCATTGGCATCGGTCACGAGCGCGGCATTCCAGTAGGCTGTATCGACGAATTCTTCGCGGATGTCGAAGATGCCACCCTCGCCAAAACCGCCACCGCCGCCCTTGATCGTATCGAGCACCTCTTGCGTGAGCTGATCGGTATTGATCGTCAGCGCTGTCGAGGTGCGCACGCCCAGGTTCTGAGGCCCGTAGTAATACTGCAAGATCGGGATCGTGTTCGGATCGGCGATGCTGAGCGACGCCAGATCGGTCAACCCGACGCCGATTTCCGCCTCTACGGGGTTGCCGGCGTAATCGGTCGCGCGCAGCGTATAGGTGACTTGATCGCCCGGCCCCGCCTGCTCGGTGTCGGAGGTGATGTCGAGCGTGATTTCCTTCTGGCTGTTATCGACGCCAATCTGCACCATGCCCATGCGGAAGGCCGCGACCGGGTTGTTTTCATCGACGCCTTTGACAATCATGACGCTGACAAAGGCATTCGGCGCGAAGTTGGGCGTGATCGGCAGGTGATAGACGTAAGAGTTGGTCGCCAGCGTGACCCGCTCTGTGTGCAGCACATCGCCGCGTTCGACGGTGATCAGCGCCTCGGCGCTGCCCTGGAAGGGCGATGCGATCAAAATCTCGGCGGTATCCCCGACTTCGTACTCGTCTTTATCGGCGATCAGGTCGATGCGGTTGCTGTTCTGCTGCCGCCAGACGATGTATTCGCCGCTGGAGACCCACAGCCCGGCGGACGCGACGATCGTATTGCCGCGCTCGTCCTGCGTGGTCGCCTTCACCTGATAGACGCCACCGGCAGGCGGCACAAAAGTGAAGGCTGCCTTGCCATCGGTGTCGGTTGTCACTGTATCACTGGTGACGGGGATATCTTCGACCTCCCACGTCCAGTTGGTCCGCCCGTTCTCGTCTTCCTCCAAGACGCTCGACCAGCGTCGCTCCACGACCTCGACGTCGATGGTCTGGTTGGCGACGCCGGGCAGATCTTCGCCCGCCCAATCGACGGCAAGCAGATCGATGGTCGTCTCATCGCCGGCAGTGCCGACATATTCACGCGGCTTGACGCCGACATAGAGCAGACCTTTGTGGACGATCACCTCGGTGCGTCCGGCGACTGCCTGGCCGCTCTCGTCACTGACAACCGCTTCAATTGTGAACGTCTGGCTCTGCGTGGCGTCCTTCAAATCCGCAGGCACTTCAATCAGAAGTCTGCCCTGCGCGTCGGTTGTGCCTGTGCCGCTGGCGACTTCTCCGGCGAAACCGCCGAAGATCTCGCTGGGGCCGGCATCGTAGTTGAAATCGACGTAGCTGTAGTTGGGTGCGCCGGGAGCGCTGAAATAGTACGGACGAGCAACGACCGAATAGTCCACCGTCGCATTCGACACCGCGCCGCCGAAGAAATAGCGGCTGTCCACCGACACCCGGATCATGTCGCCCTGCACGACTTCGTCCTGATCAGCGGTGACATCAACCTGGAATTCCGGTGCGCGATACTGCGCCACCTGGAAGCTTATTCGCCCTTCGCTGCCGTAATAGGGCTGATTGGGATCGGGGCGCGGCAGTTCGACTTCGAGCCTGTAGTAGCCGAGCGGGGCATCCGCCGCCACGTCGAACTGGCCGCTGAAGGTGCCGAACTGAGTCAGCGGCTGCGTCTCTTCGTAGAGCAGCGCACCGTCATCCCCGCCAAAGATGCGGACGGGGACTTCGCGTAGCTGCGACGGGGTGTAGGTCACGTCGTTGCGGTCGCGAATGACACCGCGGAAATAGACTGGCTGCCCTGGGCGGTAGATGGGGCGATCCGTGTAGATGTATGCCTTATATTGCTCGACGAAGTATTCGGTCGGCTGGGCGAAGTCGTAGCCTTCGATGCCGCTCGTCCATTGGTTGCTGCTGATGCCGAATTGACCGCCATCATTGAGAACGGCCATGAGCGGCTGGTACAGATCCGGCACGCGCTGCACATCGAGCCGCATCAGGCCGTCAGCATCGGTTGTGCCCTGGCCGAGCAGCTTGTAGTCCTGCCCATAAATGCTGATCGGCGCGTTCGCGATCGGTTCTCCCGACTGCACATCCGTCGCCCAAACCAGCACCTGATCGACCGACTGCTTGAGTGTGAGATTGGCCGTGCCCACGATCAGGAAATGTTTCAGCGGCTGCCAGCCCTGCCCATCGGTCTCCGGCGCGGTCGCGTTCAGGAAGTAGACGCCGGGGCGGAGCGCGCCGGTATCGCCGGTCACATCGACGGGTGTGACTTGTGGCGAGGTGGATTCCAGGAAGTATTCGTCGCCGACACCTTCGGCCACCCAGGCTTCCTGATTGTCGCGGAGGGCTACCTGCCACCAGAGCACGCCATCCAGGCATTGCGGGCCGCCGATGATACGCAGCGCGTAATCGTGATAGAGCAGCGTCACGATCTCGCCGTCACCGGGAGTCGCACGGGCGCGCACCGGGTCCGGCTCGGTGATCACGCGGGCGTTCGCGCCCACGCTCAACCGGCTGGGCGGCGAACCGGCACATTCATTAGCGCCGGCCTCGCTCAGGTTGAGCAGCTCATAACGCCGGGCATTCTCGGGCGCGACGTTGTCAATCGACCAGCTTCGGATCAACTGGCTTGAGGAAGGCGCAAAAGCCTGAGTCGGGTCGTAAGCGTTGCTGCCCACCAATCGGGGCAAGAAATCCGCCAGATCTACCGCATACAAGGAGAGATCGACGCGGCTGACGTTGCGATGCGTCAGGTAGACCTGGGTGTTCTCGTTGTAGGCATTGTAGAAGCCGATGCCGTAGGGCGCTTGCAGTGTTAGATCCGGGCCGAAGGGCTCGGTCGTATAGCGGATAGTCAGCGGCTGTTGAATGGCGTTGCCGTAAACATCTTCCGCGCCCGCCGCGATCGTGACGGTGTAATTTGCGCTTGGCTCGACCGGGAACGAAAGCGTGTAACTGTTGTCGTAGTCGTTGTAGTAGGTATCCGGCTCACGCCACGGCTCAGGATCGAACGTCACTTTGCCGTCGAGCGTCTCCGGGTTCATCGGCGAGGCGAAATAGATGGTAAAGGCGTAAAGGTTGCCTGCGTCCGTCTCGCCGTCAAATGGATCGGTGCGAACGATGCCTGGCTTGGGCACGGTGACGAAACGCCACGGGACGGCTGAGAGAGATGTGCCACCGCCTGCGCCGGTCGCGCCATCGGCGAACCCGGCCTCATAGGTTGTGTCAAGCGCGAGGTTATCTGTGGGACGGAAGCGGAAGCCCGCGCCGTCGTCGCTCCATTCGAACGCGCCAGCGATGTTGCCACTCGCCCCCTGCGGGCGCACGTAAAACGCGTTCTCCACCGAGACGCGATCCATCGGCATGTTGAAGCGTACCTGAATGCTGCCATCCAGCCGCACCCCGGTCGCGCCCGGCTCCGGCGCTAACTCGGTGAGCGCGGGCGCGGTCGTCGTAAACGACCACGAGTGTGGCGCTGCGAGCTGCGCGCCACTCAGCGCGGTCAGCGACGGATCGACGCTGGCAATGTAAGTTACTCCGCTTGCCAGCGCTGGGTCGGGATGAAAGAGATAGATGGCTGTGTTCAGCCATTCGCCGTGACCACTCGCGGCAGGCTCCAGGCGCAGCGGATCGGGCAGGTCGCCCATCGCTTCGACCGCAGTCAGTGGAACTACAGGCTGGTTGAAAATAACGCTGATAGCGCCATCGGGCGCAATATCGCCGCTGCCCGCTGAGGGCAGGGTTTCGATCACTTCGAGGGCTGGCGATCCGCCTGTGTCTTGTGCGCTGACCGTACTGCCTAGGATGACGCCCAGAATCAGCAAGAAAAGCAACGTGCGGCGCATAATTACCCCCTTGGTGTGGTTGTCAGTCTTAATTATAGACGAGATTACGACCGAAGGGGGCGGCGTCGGGCGAGCGTTGGGCAGGCGACGATCAGCCGGTTGCCCACGACCTTGGGAGACGCTATAACTTGGGCATTGTGTCTATCGTCTACAAGGAATCATCTCAATGCCAAGCAATTTGGTTCAACGCAGCGCCACGGCGCGCGCGCGCGGGCTGCTGGGTCTGCCTGCGCCGATCCGCGATCTGTCTGCTACAAGCTGGGATGCCATCGTCGTCGGCGCGGGGCATAACGGCCTGGCCTGCGCTTTTTACCTGGCGCGGGCGGGCAAGCGTGTCCTGGTGCTGGAAGCGCGCGAGCGGGTCGGCGGCGCGTGTACGCTGGAAGAGCCGTTTCCGGGCTATCACGTCTCACCATGTGCCTATCTGGCCGGGCTGCTCCACCGCACCGTCATTGACGACATGGAACTGCCGCGCCGGGGCTTCACCTGGCATCCGGCGGTCGGCGGCTATTTCGTGCCGTTCGAGGATGGCAGCAGCATCCTGCTTTGGGAAGAGGCCGACAAGCGCTATGAGGAGCTGCGCCGCTTTGCCCCGCAGGATGTCGAGGGCTACCGCGCGCTGAATGCGCTGGTTGACCGGGCGGTGGAACTGCTGCGGCCGGGCGACGAACGCGATCTGTGGCTGGGCCGTGCGCCGAGCCGTGATCAGATCGAAGATCGACTCGGCGGCGATGCCGATCTGATCAACCTGATCTTCGAGTGGTCGATGGCCGATCTGGTCGAGCGCTATCTGACTGACGAGCGCCTGCAAATGGCGCTGCTCGGCCAGGGCGTCATCGGCACGAATGCCAGTCCGTTCGATAAGGGCACGGCCTCGATCTACTACCATCATTCGAGCGGGCGCATCGACCCGGAGCGCCCCGGCCTGTGGGGCTTCGTCGAGGGTGGCATGGGCATGGTCTCGTTTTTGATGTGCGATGCCGCGCAGGAAGCCGGGGCGACGGTCGCTACGGGTGTGCCGGTCGCGCAGATCATCCCCGGCGAGGGCGTGCTGCTTGAAGGTGGCGAGCGCATTCATGCGCCGGTCGTCCTCTCGAATGCCGACCCGCAGATCACGCTGCGCCTGCTTGGCGAGGCGGCAGACCCGGCCTGGCGCGCGCAGGTCGAGCGTGTGCCCATCGAAGGCTGCACGGTCAAGGTCAACCTGGCGCTGCACGAGCCGCCGAACTTCCGCGCCCGCCCCGGCACAGACGAACCGCATCACCGTGCGCAGATCAATACACCGCTGACCAAGGTACAGTGGCAAGCGGGCTACGACGCGGCGCAGCGCGGCGAATTGCCTGACGTGCTCTGGACGGAGGACTACCTGCAAACCGCCTTTGATCCGTCGATTGCGCCGGAGGGCAAGCACGTCCTCAGCGTTTTCTCGCAGTACGTGCCCTATCATTTCGCCGAGGGCGATTGGGAATCGCGCCGCGCCGAGGTCGGCCAGCGTGTGGTTGCATCCATCGGGCGCTTTTGCAGTAACCTGCCAGAGGCGATCATCGACATGGAAGTGCTCGGCCCGCCGGACATCGAAGAGCGCGTCGGGCTGACGGGCGGCCACATCTTCCAGGGTGAGTGCCTGCCGGAGTACATGTGGAGCCAGCGCCTGACGCCGGAAACGCCAATGGAAGGTGTCTATCTGTGTGGCGCGGCGACCTACCCCGGCGGCAGTGTCATGGGCGTCAACGGGCGCAACGCCGCGCTGATCGTGCTCGGTGAGTTGTAGCGCCAGCAGAAGAAAAGCGGGCACAATGCGTGTGTGCCCGCATCAGGCCTAGCGTGCCCGCCCGCCCAGGCCGCGCTCGATGAAATCGTGCGGATACGGCATTTCGACGGCGCTGACCTCGTTCAGCCTGGCGCGCTGTTCGGCGCTCAGCGCCCAGCCGACCGTGCCCAGGTTGTCTTCGAGCTGTGCCATGTTGCGCGCACCGATGATCGGCGCGGTCACGCCCGGCTGATCTTTGACCCAGCTCAGCGCCACCTGCGCGTGCGACTTGCCGAGTTCCTGCGCGATTTCGCCCAGCGTGTCGATGAGTGTCCAGGTGCGCTCGTTGGCGTAGCGCCCCCAGGCCTCCGACCAGTTATTCCTGGTCGAGTTGGCGACGCGCGTATTTTCTGGCGCGGCTTCCATGCCCCGGTGGTATTTGCCGGTCAACCAGCCGCCGCGCAGCGGACTCCAGGGGATGATGCCCAGGCCTTCCGTCTGGCAAACCTCGACCAGTTCCCATTCGACCTGGCGGTCGAGCAGGTTGTAGAGCGGCTGCAAGCACGAGAACGGCTCCCAGCCGTGCGCCTGGCTGATGTCAACCGCCTTCTGAATCTGGTAGCCTTTGTAATTGCTCGCGCCCAGGTAGCGCACCTTGCCCTGCTCGACCAGCCGGTTGAGCGCCGAGAGCGTTTCCTCCAGCGGCGTGCCGGGGTCCCAGCAGTGCACCTGATACAGATCGATGTAGTCGAGGCCGAGGCGGCGCAGGCTGTTTTCGACCGCATCCATGATGTGCTTGCGGCTCAGGCCGATCTCGTTCGGGCCGTCGCCCATGGCGAAGCGCACCTTGGTCGCGATCACGAACTGCTCGCGATTCTGACTCTTGAGCCACTTGCCGACGATGGTCTCGCTGACGCCGCGTGTGTACACGTCTGCCGTATCGATGAAGTTGCCGCCCGCCGCCGCGAACGCATCCATCATCTGGAAGCTGAGCGCCTCCTCCGCCTCGCGCCCGAACGTCATCGCGCCCAGACACAACTCACTGACTTTCATGCCCGTTCGGCCCAGATAGCGATACTCCATCCGTCTCTCCTTTGTGCTTCGTGGCGGCACAGCTATACCTGCCCCCAGAGGATTACCGCCCTATGATACCGCGCCTACGACGTTCCGGCGTGGGGATGAATCGCCCAATCCCTGGATGCTTTGCCCTCGACGTGTCATAAGGGTATAAATAACGCAGTCTGATCGACCAGCCAGCACACCGCTCAGGCAAAGAGGAGACAACCAATCATGGCGCAATCCGGCTTTCTCGACGTGCCCAATGGCCGCCTGTTCTACACGGTCGAAGGCGATACAAACGCCTGATAGGCTGCCGCCATCCGCATTCCCACGACATCATGAGATGAAGTCATCCATCCTATCCTCCCCAATGGCCTCGTGACTCTCCGGGTCAACGATCACGATGTCCAGCGCGAAGAGCAGGCGCAGCGCTTCCGGCAGCGAGAAGCGCGTGCCCTGGGTGCGGTTGTCGTTGAGATTGAGCGTGTAGCGCTGTGCGCCAACAAAATTGGCGCGGGTCAGATCGGTGCTGAGGAAGATCGCGCCCGCAAAGTCTGTGCCAGCGAAATCGGCTTCGGTCAGGTCGGCCTCGGCGAAGTTCGCTTCCTGGGCGTTGCAGTCTTTCATCGTCAACTTGTTCAGCTTCAAGCCCAGGAACACGGCATACTTCAACTCGCAATGATCAAATGCAATCGAGCCGAGCTTGCTCACCCATTCCGACCAGTTGGCGTCCGTCCAGTTGACGCCGAGCAGATTGCAGCGGCTGAAGCGCACACGGGCAAAGGTCGTGCCCTCCACCGTCGTCAGCTTCAGCGTGCAATCTTCAAAGTCGCACTCAATGAAACGGCAGCTCTGAAACGCCGTCTCCGAGAAATCGCAGCGCACGAATTTGCATTCCGAAAACGCGGCCCCCTTCACGATCTCATGCGTCATGACGAGTCGTTTGAAGGTGACACCCGAATATGTCTCGTGACTGTTTAGCGTTGTCTGGGGCATGGCGTGCCATCCTTGAATGCAGTGATTCGGAGCGAGTTACGGAGCCGTCCGCCATCATAGCATATTGGTGGGACGGCAGCGGTGAGGTTACTTCATATAGAACACTTGTGCAATTGGGCGATCCTGGCTAGACTAACCCCAGCACGATGTTATCGCCGCCAGACGACTCGGTGCGGCGCTCGTAAAGATCTTCGATGTCATGGGAGGTACTCCAGTGGATGCCCGGTTGAAAACAAGTCTCTGGCAGCAGTTTGGCGCTGCCATTGACACGCTCGACGACACGATCCAGTTGTGCCCGGATCGACTCTGGAGTGCCGCCCTGTGGGATGATGCGGAAGACGCGTGCTACGGGCACTTCTGGTTTGTGGCTTATCACGCCGTGTTCTGGCTCGATCTGTTTCTGACCGGCTCCTCGGAAGGCTTTACGCCGCCTGCCCCGTTTGTGCGCGGTCGGCTTCCAGACACGCCGTACACCAAAGCGGACGTGCTCGCTTACCTCAAGGCGTGCCGCCAGAAAGCCAAAGACGCAATTGAGAGCCTGACGGACGAGCAGGCGTACAAGGTCTGCGTGTTCGAATGGATGGCCCCCATGTATCTGGAGCTGCAACTTTACAGTATGCGCCATGTGCAGGAACATGCCGCCGAATTGAGTCTGGTGCTGGGGCAGAATGGCGTCACCGGCCAGGATTGGGTGCCCAAGGCGCGGGATTGAGTCGGGACGACGTTGGGCACGGTCGTTTTTTACAACGCATCGGCTGACTCTCGATCTTGCGCTTCGCCGATTGCTTGCTGGCGCGGGCGGGCGGTCGCTACAATACGCCGCCAAGATTGAATAGAGGTTATTGCTCATGCGTGACGAAAAGAAGCGCCCGGCACGCGGCTGTTTGCGGGTCGTCGCCTGGGCGGTCGGCTTGCTGGGAGTATTGCTGTGCAGCGTGGCGACGGTGTTTGCCTTCCTGCCCGTGCCCCAGGACACGCCGATCCCGGTCGCTTTGCAGGGCGGCGGCGCGCGCCAGGGTAACGCAGCCACGACCGGCCTGCAGCTCGAATGGCCGCCGCTGCCGCCGGTGGATTCGGATCAGGCCGCGCTCGGTCGCCTGCTCTTTTACGACCCGATCCTGAGCGCCAACGATGATATGTCGTGCGCGACCTGCCATCACCCTGACCTCGGCTTCGCTGATGGGCGCACCGTCGCCGCCGGTTCGCATGGTGATCTGCGCCGCAATGCGCCGTCGCTCTGGAATGTCGCCTACGCAACCTCGCTCTTCTGGGATGGGCGCGCGTCGTCGCTCGAAGAGCAGATGCTGACGCCGCTGACGGCAGAGAACGAAATGGCCGCCGATCTGGATGCTCTCGTCGCCGAACTGACCGCCATTGACGAGTACCGCCAGCGCTTCGAGGCGGCCTTCAGCGATGGCATCACCCCGGCGAACATCACCACAGCGATTGCCGAGTTCGAGCGCACGCTCATCAGCAACAAGGCGCCGTTCGACCGTTTCGCGGCGGGCGATTTCAACGCGCTCACCCCGGCCCAGCGGCGCGGTTTCGACATTTTCCGCAGCGCCGAAACTCGCTGCTTCGAGTGCCACGCCTGGCCGACCTTCACGCACAACACCTTCCACGTCCTCGGCGTGCGCGACCTCGACCCGAACAACCCCGATCTCGGCCAGGCCGAAGTGCGCAACGCCGCCGACGCCGAGCGTGCCTTCCGCACACCCAGCCTGCGCAACGTCGCCTTGAGCGCGCCCTACATGCACAACGGGCGCTTCCCCACGCTCGAAGGCGTGATCGTCTTCTATGCCGACGGCGGCGGGGCGGCCTTCGGTCTTGACCCGGCGGACATCGATGAGAAAGTCGCCGGGTTCGACATCACGCCGCAGGAAATCTCGGATCTGCTCGCCTTTCTCTACGCGCTGACTGACGAGCCTGCCGACCTGATCGCCATCCCGGAGAGTGTGCCGTCCGGGCTGCCGGTCGTCCAACCTGTCGAGAACCCGGCGCGGGCGCTGGTTGAGCTTGCCGTCGCCGAGCCGTACAGCCCGCAGACACGCGAGCCCCAGACGCTGACCGTCCACGCGGGCGAGTCGATCCAGGCTGTGATCGATCAGGCACAGCCGGGCGACACGGTGCTGGTCGAGCCGGCTGTTTACACCCAGTCAGTCTACATCGACACGCCGGGTCTGTCCGTGCGCGGTATTGTGAACGGCGATGAACGTCCGTGGCTCGACGGTGAAAACCTGCTCAGCGACGGCTTCAACACCACCGGCGACGATTTCGTGCTCGAAGGCTTCGGCTTCCGGGGTTACATTGGCAACGCCGTGCTGACGACCGGGGCGGAGCGCGTCGTCTACCGCGACCTGATCATCGAGGGCACATATGGCGACACCGACAAGAACACGATCTACGGCATTTACCCGGTCGAATGCACTGACGTGCTGGTCGAAAACTCGACGGTGACGGGCATCGCTGATGCGGGCATCTACGTCGGCCAGAGCCGTGGGCCGATCATCGTGCGCAACAATGTCGTCTTCGGCAACGTCACCGGTATCGAGATCGAGAACAGCACCGACGCCGAGGTCTACGACAATCACGTCTATGAGAACACCGGCGGCATTCTCGTCTTCCTGCTGCCGAACAACCCGTCGAAGGTCGGCTACCGCACACGCGTCTACAACAATCTGATCGAGAACAACAACCAGCCGAACTTCGCCAAGGAAGGGGCGATTGTCGGCCTCGTCCCACCCGGCACTGGCATCATGATCATGACGGCGGATAACACCGAGGTCTTCGGCAATACGATCCGCGATAACCAGACGGTCGGCGTGGCGCTGACCAGCCTGTACATGGTCTACGACCGTAACACCGAGTTCGATCTCGGCCCGCTGCCGGAGAATAACTATATCTACGGCAACACCTGGGAACACAATGGCTATGCCCCGGCAGGCATGGTCGAGGAACTGGGCATCCCCGGCGCGGACATCCTGTGGACGGGCGAGGGCTGGAACAACGCTTTTGATGAGCCTGGCGCGAGCAAGTTCCCGCCGCTACTGCCGGAGCGCGGCTGGCCGGACCCGCTCAAGCGCTTCACCTGGCGCATCTACGATCTGCTGATCGGGCTGCTGCTCTAGCAGATATGCGCTTGACGCGGACTGTCGCCTCACGGTTAAATTAGCGCAGCTTGTGTCCTGATGCGCAGCCTGAGAGCGACTCTATGCACAAATTGACCATTTTCGCGCGCCGCGTCCTGAAAGATGTCTCGCAGGGGCGCAATCTTGAAGCGTATGTAGTCGCCGCCCTCGGCATTGCGCTGCTGGCGGCTGGCGTGCTGGGCAGCGTCGATCAAAGCGCCCAGATGGCACTGATCATCGCCGCGCTGACCGTTCTCGTCCTGCGCTCGACCGCGCCGGAAACCGGCATCTTTGCGCTGGATGATGTGCTCAAAGATCGGCAGGCATTCGGGTCGTTCAAGGACTTCATCGCCGAGGGGCGCACGTTGTGGATGTTCGCGCCGAGCGCCGTCAACATCTTCAACGATGCCTCACCCGTCAAAGCGGCGATCCTCGACCGCGGCGGTGAGGTCTGCGTCATCCTGCTCGATCCCGATGCGGAGCATATCATCTCGTACGTGCAGGGGCAGCTCGACAGCGTCGGTCAGGAACTGGCGAGCGACATCCGACGCACGGTGCGCGCGCTCGACCAGCTCAAGAAGTCCGGCAAAGTGACTTATGGCTTCCTGCCCTTCAGCCCTGGCTTCAGCCTGACCATCATCGATCCGGACAAGCCGGGCGGCAAACTGATCGTGGAGTATCACGGCTTTCGCAACGAGTTCACCGGCAACCGGATGCACATCGAGATCGCGCGCTCACAATCCGAATACTGGTTCAACTATTGGGTCAACCAGTTCGTGGAGATGCGCAAAGTCGCCTTCGCCTCGGAGTCGCCGACCTCATGAGGCCGCATCTGCCTGTTGTTCTTCTCTATGTATGTCTGCTCGGTATCTTGAGCGTTGGTTCTGCGCCTGCTCACGCGCAGACGAACGATGGCTATCTGCGCATGGACCGGCTGGGGATCACCTTCATCAGCTCAGCAGATCACCCGGCCAGCGATGCGCGCTACCGTCAGGCGCTGCTGCTCGGCGCGGGCTGGAATCGCTTTCCACTCTACTGGCATACGGTCGAGCGTGCCCCCAACGACTTCGACTGGACGCCCTACGACCGCGTGATCGCCGGGGATGTGCGCTACGGCTTGCAGGACAACGTCATTCTGCTCGGTATGCCCGGCTTTCATCGCGAGGGCGCGGTTCCCCGGGGCCTGTTCGAGCCGGTTTTTGCCGATGGCAGCAACGCCAGCGCGCCGGGCAAAGCACCCAATGCGAACAACCCTTACGCCGTGTTTGTTTATCAGACGGTATCCCGCTACAAGCCCGGCGGCGATCTGGCGCGCGCGCTCGGCTGGTTCCCGGAGCAGGGTGTCCGCGTCTGGGAGGCCTGGAACGAGCCAGATCTCACGCTGTTCTGGGAAGGCGGCGTCGAAGCCTATGCCCGGCTGCTCCAGGTGACGTATCTGGCCGCCAAAGCCGCCGATCCCCAGGCGAGTGTCATGGCCGGTGGGCTGGCCTACATCAATCCCGAACAGAACGATTGGCTCGAGCGCACGCTGGCGGTGCTCGCGCGCGATCCGGCGCGCGTCGCCAATAACTGGTACTTCGACATCGCCGCCGTCCACAGTTACAGCAGCGCCCCGCGCAGCGGCTACGTCGTTGCGCGGGCGCGCAGCACACTGGCGCGCTATGGGCTGGATAAGCCCGTCTGGCTCAACGAGAGCGGTGTGCCCGTCTGGGATGACTACCCCGGCCCGACCTGGACGGCGAATGATCCCGGCGCGCGCCAGTATCGCAGCACCATGCTCCAGCAGGCTGCCTACGTCATCCAATCGACGGCGTTTGCCTGGGCGGCGGGCGCGGATGTGGTCTTCTTGCACCAGTTGTATGACGACTGTGGCAACCAGTCCGGCGGCACCGACTTCGAGCCGAACAGCAATCAGAGCGGCGATGCCTACGGCCTGTTCCGCAACACGGGTGCGGAAGGCTGTTTCACCCACCATCCACAGCCGGGGACGGCACGGCCTGCGGCAGCGGCCTTCAACCTGATGGCACGGATTTTCGATGCTGCGCCGTTCGAGACGGGACAGGTGCTGGATCTGGCGGGTAAAGCGACGGTGATCGCCTTCGAACGCCCGACGACCGCTGACCGGCTCTACGTGCTCTGGAATCGCACGACAGCGCAGCAGGTGCTCGATATTCCCGCCAGCGCGCCGGAAGGGATGCTCTACGCGCTTGACAACCGCGATTTCACTGTCTTCCCGAACAACGGCCTGTTCCAGATCGGCACGCAGCCCGCACGACCGGGCGACGAACTCACGTTTGGGGGCAGCCCATTCCTGCTTGTCCAGCGCATTGATCCCTCGCTCGCGCAGGTCGATCCTCTCGTCATTGCGCTGGAAGGCGAAGATGGCACGGCAGATGCCATCGCGCGCGCGGCGACTCTCGCGCCCATCAGCGGTGTCTCTGGCGCAGTTATCGGCCAGCAAGCGACACCACTGCCGACGCCGGATCTGCGCCCGACCATCGACCCGGCGCTCGGTGACATCACGCCGCCGACCGTGACCGTCCAACCGCTCCCGGTCATCAGCCCACCGGTCTTCACCGTGCGCTGGATCGGGCAGGACAACGGGCAGATCGTCTCCTATCTGATCTGGGTGCGAGTCGACGGCGGCGATTGGCAGCCATGGCTGGAGACAGACGCGACCCAGGCAGACTACACGGGTACTGTGGGGCGCGCCTATGATTTTGCTGCCTGGGCGCAAGATGCCGCCGGCAACTGGTCAACCAACACTGAACTCACGGCGCAGGCATCGACCGCTGTCCAGGGCTGAACGCCACCTTTGCTCTATAAGAAGACCTGCCTGAGGAAGAAACCTCTCACCCGATTGCAATACGCCGTCGGCTTGCCGTTCAGCGCCGCCGAATATGAGCATCTTTCGTAAGGCGCGTGCCATTTCAGACTGCAGTCCTGTGTGACTTACTCCCATGGGGCAGATCTCAATGTCAGGCACAGAACTTGCCGTGTATGATAGACTAGAATTTACAAAAACGTGAGAGATTATGGCAGAATTCAATTTAATTAACGGAGGAACAATTATGCCCTTAACCGTCGGTTGGGATGATCCGGAGCGCTCAATTATCCTCGTTTGGGGTGACGACTCGTGGACCTCGGATGATTGGCACGCTGCATTGGAGCAGATGGTTGTCCTCGCCCGATCGACGGCCAGACCGGTTGACTTCATCTATGGCAGCACGCCGGGAACTGTATTCCCGCGTCAGGGATCCGTGTCGCTCTTTCAGAGCGCGCTCGGCGTCATGCCGGAAAACTCCGGAATTCACGTCATCGTCAGTGACAAAGCCTTCGCTCGCGCCATCATGACGATGGTGATCAAGGCTGAGGGCGAAAACATGCGAAGTAGTTTCCACCTCGCGCCATCATTGGCCGAAGCACGCGCGCTCATTCGCCGTCACAGGTTGGAATCCGGTCGCGCATACCTTCAATAGTCTCGTCTGAATCTTCGACGCGCTCTCGTGCCAGGGTTTCCCACATCGATTTGTCGTCGACTCCGGTAAATTTCGCTGGTAAACCTTACACATGTCTAATAAAATGTCGTCGCTGATTTCCCTTGAGACGAGGTGTGGGGATGCTCAGGAACTATATCGCTCCTGAAGAGCGTCGCGAAGCTGACAAACAACTTCCCCGGTTACTGCTGGAAGGGCTGCTGCTCGGCGGCTCCGGGCTGGGCGTGCTGGCACTCATCTTCGAGATTGCAGCGGATGCGTTCAGCGTCGCGGCCTACCAGACACTGCTCGCCATTCACGGCGCGGGCGGCTATCACGAAATTGCGATTCTTGCATTTATTGTGCTTTCAATTCTGCTCTTTTTTGGCATTGTCCCGGCGTACAAGGCGGGGGCCTACCTGCGCCCGAACGCCGGTGGCAGCGGTCCGCTCGTGGAAGCTATCGGCCCGGCGCGTTTGCGCTGGTTATCGTGGGTCGGCAGCAGCCTGTTCTTCATCGATGCGATCCTGACGATCATCATCAGTTCGATTTCTGCTTCCGACGCCACGATGCTCTTGTTTCCAGAACTGGCGCAGTATCGCATTGTTCTGGCCGAATTCTATGCCTTCTTCATCATGGCGGTGCTGGTCGCTCTCGGCCCCAAGCGGGCGGTGCCGATCTTCTTGATCGGCGGCGGCTTGTTCACGATCTTCACCATCTTCGCGCTTGGTGCGGTTGGCGCGGCGGCAGCCGGCAATCCTGGCTGGTCGTTTCTGACCGAGGGCATCGTGCGCCGCCTGGAGGCCAGTGGTGTCGTCGAGCACGTGATCCGCGCGCAGCAGGATTTGCAGGCGCTCGGCCCGGTCGTCTTCTTCCAACTGTTTTTCCGCTCGATGTCATCGGCGATGTTGGGCTTCAGCGGTTACGAGGTCATCCCGGCCAGCGGCAAACACGCTGCGCGCCCAAAGTGGAAGGTCATCAACACGGCCCTGACGCTGGCGGCCGTCTTCTTGATCGGCACAGGTGTTGTCCAGTTGTTCGCTGCCCGGCAGTGGAACATCCCATCAACCGAGGGTTACAGCACCCTGTTGATCGAGTATGAAATCATCGCCGCGGAAATGCTCGGCAGAGGGATGCAGCAGCAGGACATCGTCGTTACCGGCGAAGATCTTACGAGTGCACGCAGGTTGTATGACGCACGGCTGGCGGCGCTCGCATCTGAGGAACTGCTGGGCGAGGATGAAGTTGAGCCGCTGGATCTTCACGGGCTGACCGAGGAGCAGTACATAGCCACGCTTGCTTCCGAATTGGCCTTCTCGCGCGCGATTGGAAACGCTATCAACGGCACTGCGGGCGAGTCGTTCTTGTTCGTGGCCGGTGTCTTGCTGGCAATCATCCTGTTGATGGCGCAGGGCGGTGGCTACGTCGGCGGCGCAGCAGTGGCCGCGAATTCGGCGCGCCTTGGGCGTCTGCCCGGCTATTTCACGGACGACCGTATTGGTATCGCGGTCATCTGGGGGATCTCCGCCGTCTTGATTCCGGTCATCCGCGAGGTCGTCGTCGTCGAGTCGTATTACGCTTTCGGCTTCGTCAGCGCCTTCGTCATCACCAGTACGACGGTCTTTTTCGTGCGCAAAGATGCGCTGCGCGACCGGGGCATCGAACCCGGCTCGCCCGAAGCGCGCTCGCTGCGTTTCGCCGGGCTGCGCGGCATGATCGCCAGTTACTTCATGTTGATCGTGCTCGTCACGCAGAAGACAGAAGCGTTGATCGCCATCGTCTTCTTCGGCGCGTTGATCACGCTCTACCAGTTTTACATCGCTAACGGCGGTCTGAAGCGGCTGCCGGAAGCGCTGAGCAAGGTGCGGCGTGAGGTTGGTGTGCGGGTCATCGCCTATGACGCCGGTCTCCAGCGTGCGCACGATCAGGCGCGCCAGCGCGGTATCGCCGATTCTTTGAGTACGCTAATCGCCGAAGGCAGAACCGGGAAATTCAACACCGATCCGGATCGAATCGTGCGCCTGGTCAGCTACCTGCACAATGTCGATCCGGAACTGTTCCGTCTCAACGGCGATCTGCACGTTCACGATCACATCGAAGAGCCGAGCGAAGAACTCGAAGCGACGTACAACACCGCAAAGAGCGCGGGCGAAGACTTGCTGCGCGAGATCGAGTATTACTCGCACTTCGGCATCTTCACCTTCATCCACAATTACTATCTCAACTGGGTCGCCCCAGAGCACGGGCGCAGCAAGGAGACCGTCCTGCAAGCCATGCTCCACATCCTGTTCCCGCTGACGCCGCACGAGCAGATGTGGGAGGAATATTGCGCCTTCCAGCCGCGAATTCTGCCAGAAGCCATCTGGCAGTTCAGCCGCGAGCGCTACCGCTGGGCCAAGGATCAATGGCCGAACTTGAGCGACCGCATCACGACCATCTGGACGCTGCAAGATTTTGGCCTGGTTCCTGCCGAGCTGGACGTAAAGATGGTGATCGCCGTGGCCGAGGGCAGGCAGTTCAAGATGGTGAAGATTCACACGGGCGGCCCGGATGACGATGGGCCGACCGAGCAGCCGCACACACAGGCAGACGACGACAAAATCGACAAATAACGTCGGGTCATATCAGCGCATACGGGCACACATGATAGTGCCCGTTTTTGTCTGCGCTTCTCCGCAAATAATATTTACGATGTTTGCCAAGCTTGAAGATTGCGCGATCCTCGTTTCGTCAATAATTTGAAGTAAGGAAAATGGTACTTTGTAACATAGGAGCTACTGTTATGCCTATGGAAGTCTCCTGGTATGACGACGCACAGACAATCATCATCTGCACAGGCGAAGGCCACTGGACGTGGGAGGAATTTGACGATGGCAGTGTCCGCGCCGTGGAGATGATGCATACAGTCGATCACCGCGTCGATCTCATCTACGATCGTAAGCCGGGGAGTTACCCGCCCCGCGGGAATGGTCTGCCGCACTACAGGGTAGCGCTGCAACGAATGCCGGAACATTCGGGTATGCATGTTTTCGTCGGCTCAATGAATTACATCATACAGATCACAATGAACCTTTTCTTTCGCATGTATGGCCGCGCGGTGGATCCCGAAATGGCCGGGCGCTTTTTGGTTGCCGATTCTGTGGAGGGCGCGATCGCACTGATCGAGAACGATCGTGCGGCTGCTGCAGTACTTTCGAACGACTGAGCCTTCACCTTCATTCATCTGTAGAGAAAGTTGAACGTCCCCCCGTCTCCCCGGCGCGTGGTATCATCTGAACCCTGCACTGACCTCATGCGACGTAAGGATGACCCCATGCCCGCACCGATTGCTGTTCAGCTCTATTCTCTTCGTGAAGCCCTGCAAGCAGACCCCGAACCCGTGTTCCGCCGCCTGGCCGAGACGGGCTTTGTCGGCGTTGAGAGCTATCGTGGCCTTGATGCTTCGATGACTGCGCGCCTATGTCGTAAATATGGCCTGGAGATCTGTTCCGCCCATCTGCCGCTGCCAGTTGGCGACGATACACAGCAGTCGATCGATATGGCGGTGCAGCTTGGCATCAAAAAGATGATCGTGCCCTACATGCCTCCGGAGACTTTCGCCAGTGTCGCCAGCATCAAGCGCCTGTGCGACACCCTCAACGACGCTGGCAGACTGCTGCTGCAGCACGGCTTCGAATTCGGCTATCACAATCACTGGTTCGAACTGGGGCTGGTCGATGGGCGCACAGGGCTGGACATTATGCGTGAGCACCTCTTGCCCGACATCTTCTTCGAAGTCGATACCTACTGGGTGCAAACCGGCGGACAAGATGCCGCCGCCTTGGTGCGTGATCTGGGCGCGCGCGCGCGGATGCTGCACATCAAGGACGGCCCGGCCTCGTCGATTGATGCGCCGATGGTCGCCGCCGGGAAAGGCGTGATGGATATCCCAGGCATCCTCGCCGGGGCACAGCCGGAATGGATTATCGTCGAGCTGGACCGCTGTGCCACCGACATGATGACCGCTGTTATCGAGAGCTACCGCTATCTCGTCGCCAGTGGGCTGGCGGAAGGCCGGGTCAAGGCCTAGAAGCTCACCACCCAGCGCCCGCTCGCTGTTTGTGCGCCGAAGAGGATAGCGCAGGCAGCGGGCACGGCCGGGCGCAGCGGGCTGTAAGTGGCGATGTAAGCGGCCACGTCGGGGAAGGCCTCGCCATCGTAGGGCGACCAGAGCGCGACAGCGACCGTTTTCTCTGGCGGCAGCGCATTCACCAGCGCCTGCTGGCGCTCGTTGTAGATCGCGTCCTGCGTCCAGACGACGACGGTGTCCGCCTGGGACGCGGCGGCGACCGCCCAGCCGATCTCCTCATCCGACGGCGCATCGCTGACACCGACCCAATGAATGTCGGTTCGATATTGCCCGCACTCCTGGGCGATCTGATAGCGCGTCGCCAGAAAGATCATCGCCACTGATTGTTCCGGGCGCACGGGCACACGATCCGCGCGATCCCAGGCGACGGTCACGCCCGCACGAAACAGCGCCTCGATCAGCGTCGCGCCGGCCTCGGCATCGACACGCTCAGCAGCGGTGGCCGGGTCGAGCGGCTGCCAATCGAGCAGGCCGAAGCGCGCCTTCGCTGCCAGAATGCGTGTGATCGACTCGTCAATGCGTGCCTCGTCGATTCTGCCGTTGCGCACCGCCTCGATCACTGCCTGCATCGCGCCGATTTGTGTCTGCGGGCCGAAGCTCGGCCCCAACGCGATCAGGTCAACCCCGGCTTCGACAGCGCGCACTGCCGCCTCGCGAAAATCGAACTCCATGTCGATGGCGTTCATGTCGATGGCGTCGGTCATGACCATGCCGCCGAAGCGCATGTCGCCGCGCAGCAGGCCGGTCACGACCGCCGGGTCGAGCGATGCGGGCAGGCCGTTATCTGGCTCCAAAGCGTCGTAGTGGACGTGCGCGACCATGATCGTCGAGACGCCGCTATCGATGGCCGCCTGGAAGGGCACCAGTTCGACCTGCGCCATTCGCTCGCGGCTCAGGTCGAGCGTTTGCAGCACGGCGTGGCTGTCCTCGTGCGTCTCGCCGTGGCCGGGGAAATGCTTGGCCGTCGCCAGCACTCCCGCCGCCTGCGAGCCGTCGATAAAGGCGGCGATGGCTTCACCTGCCAACTGTGGATTGCTGCCCCAGGCGCGGCGAAAGATGATCGGGTTATCGCGGTACGTTTCCAGGTCGGCGACCGGCGCGAGGTTCATGTTGATGCCGACTGCGTGCAGTTCGCGGGCGGTTGCCGCGCCAACCTGCCGCGCCATCTCCGGCCCGGCGGCTGCTGTCAGCACCGGCGCAGGGAAGACCGTGAAGCCATCGGTCAAACGCGCGACTACCCCGCCTTCCTGATCGACCGCGATCAGCAGTGGCAGCCCGCCTGCCGCCGTGATCGTCTGCTGGTAGCCGTTGGTCAGGCGCGTCACCTGCGCCGGATCGCCCAGGTTGGCGGCGAAGAGCACCACTGCGCCCGGCTGCCATTCGCGCAGCAAGGCCGCGCCATCTTCGGTGAGGATGCCGCCGTGCAGCGTAACCATGAACATCTGCGCAACCTTGTGCTCCAGCGTCATCGACGCAAGCGGATCGGTTTGCGCGGCAGTCGGGCGAGCGATCAAGACGAGCAACAGCAGTGTGATGACATTGCGACGCATAGATTGCCTGGATCAAGGAGATAAACAGGTCGATCGCATCGAGCAAGATTGTGACGAATCATCGAAATTCATTTTGAACCGCAAAGGCCCGAAGGTTGCAAAGAAGAATCCATAGATGAATTCTTTGCGTGCTTTGAGACTTTGCGGTTCAAATTAGCTGATGCAATCACCGTGTAGCGATAAAGAGATACAGCGTGAGAAGGATATAACGATTGCTGAAGATTCAGCAATGAGCGGCGGAAAAGCGGAGGGCACACCCGGCGGCGCGCCCCAGCACAGCCAAAAGCCAATCTAATCGATCTGTTCGCTCAGGCGGTAGCCGATGCCGCGCACGTTGACGATCAGGTCTTCGTCCTGGCCGCTCTGCTTGAGCTTGCGCCGCAGGTTGCTGACATGCGGGCGGATAACCTCGCGCGCCTCGGCCTCGTCAACGGCGTAACCGCGCACTTCGCGCACCAGCTCGTGGCACGAAACGACACGCCCACGATGCGCCGCGAGATAGAGCAGCAGATCGAATTCGGTCGGCGTCAGGTCGATGTTGCGGTCGTTGACGGCGATTTGATAGCGGCCGGGGTAGATCGTCAGCGGGCCAAGCTGCATGACCGCGTTGGTGGTCGACTCGACATCGCCGCTCGAAATCGCGATCAGCCGTTCGTCCGGGCCGCGCTCGGTGAAGGCCGACATCTTGACGCCTTCGGTGTCGCTGCGGCTGAGTTCGCTGACGTTGCTGCGGATGGCGTCGAGCAGGGCGCGGCGGCGCTTGAGATTGCGAGCACGTTCGACCCCGCGCGCCACACACTGGCGGATGTCCTGGCTCGAACTCGGCTTGATCAGGTAGTCGTGCGCGCCCAGGCGCAGCGCTTCAACCGCCGTCGCCAGACTGGGGTAGGCCGTCATCAGGACGACGATGGTGTCTGCATCTACGTCCTTGATCCGGCGCACGAGTTCGACCCCATCTAGCCCGGCTGGCATACGGATGTCGGTCAACACAACGTCAAAGATCTGGCGACCCATAATTTCCAGCGCTTCTTCGCCGCTGGCAGCTTCCGTCACCAGGTAGCCGACACGCTGCAGCGTCTTGCTGACGGAATAGCGGATCGCGGCTTCATCGTCGACGACGAGTACGCTGGTGGTTTCATTATTTTCCATGACCAATCCTCTGTTGTAATCCTGCTGTGTCAGGCGATACACAGCCGCTGCGAATAGTACTATTACGGTCTCTTAATGAAGTGCGGTATCTTGATGCTTTATTTCTTCATCATCAAGCATATCTTGATTGTGCAGGTTTCGCAACACCGCATAGTGATCGTATTTCATTGAGATAGGGATGTTGCAAGCTTGTCACTTCTCAATCCAGAAATGAACGTGTGTCGCCACGTCCGCCTTCGGCCCCCCGACGCGAAACGGATCGGTGATTGTCCACGTCTCACCCCAGCAGACCGCCGCGATCTGTCCGTCGATGTCGAGCAGCGGCACATGGTCGCGCACGGCATGCGGCAGTTTGTGATCGATCATCCACTGCTTGAGCTTGCGGCTGTGACCGCTCATGCCCAGCGGAGCGAAACGGTCGCCGGGGCGGCGCGCGCGTAAGCGGATGGCGGCGCTGACAGGCACGGCGAGCACAGCGCCGCGCGGGGCAGGCTGTGGCGACTCGTCAATGATCTGCGCACGCAGTTTCCACGCCGTGCCCGGCGGCTGCGTCACGCCCGGAACGATGACCGGGACAGCAGCGGCGCTCGCTAATAGAGGATAAGACAATGGCGCTTCCTGCGGAGTATCTGCGACGCGCAGATAGGCATGAGTGTAATCGATCTGAAGCCGCCAGCCGCCTTCAAGTTGCACGATTGTGCCGACCTTGCCGCCGAAGATGGCTTCGCAGCAGGCGACGATGCGCACGAATGGCACTTCGATCTCAGGTGCGGCGCGGCGCAAGGCGTTGGCGATGATGCGCAGTTGGAACGCCTGCGGCAGACCCGCCAGCAGCACCCGGTCGAAAACGATGCCTTCGTCACTGTGGATGAAACCATCGCCGACCTGCCGCACGATCTCCTGTGCGAAGTAATCCTCATCGATCTGCGCCAGCGTGCTCAACTGCACGAGATGGCGCGCAAGCTGCGGAAACGACGTGAGCAGGCGATGGCGCGCGGTGTTGCGCAGTGTGTTGACCTGATCGTTGGTCGCGTCGTGGCGCGGCGATAGGTCGAGCGCAGCAGCATAGCGTTCAAGCTGCGCCCGGCGCAATCCCAGCAGCGGGCGGATCAGGCGCAGGCCGCTCTCAGGCGCATACGGCAGCGGCGCGCTCAGGCGCATCCCCACCAGCCCGCGCATCGCCGCCCCCCGGATGAGCCGCATCAGCACCGTCTCGGCCTGATCGTCCGCGTGGTGTGCCGCCGCGACGGTGTCCGCGCCGACCGCCTGCGCCACCTCAGCCAGGAACTCGTAGCGCGCGCGGCGCGCCGCTGCTTCTGTGCCCATCTCCCACTGCTGCATCAGCGCGGGCACGTCGCGTTTGCCAAGCTTGCAGGCGAGGCCGAGCCTCTCCGCCTCCGCCGCGACGAAGGCCGCATCTTCCGCGCCTGCCTGACCGCGCAGCCCGTGATCGAGGGTGGCGACGTGCAGCGTGCAGCCGATGCGCGGCGCGATGGCGTGCAGGCTGTGCAGCAGCGCCAGCGAGTCGACACCGCCGCTGACGGCCACGACGACCGTGCTGCCGGGCGCGATCAGCTTGTGCTGGCGGATGGTGCGCAGGACGCGCGCTTCTAACGGACGCAGATGGGGCATAGGTGGCTATCGGCTATCGGCCAAAGGCTAATGGCTATTGGCTCCAAGTATAACCTGAGTCAGGAACCGGCCTCGGTGCGGCTGTCCGGCTCGGCGAAGCTGTTGACGCTGAACGGCAGCGGGGTGGTGATCTGCGTCGTGCCATCGGCAAGGAGTGCCTCTGCCGTCAGTTCGTGCGCGCCGGGCGTCAGCGCCCACCACAGATCCCACGGTGAACGCTCGACCGTGCCCAGTAGATCGCCATCGAGATAGTAGCGCACCGACTGCGTGCCGGGCGGCGCGCCCACCGTCAGCTTGATGCGCTGCGCATCGAACGGGATCAGCGGCGAGAGGCGGAAGATGGTGTACGGATCGGGTTCGAGCAGGCGCAACCCCTGGTCGGCGTCCGGTGCCTGGACGAGTGCGCCGGTCGGCGGCGGCAGGATGCCGTTGCGGATGCCCCAATCGCGCGCTTCCTGCGGCAGCACGGCATAGACGCGCTCGACCCGGCGTTCGGGTGGCGTCGTGTCATCCGCCAGCAGGCCGGTCGCCGTGTCGATGGTAAAGCGCTGGTAGAGGTTGTCCTGCTCGGTCGGCTGGGTGCCATCGATGAACAGCTCCAGACGGCGGCGCGGGCAGACCGGCGTCGGCAGCAGCCCGCTGAGATCGCAGACTTCGAGGCGGATGAAGCCCGGCGGCTGCGTGAACGTGACTTCCGGCTGGCCGAGCAGCGCCTGGCGCATGAACGCATTCCAGATCGGCGCGGCCCCGCTGACGCCGGTCACATCGGTCATCGGCGTGTTATCCGCATTGCCGACCCAGACGCCGGTGACGAGGTTGGGCGTGTAGCCGACGATCCAGTTATCGCGGAAGTTGGTCGTCGTGCCGGTCTTGGCCGCCGCCGGACGCCCGATGTTGAGCATACTGTTGCGCCCGAAGCCCAGGATGCGCGCGTTGTCGTCGCTGAGGATGTCGTTGATCAGGTAGGCGACGCGCGGATCGATCACCTGCAGGCCGGGCGGCGGCTGCTGCCACTCGTAGAGCACGTTGCCCGCCCGGTCGGCGACGCGCAGCAGGAAGACCGGCTGCACGCGTGTTCCACCGTTGGGGAAGATGCCGTAAGCGGCGACGAGATCGAGCAGGCGGACTTCCCCGCCGCCGAGCGTCACGGCCAGATCGAGATTGGGGTTGGTCGCCAGCGTCGTCACTCCGGCGTTGGTGAGCAGGTCGACCAGCGCTGAGACGCCGACGTGATCGAGTGTGATCACTGCCGGGATATTGAGCGACGACGCCAGCGCATCCCGCGCCAGCACCGGCCCGTGCTCCACGAGCGCGAAGTTGGCGGGCGTGTAGCTTTCCAGCCGCCGGGTGACGAACGGCGTCTCTACATCGAGGATCATCGTCGCTGCTGTCCACGGATCGGGCTGCGCCGGATCGAAGGCGATGGCGTAGGTGAACGGCTTGAGCGCGCTGCCCGGCTGGCGCAGCGCCAGCGCCGCATTGACCGCGCCGTCGATGGCCTCGTCGAAATAGTCCGGGCTGCCGAGCATCGTCAGCACCTGGCCGGTGAACGGATCGAGCGCGACGACGGCGGCGTTGTGCGCGTTAGCGGCCTGCCGTCCAGCGCCCGGCAGGTTGAGATATGCCAGTTGGCGCTGGACGATGCGCTCGGCGGAGCGCTGCCAGTCGAGATCGACGGTCGTGATCACGTCCAGCCCGCCGCCGTAGAAGGCCTGCGGGTAATCGCGCTCCAACTGCTTGATCACGGCCATGACGAAGTGCGGCGCTTCAATCGGGAAGGGCGCGGCGGCGAACTGCAGCGGCTCGCGGCGCGCGATCTCCGCCTCATCCGCCGTGAGGTAGCCATAACGCACCATCAGGCCGAGCACGTCGCTCTGGCGTTCGCGGGCGGCCTCCGGGTTGGCGAGCGGATCGTAGACGGCGGGCGCTTGCAGCACCCCGGCCAGCAGCGCGCATTCCGCCAGCGACAGTTCCGGCGCGCTCTTGCCGAAATAGGCCCGCGCCGCGCCTTCGATGCCATAGGCCAGATTGCCGAAATATGACTGGTTGAGATAGAGCGCCAGCACGTCATCTTTGCTGTAGGCGTTTTGCAGGCGCAGCGCCAGGATCGCCTCTTTGAGCTTGCGCGTGAGCGTGCGCTCAAAGCGCTGCTGTGGATCGAGCAGCAGATTGCGCGCGACCTGCTGGGTGATCGTGCTGCCGCCAGCGATGACCTCGCCGCCGCGCAGGTTGATCCAGAGGCCGCGGGCGATGCCGACCACATCGACGCCGGGATGCTCGTAGAAGTTGGCGTCCTCGGTGGCGATGGTGGCGTTACGGCAGTGCTGCGGAATCTGATCCAGCGGCAGGGCGACGTTACGCCCGCCCTCCGGCGGCAGGATTTCGTAGAGCAGTCGCCCGTGCCGGTCGTAGATGCGCGTGCTCGGCAGCGCCAGCCCGGCCTGCAGCCGGTCGATGGGCGGCAGATCGGCGAACAGCCACAGGTAGATGCCGCTGCCCGCGGCAGCGAGCGCAAGTGCGGCGGCGATCAGCACGCGCCGCGTCAGGTGGAGGCGAGGGAGTCGAATACGCATGTGTCCAGTGTAGCGCGAATTGGGCGGGCGGAGGTGACGGTCAAGCGACGGGTGCTATGCGAAGTTGGGGGGGGGGAAAGCAATCGCACGTCCGCAAAAAGACTGTCAACATCGTCTATACTATCGAATATCAGACTATCAAGCTGCCAAATCAGGATTTACTTGCACATGGGGAACATATTTTTCATTTCGGTTCACAACAGCGGCCTGGAATTCGCTCGTGAGGTCAAGCGGCGAATTACGGATGCGGGGTTTCTTGGCTGGCTGATGGACGATATTGGCGGCGGAGATGGCTGGAAGGCAGAAGTGGATAACGCAATCAATGAGTCACTTGGCGTTCTTGTAATTGTATCTCCTGCCTCATTGGCGTCCCATTGGGTGACATATGAATGGGCGTACGCGATGGGGCGCGACAAAGAGGTTATCCCTGTTATTTTGGAGTGGCCGAGTGGGAAAGCCGATCCAAAATCACTTCATGACAAGCTTGCCGACAGACAGTATCGAGATTTCAGCCCTAACGGAGATTCGCCCTGGGATATCCTGCTGAGCGATCTCCGACGAATTCGTGATCGCAGTGATATTCCGGATCAAATAAAACGTGCCGAGGAAACCCTGCAAAGTGGGCACGATCCTGAACAATGGCAGAATGCCGTAAATATGTTACGAACGCATCCTCATCCTCAAGCAACCGAGGCGCTTGTGAGATGTATGGAGAGCCCGGTCAGCTTTGTGAGCGCTCATTCAGCGATGACACTTGCAAAGAAATCAAAATGTCAGGACAAGCGCGCAATTCCCGGATTGGGTCGCGCTTTGAAAAGCGTGGAATGGCTAATAACCGGGAGCGAACAGAAGGAAATAGCAGAATTACTCGCAGAGTACGGCACGGAAGATGCAATCAACAGTGTTATTGATGCGCTAAAAAGTGGACTTTTTGAAGAGCACCACATGGACAAGGATCCTTTTGTCGAAATAATCTCGCGATTTGACTATGAAGGAGTCATCGACTCCATGATCGATGCACTCACTTCTAATCACCCCGTGATTGTTAATAGAGCAACTAGTACACTCGGCCGTATTAGGGATCCGCGGGCGCTTCCAGCACTTCATAAACTTCTTGTTGAGAGCAATTTAGTCTCGCAAAGAATACGTGCTGCAAATGCTATTGGTGTCATTGCTAATTCAAGCTCAGTCGGTACATTGGTAGAGATTCTGCGCAAATTCGAGCTAGAAAACGTGCGTAACAGACCGAAGGAATCGGACGTTGTCGAGTCAATCGCACAAGCGTTAGTACAGATTGGAACTGAAGAGGCATTATCTGGTTTAGAAGGTATTGTGAAAGATCATTCGGTAGATCGATTTGTAAGACTGATAGTTCAAAAAGTGCTGACAAACCGGAACTAGATTTCAGGAATTCGCTCAATTGTAGGAAGAACCATGCGCAAAGACATACATCACGACACGGTCGTGCGAGCGCTGCAGAAAGATGGTTGGCGCATTGTAGATGAGCAATCGCCATTCACGATAGAGCAGCGCACCGTTTACATTGACATCGAGGCGGAACGCAGCGATGAGCGCCGCCTGATCTTTGTCGAGGTCAAAGGCTTCCAGGGCGATTCTCAGGTGACGGATCTCGCAAACGCTTTGGGACAATATCTACTTTACGCTCATGTGCTGGAACAAGAGTATGGCGATGCACGACCTTTGTATCTTGCTGTTCCCTACGGTGCATACAGCGGCGTCTTGAGCGAAGAATTAGGGGTTGGTATTCGAGCGAAATATGGCGTTAAATTGATAGTGGTGGATCTGGAGCGTGAGGAGATCAGCCAGTGGATACCTTGAGAGACACACTCAAGCACGTGATGGCGGGTTACGCCAAAACTGGACTGAATGGCTACACCTTCCTGACGGCGAACGCTGACGAAACTCAGTTTGTCGTCACGGGCATCGGTCACGTGCGCGGTGAGCGGGTCGTCAACACGGCGCTGGTGGCGCAACTCAGAGACAACATGATCATCATCGAGCGCGACAGCACCGATAAACCACTCGTCCACGCGCTGCTCGACGCCGGTGTCCCCCGCGAGCAGATCATCCTGGCCTACAAAGGCGAACCCGTGCCGGAAGGCGCATAAACCGACAGTACGCATGTCCGCGGGTGTATTCTATTGGTCGCCCTGCTCGATCAGTGAGATGGGAGAGACCATAACCTCAAACCGTCGAACCGCCGATCCGCATTAGAATGAAGACATAGGCTGATGTCAAACAATGCGGAGGCTCCTTGGATACACTCGATCTGCCTGCGTTGGTGCGCGTCGGCGAACGGCGCATTCGCGGGCGTGTGATACGCGAATTCATCGTGGTGATCGTCTGGTTGGTGGTTCTGTTCTTGATGTTCGTCGTTGCACAACCCTCGCCGCCGCCTGTACCGTTTGCTCAACCCGCTATCTGCTACCTGGCGCAGGTGTTCGCGCTACTGGTCGCCATTCTCGATGTTGGTGTTCGCCTATGGCCACAGTTGCTGCAAAGCCAACGGCGCAGCCAAGAAGTACGCCAATTGATCAAGCAGCTTGTACCCGATCTGCAAGTGTCTGATGCCAAGCAGCGTCAATCTACACAGCTACTCGCGCTTTATGGATTTGCAGTCATGCTGTTCGTTGGTGTGGGTGCTAACTTGGCTTTGAGAGACGTAACGGATGACGCGGTCGTTTTTGTACGTACTCTTGTTGGTGGCGGGCTGTTGGGTTATATCTGCTTTCGGCTACTTACTACTCCGGGATTGCTGCGCTACTTCATCGGCGATTTTCGCGTGCTCGAGCGTTACTTCAATCGTGGTGAGTACGAGTACGTGCTGGAACGCACTGAATACAACGCCCCGGAGAGTAAGCGGCGCGATTTCTACAGGCAGTATCAGGCCAGGGCATTGCTGCTGGCGGGGCGATTTGATGAGGCGCAGGCCCTCCTGCTTAAAATGCTGCCTCTCCTGTATCAGTCAGGTGCGACGGCTGGGTTTGCCGCCGTTGCCTATCAAATCGGATATATGGCTATGGTCGAACGCCGGTACGATGATGCGCTCGTTTGGCAAAGTGCCGCGATTCAAGCAGCACCGGAATGGGAACTCATGTACCTTGGGATGGTCGTATACTACCTTTTTTCGTGGTCGTATCCGGAGCGGTTGCGGGAATATATGGCCGCAGTTGAGCGGCTACTTGCCGCCCGCGCCCTCATTCCGATGTCTGCGGCCTCCAGAGCTTCTTACTATCTGACTCTTGCGAATGGGGCGGCTTTCTGTGGTGATCATGACAACGCCGATGCCTATTTCTCACTTGCGCGTGGTGTCATCCCGAAGAAGAGTCCTTTGATGAATGCCTCCATGGAAATTGTAGCCGGATACATGGCGCTTTATCGTGGCGACCGTGAGCGTGCCCGTGAAGTGTTTGCGAGCAACCTCGCCCGTCATTCTGAAGGGTTGAATGGCATCATTGCTCGCGAAGGTCTGGCGCGTTGTGATTCGTGGTCGCCGGACGCGATCAAGCGTGAAGAAGCAGCCCATGAATGACGTTTTTGACAGCCTGCAAGCCCTGATCGGCCAGCCGCTCGCGGACAGCCCATCGCCGCTGGGGCGCTGGCTCGGCGGGGTGCTGCGCGCGGCGGAACCGGGCAGCATCAGCATGGCCTACACCGTGCGCGCGGAGATGACCAACCCGGCGGGCGTGCTCCACGGCGGTATGATCGCGTCGATGATGGACGAGCTGATCGGCATGACCGTCGTCGCGACGACCGGGCGCTATCACGCCTCGGTCAATCTGGCGGTCGATTTCCTGAGCAGCGCGCGCGTGGGCGACGTGGTCATCTGCACGACGCGGATCGTGCGCCAGGGGCGGCAGATCGTCCACGCGGAGGCGTCGCTGACGACCGAGGGCGGCAAGCTGATCGCCCGCGCGACGAGCAATCTGCTGGCCAGGGATGGGTAGCGGTTGGCTTACACCAGCGGCATGGGCGTGCCGCGCGGGATGGGCAGCGGTGTCGGCACGTAGGGCGGCTGGAGCACGTACCAGAAGTCGTAAATCAGCAGGCTGGCGAGCATCACGATCAGGATGATGACGAACGCGACGCGGCGCGGCGTCCAGAACGGCCCGTCGTCAGCCTCGTCATCGGGGTAGGCGCGCCGCTGCAGATAGGCGTAGTCCTCCTCCATTTCGTCGCGCAGGTCGTAATCCAGCACGAACGAGAGATCGTCATCGCGCTCGTTGTCAGTCATAAACTTCCTCTCCAACTCCCTCCCTGGCGGCTGTGTTCAAGACACGCCGGGTGTTCTGCCATGCGATCAACGCAGGAAGCCTTCGTAATTGCGCATCATCAATTTCGCTTCGAGCTGGCGATGGAAATCGACGACGATGCGAATGCTGACCCAGAGCACAAGCACGAGATAGGCTGGCTCCTTCAACTCGAACAGCCATTGCAGCAGCCAGGGCAGCACACTGAGAAAGGCCAGAAACGGTGCGGTCACACCGGCAAGCCGCAGTTCTACCGTGCGGATGTAATCCTCTGTGCGTTTGCCGGGGCGCACGCCGGGGATGAAGCCGCCGTTCTGCTGCAATCTCACGGCGATATTTTCCTCTTGCGCCCTTGCGCCCATGGCGCGGAAGGTCGTGATCAACACCAAGAAGAACAGCAGCCAGGGCCAGACATTCAAGAACCCTGCGGAGATGCTTTCCATCACGGGACTGGGGAAGGTGTCAAGCAGGTAGAGCAGCACGGCACTGATGATGACCATCAGCCCATAACCGCTCTCGATCGTGCTCAAATTGGCTGGCATGAGCGCCACCGGGATGCCCAGGTTAGAGCCGCCGTAAGACTTCCTGCCGCGCACCCGTTTGCCATATTGTACTGGAATCCGGCGCACGCCTTGCTGCAACATAATCATGACGATCACCAAAACAATCAGCACCAGAACGATGATCACCGCCTTGATCGGCCCCCATGCTTCCGCATTGGCAAAGAAAGTCGGCACTTCGCCGATGATGTTGGTATAGACGATCAGTGGAATGCCCGCGCCCAGCCCGTCGCTGTCGATCATCTGGGCGATCCAGAACGTGATGAATGTGCCGGCGGTGAGCGCGGCGACCACCGTTAGGCCGCTCAAGAAATCGGCGCGTTCGACATCGAGCAGGGGCAAGGCGATGTCCTCACCGATCACGGCGGAGAAGATCGCCAGCGGGATGGTGAGTCGGGCAGCCAGCGTGCGCAGATTGTCTTCTGCGCCCGGTTCGCGTGCGATCTGCCGCAAGCGGGGAATGATGGGGATGAAATTGTTGATCAGTTCGACAGCGGCCAGGAACGGATAGATGCTGAGCGCGACGATAGATAAATTGGCCAGCGCGCCGCCCGACAGCACATTGAAAGCCTGAAAGGCGGTTGTGCCTGCAATTTCGCTGTTGCGCGCCTGCTCGATCATGGCCGGTGTGATGCCTGGCACGGGAATGATCGTCAGCAGTTTGTAGACGAGAAGCAGAAACCCTGTAATCAGCAGGCGTCTGCGAAGATCCGGGAGACGAAACGCGTTGCGCACGGCTGAGAAGTAACTCATTTTGAAACGCGCCTTTGGCTAAGAATTTTAGTTGCTGCCCGCCGCCCGTTCAGCGTGGAGGGGTGCGCCGGGTATGCAAAAAACATCGAAGTACATATCAGGCTTCTCTTTTTTCAAATATACACCTTTTGTCGATTTCCCTTGACGGCGCATCCGGCGGTACCACGATGCTTGCGGCTGTAATACGAGTCGCTCATACGCGGATAAGGGTGAGCGATGCAGCAGGCGCTCACTGACCGCGAGAAGCAGCGAATTGGCGCGCAGGTGTTGGGTTGGGGCTACAAACAAACGGGGATGCCGCCATGACATCCCCGTTGCGTGTATTTCGCAGAAGGGGTGACTTTCGATCACACTGCCCGAGAGTCTCCCCTTTTCACTGCACAGGCATCGACATTTGCACCTAGTTGACGCGCGTCGCCGTGCCGGTCAGCACCCACTGGACGTAGGTGTTCTCACCGCTCACAGCCGTAATCGTCACCTGGCCGGTGCGGCTGTCGTAAGTGACTTCGCGGTCGACGATGGTCTGCCCGCAGGCGTAGGTCTGCCCGCCGGTGAAGAACGTGATATTCTGAGTCCCTGTGCCAAAGCAGCTCACGGCCAGAATCAGACGCGCCCGACCACCCGAAAGCGCCGAATTCGGGTTCATGCCCGTGATATCCCAACGCACCCGATCCGTTGTATCACCGCCCGGATAAGACACGAAATCAGTTACCGATGTCGTGCTGTCGAGCGGAATGTTCAGCGGGCTGTTGAAATTGGCATCCGGCGGCGCGGTCGGAACCGGGGGCGGTGTCGTCGGTGTATACGATGGCGTATACGTTGGCGTTGGCGGCGCGGTTGTGCTGGTCGGCGTATACGACGGCGTGTAGGTTGCCGATGGCGGCGCAGGTGGGGTCGTCGGCGTATACGACGGTGTGTAGGTTGGCGTCGGCGGCGCTACTTCCTGGGCTGGCTGGGTTGATGTTGCCGTGGGGGTGAATGTCGGCGTCGCCTGGACAACGCCATTTGTTGATGGCGTGGTCGCCGATGGTGTTAGGGTGAAGGTCGTGGTCGGCTGACCGGGCACGAGTGTCGCGCTGGCGGTCGGCGTTGGAGTCGCCGTGGACGAGGCTGCCGGAGCCTGTCCATTGGTCCCCACCACTGGCAGCGCCGCGCAGTCACCTTCGACGCTCACAGTCTGCTCAGAGATCCAACCCTCAACGCTGCCTTGGTAATTGATCCTAAACCAGCCTGTGCCGCTCTGGCCGGTAGGTATCAAGGGCAAACCAGCCTGTGCCACGGCGAACGGTGGGAAGTCGGCACCTGGGCCGCTGCGTACACTTGCGCCGATCCCGATGCGGGGTGTCACGGTACAAGTCGCCGCAGGCGGTTGCACTTCCGGCGTTTCGACGACACCTGGCACTGGCGGTTGCGGGGTACCAGGTGCGTCGCCAGCGCTCGGTGCGCCGGGCAGGTTGCTGCCAGTCTGTACCGTGATGGCGGTTGTCTGCCCGCTCACGATCGTGACGATCACCCCGAAGGGATCTTCGCCCGGCGGCAGGACAATCACCAGAATGCCGCTGCCGGTGACATCCGCGACTGTAGCGCCGCTGCCGCTGATCGCCCGTACTTGCAGTACTGTGGCGGGGTCGTCTGGCAGAATCGTCACCACTGTCGGCCCCTCGGCGCTGGGGATAACGACATACAGCAAAGCTGGCGCATCGCTGCTCAGTACACCCTCAACCGGCGTATTGTCTTCCACAATGCCGCCGCTCGCCGCGCTGACACCAAACAGCCGAAGCAAAAAGTCGCCCGGTGCGCCGTTTGTGCTGCTGACAAGAATCGTGTAAATGCCGTCAACTGGCAGCACGAAGCCCAAGCCAGCATCGCCCGGCGTGAGCGCGTTTCCTGAACTGGCACTGTTGGCGAGTTGCTGCTGGGACGGGCTGTTGAGCGATAACCCAAGATCGAGACCGGGGGTGATCGCGAGCGCCTCAATGGTGATCACGTCTCCGGCAAGACCGCTAAAAACATATAAAGCTAGAGGAGAATTCGCGGAGATATTTCCCAGAGCCGAGTCGCCATACGTTAGTGTGCCCTGGGCGTGCAGAACCCCGCCCGTTATGAACAATGTCAGTGCAATAAGCAAGATAAGTACCCGTCGCAAGTTCGATCTGTGCATCCTGGCCTCCTGGTCTTATGTATGCCGCAGACTGCGAGATGTGTTCAGGCTACAGTGTTTCGCAATCTGACGCAAGTTTGCGCCATTTTGCACATATGAATGTGTTTTCGATCTGCCCGTACGAGAGAACGCTGCTCTATTCGAGATCGAAAGTCAGCAGGAGTGCCGCCCCCGAATCGACAACCGTGCCCTCGTGACTGACCGGCATCCGCACGCCTGTCTCGCGCTGGTAGAAGCCAAGCTCAATCCGATAATGGCCTGGCGGTAGATCGTCCGGCAGCCGCAGCGACCAGGCGTCAGCGATCCGCTCACCAGCAGACCACGCATCGGTGGGATATTCTCCTGCTCGCGGCGTGCCATCCGCCAGTGACAACGCCATCTCGTCGCCGCTCACATGAATGAACTGTGTCCAGTCATCCGGCGTCGTGCCGGTCACTTCCCAGAGCAGCCGCAGCGCGACCGTGCCACCGGGCACGATCTCGCCTTCGAGCGCGTAACCGCGCAGCGCCACAAGTCCGGGGAAGACAATACCTGTCTCTGTGAAATCATCGGCTGATGTGCGCATGTCGCCTGCCGGGGTGTAGACACGCCCCAGCATGACCGGATCGACGCCGTCCCCCGCCGCATTCATCGCCGGCCAATCGGAGGCGAAGGTGCGCGCATCGAGCAGCGCCAGCACCACGTTGTAAGCGTGCGCGGGCGGCAGATCGCGCCCACTGACAGGCAGCTCGACCGTCTCGCACCACGTATCGCCGACCTGCCAGCGCGTCGTCGGGCGCAGCCCCAGGCCAAACAGCGTTGTCCGGTCGGCAAGGATGCCCACCTGATCGATCAGTTTGACGGTGTAGGCAGGCTCGCGCTCCGGTACGCGCAGCACCTCCCAGCAGAGCGTCACCGGCAGCCAGTCGCTGGTCAGATGCTTTGTATCCAGTTGGGCGCTCAGCAGCCGGATCGATCCGTCGAAGTCAATCGTGTTGGCGCGCTCAACCGGATCGGGCGATCTGGCGGCTGGCGGAGACGTGTAGGCCGCATCGACGGCCAGCGTTCCGGCCACCAGCCCGCTACACATGACCACGCCAAGCGCGAAGACGCGTACAGGAACGTCGAGTCGCGGCATTCGCAGTGAAAGTAGACGAAGACCGCCCGCCAGTCCGATGGCGAAGGCGCTGTGCGCGGGCAGTGCTAGGCGCGCCGGGATCGCCGGGTAAAGCGACATCCAGCGCAGCAGCCCTGCGCCCGCAAACGCCATGACCACGGCCAGCACGAGCGCCCGGTCGCCTCTGCCGCGCAGCCACCCTTTCGGCGCTATGGCATAACCTGCGATCGCCGCCAGCGTCAGCAGCGCGAACAGGACGTAGATGGCCGGGGAAAGCGTCACAGACAGCCCGAAGCGCGCCCAGTAGGAGACGAAGGCGTTCGGCAGTTGGGCGGGCAGTTGCGTCAGCGTCAGCGGCGGATCGTAGAAAAAGCCCGGACGGTTGTGCGTGTTCGTGCCCAGCGGATCGCCATAGGTGAGTGCGCCCCAGATCACCCAGGGCAGGAACAGGAGCGCAATCGGCAGCCCGAACAGGGCGATCTGACATGCCAAGCGCAGCCAGCCACCGCGCCTGCGCCAGGCCAACACCAGCGCTGCCAATGCCGCCGGGGCGACCGCCAGCGCGTTGATCTTGGCTAACCCGGCGAGGGCGACGAGCGCGCCCAGGATCAGCAGCCGCCGTGTAGATGCGCCGCGCCGCAGCAGCCGGAGCACGCACCAGAGCGTCAATGTCGCCAGCGCCGTCGCGCTGATGTCGTTGTTGAGATAGGCTGCACTGTGAACGTAGGTCGGCATGAAGGCAAAGAGAGCCGTCGCCGTCAGCGCCCAACGCCGCACGCGAAAGACTTCGCGCGCCGCGCCATAAGCCGCGACGATACCCAGCACACCCCAGCCCAGCGACAACAGGCGCAGCGTGTGCAGCGCCCACACGAGATCCGGGTCGGCGGGGGCGACGGGGTAGTAGAAATTGTGATTGTCGACGCGATTCCAGTCGTTGCCGGGCGTGTTCCACGGGTTGCGGGCGACACCCATCCGCTCGTACAGTGCCGCCGGGTCATCAAGGCGCGGCAGGTTGAGCGCTTCGGCAAAAACTACGCCGACGAGATACGTCAGCGGCGCGTGCCCGCTCACCTGCTTGGTCGCGTTGGTCAATGCGGTCGCGCGGTCAGGCAGCGCACCGGTCGCTCGAATGCGCTCAACGTAGGCGTAATGCAGGTCTTCATCGCTGCCTTCAAACGGCGGCAGGGCACTGCTGTGGACGATCACGCCCAGGCTGAAGGCGATGATCAGGAGGATGAATGACAGGCCGCGCAGAGTATGCATGGCGGCATTATACCGCGCGGCCTCGCGCTTACTCGCCTGTCATATAGCGCAGCCGCCCAGCGTCCAGCGCGTAGAGGCTGCGCGCTTCGCCGGCCTCGCGCCCGAATTCGGCCATGAAGCGCCGGTCGTGCGACGAAGCGATCACCGGCCCCGGAAAAGCGCGAATCGCAGCCTCCAAGCCTTCGAGCACGTCGAATGAGACGTCGTTGGTCGGCTCGTCGAGCACGAGCAGGTTGGCACGCTCGGCGATCAGACGGGCGATTTGCAGTTTGCGCCGCTGCCCACTGCTGAGCGCCCCGACCGCCGTGGCGAAATCGTCATAGCGAAACAAGCCGCTCTGAATCAGCTCGGATTTCCACGTCTGATCGTCACCCGGCAGTCCGTCGCGATAGACCTCGAACAGCGAGTGTGCCAGGTTGAAGCGCCCTGCTTCCTGCGCCAGGTAGCCGATCTTGACGGCGGCATGGGTCCAGACGGTCCCCGCGTCCGGGTCTTCCTCGCCCAGCATCAGCCGCAGCAGCGTCGTCTTGCCCGATCCGTTGGGGCCGGTGAGCAGGATGCGGCTGTCTGCCTCGACCGTCAGCGACACGTCGCTCAGCAGGCAGCGGTCGCCATAAGTCTTGCTCAGGTTCGAAGCGATCAGCAGGTGCTGGCCTTTGAGACGCGCCGGGTCGAACAACGGGCGAAAGCGCAGCGGATCGGGCGGCTGTGGGATCGGGTCGGCCTCGATACGCGCCAGCCGCTGCTCGGCATCCCGTATACGTTTGGAGACCGTCGCCTGATGCGTCGCGATCTTGATATTGCGCACGAACTTGTCGTTATCCGCGTGCGCCCGGTAATTGCTGTTCTGGCGCGCGCCGACCTTGATCTCATAACGCAGCGCCTTGATCTCGTCTTGCTGACGCTCGTAGTCGCGTTCCCAGGTCACACGCTCCAGCGCCTTGGTATTGGCATAGGTGGTGTAATTGCCGTTGAAGCGGCGTGTGCTGCGCGTGTGCTCGTCGATCTCAATAATGGCGTTGGCCGTCCGGTCGAGGAACTGGCGGTCGTGCGAGACGATCAGGGCCGCGCCGGGGTAGGCCGCCAGGTACGTCTCCAACCAGTCCAACGTCGCATGGTCGAGGTGGTTGGTCGGCTCGTCGAGCAGCAGCACATCCGGCGCGCGCACGAGCAGCAGCGCCAGCCCGACGCGCGCTTTCTCGCCGCCGCTGAGCGCGCCAAACGTCTGATCGCGCGCAATGTGCGCCACGCCCAGGCGGGTGAGCAGCTCATCCAGCCGGGTGTCAATCGTGTAGCCGCCGCGCCGGGTATAGGCCTCACTGACCTCGCCATAAGCGTCGAGCACGTCCTGGAGATCGTCACTGTCGGCGGCGGTCATCTGTGTTTCCAGGCGGCGCATCTCCGCTTCGAGTGCGCGGAAATCGTCGAGCGCCGCGGCGATTAGGTCGGCCAGCGAGTTGTCCGCGCGAAACGGGATCACCTGCGGCAGGTAGCCGAGCGCCGCACCGCGTGCCAGCCCGACCGTGCCGTCGTCCGGTATGACCTCACCGGCGACGATCTTGAGCAGTGTCGATTTGCCGACGCCGTTCGCGCCGACCAGGCCGATACGTTCGCCCGCGTTGAGAATGAGCGAAACGTCGTGCAGAACAGTCTTCAGCCCGTAGCTCTTGTGGATGTGCCGGATAGTCAACTGCGCCAGCGTCGCAGGGGGTTGGGTCGTGAACATAAGCGTGCCTCCGTTCTTGGCTCAGGAATCGAAACAGGGAACGGCGTGTGCGAAACGATCTTACGACGATCTTCGGGCGCGCTATGTAATTGTCAGGAATAGGGAACGGTGGAGCGGATTAGCCCACGCGCAGCCTGCCCGTCAGCGAGCCAGAGTCGTTAAGCGATGTTCGCGTTACGGATCAGAGGAGCGCGCATGAGCGGCCTTTCGCAAAAAACCATCGATACTACGCGGCAAACACCCTGCGATGTCGGTGCGGCGCAGTCTTTAGAGGATACTGCTTTCAAAGACGATTTGTCAACCGACTCCTCAGTTTGCCAGATAAAAAGAGGCGACGCTCGCCAGCATCGCCCCTTTTTCACCACATCGCTCGCCCCCGGCGTTTAAGGAGGTTCGCGCGTCTAGCATTCGCCCAGATCGTAGGCCCGTTTGTTATACGCCCGTGTGCGTTCCAGTTCCATCTGGGGCCGGCGCTGCCAGAGAGCGGTCGCCAGGTGAAGCAGCCCGCGCGTCGGCGTCACTTTCGCCAGTTGTTTGCTGAGACTGCGATGCAGTTCCTGCACTACTTCCAGTTCGATGATCGCGTATGGATTGCCCTGTGTCATCTTGTCCTCCCCCTGAGTCATCACCCGATACTATATATATATGCGCCAACCAGGGAGAATGTCACCAATTGAAGGTTAGGAAAGGGGGTTTGTTTTGCTACCCAACCCCCTGGAGCAGGTCTGTAAGCTACGTTTTGGGCACGGCGGCAGCGAGCGCTTCGCCGATGTTGCGCGCTTCGATCAGCTTGAGATCGCGCGGCAGATCCAGCAGTTTGCGCCGCATCTTGGGGATAAGCGCGCGCGTGAAGCCGAGCTTACTCGCTTCGTACAGGCGTGCAGGCAGATGTGACACCGTGCGCAGTTCGCCGGTCAGACCGATCTCGCCAACCAGCGCCAGGTCGGGCGGGATCGGCGTGTCGAAATAGCTGCTGGCAATTGCTGCTGCCATCGCCAGGTCGGACGCCGGTTCATCCACGCGCAGCCCGCCGATGACATTGACGAACAGATCCTGCTCGAACAGCCGCAAGCCCATGCGCTTGTTCAGCACCGCGCTCACCAGCAGCAACCGGTTCATATCGACACCGTTGGGCGTACGCCTCGGATTGCTGAATGGCGTCGGGCTGGCGAGCGCCTGGACTTCGACCAGCAGCGGACGCGTGCCTTCCATGGTCACGGCAATAGCCGTGCCGGCTGCGTTCATTGAGCGCTCGGCCAGGAAGACCTCGGATGGATTTGGCACTTCGACCATGCCGCTGTTGACCATCTCGAACACGCCGACTTCATTCGTCGCACCGAAGCGATTTTTGACACTGCGCAGCAGCCGGTAAACCTGGAACGGATCGCCTTCCAGGTAGAGCACCGTATCGACGATGTGCTCCAGCACGCGCGGCCCGGCAATCGCGCCCTCCTTGGTGACGTGGCCGATCAAGACGACGCTGACACCAGTTGTTTTGGCGAGCATCTGCAAGCGTGACGCGCACTCACGCACCTGCGAGACGCTGCCGGGCGACGATTCGCTCTCCTCGCTGTAAACCGTCTGGATCGAGTCGATCACTAGCAGTGCGGGGTCGATGCGGCTGACGTGATGCAGGATGTCGCTCAGGTTGGTTTCCGTTAGCAAAAACAGCTCGTCCGCGTGCAGGCCCATGCGGTCGGCGCGCATCTTGATCTGGTGCGTGCTTTCTTCGCCGCTGACGTAGAGCACGCGCCCGGCAGCCTGCGCCAGCCCTGCCGACGATTGCAGCAGGAGTGTCGATTTGCCGATGCCCGGATCGCCACCGATCAAGACGATGCTGCCCGGCACGATGCCGCCGCCCAGCACCCGGTTGAATTCCTCGCTCGGCGTCTGTAAGCGCGGAATGTGCTCGGCGCGCACGTCGCCCAGGCGCTGCGGCGTGGTGGTGGGCAGCGCTGTTCGCTGCGCCGCCATGCCTTTCGCGGCGGTTGGGCGCGCGACTTCGATTGTCTCCTCAACCATCGTATTAAATTCGTTGCAGTTGGGGCAGCGCCCGAAGTAACGCGGGGTTTGCTTGCCGCAGTTCTGGCACACGTAGCGCGTGCGGGTCTTCGCCATCGTTTCACCCAGGATTAGAACGGATGTTTGATAGGCGGATTATACACTAAACTTGTTCACCAGGAATAGGCGGGTGAATGATCAGGCGTTCGGCGGTTGTTGCGCAGCGAGACTTGCCCGCGCTCGCTGCGGCCAATTCGCAGCATCCGCATCGATCTCCAGGGCAAAGGAGAGCAGTCGCTTGCCGATCAGCGCGTCTGTATCAAGAGGATCATGTTCGTAGAGAGAGAGCAGCTTGTTTGCGTGGCGCAGGTCGCCGAGCGCGGCCAGCAGCGCCGCCCCGACGGCGATACGCAGTTCTGCGTTCGTCTTTTCTTCCGCAATCGCCAGGAATTCGGCGGTCGTCTCCCACCCCGGGATCGCATCCATCTCGGTGCGCAGCGCCTGCTCGAAGGTGAGATGCCAACGGGCAAGCACAGCCTCGCTTTCGGCGACCGCGTCCGCGATGGCGGCGCGCACCGCAGCTTGCAGCGGCATCTCCGGCGCGCGAGTAGAGATGTTTTGTGCCAGCATCTCGGTATCAGTGTCAGGGAGGTGGATGTCGCGCGCGGCCAGGGGGCGCTTGAACTGCCGCAGAAGCACCTTTAGCAGATCATCCAGCCGCGCGTTCGCCAGCGATTCGTGTTCGGGGCGCATTGGAGCTAATGCTGTGCGGCCTGAAAGTCGGAATCGTCGTTCAAGAGTTCCAGTTGTTCACGCTTCTTCTCGATAGCGACACGCGCGTCGTCCAGAGTCGAGACGTACACCACATCCTGCGCGAGCTCTGGATACACGCGGTTGAAGGTCATCACACAGGCTTTCCAATAGGCTGTCGCGCCAACGTAGACGTTCAGGCCTTCACGGGCGAATGGCGGCATATTCGCTGTGAACTGCCGCAGATGCAGCATCGGATTTTTGAATATGTTTGAACCGTGCCTTAGTTCGTAAATGATATGAACGGCAGATGCCACTTCCTGCATGTTGCTATAAGCCTGCTGACTCACAATATAGAAATCTTGCCAGGTCCAATTGCCGTTGAAAGTAAAAACGAGAGTGTCCTTTGCGGCTTGATCCCAACGCAGCGCTATGGTCATAGCAACACCAAGAGTCATAAACAACACCTTTCGTAGTATAACGTAAGGCTAACTGGCAAAGCTATAAGAGTTTTCGACCAAGGCGTGACAATCGCTCTTTCTCTCTCAAAAGAGGCTGCCAGACGTGGAGCTTGCCAGGGCAGCAGGGATGCTTGATTCTAATGCGTTCATCGCCTGTTCAGCCATGCCACCTGCGAATAGTAAATGCGGCATCAAGAGCATACGCACATCACGTCACCACTCATTGAGACCCCACCTCTTGATCTCGCAGTTGAATTACGCCTGACCTCACGTTATTATAACAATTTGCTAACTTTCTTAAAGTTTGTTAACGTTCGAAGTGATGCGCCTTAAACGATCTGAATTAGACTACGGCGTATCCACCGTTTTTCAGGAGGACTATTAGGATGAATCATCGCAAGAGTCTGTTTTTTACCCTCTTTGTCCTGGTCTTCGCGCTTGCTGTAGTGCCCGCTTTCGCGCAAGCACCAACGGACGTCAAAGTATGGGTTGCGTTCACGGACTATCGGCTCGACTGGGCACAACAGAAGGCCGCGATCTTCAATGAGATGTTCCCGCAGTACAACGTGACCGTCGATGGTTACGCCAACTACGAAGAACTGTTCTCGGCGACCGCGCTTGCTGCTGAACAGAATGCGCTGCCCGCCGTCGTCCAATACTTTGAAGTTGCGACTCAGGACGCGCGTGACAGCGGCTACTTCAAGAGCATCGCCAGCGCCCTGGGTGGCCGCACTGAGGTCAACGGCGTCCCGGTCGATCTCGAAGACTTCATCGGCCCGGTTTCCGCTTACTACACGCTCGATGGTGAATTCACCTCGATGCCCTGGAACACCTCGTCAGCGATCATGTTCTCGAACATGAACATTCTCAACGCGGCCGGCGTCGATACACCGCCCGCTACCTGGGCTGATGTTGATGCTGCCTGTGAAGCAGTCATGGCTCTCGACAACGCGCCCGAATTCTGCTTCACCTGGCCGAATCATGGCTGGTTCTTCGAGCAGTGGGTTGCGCAGCAGAACGCACCGCTGGCGAACAACGACAATGGCCGCAGCGACCGCGCGACCGAGGTTATGCTCGACAGCGACGCCAGCATCGCCGTTGCAGCGTGGCTCAAGGACATGATGGACAAGGGCTACCTGTATTACAGCGGCGCGCAGGGTGGTGACTCCTGGGCGACGGTGGATCAGGCCTTCCAGACGCAGCAGGTCGCTATGGCCGCCTACAGCAGCAGCGATACCGCCGTCTACACCCAGACCGGCGTCGACAACGGCTTCGATGTGGTCGCCTCGTTCCTGCCCTACAACCAGGAAACCGGCTGGACCGGCAACCTGATTGGCGGCGCGAGCCTGTGGCTGGTCGAAGGCCTGCCGACAGAGGTGGAAGATGGCGCGCTGACCTTCCTGCTCTGGTTCTCGAACACCAACAACGCCGCCGAGTGGCATCAGGTGACTGGCTACATCGCTATTCGCCAGAGTTCGAACGACATGCTCTCGACCGCTGATTGGTACGCCACGATGGAACCGACGGCCAGCCAGGTCTGGAAAGATAATGCGCTGGTTCAGGCGACCCAGGGTACACCCTGGTTCGACGCCAACCCGAACTTCATTGTAGCGGCTAACCAGCTTGCGGAAAGCCAGATTACGGTCGCGACCAGCGGTGCGCTGCTCGGTGCCTTCCCCAGCATCCGCAATGTCATCACCCAGGCACTCGACACGGTGCTGTTGGCCGATGCCGATCCAGTGGAGACGATGGCGGCCGCTTCGACAGAGGCCAATCAAATCCTCGAAGAGTACAATCTGCTCAACGCGCCCGAATAACGGCTTCTGAAGCGAAACGTGAACAGGGGATACGGCCACAGGCCGTGTCCCCACTTCTGAATACCATCGGAATACTTGTATGGACTCTTTTGTACCTTTCTTGATCAGCATCATCACCGGCGCGATTGGTTGTGCCGTGCTTGCCTATGCTTTTGTGAAGGCCGGGCGCAGCGCACTCCTCGGCGGTGTAATCGGCGCGCTGGCTGGCGCGGCAGCCCCCTTGATCTTCATGCTGCCGCTCAACTACTGCACTTTCGAGACCGAGCGCACCGGCCTGGACGTGGCTTTCGGCATCCTGCTCATCGCCATCGCCCTCGTTGCTGTAATCCTGCCGCTGCGGTGGATCAGCCTGCGTATTCTCGGCCATCAAACCGTGATCGCGCGGCAGGTGACACCCGGCGCCTTCAAAGGCCGATGGACACCCTGGCTGCTGCTCGCGCCAACGCTCGTCATTCTCATCCTGTTCCTTTATTATCCATCACTGGATACCTTCCGTCTCTCGACGCTGCTCGCGCGCCTCGGTGCGCGCCGTTCCGTTTTCGTGTGTGTGGATAACTTCACGCGCCTGGCGCAGGATGCGAGTTATCTCAACGTCATCGGTATCACATTCTTCATCTCAATCGCGATTGTCGTCATCGGTCTGGTGCTTTCGCTGGCGATTGCTAATCTCGCCTACCTGCCGATCAAAGGCGCGGCTATCTACCGCACGCTGCTCATCTGGCCGTATGCAATTTCGCCTGCCGTCGCCGGCATCATCTTCTTGCTGCTCTTCAACCCGACCGGCGGTTTAATTAATTACGCCCTCGATAATCTATTCGGCGTCAAGATCGGCTGGCTCAATGACCCGACGGCTGCGCCCTGGGCGGTCATCATCGCCAGCATCTGGAAGTCGATGGGCTACAACATTCTCTTCTATATTGCCGGTCTACAAAATGTCCCCAAAGATCTGATCGAGGCCGCAGCCATCGACGGCGCGAATGCCTGGCAGCGCTTCCGGCGCATCGTCATCCCGCTGTTGTCGCCGATCACTTTCTTCTTGATCATCACGAATATGACGTACGCCTTTTTTGACACCTTCGCTACCATCGACTACCTTACCGGCGGTGGTCCGGTCAACGCGACGACGACGATGATGTACAACATCTACGAGGTGGGCATCGTCAATAACGATCTTGGCAAGGGCGCTGCGCAGTCGATTCTACTTTTTGTCATGGTCATCGGTCTGACGGTGCTGCAATTCCGCACGACCGGCGAGCGAGTCACTTACGGAGCATAACACCATGGCAAGCGAAACTCAGACGGTCGCTCAAAGTCAAGCCGCAGCCCTGGGCGAAGTACGCGAAACCGGGCTGCGCGCGCTGATCCCGAAGCGCGCCTACGCTCATGTGCTGCTCTGGCTGGCCTGCCTGATCATCGGTTTCCCACTCTTCTACGCGATCCTGGTCAGCACACAGACGAATTCGAACGTTTACGCCTACCAGTTCTATCCCGGTACCAATTTCGCCGATAACTGGGCGAAAGTCATGATCGAGCGCGGCATCTGGCGCTACATGGTCAACAGCGTCTTCATCGCTATCGCCGTGACCTTCGGCAAAACGCTGCTCTCGCTGCTGGCCGGCATGGCCTTTGTCTATTTCCGCTTCCCTGGCAAATGGATCGTCTTTGGTTTCGTGCTGATCACCCTCATGATGCCGACTGAGATCCTGATCATTGCTCTGTTCCGCTTCGTCAACGATCTCAACTGGGGTAACACCTACTTTGCGTTGATCGTGCCCTTCCTTGCCAGCGCAACCGGATCGTTTCTCTTTCGCCAGCATTTCGCCAATATCCCGGCGGAACTCTCCGAATCAGCCCAGCTTGACGGCGCGACGCCGCTTCAGTTCCTGTTCCGCGTTCTGGTGCCGATGAGCTGGAACACCATTGGCGCGCTGGCCGTCATCCAGTTCGTCTACGTCTGGAACATGTACCTCTGGCCTGCCCTGGTCATCCAGGGGCAGGATCGCCAGGTGGTGCAGGTCGGTTTGCGCACGTTGATCGGCGGTGATGCGTCGCTCAGCTTCGGCCCGCTGATGCTTGGCGCGGTTGCGGCCAGCATCCCGCCGCTGATTGTCTTCATTCTGCTGCAAAAGCAGTTCATGAGCGGGTTCGCTCTCTCGCGCGATAAATAGCGCCTGCCCGATCCGGGCTGGTGACAGGTTTACGCTCTTTCGGTCGGGATAAATTGGCGAGGCATAGAGTGAGGGGCTAGCTGACTTGCGAAACGTCAGTGCCTCAGATCACTGGTGCTGCATTCGCGTTAGACGATGCCCAACAGTCGAAAACAGAAATAGCAGAAACAGGCGACGAGGATCATTGAGTCGGTTCGGTCAAGGACTCCGCCGTGACCGGGAAACAGATTGAGATGGCTGAGATGAGAGTCTTTAACGTTGAATGCGCGCTTGAGCGCCGATTCGACCAGGTCGCCCAGAATGGCCGCCACCGGGCCAATCAGGACAATGATCGCGGTTCCGATCTCAAGCTGACCGTTCAGCGTCAGTAACAACGCGCCCAGACCCGCGCCGCCCAGGTAGCCTGCGAGTGCGCCTTCGACCGTCTTTTTGGGTGAGATCCGCGGCGCAAGTTTGGTTTTGCCCCAGAGCCGCCCGCCGAAATAGGCAAATATATCCGTGCCCCAGGTCAACACCAACACCAGCAGCAGCCACAGCAAACCATCTGGCGCATTGCGGATGAGTACCAGCAGCGCCGTGGGCAGGCCGATGTAAGCGGGGGCGGCTATCGTCATTAGTCCTTCGATCAATGCTGTGTGCTGTGTCATGCGCCGCGCAAAAGCCCACAGGATCGTCAGAACAAACGTCAAAATGAACAACGGTATGACCAGGTACACGCCGTTCTGGCTGGCCGCGGTGATGACTGCGACCACACTGGCTGCCGAAAGCAACGGGCTGACGTGAATATTGCGGTGCTGCCCCAGGTTAGCAAATTCGAGCGCGGCGATCACAGATAGGCCGACCGCAAGGGAAAAGAACCACCAGTCACCGAGTGCCACGAGCAGCAGCACAACCGGCCCCAGCACCAACGCTGTCAAGACGCGCTGCTGGAGATTGGTGAGTGTGACAGCCTGTGTGCGTTGATTACGCGATTTCGGTGCGCTGGTCATGGTGTTGGCTTGCTAAATCGGTGTCAGAAGATCGATAACTTTGCGTTCAAACAGATTCTAACCCAAGTTGACAGGCAACGTAAGGTTAAAGCGCTCCAGCCTTTAGCTCAAGAGAAGATTAAGGCTTGTTCGATCTGGTTCTTCTATAAACAAAAACGAGCAAGAGTTTACCTCTCTTGCTCGTTTGAACACGCAACCGCGAAAAGTGTTACGAGATGCGGGTATCTTTGCCAAAGGGGGATGTGGCGACCTTGTTGTAGAAAGTGCGGAAGTCGTTGTTGCTCGTCCAGAGGAGGAAATCATAAACGCTGTAAAGCATACCGATGCGTCGGGTGGTCTCGGTGACGATGTTTTGCACGCTCAGCGCCGGATCTTCCGGATCATACCAGACGCCAAAGCGGAGATGGTCATGCCCATCCTGGAAAGTGCTCAACCATTCATCAAGGAACATCCCGCGCGAAAGCTGTCCAGTGGTCAGGTGCATGTCACCGACTTCGATGCCCGACCAGAAACCGACACAGAAATCCTGCGGCATACTCGCAATGGTGCTGCGCAGTGTTTGCCGGTGGCGCTGGACAGCCATCTTACCGATCAAATTCTGTTGATCCAGCCAGCTATCGGGGGAAACAATAAGCTCAACTGCGAAATGCGTTGGGGTCAGACGCAGTTCGATTACCGGGTGGCGATCTACATCCATCGACTCTGACCACTGATTGGACTCACGGCCCATCAGACGTTCGACCAGGAGTGCCTGTTCATGCGAACGCATATATTGAACGCTCAAGCCACGCAGCGTGCCCTCAGCAGCGACTGTGTGCGTGGTGACGGGTTTTGTCTGCCATTGGGGGTGAAGATCCCAGCTCAGCTCACGAATACGACGATGGAGCGAGCGATGAAGTTCGGTGAATTTCTCGTAGGCTACCTGCGCATTGGCGCTGCTGCCACCTAAGAATGCATTGTAATCATCTTTGGAGAAGTATGAATTGCTCATGAAAACCCCCAGGCCACCTGATAAAGTTGAGAAAAAATTGTCAAGATAAACACATGATAAATGAAAGTTAGCCGTAAAATCCAGCTTTGGTGTGAGAATTCATGGAATTTTCGTTTTTAATACGATTCGTAAGGTGCCTACGGCTGTTTCTGCCCAATATGGCTCATTTTCTCCCCGTAGTCCATATATTCATTGATAAATTGTGAAAAACGTAAACCATAAGCACTCATACCATGAGAACACTCGATATGTCGTTCATAAATCCCGTTGATTATTGGCCGAGAGTGCTCAAAGAATTAGTAGACAGCCTCCGTTCCATACCGGGCTTAGCGATTAGAGCACGGCTGCGGCGACCAAAATCAGGATCATGATGCCGGCGAAGATGCGATAGTAGCCAAAGGCGATGAAATTGTTACGCGCCACATAACGAAGAAGCCAGCCGATGGCGAACATCGAGATGATGAAACTCACAATTGTGCCAACCGCCAGCAGCAGCAGGTCATTGCTGGTGACTTGATCCAGATTGCGCACGAGGCTATATATCGTCGCCAGCCCTAGCGTCGGGATGGTGAGATAAAACGAGAACTTGGTCGCTGTGGGCCGATCCAGACCGGTGAGCAAACCGGTGACAATCGTCGCACCGGAACGCGACACGCCAGGGATGAGCGCGAAACACTGCCCCAGCCCGATCAGGATGGCCTGTTGCAGCGAGATACGCTCGAGCGCCTGAGTCTGACCGGCTGTTTCTGCCTTTGGGCGGCGCTCGACGATCAGGAAGATGATACCGCCGACGATCAGCGCGATGCCGACGACCGTAGGATTGAAGATGGCGTCGAGCACGCCGAGACGATCCAGCAGAAAGCCGAGTGCTCCCGCCGGGATGAACGCAATCAAGACCGCCAACCAGATCCGCTGCGTTGAAGACTGGTTGATGGTGCGTGCTTGCTGCCAAAACTCGCGCGCATAAAAAACGATGACCGCCAGCACCGCACCCAACTGAATGAAGATCTCGAACGTGCCGCCGAGCGCCTGGAAATCGAGCAGCCTGCCGGCGACGATCAGATGCCCTGTCGATGAAATCGGCAGGTACTCAGTGATTCCTTCGACGATTCCCATGATGATGGCTTTGATAATGTCTACAGGCATGGTGTTATCCTATTCGCGCGCCGATCCACAGCCCGGCAAGCACGCCGATAAAACAGAGCGCATTGTTGATGAGCAAATTAGCGACACTTGCCGACCACTGCCCCGCCTGCGCCAGCGAGATGGTGTCCAGGGCGTAGGTCGAGAAGGTTGTATACGCGCCGCAGAAACCCACCGCAAAGAACAGGCGCAGGTTGGGTTCGATGTCGGTTTGGCGCGTGAACCAGGTCGCAAACGCCGCCAGCAGCAAACCACCGGTCGCATTCGCGATCAACGTGCCCCACGGAAACGCTGTACCGAAGCGCTCCGCCGCCCACAAGCCGACGATATAGCGTGCATTCGCGCCGAGAAACCCACCCGCACCGATGAACAGAATCGCATCGAGAGACGGTCTGGGCATGAGTGGCTCCGGTGTACACAACGGCGAGGCGGGAGGCATTATAGACTGGTCGTTGGGACAGTGCCAGCGTTACCCGGATCGTGTACACTGTCCAAGTTGTAGATGACCCCCTGAGATCAAAGGCCACATCGTGCAGTACGCCCGTCTCCTCAAGCGCAACCCGGAATTCGCCAAGCTGTGGACAGCCATGTTGATCAGCTTCGTCGGCGATTGGTTCAATACCATTGTGCTGGCAGCGATTGTGTCGCGCTTCACCGATGGCTCCGGGCTGGCAATTGGCCTGTTCATGCTGGCGCGCTTCTTGCCCCCGCTGCTGGTCACGCCAGTAGCGGGGGCGCTCGCCGACCGCTACGACCGTAAGAAGCTGCTCATCTACAGCGACGTGCTGCGCGTCTTCGTCGTGCTCGCCTTTTTGCTGGTCAAGACGCCGGATCAATTGTGGCTGTTGTACGCCCTGACCATCATCCAGTTCAGCGTGGGCGCGGTTTTCGAGCCAGCGCGCTCGGCGTTGTTCCCGTCGATGGTGCGCCGCGACGATCTGGTGACTGCCAACGTCCTGGGCAGCATCACCTGGTCGGCAGCGCTGGCGTTGGGCGGCGCATTAGGCGGCTTCGTGGCTGGGGCCTTCGGTGCGGAGATCGCGTTGAGCATCGACGCCGTTTCGTTCCTCATTTCCGCCATCTTGATCTTCTGGTCGCAGCCAACCATTGCCGCAGAAACACTCGCCATGCGCGCAGAACGCAAGCACGTCTCACTGTCGGACATCGTCGATGGCGTGCGCTACGCCAGGGCGCATCCCGCGACAGCCGCCACGCTGCTGGTGAAGTTTGGTGGTAACGTCGGCAATATCGACACGGTGCTGGTCATTTATGGCACGGTGCTGTTTCCTCTCTATGTCGTCGGGCTGACGAAAACGCCAGAGGAGGCCGGGTTTCTATCGCTCGGCATTTTATGGGCGGCGTTTGGCGTCGGCGCGATCCTGGGCTTGCTTCTGATCGATCGCTTCAACGACGGCGCGCCGCGCACGATGCGCCGCCTGATCGCTGTCGGCTATGGTCTGATCGTGATTGGCTGGTTCGTCTTCGGATTTGCGCCCACGCTTCTGATGGCTTCGCTGGCGATGGTGATCCGGGCGATGGGTGGGAATGCCTACTGGACATATAGCAGCGTCATCTTGCAGAAGACGGTCGAGGATCAGTACCTGGGGCGGATGTTCTCGCTCGATTTCGCCGGGTTCCAGCTTTCGACCGTTTTGAGCACGATTATCATGAGCGCTGCGCTGGAGGCGGTGGGCAACCAGAATGCCCCATCAGTCGTGATCGTGGCCGGGTTCGTCAGCCTGCTCCCGCTGGTGCTGTGGACGCTGGCACTGCCCTGGATTGAGCGGCAGGAAGCCGGCGAAGCTCAACCTGAGCCGACGCCCGCTGGCGATTAGGCGTCAGCACTTTATCAGCGGTGCGCCAGATACGACACTCTAGCGCACCACATCCTGTGCTTAGCCCCGTTTGCGCTTAAAAGCCTGCTGCACGAGTTCGGGCGCGAACATGCCGCCGGCTTCACCCTCGGCGGCAAAACGATAGACCGCTGCCTGATAGATGCCGGTCAGCGCTGAGGACACCAGGCCGAGCAGGATCATGAAGATGACACCGACGATGATGACAGCGACGACAAACGGTGTCGAATTGAGGCTCGCGCCGAGCGCCGCTAACCCAATAGTAATGAACAGCCCGGCGATCATCACCAGGAAGGTGACGAGGCCGATGCCAGCGTTGCCGATCAGGTTTTCACCCCAGGTTTTCTTGAGCAGCGCGCTGCTGCGCTTGATCGCTTCCCAGGGGCCGATGTTTTCGATGACGAGCACGGGCACGACCAGGAAGGTGGCGACGTTCCAGGCAAACCCGACCAGGCCGGACACGATCTGGCCGAACAAGCCGCCGCGCTCGGAGATGGCGCGCAGGATCATGCCAACGGTGGCGGAAATGACCGCGTAGCCGACGATATGCGTGAGGCGTTCGGAGGCGATGCGGAAGCCATCACTGACCGTTGGGTCGCCGCCCTTCAGCCGGATGAGCGCCGCGCCGATCAGCGCGGTATTGCAGAAGAAGATCACCGTATAGAGCACAACGTAGAAAAGGAAGCCGATGATGATGCCGAGCGGCGTCAGACCAGGATCATTGCCGCGGCTGCCCTCGACGATCCCGACCGTGAAAAACGGCACGGCGAACAGGATCGAGACGATGACTGCGCCGATGAAGGAAATGATGGGAAAGATCAGCAGTTCTCGATCCGATTGCAGGACTGACCAGCTCGCTTTGGCGAGCGTCCAACTGTTTTGCAGCTTATCGAACATGGCGGCCTCCGTTGAAAATCATTCCAGGTCGTGGGAGCGGGTGCTCACTGCGTGGGATTCGACATGCGGATCTGATCAAGAATAACACGGGTTGAACATCTGTAGGTACGAGTGCGATCTGCGAGCGGGTGAATGTGAACGCTTCTCTAACAGATCGCCAATACTGCTATGTTATAATGCGAAACTGCTCGTTCGGCTTGTAGCTCACGTTGTCTGTGAGAACCGAGGCATTATGTTCAAGAATCTGGTGAGTATGGTCGCCGGAAATCCGGTAGAACGCGCACTGGCGAAATACCGTACGGTCGTCGATACGATCAATGCGTTGGAACCCGCGATGCAGCAGCTCAGCGATGCCGAGCTGCGCGCTAAGACCGATGAGTTTCGCTCGCGGGTGGCCCAGGGGGAAACACTGGACGACCTGCTGCCGGAAGCCTTCGCCGCCGTTCGCGAAGCCTCGGTGCGGACGACCAAACTACGCCATTATGATGTGCAGATGATCGGTGGTATCGTGCTCCACGAGGGCAAGATCGCCGAGATGAAGACCGGCGAAGGCAAGACGCTCGTCGCCACGCTCTCGCTCTATCTCAACGCGCTCGAAAGCAAAGGTGCACATCTGGTCACGCCGAACGACTACTTGAGCAAGGTCGGCTTGCAGACAATGGGGCCGATCTATCATCTGCTCGGCCTGTCTGCCGGGGTTATCCAGAATTCGCCATCCGGCGATCCAGACGCCGGCTCGTTTCTTTATGACCCGACCTATCCATCCGACGATGCGCGCTTTCAGAACCTGCGCCCTGCGCGCCGCCGCGACGTTTATGCCGCCGACGTGACTTACGGCACGAACAACGAGTTCGGCTTCGACTATCTACGCGATAACATGGTGGTCGAAACGGCTCAACTTGTGCAGCGCCCGCTGAACTTCGCCATCGTCGACGAGGTCGATAACATCCTGATTGACGAGGCGCGAACGCCGCTGATCATCAGCGGCCAGGCCGATCTGCCGTCAGATCACTACAAGCGATTTGCGCAGATCGTGCGCACGCTCAAGCCGAGCAGCGATGAAAGCATCGAGGCGGAAGACCCGGACGGCGACTACGTGGTTGACATCAAAGATCGCGTTGTGTTCCTGACCGACAGCGGTGTTGAGCGGGTCGAACGCGCGCTGGGCATCGACCACATCTACAGCCCGGAAAACGCGGACATGATCCCTTATCTGGATAATTCGCTGCGTGCGCACGCGCTCTATCACAACGACAAAGAATATATCGTTCAGGGCGGGCAGGTGATCATCGTCGATGAGTTCACCGGGCGCTTGATGTATGGCCGCCGCTTCTCGGAAGGTCTGCACCAGGCGATTGAAGCCAAGGAAGGCGTCGAGATCCGCCGTGAAAACCTGACGATGGCGACGATCACCTTCCAGAATTTCTTCCGCATGTACGACAAGCTGTCAGGCATGACCGGTACGGCGCTGACCGAGGCCGAGGAATTCGAGAAGATCTACGATCTCGAAGTCGTTGCCATCCCGACGCACAAGCCGATGATCCGCCAGGACTACGAAGACCTGATCTACGCGACCGAGAGCGCCAAGTTCAAGGCGATTGTCAACGAGATCAAAGAGCGGCAGTCGCGCGGGCAGCCGGTGCTGGTCGGCACGGTCGCCATCGAGACGAGCGAACGCCTGAGCAAGCAGCTCAAGCGCGAGGGCATCGACCATCAGGTGCTGAACGCCAAGCAGCACGAGCGCGAGGCCGAGATCATCACCCAGGCCGGGCGGCCCAGCACAGTCACGATTGCGACCAACATGGCCGGTCGTGGTGTCGATATTCTGCTCGGCGGCAACCCGGAAGGGATGGCGCGCGATCGTCTGCACAAGCAAGGCATTGAGATCACCCAGGCGACGCCGGAGCAGTGGGCGGAAGCCTATGCTGCCGCGCTGGCCGAGTGCGAACGCGACAAGAAACTGGTGATCGAGCAGGGTGGCCTGTTCGTGCTCGGCACGGAACGCCACGAAGCGCGGCGCATCGATAACCAGCTCCGTGGCCGTTCGGGACGCCAGGGCGATCCCGGCGAGTCGCGCTTCTTCCTCAGCCTGGAAGACGACCTGATGAAGCGCTTCGGGGGCGACCGCGTCAAGAACTTCATGAACTGGGCCAAGATCCCCGAAGACGAACCCATCGAGCACTCGCTGGTATCGAAGTCGATTGCGCAGGCTCAGGTTCGCGTGGAAGGCTATCATTTCGACGTGCGCAAGCGCATCCTCGAATACGACGACGTGGTCAACAAACAGCGCGAGATCATCTACGGGCAGCGCCACCACTTGCTGGAACAGAGTGACATGCGTGAGGAATACCTCGGTATCGTCGGTGAGCTGATCGGCGACCTGCTGGACGAGTTCGCGCCCGAAGGCGTGACCCAAGATCAGTGGAATCTCGACGGCCTCTACCAGAAGCTGCTGGCAATCTACCCTGTGCCCGCCGAGATCACGCCGGATACGATGAAGGGCAAAGATCTGGATGCGCTCGAGGCGCTGCTGCTCGACGGCGCAGAACAGGCCTACGAAGGCAAACGCAAAGAATTGGGCGATGAGGTCATGCCCCGCGCCGAGCGCTTAATTATGCTGAACGCCATCGACTGGCACTGGCGGCGGCACCTGACCGATCTCGACATTGTGCGCGAAGGTATCGGCTTGCAGGCCATCGCTCAGAAAGATCCGTTGGTGCAGTACAAGATCGAAGCCTTCGCCATGTTCGACGAACTGCAAGAGTCGGTGCGGCATCAGGCGGCGCGTGACATTTTCCGCGTGCAGGTCAGCCAGCCGCAGATCCAGGCGGCCCCCCGGCGTTTGCAGCAGGTGCAGGCCGTTCGCCCGGGCGCGACGCAGACGAGCAAACCGCAGCCGGTGCGCAAAACCAGCGCCAAGCTCGGGCGCAACGATCCGTGCTGGTGCGGCAGCGGCAAGAAATACAAGAACTGCCACATGCGCCAGGATCAGGCGGCAGGCTAGATGGCTTTCGGCGGTCGGCTGTCAGCTTTTGGCTGCAAATAGACGAACAAGCAAGATCGGGGGTTGGCAGTGCCAGCCCCCGGTTTTTATAGGGCTTTCGCGTGTGGCTGACCGTTCCAAAAACACCCGATTCTGTGGTAAAATGCGTACATGGACATATATCCACTTCCTCAGGATTCTTTGCACCAGCGCACCTCATTTTCGGGGGCGGCGCCTGTGTCCATTTATGCAGTAGACCAAGACAAACGACGGTGACATGACGAAAGGAGCGCAGTGCGTGGCAGTACCTGCCAGTATCCTGCCTCACGCCTGAAAGCTATGGAGACGATTGGTGTCATTCGCCCGATCAGCATCAACGATGAGATGCGGGGCAGCTTCCTCGACTATGCAATGAGTGTGATCGTCGCTCGCGCGCTGCCCGATGCGCGGGACGGCTTGAAACCGGTGCATCGCCGGATTCTGTTCGCCATGTACGACATGGGCATTCGCGCCAACAGCCAGTACAAGAAAAGCGCGCGTATCGTCGGCGAAGTGCTGGGTAAATATCACCCCCATGGCGACGCCGCCGTGTATGACGCGATGGCACGTATGGCGCAGGACTTTTCGCTGCGCTACCCGCTGGTCGATGGCCAGGGCAACTTCGGCAGCGTCGATGGTGACAGCCCGGCAGCCATGCGCTACACCGAGGCACGACTGGCGCAAATCGCCGAGGAACTGCTGGTCGATATCGACATGAACACGGTCGATTTCGGCGACAACTACGATGGCACTCAGCAGGAACCATTGGTGCTGCCTGCCCGTCTGCCAAATCTGCTGCTCAACGGCGCATCCGGCATCGCCGTCGGCATGGCCACCAACATCCCGCCGCACAACCTGCGCGAGCTGGCCGGCGCTATCGTCCACATCATCGATCATTGGGATACAGCCAACGACATCGAGGTTGATGCGTTGATGGAGTTTGTCCACGGTCCGGATTTCCCGACCGGCGCGATGATCGTCGCCAACGACGAACTCAAGGAAGCTTATGCCACCGGGCGCGGGCGCGTCGTGGTGCGAGCAAAGGCAGACATCGAAGAAGGGCGCAACGGTCGCTTCCGCATCGTCGTGACCGAAATCCCCTACCAGGTGAGCAAGCTCGCCATCATCGAGCGGATTGTGGCGCTGGTGCGCGAGGATCGGTTGACGCATATTTCCGACCTGCGCGATGAGAGTGACCGCCGTGGGATGCGGCTGGTGCTCGAACTCAAACCGAACGCGCAGCCGCGCAAGGTGCTGAATCAGCTTTACAAATACACCCAACTCCAGAGCACGTACAGCATCCAGATGCTGGCGCTGGTCAACGGTGAGCCGCGCACGCTGAGTCTGCGCCGCGCGTTGCAGATTTACGTCGAGCATCGTTATGATGTGGTCGTGCGCCGCGCGCAGTTCGAGCTTGAGAAGCGCCGCGCCCGCGCACATATCCTGGAGGGTTTGCTCAAGGCGCTCTCCAGCCTCGACCGCATCATCCAGACGATCCGCAGCGCCGAGACGGTCGATGCCGCGCGGGAAGCGCTGATGTCGCGCTTCGATCTGAGCGAATTGCAGTCGAACGCCATCCTGGAAATGCAGTTGCGCCGCCTGGCCGCCCTGGAACAGCAGAAACTCAAAGATGAATTCGACGAAGTGATGGCGCGCATCGCCTATCTGGAAGATTTGCTGGCCTCGCCAACGAAGATCCTGGCCGTGATCCGTGAGGATGTGGTCGATCTGGCGAATTCGTACGGCGATGAGCGCCGCACGAACGTCGTCTACGGCGTCAACGTCGAATTCAACGAGGCCGACCTGGTGCGTGAGGAAGAAGTCGCCATCCTGATGACGACTTACGGTTACATCAAGCGTGTGCCGGGCAGCGCCTATCGCTCACAGCGGCGCGGCGGCAAGGGCGTCATCGGCATGATGACGAAAGAGGAAGACGGCCTGCAAGACCTGGTGAGCGCCAACAGCCTGGACACGATCCTGTTTTTCACCAACAAGGGGCGGGTCTACAGCGAGCGCGCTTATGAAATCCCGGAGGCGAGCCGCTCGGCCAAGGGCACGCTCATCCAGGCGATCCTGGCGCTCGCCCCGGACGAGCACATCACGGCGATTGTGCCGGTGCCGTCGTTCGATCAGCAGGGCTACATGGTGATGGCGACCCAGCGCGGGCGCATCAAGCGCGTGATGCTCGACGAGTTCGAATCGGTGCGTTCCAGCGGTTTGATCGCGATGGGATTGGACGACGAGGACACGCTGTCATGGGCGAAATATACGGACGGCGACCAGGACATTATCATCGTGACCGAGGGCGGGCAGAGCATCCGCTTCCACGAAAGCAAAGTCCGTGTCATGGGGCGGCCTGCGGCGGGCGTAAACGCGATCCGGCTGGACGACGGCGATATGGTCGCCGGGATGGACGTGGTCGAGGCAGACGATACCCACGTGCTGGTGATCACCGCCTATGGCTACGGCAAGCGCACCGAACTGAGCGAATACCGGATGCAGGGGCGTTATGGCAGCGGTATCCGCACGTTGAAACGCGATGAGCGCACGGGGCCGATCATCGGTATGCGCTGTATTGATCCAAGCGACGACATCCTGCTGATCACGCGCAACAGCATCGTTCTGCGCACGCGGCTGGAACAGATCCGCGAAACAGGCCGCAGTGCCATTGGCGTACGCGTGATGGATCTGGCGGACGGCGATGAGATCGTCGGCATCGCGATCATGAACGAGCCGGATGCAACGGCGGTGAATGCCAACGGCCATCTTGACGATGATGTGGCGGTTGGAGAATAACACGGGCGTGCAGGCTTGCCACAAAACAATGGCGCGTAGTTTAAGAGGGGAAGCGCGGTTCTCGCGCTGGCACAAAACCAGCGCTGAATGTGCACCCGACCATGAGTGACTGGATTGCACGCTGGACACGACGGTTCAGCATCCGCGTCCTGCTTGGATTCTTGGTGAGTGTTCTGTGCCTCGTGTTGTTCGCTGCCCTGGCAGAGGATGTGCTGGAACAAAGCCGTCTTGTCCAGGTTGATATTGCGCTGGCGAACGAGCTGCATCAGATCAGCGATGCCAATACAATCCAGATCTACAAGATCATCAGCCTGTTCGGCTATCAGATTCTTTTCCCGGCCTGCGCCGTGATCGCGCTGGTGTTGGCTGTGCGTCGGCAGTGGCTGTATCTGACGATGTGGATCGTGGCGTTAGCAGGCGGGCAGGTCTTGAATCTGCTGCTCAAGACACTGTTTGCGCGTCCCCGCCCGATGTTTGCTGATCCATTCGCCCTGGAGGTTTACTACAGCTTCCCCAGTGGGCACTCAATGATCTCACTGATCGCGTACGGAATGCTGGCCTATTTGATCGGCGTCTACGTCAAGAATCACTACGTGCGCATCCTGGTGGTTTTCTTCGCGGCGCTCGCCATCGTGCTCATCGGGATCAGCCGGATGGCGCTCGGTGTGCATTACCTGAGCGACGTGATCGGCGGTTTCATCGCCGGGGGCGTCTGGCTGGCGACCTGCATCACAGCGGTCGAGTTGCGGCGCCACACCACCTCGCCGCCGGAAAGCCCGCAGACATGATACATTTGGAATAGCGAACGAACGTTCTGTCCAGCTATGATAGGCCCATGTTGATTGACGTGCCAGACCTCCAACCGCATCACCCGTGCATCGAAGACGTGCAGCGCTACATCCGTAATCACATGGATGAGCCGCTTAATCGTGAAGTGTTGGCGGCAGTGGCCGGGTTTTCCGTGCCTCATCTGCATCGCTTGTTCGCAGCATCAACCGGGCAAAGTCTCGCCGCCTACATTCGCGATGCGCGCCTGGAACGTGCGGGTCGTAAGCTGCGTGCGGGTGCGGTGGATATCACCGAGGTGGCGCTCGCGGCAGGTTACGATACGCACGCCGCTTTCGGCAAGGCGTTCAAGCGTCGGTTTGGCCTCAGTCCAAGTGAATTTCGACAGCTCGATTGCCGGACAGCAACAACCATGCTGAAGAAAGGATCACTCACGTGAAAATCAAGCTGACAAGCGTCTCGATTGGCGATTATGACAAGGCGTTGCACTTCTACACAGACATTCTCGGCTTTGTCAAAAAGCGCGACATTCCGCTCGGTGGAGGCGCACGCTGGCTGACGGTTGTCTCGCCCGACGACCCGAACGGCGTCGAACTGCTGCTGGAACCGAACGCCGACTACCCGGCTATGAAGGCGCTCAAGGAATCCCTGGTGCGGGATGGCATCCCGTTCACGGCGTTCGAGGTGGACGACGTCCACAAGGAGTACGAACGGCTGAAAGGGCTGGGCGTCGAGTTCACGATGGAGCCGACCAACATGGGGACAACGATCCTGGCTGTGCTGGATGACACCTGCGGCAACCTGATCCAGATCTACCAGGTCGTCGGCCAGTAGGCGGGCGACACTTCGGCGCAACGCCGGGCATGGGGCATCCATATAGGATTGGGAAATGAATCACCATCCTATGGAGGCAGTCCTATGTTCAATCGACAGCAGCGGCGCTTCGGCTATCTGATGTTGATCGTCGTCGTGCAGATGCTGGCGCTGGCCAGTCTGTCAGCGCTGGTCGTGGCACAGGGTGCGCCCGCCGGGAAGCAGATTCATCGGGGCCGCTCGCGAACGGCTGGCGATTCTATTACGCGCCCGAAGAGGGACACTAACATCATAGTGGTCGCGCTGCAGCGGCAACCTCAGGCTGCGGGATGACGATGTGACCGGCGTTGCAGCCGGATGGGAAACATGCATCGCGGACGGGGGCACAAAACCCCCGTCTTGATGATCGCAAATGATGAGCTATGCCGTTTCCCACACGGGCTGCCCGTTGAGAATCCGCGCAAGTTGATCGGGGAATTTGTCGGGATCGAGCGGCTTGCCGATAAAGCCGTGGAAGCCCTGCTGGAAGACCGTGTGCATCTCGCTCAAATGGACGGTGCAGGCGACAATCGGGACATTCTGGAAGCGTGGGTCTGCCTTGAGATACTCGAAGACCTGGTAGCCGTTAAGCCCTGGCATTTCCAGATCGAGCAGGACGACATCGACTTGCCCGAGAGTCGCCAGTGTTGCGTCGAGGTTCCTGGGATTTGTGACCTGCGTCGAACTTATCCCCTGCTCAGTGAGAAGCAGTTTGAGGATTTGGGCATTCTTCGTGTTGTCTTCGATAATGAGCGCGTGCGGTTGTTTCACTTCTGACTCCTGTAGTTAACGTTGAGCGCCCGCAAAGCGTTCGCCCGCATACCAGACTTCTTTGCCGGCAATGAGATCGGCGAGTTGTTCCGCAAAGAGTTCATCTTCGACGGGCTTGGCGATGAACCCATTGAAACCCTTTTGCTGTGTCTTTGCCATGGCCGATGACGGTTCGGCAGCAGAGACGGCGACAATCGGCACGTGGGCAAATTCCTCACGGGCTTTGATTTGATCGAAGACTTCATAACCGCTGATGCCGCCCATCAAGAACATCAGATCGAGGACAATCAGGTCGACGGGGGCGAATTTCTCCAGGTGGGCCATGCCGTCGGCCCCCCAGCGGTCGAATTCCAGAATGGCCTTGTGCGTATTCTGGAGGATCATCTTGTAGACGATGCGATTGCGCATGTCGTCTTCGACTATGAAAATGCGTTTCTGGTTCAAGAACATGACATGGTCCTCTAGGGCTACGAGAAGATACGCCAGATTTGCTCACCCATGACGATCCGGTTGAGACTCTCTGGAAACGTGTCCATATCGAGCGGTTTTGCCAGACAGCCGTCGAAACCGGCTGTGCGAAGCTGCTGCACTTCTTCATTCATGACGCTGGCGGTCATGGCGACAATCGGTGTATGTTCATACTGCGGTGTCTGGCGCAGCATTTCCAGCATCTCAAAACCCGTGAAGGGCTTCATGTGGATGTCCAGGAAGATGACATCCGGCCTCGGATCAAGTGCCAGCGCGCGTGGCAGAAAATCCTGGCTATTCTCAAAGATGGTGACAGTCGATAGGCCCATGTCGCTGGCGATCATACGCATGACCTTGCGACTCCGTTCTTCATCCTCCACATAGAGGACTACTGGCTGTTGATACATTGGCTTCCTCTCTTCCCTCAGGTTATAAGCGATGGCTCTAGCACGGTCGAGTTTACGGGCAGCGTGATATAGAAAGTCGTCCCCTTGCCAAGTTCGCTCTCCAACCAGATGCGCCCACCATGCGCCTCGATGAGACTCTTTGAAATTGGCATTCCAAGGCCGGTGCCGCCGCCCTGGCGCAACCCAGTCTCGGTCTGTTTGAACGCCTCGAAAACAGCCTGCTGGTCTTGTGGTGCAATGCCTGCGCCTGTGTCTTGAACTGCGAAGATGATTTCATCATCGCCCTGGTTGACGCGCAGCGTGATGCTGCCGTCTTCCGTGAACTTGCAGGCGTTCGACATAACGTTGAGCAACACCTGGAGAATACGCTGCCGGTCTGCTTTGACCAGTGGCAAGCTGTTTGGAACGTCTACTTGTACGGTGACTGGCTTGTCCTGAAGCAGAGTGCGCCCGGTTGCAGCAACTGCCTGGATGACCGGCTTGAGGTCGACATTGTCTTCGACAAACAGGTTGAGAGAGCCTGACTCGATCTTCGACATGTCCAGCACATCGTTGATCAGGTTAAGCAGATGTTTGCCGCTGTCGATGACTTCGTTCAGGCTCTCTCTTTGCTCATCGTTGACTGGGCCGGCAGAGCCTTTGGCGACATACTTGGTGAAGTTGATGATGGCGTTGAGCGGCGTGCGCAGCTCGTGTGACATGCTGGCAAGGAACGCGGACTTGACTTTGCTGACACGTTCGACTTCTTCAAACAGGGCTGCGTTACGAACGGCAATGGCAATCTGCTCCGCGAGTGTGGTCATGATCTTGACGTCTTCGTCGTCGAACCGGCCTACTGTTTGCGATTGCAGATCGAGTACACCCACAAGCTGATTACCATACATCATCGGCAGCGCCAGTTCTGAGCGTGTCTCCGGAAGCAGCGGATTCTTGAAGTGATGAGGATTCGCCAGAACGTCGTTCGAAAGGGCAATCTGCCGGTCGCGCGCTGCCTGGGGCACAAGGCCTTGATCGCTGAGACGGAATTGTTTGCCACCAGCGACCATTTGTTCGCCAACTTCGCCAGTGCCCTGACGCAGCGTGATCGTCTGGTCGTCGTCATCGAAGAGGAAGATCGAGGTGTGATACAGGTCAAATGAGGTGGTTGTCAGATCGGCGACTTCTGAAAGCAGTTTCGTGAAATCCAATTCCGTCGTGATCTGCCGCGACACATCCGACGCAAGGGCGAGGTCGCGGACACGCTCTTCCACGAGATCTTCCAGATAAATAATCATTTCCTGCAGGCGCGCGGTCATGTCGTTGAAGGATTGGGCCAGCGTGCCGATTTCGTCCTGGCTGGTGACTGCGGCTCTGGCTTCCAGATTACCGTCGCGAATGTCTTGCGCTGTGCGCGAAAGCCTTTCAATCGGGCGCACGACCTGGCGTACCGTCACGAATACAAGGGCGCCTGCGGCGAGAAGCGCGAGTGCCGTAACCATACCGGACACCTGCAGACCATTCTGGGCTGACTCGAGCGCATCGTCCACGGAGCGTTCGGCCACGGCCGTAAACGTGTGGCCGCCGAACTCCACGTTATCGGTCGCGAAGAGGACATCCGTTCCATCCAAACCGGTCCCGCGGCCATCTACCGACGAGAATGCAGGTGACGCCTCTTCGGCGGCAACAGGCACATCGCGACGTGCGACGACATGTCCATCTTCGTCGGCGACGTACACCATCTGATTATCGCCGACTTGAAGACCGGCCAACATGTTACGGATCGCATTCAGACGCACATCCGCGACCAACACGCCGCTGAGCTCGACACTGCGCAATCTGTACATCGGAATAGCGATGGTCACCAATGCCTGGCTGGTCGCCTCGTCATAGTACGCGTGTGCGACGTAAGTTTCACGAGTGGAACTTGGCTGCGTAAACTCCGGCGCGGCGCTGCGATCAACGACGACATCGCTGTTGACGATTTCGTTGCGGGTGACGTGAAGATGTTCGTGACCATCGCGGTCAAGCAGGATCAATCCTTCGTAGAGGTTGCGGTACGTCCCCGTATTCAGGGCATTGAGCAAGATACTTAACTGCTGCGCGCGATCTGGCTGCTCCAGGCCTCTGAGTTCGTCACCGATCGACTGCAAGTTGGTTTCCACGCCTTGCAGATAAGCGTCGAGTTCTGCAGAGACACGCTGGGCGACCTGGCGTTGCAGGTCAAGTGCCTGCTCCTGCTCAGCCGCAAAACCGCGTTGAGCGAGGAAGAGACCGACGATCATAACCGGAACGACAGCCAGACCGATAAAGATGATGGTGAGGCGTAAACGTAGACTTTGCCACATAGCGTGTACTCTCTTCCTGTTTCAATCGAGTGCTTGGCAGGCGATCCAGAAGCGAGCGGTCGCCGAAACGAACATTGAGACCATTTGCTTCGGCCCGGGGGTACAACAGATCGTGCCCTCAGATACCATGCCTTCTGAGCACATGCCGGAACTTACCATTCTGGTTTCGGCGATACCGGATCTGTCTCAGCGCGGTCGCTCGGCCCGACGATAACGAAGTTATCGCCCTGCCATTGCAGCAGCATGTAATTGCCTTGCGGAGCGCCGGTTTCATCGAAGCTGAGCGAGCCCACGATTGTGTCAAATGTCCCTCGATGCAATTCCTCGATCAGGGCTGCATTGTCGAGCGATTCGATGCGATCCACAGCTTGAACAAGGATTTGACCGACGGTGAAAGCGTTGGCCGCATCTTCAGGAATCTCCCCCATGGTTACGCCAAACATTTCTGCGTATTTGGTCACGAAGTCGGCGTTCTGAAAGCCTTTGGCCTCTGGGAACCATGAGACTGACGAAAAGATACCTTGTGTCGCGGTCGACAAGGCCTCGTGAAACGCACCGGGAACGGTGGGGCCATTGGTGAAGTAGGCATAACGCGGCTGGTAATTGGCTGCCTGGTAGGCTTGGATCTGGCCGATCGAATCGACCAGCTGTGTCGCGCCCACGATTAGGTCGGGATCGAGATCTGCTACCTGGGCGGCAATGTCCGAGAAATCGGTCGTGTCTTCGGAATAAGTCGTATCGAGCACCAGCTCCAGACCGCCTTCGTTGAGCAAAGCCGTCAGGCGGTCCGCCACACCGAGTGTGAACGGGTCGTCGAGCGCGACAACGGCGAACGTTTTCGGGCGTTCGGCTTCCGGCAAGCCCAGGACATACAGTGCAAACGGGTCGGCCTGGCGCACGGATTGCGCCGGCTGAGCAAAGAAGAGGTTGTTCAAGCCTCGATTGAAAACGTCAGGCGCGCCGCCTGCCGGTTCGACATAGGCGTAACCATGATCTGCCGCGACCTGCGATGTCGGAATCACAAGCAGGCTTGAGAAAGTCCCAACCACCAGGTCGACCTTATCCTCGCCGATCAGTTTTTCGTAGTCAGCGACGGCCGTATCCGGGTCACTGCCGTTGTCCAAAAACCGAAGCTCGACCTGACGGCCTAACACTCCGCCTGCTTCGTTGACCATTGAAGCCCAGACTTCGTAGCCGCCCTTGGCAGCGTTGCCGGAATCTTCAAATCGCCCTGTGAGCGGGAGGGATGCCCCGATGACGAGCGGGCTATCATTCGCCTGTGCTGATTGGGGTTCGTCAGTTGCTGGCTGGCAGGCCGCCAGCAGTCCCACTGCCAGCAGCACAGCAATCGCCGCCAACAATAGCTGTGCCTGCTTCATTCGGCGGGGTTTCGTACGCATGTGAAGATCCTTTCCATATTGGTTCAAGGCATGATCACACGTCATAGTTTGCAAGTAACCATGAAATGGATTGCCTGAACACTTCAGAGGTTAATTACATTATTTACGATAAGCATCACGACAAGAACTTAACAAAACCCAATTTTTTATTAATTTTTATTCAAATTCATGTGCTTAATCAGCTTTTTACGATCAAAAGACCTGTTGCAACCTCTGTTTCAGCGAACACGAGTATGGCAAACTCACGCACGGTGAGATCAAACTGTTACAACCCCAGCGCTGCGAACCCCGTAGAAAGAAGTGGTTTCAGATTTACAAAGCGGAGGTTCGAATGGTAGGCAGACTTATCACCGGTGTGTTGATGCTGATATGTGTGGCACTGGTGATCGGTGCATCCGCGCCGGTCGCGGCACAGGATGCGCCCGCCGGGACACTGATTCAATCGTGGCCGCTGGCGAGCGGTTGGTCGCTCTATTACGCGCCCGAAGAGGGCATCACCAACATCGGCAACAAGGCAGCGCTGTTCGTCGCGCATCCTGAGACTGGTGCGACAGCCCTGGTCAACATCAACACGAGCAATCTGGCGCTGGATACGCTGAACGTCTTCTGTGTGACCTACAGCGAGGCGCGCCCGAACAGCCTGTGCCACCTGTTTATTAGCCGTCAGTTGACCTCGCCGGATCAAGGGCTGGGCGATCAACTCCAGGACTTGATGAACCGTTTGGGCGAAGAAGGCGTCGACGTGGTTGTGACGACCGACGTGCGCTGCAGCATCCTGCTGCCGGGCGGCAGCGACATCAACAGCGCTGCGCCCGAATTCACCTGCGGCTGATGTTCAGCCTAAGCTGACCGGTTGGCCTGTGCGCGCGGATTCGTAGGCGGCAAGCACGACCTCGACCGCGCGCAGGCCGTCTTCGCCGCTGACTGCCGGGGCGCGCTTGTCGTTCACGGCGGCGATGAAGTCACGCAGCATCCCGGCGTTCGCGTCCGATCCCCAATAGGCATACTGTGGGCGTCCGACGCGGTCGCTGTAGACGGTCATCACCTGGCGGTAGGCGTCCATCGTCGCCAGCCCTTTTTCGGCCACGAGTTCGAGCGCCAGGCCGCCCCAGGTCGGGTAGTAGGCGGGTTTGCTCCAACTGCAATCGATGCTGGCGAACGTGCCATTGGCGAAACTGAGCATGATCAGGCCGCCGGTTTCAACCTGCACCTTGCCCTTGTGCAGGATCTGGTTGGTGACGGCGTAGACCTCGCTGATCTCGCTGGCCAAATACCAGCGCAGCAGATCGGCCAGATGGACGACGTGATCGGCGACCGCGCCGCCGCCTGCCAGCAGCGGATCGGTGAACCAATCGCGCTTGAGGAAGGGCAGATGCTCCGACTGGTGAAACTCCGGCAGCGATCCCTGGTTGGTCGCGTTGCAGCCGTAGATGTGGCCGAGACCGCCGCCGTCGATCAGCTTCTTGATCTCGACGGCAGGTGTGCTAAAACGCATCGGGAAGGCGGTCATGAGCGAGACGCCCGCCGCGTGGCAGACCTCGACGATAGCGCGGGCGTCATCGAGTGTGGTCGCGAGCGGTTTTTCGCACAGGATGGCCGCGCCTGCATCCGCCGCCATGCGCACGAGCGGCAGATGGCGCGCGTTCTCCGAGGTGATGATCACCGCATCGGGGCGCTCGCTCAGGAGTGCATTGTAATCTGCGAACTGGCGGACGCCGAACTGCCCGGCGAAGTGACGCCCGCGCTCGACGTTCTCGTCGGCCAGGCCGATCACCTCGACATCGGACATGGTTTGCAGCGCGCCCAGGTAGGCTTCCGCGTGGAGATGCGCAAAGCTGAGTATGCCAATCCGCATGATTAAACCTCCTCGATGCGCACGGCGCGCCCGGTCTGAGCCGATTGGCGTGCGGCCAGGGCGATGCGCAGGGCAGCCAGCCCATCTTCAGCGCTGACACGGGGCGTGACGCCATGGGCGATAACTTCGTAGAAATGCTTGATCTCGGTCGTGTACGGGCTTTCGTCGAGCGGGCTGCCGGGGATGCCGACCGCATCCACATCGCCGCCCGCCGTTGCCTTGAGGTGGAGACTGAGCGGCATTGAGCTGCCGGCGGGATGCTCGATCAAACCGGCACTCCCGGCGATTTCGAGCGCGGTGCGGAACATCGGCGGTGGGTAAGCCCAGCCGCCCTCGACATTGCTGATCGCGCCGCTCGTATGGCGCAGGATGGCGATGCCGTAGTCTTCCGGCGCGTTCGGCTGACGACCACGCACACTGCGCGCGTAGACGCTCTCGACCTCCCCGGCGATCCAGCGTGCATAGTCGAAGTCGTGGATCATCAGGTCGAGCATCATGCCGCCGGACTTGGCCGGGTCGAGGAACCAGTTATCGGCGGCGAGGCGTGGCTGGTAGCTGCACCGTGTCAGACGGATAACGGCCACGTCGCCGATGTCGCCCCGGCTGACGATGGCCTGTGCTCCGGCGTATTCCGGAAAGAAGCGGACGACGTGCGCGACCAGCAGGGTGATGCCGGCGCGGCGGCAGGCGTCGATCATCTCCGCGCCTTGAGCGGCATTCAGCGCCAGCGGTTTCTCGCAGATGATGTGTTTGCCCGCTGCGGCGGCCTGCAAGACCATCTCGTGATGGAGATGTGTCGGCGTGCAGATGTCGATCAAGTCCACGTCCGCCAGCAGCGCGTCGAGACTATCGTAGGTGTGCCCGCCATGCTGCGCAACCATCGCTGCTGCGCGTTCCGCATCGAGCGCGTGGACGCCGACGAAATGTGCGGGAGTCTGTGCCCAACCGGTAGCGTGCGTCATGCCCATGCTGCCCGCGCCGAGAATGCCAACCTTGAACATGTGCGCTTCCCTCAGTCTTTCTACAGTGCGACCACTTAACAGACAGTGATGTGGCCCGGATGAGGCTCAGGCTTATTGCCAGCGAATGATAACGCATCTGCGCACGAGCGGGTTGGACAGTTGGCTCGCGCTCTGCGTCTGATTGCCTTCAGCGACTTCTGGTGCAGTTCGCCTATGGGATAAGAAAGATTGAGGAATCCACCGAATCTTTGATATAAATGATGAAATAATTCCACTATACTGGACTCATGGTTTGAGTCGCTCAAAAACCATTTTTCAGGCAGCTACATGGATGCATCGCTCATAAATCTGGCGCTGCTGGTGGTTCACATCTTGCTCATCGGCGGGCTGGTGCTGCTGCTGCACGCGCTCAGCCCGCGTTTCGGTTTTGCGCCCCTGCTGGTTTGCACCGGTGCGATGACGGCACTGATACAAAGCCAGATGGGTATCTACATCGAGCCTTTTCCTGGCCTCGTCATGTTTATGACCGTCAGCACGTTAGTACCAGCGGTACTGGCGGCGTTGCTCGTGATTTACGTGGCGGATGGTGCGCCACCAGCACGAATGTTGGTGGTATCGGTGTTGGTAGTGACCGTGACGGTATCGCTGTTGCTCCTGCTCTACCGGATTCACCTGACGCTGCCGGGTGCCGGCTCCTTTAACATGCTGACGGTCGACGACATCGCCGCGTTTCTGGAACCCGACCTGCGTGTGACCGCTGCATCCCTGGTGACATTTGCGGCGGATATGGCCGTAATCGTGATCAGCTATCAAGGGATGAAGAATCTTTCACAGCGCTTGTCTGACTGGCTGACGATTGGTTTGGCGTTGATGCTGGCGCTGTGGACTGACGCGGTTGTGTTCCGCATTCTCGCCGATCTGGGACGAAGCGACTTCATCGATCTGCTGCCGGGCGATGTGTTGGCAAAGACCATTTCAAGCCTGGTATTGTGGCCACTGCTGGCCTGGTATCTCATCCGCGTAGCGCCGCAGCTACCGAACTACAAAGGCGTCGCCGGACGGCGCATATTGGACATCTTTTTCGTTTCAGCGGGAGAAACGCGCGAAGCTCTGGAGTATGCAGCCCGCACGCTGCAAGGGTTGGAAGGCGAGCGCCAGCGCGAAGCGAGCTACTTTCAGCAAATTGCCGAAACAATGGCAGATGCGCTGTGGCTGGCAGAACCGCTGATGCCGCCATTCTACGTCAATCCTGCGTACGAGCGTATCTGGGGACGCGACGCCGAGAGCTTGCGGGCGGACCCGCTTGCGTTTGCTAACTCACTGCACCCGGAAGATCGCGAACGGATACTGGCGGGCTTACACCGGCAGGTTGAAGGCAATTACGATGTCGAGTTCAGGATCGCGCGCCCGGATGGCTCGATGCGTTGGGTACGCGACCGGGCTATGCCCATCGTCAACGATGCTGGGCAGGTTTACCGGATTGCCGGACTGACAACGGATATTACTGAGCAGAAAATGTCCGAGCAGGCGCGTTTGCAGCTCGCGGTCGAGCGCGAAAAGGTCAACCTGCTGCGCGAATTCATCGCTGAAGCAACACACGATCTCAAGACGCCGCTGACATCGATCAAGCTCAAGATCCATCAGATCGGGCGCGTCGATGATCCTGAAAAACGCGCCCGCCTGTTGGATGAGGTGCAGCAGCAGTCATCGCGCATGGGCAAAATGATCGACGATTTGCTGACACTTTCGCGCCTGGAGAGTGTGCAAGAATTTACGATCACGCATGTTGACCTCAACAAACTGCTGCGGGATATTTGTCAGCGGATAGACAGTGTGGCGCATCAACGGAATATTCATCTCGAACAGTCGTTTATGGATGGTCTGCCAACGATTCTGGGTGACGAAGATGACCTGAGTCGCGCCTTCAGTAACCTGATCGAGAATGCGATTTTCTACACTCCCGCAACGGGGTCGGTTACGGTCAAGACCTCACAGAACGATGACAACGTCATGGTCGAAATCATCGACACAGGCATCGGCATCGCAGCGGAGGACATCGACAACATCTTCCAACGGTTTTACCGCGCCCCGAACGCGCGCACTGCCGATCCGGGCGGCACCGGCTTGGGATTGGCAATTGTCAAGAAGGTGGTAGAACAGCACCATGGGCACATCCAGGTGACAAGCAGCGTCGGCAAAGGCACGACCTTTTGCGTTTCACTCCCCTTTTCCGATCTCCTGCAACTGCATCGCGATTGACGCTGCGATAGCGCCGACGACTCCGACACAACTGCACTAAGCCTCATGGATGCTCCACACGTGGAGCGCCGCCGAAAAGAGCGCTAGAATGTGGGCATAAGGCGCAAGACAGACGTCGGTTGAATCCTTGAGCGATGAAATCGAAGTGGGCAACGTCGGTGAAGTCGAGCAGAAGATCCGCGACCTCAAGCAGCAGTTAGGATGATCACGAGCATGGAAAGCGATAAGCGACGGGTCGTCTTGATCACCGGCGCGTCGAGTGGCATCGGCTACGCGGCGGCGTTGGCGTTCGCGCGGCGCGGTTGGCACGTAGCAGCGCTGGCGCGGCGGGCGGAACGGCTGGCGGAACTCTCGCAGGCGGTGGCGATGATGCGCGGCGATCATGGCGAACTGCTGGCGCTGGAAGCGGATGTGCGTAATGACGCGGCGATGCAGCAGGCAGTCGAACGGACGGTGGCGCGCTTCGGGCAGCTTGATGCGCTTATCGCGAACGCCGGGCTGGGGCAGCGCGGAACAGTAGTCGAGTCCAACTGGGATGATCTGGAAACGGTTATGCGCACCAATATGGACGGCGTGCTCCACAGCCTGCGCGCGGCCATCCCGGCTCTGCGGGCGACGCGCGGGCACATCGTCCTGATCTCGTCGATAACGGCAGAATTGACAATGCCATACACGGCGGTCTACGCGGCGAGCAAAGCCTTCGTCAGCAGTCTGGCGCGCGCGCTGCGGCTGGAACTAGAGGCCGACGGCATCACCGTGACGGATATGCTCGTTGGGCGCACGGAATCGGAATTCAGCCAGAAGCGGCTCGGCCAGGCGGGGCGCAGCAGCCGCGCCGGCGGTGTGCCGGTCATGCGCCCGGAACAGGTGGCGGAGGCTATTGTGCGCGCGGTGGAACGGCGGCAGCGGCGGGTGTTCGTGCGCCCGTTCGACCGCCTGCTCGTTTGGGCGCACCGGATCATGCCGGGGTTCGTCGGGCGAATGTCGATGCGCCAGTACGAGACTCGATAGCGGGCGATTATTGATGGTATGCGGTAGATACGTGCGGGGAGCAGTGAGGGCATGGCAGACAAACTGAACACGATGCGGATTCTAGAGCAGAACAAGATCCCTTACGAAGCGCTGCATTACCCGGATGATCTGCGCGACGCCGAGGAAATCGCCGAGGTGCTCGGCCTGCCGCCCTATCTCGTCTACAAGACGCTGGTGGCGCAGCCAGAGCAGGGCAGCAAACCGATGCTGATCATGATCGCGTCGGATCGTGCCCTCGATCTGAAGAAGCTGGCGGCTATCTCTGGACAGAAGAAGGTGCGCATGGCGGCGCACAAAGACGCCGAGGCACTCACCGGCCTGAAAGTCGGCGGGATCAGTGCGCTGGCGTTGATCCAGAAAAACTGGACGGTGTTTCTCGACCAGCCCGCAGCCGAGCACGAGCACATCCTGATCAGCGCCGGGCAGCGGGGGACGCAGCTCCGTGTGCCGACGATGGCATTGATCAGGCTGGTGCGCGCGCGGCTGGCGGACGTGAGCACAGATAAGGAATAGACGCCGCTCTTGTCGCCCGCATCAACGTGAGAGGAAGCGCTGCATATCGAAGTAGGCTTCGTTCATCGGGCGCAGCTGGCTGACGGCTTCCTCAAGCGTCAGCGCTTCGATTTTGCGCCCTTGCATGGCGGTCATCATCCCGCTTTCGCCAGCGAGGAGCATGTTGACGGCGTGGACGCCCATGCGCGTCGCCAGCAGGCGATCGAAGGCGCTGGGACTGCCGCCGCGCTGAATGTGGCCGAGAATGGTCAGGCGGACCTCGAAACCGACCGCCTTTTGATTGTTGAGATAATCCACGAATTCGATAGTCTTGACCGGCGACCCCTCGGCGATGACGGCGATGGCATGAGACTTGCCGCGCAGATAGGCATCTTCGAGCGCGTTGGCAACTTCCTCGACGGTTTTGGGTCTTTCCGGCGTGACGACGATCTCTGCGCCGCCCAGGATCGCGCTCATGAGCGCCAGGTAGCCACAGTTGCGCCCCATCGTTTCGATGAGAAAGGCGCGTTGGTGCGAAGTCGCCGTATCGCGCAGACGGTCGAGCGCGTCGAGGATGATATTGAGCGTCGAATCAACGCCGATGCTCATGTCGGTGCCATAAATGTCATTGTCGATGCTGCCAGGGATGCCGATGACCGGCACGCCCAATTCGTGCAGTTTGAGCGCACCCGTCAGGCTGCCATTGCCGCCAATGACGATCAGAGCTTCGATGCCCTTCTCGTTGAGCCGCCGCAGCCCTTTTTTCTGCCCCAGCTCGGTTCTGAATTCTTCACAGCGTGCGGTCTGGAGGATGGTGCCGCCGCGCTGCAAAATGCCGCTGACCTCGGCGCTGGTCAACTGTTCAAAATCGCCGTTAAGCAGTCCGGTATAGGCCTGCCGGATGCCGAAAACTTCAACATTATGCTCTATGGCAGTACGCACCACGGCACGAATTGCCGCATTCATGCCAGGTGCGTCGCCGCCGCTCGTCATGACGGCCATGCGCTTCATTGCTTATCCTGTAATGTCACTTCCCGCGCCAGCCCTATTGTAGTCTTTCACTGCCTGAGCGCTAGAGAATCATCTACAAACAAGCGCAATCGTTAAACGGCTGTTTACGTTCCGAAAACATGGGCAGAAATAGGGGCAGGAACGAGGATTCGAGCTATTGTCCTCATGCCATTCCTCACGTCGTCTTGCTCACATCTGTGCCCGTTGCTACACTGCTGACATATCGTTTGCCCATCCATGGAGCGCGCCATGCCTGTGATCATTGAGCCTGCTGCCCCGCTCGATCTCGCCGCCGCCGATCTCAGGCCGCGCGGGACTGTCCATCCCAGCCCGGCGGACTGGCGCGACCAGGTGATCTACTTTCTGCTGCCCGACCGCTTCAGCGACGGCCACGAGGCTGAACGTCCGCGCTTTGACCGCACCCAGCCCGCGCTGCACAGGGCGCAGGACACGGCCACGTGGATGGCGGCGGGCAAGCAGTTCGTCGGCGGCACCCTACGCGGCATTACCAGCAAGCTCGACTATCTGCGCGATCTGGGCGTCACCGCGCTCTGGGTTGGCCCGATCTGGAAGCAGCGCGCCGATTTGCAGACCTATCACGGCTACGCGATCCAGAACTTCCTCGATGTCGATCCCCGCTTTGGCACGCGCCAGGATTTGCGCGATCTGGTCGATGCCGCTCACGAGCGCGGTCTCTATGTGCTGCTCGATGTGATCTACAACCACAGCGGCAACAACTGGTTCTACCGCGACGAAATGACCGGTCAGCCGCGCGAGAGTCTGGCCTACCGGCCTTCACCGCGCTATCCGTTCCACAGCTGGCGTTCGGGCAGCGGCCAGCCGACGCCCCAGATCGGCACGCTCGAAGATGGAGTCTATCCGCACGACTTCCAGAACCCGGATTGGTACACACGGGCGGGGCAAATCCTCCACTGGGACCCGGCGGGCTGGGAAGACCCGTTTCATCCCGATACCGAATTCCGCCGTGGTGATTTCTACGATCTCAAAGACCTCAATCATGAATACCCGCACGTGCTCGACGGACTGATCCGCGTCTACCAGTACTGGATCGCGCTGACGGACTGTGACGGCTTTCGCATTGATACGGTCAAGCACATCAGCGAAGAGGCCTCGCAGGAATTTTGCACCCGCATTCGTGAATACTGCGAGAGCATCGGCAAAGAGAACTTCTGGATGGTCGGCGAAGTCACCGGCGGCGAATACCTTCAGCGCAGCTACCTCGACATCTGGGGGCGCGACCTCGATGCCATCCTCGACATCGGCGAGTCGAAGACGCTGCTGCGCGCCATGTGCAAAGGCCTGGGCGACCCACAGGCTTTCTTCGCTCGCTTTTCGCCGCATGACATCCTTGGCAGCCACCGCGAGACAGGCCGCTATCACGTCAGCCTGATCGACGATCACGACATGGTCGGCGCTGCCAAGCGGCGTTTTGCCGCCGGAGTCAACATCCCCGCCCGCTACGAACAGGTCGCCCATGCCGTTGGCGCGATGCTGCTCACACTCGGCGTCCCCTGCGTCTACTACGGCACTGAACAGGCCTTTGATGGCACGCAGGATCGCCACGATTTCAGCATCGAGCCGAATCTCTACGCCGAAGATCGTTACATCCGCGAGGCGATGTTCGGTGGCGCGTTCGGCGCGTTCAAGACCGAAGGTTGCCACTTCTTCGACCCCGATCACCCGACGTATCTGCGCATCGCCGCATTGAACCGTGTCCGCAGCCGGCAAGATGTCGTCGGCCTGGCACTGCGGCGCGGCAGGCAGTATCTGCGCGAGACCGCGCCGGCATTTGGGCAGCCGTTCGTGCTGCCACGTCAGGGCGACATCGTCGCCTGGTCGCGCCTGTTGTTCGAGACGGAGGCGCTGATTGTGCTCAATTCGCATGGCCTGGAGACGCGCTCAGCGCTGGTGACGGTTGATGCGACCCTGCACGCCCCGGGCACGCTGATGACCGTGCTTTATGACGGCGCGTGGAGCGACGATCAACTCCGCCAGCCGCCGACTGGTCGGACGGTAACGGTCGAGTCCTTCTTTGGGCGCTCGTTCGTCCGCGTTGAACTGCCGCCATCGGGGATGCTTGTGCTCGGCTGATGGGCAACGTGGTGCACAATGCTGAACAAATGCTTTGTTGCGGCGTGGTCATCGCGCGCTATAATCGCACAAAATATAGCGTCGTGCATTCGCCACGCCCAATGATATTGTGGCGGTTTCTCACCTCGGCGCGTGCACGCTTTCGACAAAAGTCTAGGAGTTTAACCTCGTGACTGCACTTGTCACCACCCTCACTGAGACGCTGCGCTATCGCGGTGCAATAGGGCAGTGGAGCTGGGTGCTCCATCGCGTCGCCGGTCTCGGCGTCGTCTTGTTTCTCGTCCTTCATGTCATTGGTGTAGCCTATTCGGTTTTTTACCCTGGCCTGTGGGAAGAAGAAGTCCTTATTTACCAGCACCCGATCTTCACGATTGGTGAGTTCGTGCTGACGGCCTGCGTCGTCTATCACGCGCTCAACGGGCTGCGCATCAGCATTCTGGACAGCCGTCCGCACCTGTGGAAACATCAAAAACAGGCCGCGACTTACGTCCTGCTGGGCACGCTTGTTCTGCTGATACCGACCTTCATTCTCATGTTTGGGCACGTGCTGCGCCATTACAACGAAGGGGCGTTCTTCATCGATTTCCCAACGCTGCTTAACGCCATGCTCCGCTTTGCCATCGGCATCGCGGCGGCGGCAGCGCTGGCGGTGCTTGCCTCCGGCCTCTACGGGCTGATCGGTGGCAATCAGAAGGATGTCTCGGTTGGCAAGGGCAGCGGCAGCCGCATGGAACGCTTCTGGTGGTCGTTCATGCGCATCAGCGGCGTGCTCATCATCCCGCTCGTTTTCGGCCACTTGGCGATTGCCCACATCGTGCAGGGCGTGTTCGAGATCAATCTGGCGAGCGCCAATATCCCTGGCGTGCCGGTTTCCGAAGTCGGCAGTATCCTGGCAAACGGCATCAACAACAGCGGCACAGCCGTCGAATACGTGGCCGAGCGCTGGAATTTCTTGATCGGCGGCGTCGCGCTCTGGCGCATCTATGATGCTGCGCTGTTGGCACTCGTCACTGTGCATGGCTTTAATGGTCTGCGCTACGTGATCACCGATTACACCATGTCGTCGCCGCTCATGCGCCGCGCGGCTGTGTATCTCTGCTTCATCGGTGGTACGGCGCTGTTGGTCGTCGGCGTGCTGGCACTACTCGGCACCATCGATACGACCGCTGTGCAGCTTGCGGAAGAAGCCAAAGCACACCTTTTGGGAATGCCATAAAGAGATCGACACGCACGGCTGGACGAGGCGTTTATCAACTTAGCCTCAGCAAGTCCTACCGTCGTCAGCGACTCTTCGTTGTTCCATGACACATGAATCGGAGATGCGATCAGTAATGAAAACACATCAATATGAAGCGGTCGTCGTCGGGGCTGGCGGCGCTGGCCTGATGGCGGCGCTTTATGCGAGCAAGGGCGGCGCGAACGTCGCCGTCATCAGCAAACTGTATCCCACGCGCAGCCACACCGGCACTGCCCAAGGCGGTATCGGCGCGGCGCTCGGCAATCTGGAAGAAGACAAACCGCTCTGGCACGCCTTCGATACCGTCAAGGGCGGCGACTACCTGGCCGATCAGAACGCGGCCAAGGTGCTGGCCGAAGAGGCCATTGACGCCGTGATCGAGTTGGAGCTTATGGGCTTACCGTTCGACCGCACGGACGAAGGCCGCATCAGCCAGCGGCGCTTCGGCGGCCATACGAGCAACTTCGGCGAAAAACCGGTGCGTCGTGCCTGTCACGCCGCCGACCGCACCGGCCACATGATTTTGCAGACGCTGTACCAGCAGTGCATCAAACAAGAAGTCAAGTTCTTCGACGAATTCCACGTCGTCGACGTGATCGTCAATAACGGTGTTTGCGTCGGTGTCGTCGCCGTCGAACTCGGTACGGGCGAATTTCACGTCTTCCATTCCAAGGCGACGCTGTTCGCGACCGGCGGTTGGGGGCGTGTATGGAGCGTCACCAGCAACGCGCATAGCCTGACCGGTGACGGCGCGGCGGTTGCCTTGCGGCGCGGCGTGCCGATGCAGGATATGGAGTTCTTCCAGTTCCACCCGACTGGCATTTACAGAATGGGTATTCTCATCACCGAGGGCGTTCGCGGCGAAGGCGGTGTACTCATTAATGGCCGGGGCGAGCGCTTCATGGAGAAGTATGCGCCCAACATCAAAGACCTCGCCAGCCGTGACGTGATCAGCCGCTCGATCTATCTCGAAATCCGTGAGGGGCGCGGCGTCAAAGGCAAAGACTATGTCTACCTGGACATCACGCCAGAGACGGTCAATCGCTATCTGGCCGAGGCAGGCGAAACCCGCCGCATCGACCGCGAGACAGTCGAGAAGAAACTGCCGGACATCCTCGATTTCTGCCGCACCTACCTGGGTGTTGACCCGGTCAAAGAACCGATGCCGATCCAGCCGACGGCGCACTATGCCATGGGCGGCATCCCGACCAACGTCGATGCCGAGGTCGTGCTCGATGACAACTGGACGGTGATGCCCGGCATATACGCGGCGGGCGAAGTCGCCTGCGTCAGCTGCCACGGCGCGAACCGTCTCGGCACGAATTCGCTGGTCGATCTCGTCGTCTTCGGGCGGCGCGGCGGCATGGCGATGGCGAAGTACGTCAAGGGCGCTGATTTTGTCAGCCTGCCCGCCAATCCCGCCCGAGAAATCGAGGCCGAGTTCGAGCGCATCCGCACGAGCAAGGGCAAGACCCGCCCTGGCGAACTGCGCAGCGCCATGCAAAAGACCATGATGGAGGGCGTCGGCGTCTTCCGCGAAGCATCTGGTATGCAAACGACTCTGAATACCTTGCAGGAACTCAAACGACGCTACCAGACCGACCTGCACATCGACGATACTGGCCGCCAGTTCAACACTGACGTGATCGAAGCCTGGGAGCTGGGCTGCCTGCTCGACCTGGCAGAGAGCACCGCCGTCAGCGCGCTCAACCGCACGGAGAGCCGTGGCGCGCACAGCCGTGAAGACTACAAAGCGCGTGACGACGAGAACTGGATGGTACACACGCTCATCTCACGCAAGCCCGGTCTCGCTCCGGATGGCGGCGCGGGCGACTATGAACTCAACACCAAGAAGAAGGTCGATCAATCGCTCGCCGAAACGGACGACCGCTTCAAGCCGAAAGTGCGCTCCTATTGATCGCGCATACCGCATCCACAGCCAGAGGACACGAGACGAGATAACGAAGCCGAAAGCAAAAGATACATGGACGTCACAATTCGAGTTCGACGCTTTAATCCGGAAGTTCCGGGCAAGAACAAGCCTTACTGGCAGGAATTTCATCTGACCGAGGTCGAGGAAACTGACCGCGTGCTCGAACTGCTGCACCGCGTCAAGTGGGAGCAGGATGGCACGCTGACGCTGCGCCGCGCCTGCGCGCACGGCATCTGCGGGTCGGACGCGATGCGCATCAACGGCGTCAACCGCCTGGCCTGCAAGGTGCTGGTGCGCGATGTTGGCACCAAGATGCAGATCGAACCGATCCTCGGTTTGCCTGTGCTTAAAGATCTGGTCGTCGATATGGAGCCGTTCTTCGATCATTATCGCAGCGTCATGCCGTTCTTCGTCAACGACACGCCTACCCCGGCGGATGGGCGCGAGCGGCTGCAAACCCAGGACGACCGTGAGAAGTTCGACGACACGACCAAGTGCATCCTGTGCGCGTGCTGCACGACGAGCTGCCCCTCATTCTGGGCGAATGGACAGTACGTTGGCCCGGCGGCGATTGTGCAGGCGCACCGTTTCATCTTCGATACGCGCGATCAGGCCTGGAAAGAGCGTCTGGAAATTCTGGGTGAGCCGAACGGTGTCTGGCGCTGCCGCACAATCTTCAACTGCACGCCAGCCTGCCCGCGTGAAATCCAGGTGACGAAAGCCATCGGCGAGGTCAAACTGGCGATTCGATCCGGGAAGCGCGAAGGCATCGCCACCGCCGTCGGGCCGGTCGCCGAAGGCAACGGCTAACGCATAGCGTCGACTCCCAGATATCTGCAAGCAAAAGCGCCTCGGAAATGAGGCGCTTTGCATATCTGTGAGCGGGTGACGGGAATCGAACCCGTGACATTTTGCTTGGGAAG
>JAHDWN010000023.1:0-51965 GCA_023382675.1 Anaerolineae bacterium
ATCGGCATCGGGCAGACATCGATTGGAGAACTCTGGCAGTTCGGCCTGCGCGAGTTGGCAAGCCAGGCGCTCAAGAGCGCGTTTGAAGACGCAAGGCTCGAACGGCAGCCGGACGCGCTGTTCGTCGCCAACATGCTCGCGCCGCGCGTCAGCAGCCAGGCGCATCTGGGTGCGCTGATCGCGGATTACATGGGCTGGCCGGGTATCGAAGCGACGACGGTCGAGGCGGCCTGTGCCTCCGGCGGCGCGGCCTTTCAGGCAGGCGTGCGCGCCATCGCCAGCGGCATGGTCGATCTGGTGGCGGTCTGCGGTGTCGAGAAGATGACAGACGCCACGCCGGACGTGACGACCGCGGCGCTGGCGACCGCCGCCGACGCCGAGTTCGAGGGCATTCACGGCGCGACCTTCGTCGCTCTGAACGCACTGGTCATGCGCCGCTACATGCACGAATACGGCATTCCCCACCCGGCGTTCGGGCCGTTCAGCATCAATGCCCACGCCAATGCGCGCAATAACCCGAACGCGATGTTCAAGACCCATGTGACGCAAGAATCCTACAACCGCGCGCCGATGATCGCCGATCCGATCAACCTGCTCGATAGCTCACCGATCTGCGACGGCGCGGGCGCGATCCTGCTCTGCCCGCTGGAAATGGCAAGCGATCTGAGCCAGCGCGCGCCGATTCGGGTGCTGGCAAGCGCGACGGCGACGGACACCATCGGCATTGCTGACCGGCGCAACCTGCTGGCGTTGGAGGCAGGGCGTGTGAGTGCGCAGAAGGCTTATGCTCAGGCGGGCCTCGCGCCGGAAGACATCGACGTGTTCGAGCTGCACGACGCCTTTTCGATCATGGCGGCGCTGAGCCTGGAGGCGGCGGGCTTTGCCGAGTATGGCAAGGGTGTCGAGCTGGCGCAGGCGGGCGCGATCGCTATCGGCGGGCGTATCCCGATCTGCACGATGGGCGGGCTGAAGGGACGCGGCCACCCGGTCGGTGCGACCGGTGTTTACGAGTTGATCGACGTGATCACGCAGCTACGCGGCGAGGCGGGCGCGAATCAGGTCAAAGATGCGACAATTGGCATGGCGCAGAACATTGGCGGCACAGGCTCGACGATTGTGACGCACATTCTGGGCGCATAGCTGGCGAGAGCAAGGTCGTGATCCACCGCTGGCCGGTGCTATTGGCGATGGACTGAAGCTTACGACTCGATTGTCTGCGCGTGGGCTTCGACGAGATCGAGCGTGGCATCGAGCTTCTCGAAGGCACGCGGATAGATCAGACGGTAGAGCGTGACCGCATTCATTAGTTGGAGATAATCAACGGCCAGGCGACGGCGCGCATCGGCGTCGTTTTCGCTGACGATGAAGGCCTGTTTGAGCAGTGCGACGTAACCGTCTGCCGGGTTGACCGGGACAACCGCTGGGCTGGCATCGGGGGCATCGACCGCTTCCAGCAGGAAGATCGTGGACAGACGCAGCACCACATCGGGCCAGGGAAGAGGCGTAAAACTGAACGGCACTTCGCCAAAATGCTGGGCAGTGCGGGTGCGCAGCGAGATCATGCTGGGGATCATCTTCAAGAAAGCGCCGCCGTCCCGTTGGTCGAGAGCCATGACATCGTCGGTCAATTGTGCCCACCCGTGACGACGACCCATCGCGTAGGCCAGCGTTGACTTGCCTATCAAGGTTGGAGCGCAAAAAGCAACGGCGGTATGTGAGTTCCGGTGATACACGGCAGCCGCGTGCAGCACCTGAAACCCCCAGTAGTTGTATACGCGGGGCAGCCAGCGACGAGAAGCATATTGCACCAGTGTATCGAAGTTGACGCCAATGACTGGATGATACGTGACAGAATCCTGTTCGGCGGTGAAGCGGATCGCTCCGAGTTCTGGACAGGCAATCCAGCGGACATCGCCACAGGCACTGTAGGTGATAGTCAAAGGCGAGTCATCATCTTCAGTCCACGAAGCGATGACCTGTCCTGGTTCGTTACTTGCCCAGTCCATCGAATTACGAGCCGGCCTGATTGGGACCTAGACCCCCGGCATCATGCCGCTGAGGCCTTCTTGGTCGCCCGATCCGCTGGCCTTGGATCCCTGCACAAACTCGCGCAATTTGCCAATCGACCGCAGCTCTGGAGCTGCCCACGGGCGTTTTTGTGCGAGTCGATCACTCGCAGTCACTTGTGGATTCTGTGGTCTATTCAACGTTGTCATTGCGTCATTCTCCTGCCAACTGGTTTTTCAACCATGTCTCTGCACTCACAACAGCATACAAGTAGGCTACCTGGTCGCGCGTAATGCCTTGACTCGCTTTTTCTGTGATACTTAGCCTGTCGCTATTGATAATACCATATCCCGCCAGCCTGGAAGTGCCCACTTTTTCTGCGGCGGACACGACATATTTCTGGATTTGCTGGAAGTAAGGACGCAACTCTTCCGGTGCGTAATCTTTGACCTGCGCTTCAACCCCTGACTCCGGAAGGACACGTCGTACTACCATACGGTTGAGACTCTTGCTGCGCCCTTCGTTGAGGAGCACCCAGGGCGATGCTTGCGCGAGCATCGCCACCAGGTCTCTATCAAAAAAAGGCATGAGAATGCGCAGACCGGCGGAATGTGCATAGAGAAAGTCGGTCTCACAAACGCTCGACTCTGCCAGAAATCTCCACAAATAACTTTTGCCGTGCTCGTAATAGCTCGCTGGCACGCGCCCACGCGCGTCGAGTTCGGGACGTTGTATCTCGTCGTTCAAGACTCGCTGAAGCGTCTGGCGCAAAGCGGGATCTGCGCACAACCAGCCGGGTAGCTGACCGCCTAGACGCCTGATGCGGTACGCTCTGCGCAGGTTCGGAAGACAGCGCGCCCAATAGGCACCCATCATCTGGCGCGCGAACAGGCTGAGTCGCTGCGCCAGCGACCTCTGCCGCCATTTACCTTCCTGGCGCATACTCCCCAGGAACAATGTCAGTTTGGGCAGTGACAGCGAGCGCAGCACATCCGGAAAATAGCTGCTGTCCACATCCAGCCATTCGTCCCCGCCCGCGCCGCTAAAGATGCTGGTGCAGCCAGCATCGGCCATCGAGCGCAGGAAATGCGGATATAACCCTGCCCACCACGACGTATTCGGCTCTGCGGAATGCGCTGTGTCCTCAATCGAAATCGTGACCAGATCGCGATCATCCAGGTAATCGAGAAAGCTGCTAGCCCGGTAGGGCAGCCGCAGCCGATCGGCAATCGCCCGCTGATTCCTTTGTTCGTAACTAACAGGCTCATCGGTGGTGCGCGTAAACGCGAATGCTGCAAGCGGCGCATGACCCTGCACCTGGCCGATCTGGTGCGCGATGCCGGCGATGGCTGACGAGTCAAGCCCGCCGCTAAGCAAGATACCATCCATGCCGACGGCGAAACAGCGTGCAACTGCCTGCCGCAGCAGCGGTTCGAACTTCTCCAACACCTGCTCGTCTGGCAGGTAGGGTTCGCCATCCTTTGGCAGAGGATTCCAGTACTCATGGATCGTGCACCTGCCGTCGACATCGGCAGCCAGATAATGAGCGTGGCGCAGCCGGTGAATCGACTCGAAGAATGTGTCATCTTGGAGCGTGAAGAAGCCGCCGACCCGCAGTGCTAGGTTGAGCCGGTTGGGAATCCGAGGAAAAGCACCAGACTCCAGCAGAGCGTTGACCGTGGGTGCAAAAAACAGCCTGCGCCCGATCTGCCCGTAAAAGAACGGATGTCGGCTAAATACGTCGTGTCCCGCGATCAAGCGGCCACGCTGCGCATCCCACACCGCCGCCAGGTAGCCTCCGTCGAGATGGTTGAACAGATCCTCGCCCCAGCGCTCATAGGCCAGCGCGACGATTTCAACCTCCGTCAAGACTCCGCCGCTTCTGTCGAGTTCGGCTGTCCGCGCCGGTTGGTCGAAAAGATAGCCGTCAAAGATGGCGAAGTTGGCAGCTTCCGGGCCGAAAGCAAGCGTCTGGCAGCCTACCTGCAGCTGGCCAAGAGTCAGCGGGCCGTGTTGCAGCATGTCTGCCGCCGCCGAATCATTGCGGCGCGATACAGCATCCGGATCAAAACAGGCGTACCATGTCGGTAAAAGGAAGGGGGCCATCAACGGGCAGTGGGTCTTAATGATTCAGGCATGGGTTAATCATACCAGTCCGCATATTTGTGCACAAAGGCAAGCGCATCATCATGCGACGGCAGCGCTCCGGGATAAGCCGCTCGCAGTCGAGCTGCGACCTCTTCGAGCGCTGTTTGCCCCTCCAGCAGCGTCAGCAGCAAGCGGATCATCTGGCCTTTGCGATTGAGATTCGGCTTATAAGTCGGGTTCGTCTTTCGCAGGCTGGACGGGTCCCATGGGCGCGAAAACAGCGTCGAATGGCGGCGTTCGCCGTGTTGCGCAGTGACCATCCAGTTCCAATCCGTGTACGCGGGACGCACGAGCCGAAACGCGATCTCCTCACCACCGGCAAAGACCAACGGCGGATCAATGGGCATGAATACGGGCGTCCAGTGTATTTCTGGCTCGTGGGGCGCGGTCGAGAGCCAGTCTGTGCCAAGCTCCATCGCAAACCAACCCATGAAACCGTGGCATTCCCCCGCGCTGTTGATCGTAAACATCACCGTCTCATCGCAGTGAATGACGTGCGCAGTGGCAAAATCGAGCGTCAGCAGCGGCTGCGGCTCAGCAAGATACTCCGCCTGGCGCGTATCCTTCAGGCGATAGTAGGCTGTGTGGGCAGCGAACGGGCGCGCGACACTCAAATCTAGCCCCAGATGCGGCCGTGACCAGCTCGCGATTTCGCGCTGGTAGATTTCGGGCGCGCACACCGGGACGACCTCCAGACGGGCTTTGCCAGGCAGCAAACGGCCATCAGGCTTGAGATAGCGGTCGCGGGCATAGAACAGCGACGGCAGCAGATCTTCGTTGAACAGCATGTTGCCGGTGAAGACCGAGACGATCAGATCGACCGATTCAGGCAGGGTGACTTCCTCGATGCGTCCGCGCAGAAACACCATGTGCTCACTCAGCCCGTTCGCCCCGGCGATTTGCTCGGCGACGCGGATGACATCCTCTGGCTCGACACAGTAGACACGCTTCGCGCCAAGTTGTGCTGCCAGCAGGCCATGTACGCCGATACCCGATCCCAGGTCAAGGACGACGGAAGCAGGGGTGATAGTCGTCTTGAGCGCCCGGTAGTAGGCAGTGTTGCGATGGAGATCGAGCGCCATCGACCGGTGATCAGCAATGCGGGCGTAACTCATGGATAGTGCTATGCCTCAGGTGGGGAAACTTTGCGCCGTGTCACGCGTGATACAGAAGTACGATGACTTTCACGCTGAATGTCCATGGTATGTTCGTGCTGCCGGTCAGTGGACATCGGTGATCAAGCCGGGATACGGAATAAACTGGTAACGACTGCTGACATCGGTCGCGTCGTTGAGTACTTCGCCATTTTGCTCGACCCAGGCATGGGCGGTGATCCTTTCCCCTTCCTGCCGCGCGCCAAAGCGAATGACGGAATCAATGTGCTGGAGGTGCAGAATCCACCACAACAGCAGGGAGCGTTCGAAGCAGCGTGGGCAATAGATGCGTTTCCACAACCAATGCGATCCTGCATTCTCTATTCGCAGCGCCATCTCCCGCGCACGCGGTGCGGGCTGTGACGATAAGGCGGCAGCGCCAGGACTCAGCCGATGCAGCAGGGTCAAACAGCGACGATACCCTAACAAACGCAGCGCCAGCCGCATCAATACCAGCAGCGACCACAGCCCTGTATGCAGGGCGAAATTCAATGGATTTCCCAGCCGCATGGATGGTTTTGTCATGAGTCTGTAACCCGCGCGATCAACCCCTGGTCAAGCAAGTCCGCCAGAAGACCTTTCAATTCGCGCTCAAGCTGTACTTCTGACACGTCGAACTCGCTTAAGAGCTGCTGCATGGCCTCGGCAATGGATATGCCCTGCGTCAGAAGCGCGACAATCTCTGCACCGGTGGCGTTCAATTGATAAACGTTTTCTGTCGTCACATGCAGCAGAAGGGCTTCCTGCCCAAACTGCTGAAGGATCACGTCACTGCCGAGCTTGTACCGAGCCGCCGGATCAAATGAATCCGTGATCTGCACCATCTGCACTCCATGGAAAACTATGGTGTCTACATAGTTATGAGTATATCTCGGAAGTGTTGTCCCGTGTTTCTAACGATGCTGGTTGTGCAGACGATGATAAGCCCACTGGCCGATCTGGCGCGCCTGCCGCCACCAGCGCACACCATAGTAGGGCCACACGCTTTGGCCGGCCGCAATCTGGTAACGATGGCGCATGTAATCGACCGTCGGTAGCAGCAGACGCCCGATCAGCCAGAGCCGCTCGCGGAAGGTCAATCGTCGCAGCATGTCGTCGACCCTGACCACAGCAGCGCCCGTGCGCTGCAAACGTGCGAAGCGAGCCACGTCTTCTTCGGGGGCGCGGCGCCGGCGCAAAGTGTCAATGACATCGTCTGCAAAGCGCGTACCGAATAGTTCGGAGACTTTGCGCAGGCTGTGCTCGGTTGCGAGCGCCCAGCGCAAATCGACGGCTTGCGCAATCACTGCGTCCCAATCGATGGATCGGGCGGTGATGAGTAAATGGATGTCGAGATAGTGCTTGAGCGCCGCTTCTTGATCGCCGTGCTGGAGCGCGATATGTGCGCAGAGATAGAGCAGCAGCGCCTCTGGCGATAGAGTCAGTGAGCCATCTTCACTCGCAATCGCTTGTTCCCAGATCCACGGCGTTGGATCAACCGTTTGCCCCATGCGCGGATAGCTGCCGAGTCGATAGTGCAGCTCGACCATCATCGTGGATTGCAACCCATTGCTGAAAACGACATGATGTATCAACTTACGCATGATCGCCGGGTTGCCTGCCAGTAGCATTTCGCTTTCGTCCGCCTCGATTTTGTAGCTGAGCGTATGCAAGACGCGCACCGCGATCTCACCCTGTGAATCAGGCACCAGCAGATCGAGATCAACCATCGGGCGGCGGTAAGGTTCCGGGTAAAGCATCTGGGCGACCGACAGACCTTTGAGCCAGAGTACACGGACACCGGCATCCGCCAATGCGCGCGCAATCCGCTTTTGTTCACGCACGAGCAGCGCGTGTTCCAGGGCTGCCTGGCGCGCAGACTGCTCCAGCGCTTTCCACGTCTCTACGTCGATGTGTGTGCGCAGGTCATATTGGCAGGCGATGTAGTGCAGCATCGGCGCAAGCCCCTGCGCCTCGGCCAGAGCGTAGAGCGTCGGCCAGTCTGCGCTGGCGACACTGTGGCTTGCCTGCGGTTGGCTGATGAGCCGACAGAGTAGGTGGGCAGTGCCCTCTGCTGTTCGTGGGGGTTGTGGATTGGACATGACCGGGCCTGAACGCGCTCACCTCTGCTGCGGATTGTCACGCTATGGATCGGTGCAGGGTGACAATCTCATGTGGATCATCCGGACATCTATCTATTGTACAGGTCTCTGTGAGCAGGGAGTTAGCGTTGAAGTTCGCATGTTCGCAGGCGAAGCGTGTCACCCATGATCACGGCTGTCGGGTGGTTCTATCGGCAATCGTCACGATCAGGCGAGCGAGCAGGGCTGTGCGCGGCACAATCGAGCTTTTGAGAATGTATTCGTCCGGCCCGTGATCCAGCCCACCGACCGGGCCGAGGCCATCGAGCGCCGGGACGCCGCCCTCCGCCGCGAACGCCACATCCGCCACGCCGCCCGTGCGCGCGCCCTTGAGCGCGAAGCCCAATTCAGCGGCGATTGAGATCGCCGCCTGTTCCAGCGCCGCAATCGCCGGGGTGCGCGGCATCGGCGGCGAGGTCTGGATATAGCTGACTTTGAAAGGCACCCCGGGGACAGTCTCCCGCTCGAACAGATCGAGGATCTGCTGCGTCACACGGTCGAGATCGGCCTGCGTGTAGGCGCGCATCTCGAAGCGGATGCAGGCGTAATCGGGCACGATGTTGCGCATCCGCCCGCCCTCGACCACGCCGACGTTGACGCTGATGCCATTCGGGAGATCGTTGAGGCGTTCGAGCGCGAGGATCTGATGCGCGAGCGCGACAATCGCGTTGCGCCCTTTCTCCGGCTCGACGCCCGAATGCGCCGCATGGCCAAAAGCCTCGGCGGTGAACGAGCGCGCGCCCTTGCGCTCGACCACGATGTCGCCGTTCTCGCGCGCCGCTTCCAGCGTGAACACGGCGTCGAATTCGCGGCAGGTTTCGCGGATGAGCGGGATTGAGGTGCGCTCGTCAATCTCCTCGTCGGAGACGATCAGGAAGCTCAAACGCTCGTAATCGCTGAAGCCGATGGCATCCAGCGCGGCGGCGGCGTAAATCCCGGCCAGCAATCCGGCTTTCATGTCGCACGTGCCGGGGCCAAGGATCTTATCGTCGCGCATGGTCATCGGTCGCTGAGCGGTCGTCCCATGTGGAAAGACGGTATCGCTGTGCCCCAGGAGCAGGACGCGCCCCTTGCCGCTTCCCTGCCGATCCGCGCGCAGGTTGTCGCCGAGCTGTGCCTGGGGAAAACGCCGAACCTCGAAGTTCATATTCCGCAGGCGCTGTTCCAACCAGTCGACAACGCGATTCACGTCCGCCCTATCCGGCGAGTACGAGTCCATCCTGACCAGGGTTTCCAGGTCGCGCAGGTAATCATCCAGATGTGCGCTCAGCCAGGCGACCAGTTCATCGGTGTGCTGCATCATATTCCGCCGCTGTCGTATCCAGCGCCTGTTGCAGATCGGCGATCAGGTCGTCCGTGTCCTCGATGCCGACCGAGTAGCGAATCAATGTCTCCGGGATGCCCATCGCCTCACGTTCTTCGAGCGTACACTCGACGTGGCTGGTCGTCGCGGGCGGCCCGGCGACCGTCTCGACCGCGCCCAGGTTGGCGGCCAGATGCGCCAGCCGCAAACGTGGCAGGAACGCGCGCACGGTGTCGAAATCGCCCTGGAGCGTGAAGCTGAGGACGCCGCCGAAGCCGCGCATCTGCTTGCGGGCGATGGCATGCCCCTCGTGCGTTTCCAGGCCGGGGTAAAAGACGCCGCGGATGAACGGATGCGCGGCCAGGAATTGGGCGATGCGCAGCGCGCTCTCGTTTTGCTGGCGGATGCGCAGGTGCAGCGTCTTCATCCCGCGCAGCAGCAGATAGGCCGCCATCGGGTCGAGCGTCGCGCCCGTGATCTCGCGGTAGTGATAGATGCGCTCAACCAGCGCCTTCGTACCGCAGACGATCCCGCCCAGCGCGTCGGCATGGCCGCCGAGGAACTTGGTCGCGCTGTGCAGCACCAGATCCGCGCCGAGTTCGAGCGGATTGGCGTTGATCGGCGTGGCGAAGGTGTTATCGACGACGACGACCGCGCCGACGGCATGACCCGCGCGCGCGAGCCGTTCCAGATCCATGACCTTGAGCGTCGGGTTGGTCGGGCTTTCCAGGTAGAGCACCTTACAGCCCTTCGCGATCTCTGCCTCAATCGCCTCGTGATCGGTCGTGTCGCACAGGGCGACCTCGACGTGGAAATGCGGCAGGAATTCGGTGAAGATCTTGTTCGTGCCGCCGTAGGTATCCTTGACCGAGACAATACGGTCGCCGGGGGCGAGCAGCGTGAACAGCGTGTTGCTGATCGCGGCCATGCCCGTCGAAAAGCTGGTCGCTGCTTCCGCGCCTTCCAGGATGCGCAGCTTCTCTTCAAAAACCGCGACCGTCGGGTTGGTGTTGCGCCCGTAGATATGCCCTGGCTGTCGCGTCAGTGCCACGTCGAGCCAGTCGTCTACGTCCGTGTAGCCAAACGAAACGCTGTGGACGACGGGAGTCTGGGTGGAGCGCCCCCAAAAATCCTTCGCGTCTTCGCCCGCCCAGACGCTTTGTGTCCCTTTGGCGGGCTGCTTCGCATCAGACATATGTTATCTCCAATAGACTTCGCGAATGTTGCGATTCAAGATGCGCTCGCCCGCATCGTAGGCCTGTGTTTCTGTCAGCGCACCTGCCTCGACGATCTCGCCCAGCACCTTTTCCAGAGCCGCGCGCCCCCACCGGTTCGCCAGCCAGTAGATCTCCGGGATGCTGAAGGCATCGGACGAGTAGAGGATCTTGTTGATCGGCGTCAGCCCCAGCGCTTCCCGAATCATCTGCGGAATCTGGATGGTGATGAACGGGATCGCCAGCGAAATGTCCATGTAGATGTTGGGATACATCGCCGCCAGGTAGCCAAGGTCGCGGGTATACGGGTACGAGCCGTGCAGCATGACAAAGCGCACGTTATCGAAACGCCCGCTCTGGAACAGCGGTCGCATGTGGAGCGGATTCGCCGTGCGCATGTCGAGGTCGGTGTCGCCCAGGCCGGTGTGGAACTGGAACGGCAGCGACTGTCGCTCGGCGACTTCAAGCGCAGTGACGACCAGGAAATCGCACAGGGTCTTATCCGCCAACCGGATCTTGCCCGCGCGGTCGGCCTCTGGCTTGAGGGCGGCAAAGATGCGCGCTGCCTCGTCGCGGCTGACCCAGCCGATGTCCAGACCGGTGCGGTAAGCGATGATACTCTTGAAGCCGATGTGCCCCGCCGCCCGCGCCCCTTCCAGCCCGGCGATGAACGCATCCAGAAAAGCGTCGAACGTGGCATTCCGCATGAACAGGTCTTGCGCGAACGTCTCAATACGCAGCAGCTTCTCAATCTTCTGGTTGAAGTTCGCCGCCATCGCTTCGAGCGTGTAGTTTTCGTGCGGGGCGAAGCCGTAGTAATCGAGGAACAGCGCCTCGCTGTTGGTGTCCTGCCACATGCCGTTCGCCAGCGTCGTCACAGGTAGGGCGCTGCGAGCAGCGTAAACAGCCTCGGCGGTCGGTTCGCAGCCGAGATAGCCGGCCAACTCCCGGATGCCCCACTGCCACATGATCGTGTGCGGCACGTCACGCTGTTTGACGAGCGGATTGGGGCTTTCGCTAAAGTAGCCCTGCCATTTCTCCATCGGCATCGGCACGTCGGCTCTGACCAGCGCGTGTGCGTGATGATCGAGAATGGGAACTGCTGACAGATCGATGCGTGCGTTCATGATCAGAACTTCCAGAAGTGATGCTTTGTCTCGTAGGTGTCATCCTGCTGACTGAAGGTCTGATACTCCAGCCGTTTGACAGCGGTATAGCTGGCCGTCAGCAGCGGGCCAAGCGCGCCCGTGAGCACCTTATCCTGCTCCAGCGCATCGACAGTCTCTTTGAGCGAAGTCGGGTAGCGCTTGATGCCGAGCTTCTTGCGTTCGGCGTCGGAGTAATTGCCGGGGTCGACGAGCGTTGGTTCGCCGGGGTTGAGCTTGCGCCGCACGCCATCCAGCCCGGCGACGATCAGCGCGCCATAGGCCAGGTACGGGTTCATCGACAGATCGGCGGCCTTTAGTTCGGCGTTGGCCGTGCCTTCCTCATCGCTCTTGTAGCGCGAGGCGACGCGCACCGCGCCTTCGCGGTTATCCGGCCCCCAGGCGGTGTAGGCGCTGCTCCAGAAATGCGGCTGCAGGCGATGGTACGAATTGTAAGACGCGCAGGTCAGCGCCAGCAGACCGGGCAGATGTTCGAGGATGCCGGCGATGAAGCTCATGCCGGTTGCGCTCATGTTGTACGCGCCGCTGGCGTCGTACATCAGGTTACGCCCACTCTTGGTATCCCACAGACTGAAGTGAATGTGACCGCCGTTGCCCGCCTGATCGAGGAACGGCTTAGGGGCGAGCGATGCGTACAGCCCGTGCTTGTAGGCGACGTTGCGGATCGTCTCACGCGTAAAAACGTGGTGATCGGCGGCAGCCAGCGGGTCGGTATGATGAATGGTCATCTCCTGCTGCCCGTGCCCCAGTTCGGGATAGTACAGCTCGACCGGGATGTGCTGCGCTTCGAGCGCTTCAACGATATCGAGGATGACCTGATGCGCAATCGTCATCGATGTGGTGCTGAAGCAGAGGGTTTCGTCCAGCGGCACGTAATTGCCGTCGGGCTGCTTGGTCGCCATCGTCCACTCGAACTCGACCGCCATTTGCAGCGCGATGCCGAGATCCGCCGCCGCCTTGATCTGGCGCTTGAGGAATGAGCGCGGGCACGCTTCCCAGGGCGTGCCGTCGAGCTTGAGCATATCGACGGTCATCGCCGCCGCTTTGTCTGCATAGGGCAACACGCGGAAGGTCGCCGGGTCGGGCGTCAGGCGGATCTCGCCGACCGGCCCCATGCCTTCGACGGGGGCAAGCTGGTCGAGCATGTTCATCGCCTGCATCGCCACGGTCAAGCCAATGCCGTCGCAGATGCGGTCGTACAGGCGGGTCACGTTCGTCACCTTGCCGCGCGTGATACCACCATTGTCGGTGTAGAGGAAGCGAATCAGGCGTACGCCGGCGTCGGCCGCCTTTTGAACGACCCGATCAATGTCCGAAGGCTTTTTCTTCGCCATGATGAGACCTCGTGAAACGTAGACACAAAGGGGGCGCAGCGGATGTCTGCGCCCCTTCACCGTGAGGAGATATAGACTTATTCCGTGTCTGGGCTGGGGACGGATTCAGGAACGAATTCGCCAGCCAGGGTGAACTGCTCGTCCATCACATGGATCATCGTCACCGCTTTCTGCGGCACGCGCGATCCTTCCGCGTAGCTGACCGTTCCGGTCACGCCCGCGAAGCCTTCGGTCTCCATCAATGCCTGCTGAATGGCCTCGGCATCGGTGCTGCCTGCGCGTTCGATGGCATCGGCGAGCAGATAGACCGCGTCATATCCCAGCGCTGCGAAGGCATTTTCCGGATCACGACCATAAGCCTCGTTGTAGGCCGCGATGAACGCCTGGACGCGCTCTGTGCCCAACTCAGCGTTCATGAGCGCGTGCGTGGTGAAGTAGACATCATTGGCCGCGTCACCGCCAACCTCAAGCAGGAGTGGCGTATCCGCACCGTCGCCGCTGACGATGGGGTTGGTCAGCCCTGCATCGCGCATCTGACGTGCCACCGGCCCGATATCCTGCGGCAGTGCCGAAACGAAGTAGAAGGCAGGCTGTTCTGCCAGCGCGCGAACACGCGTGATCTGGGCACTGAAGTCCGTTGCATCGAGTTCATAGGAATCTTGCAGCACAATTGTGCCACCCAATTCCTCGAAACGCGCTTTGAAGAAACCGGCCAGCAGGCGCGTGAACTCCGAGCCTTCGTTGATCAGCAGATAGGCCGTATCACCGAAATTCTCGAACGAGTATTCGGCGGCGACGGCTGCCTGCGTGTTATCGCCAAAAGGCGCGAGGAACATGAAATCACCGATCTGATCCGGCAGCCTGGGCGAAGTTGCGCCGGCTGTGATGAACGGAATGCCTGCTTCCTGGAAAATGGGTGCAAAAGCCAGCGCGGAGTCCGAGTCATTGAAACCCATACCCGCAACCACCTGATCTTCTTCGATGAACTGACGCGCGATCTGGGCAGTGGTATCCGGTTCTGTCTGGCTATCGCGGACGATCAGTTCGAGTGGGCGACCAAGCACACCACCAGCCGCGTTGATCTCGTCGGCCGCAAGCATTGCGCCATTCGAACCCGGTTCATCCAGCGAAGACATGCCGCCTGTGATGCCGTACCCGGCTGCGATCTTGATCGGTTCACCTTCCTGAGCGTAGCCGGTGAACGCGATACTGAGAAGCGCAACCAGGAGCAAGAGAACACCGTACCGTTTCATCGCTTTTCCTCCAAAAATATACGTGCCTGCGAAAAGTTCATTTATCGGAGGTGGCGCTGCCCTGAGATGGAATCGTGCGCCCGCCCACCGAGAGAACCTGGATGATGCCTTCGCCCAGGCGGCGAAGGTTGAACTCACGACTGCCCATCAACCCCGATTGACGGAATAGAATAACCAACAGAAACAGGGTCGCCAGCGCCATGCCGGAAATGCCATAAAGCTGAGTCGAATTCTCAAATCGCTTGAGCACTTCGTCGACAGCAATAATGACGACCGGGCCGACGATTGACCCGCTGACTGATCCCATTCCGCCGACCACCAGCATCGTGATGACACGAAACGTCAGATCGAAGTAGAAGGCATTGGGCGAAAACGAGGTGATGTAATGCCCCCAGAGCGCCCCTGCCACCGCAGTGAAGAATGCGCTCAAGACGAACGCCAGCAGTCGCGGCTGCATGATGACAATGCCAACTGAATTTGCACCCACAATGTCTTCGCGCTGTGCGAACATCGCGCGCCCGAAAGCGCTGTATTTGATGCGCCAGATGACATAGACCGCGACAAGCAGCCATCCGAAGACCCACCACAGGTCGGTGTATGGTGTCACGTTGGAAAATGTACGCGCACCGCGCGTGAAGTCGTCGGCGTTGATCAGGATGACACGCACAATCACGAGAAAGCCGAGCGTGGCCACGGCGACAAAATGCCCGGAAAGCCGCATCAACACCGCACCCACGACCAGCGCGACCAGCGCGACCAGAATACCTGCAATCAACGTCGCCAGCAGAAATCCAAGCGGAAAGTCGCCAACCGTGAAATCAAGATGAACACCGGCTAGCCATGACGGCAAATTGAGCAGGGAGTCCTTGTCTTCAACGGAAAGCGTCAGGATGCCGCTGATGTAAGCGCCGAGCGCCATAAAGCCGATATGACCGAGCGAGAAAACGCCGGTGAAGCCGTTGGCAAGATTGAGCGCCAGGGTCAGGATGATAAACAATCCCAGCGTGATAAAAATGCCTTGCCAGTAACTGCTGCCAGATGCTTGCAGCAGGACGATGGTGACGATTCCCAGTGCGACCGCCGCGGCTGTGCCAACCCAGCCTGCAAGTGGTTGTGCCTGTGCTTTCATACGCGATCTTCCCGATCCACCGTACCGAGGATGCCACCCGGACGCAGCAGCAGCAGCACGATCAAAGCGACGAAGACAAAGGCATCCCGGTAGCGCGATAGCTCTGTCGGCAGGTACGTTTTCAGGAAGGCGATCACGTCGGGCGAGGTCGTGGCGGCGGGCAAGAGATCGCCATACCCCGGCAGCGCAGTCAACAGAACTTCAAGGAAGCCAAGCGCATAGCCGCCGATCATCGCCCCGGAGATGCTGCCAAAGCCACCAATCACCGCCGCAATAAAGGCTTTGAGCACCGGCGTGAAGCCGATGTAGGGGTTGATCTGCCCGGCCTGCGAAGCATAGAGAAAGCCCGCGATGCTGGCGAGGATAGAACCGATGACAAAGGCGATGACGATGACCCGGTTGGTATCGATGCCCATGAGCTGTGCCGCTTGCAAGTCCTCGGCGGTCGCGCGCATCGATGCGCCCAGTACCGTGCGGCGGATGAACACGACCAGAAGGAAGAGCAGAATTGGGCCCGCGATCAGGCTGACCAGGTTGACACGCGAGACAGTCAAATCACCCAACAGGACGACACCACGCAGCACGTCGGGCGTGGGAAATGCCATCTGCACCGGCTCTTTTGCCAGTCGAGAAAACAACAGCGTCCCGTTTTGCAGCAGCTGGCCCACAGCGAACGAGGTCAACAATGCAGCGACCGCCGGTGCGCCGCGGATCGGACGGTAGGCTGTGCGCTCCATCAGCACGCCGACCAAGACTGTGCCCAGAATCATCAGGATGACGGCTGCCCAAAGCGGGAGTTCAGCGATGAGGGCGAAGGCGGCAATATATGCCGCAATCATCATCAGGTCGCCATGCGCAAAATTGATCAATCTGAGAATACCGAACACCATTGCCAGGCCAACCGCCATCAGCGCGTACTGGCTGCCGATGCTCAAGCCGTTCAAGAGCTGTTGTACCCAGTACAATGTGAGGTTCACGCGATACCTCCGAGATATGCGCGCTCAACCTGCGGATTATGCCTCAGTGATTCGGCGCTGTCTTCCAGAATCACCCGTCCAGTCTCGATAACATAGGCGCGGTCGGCAACTTCCAGAGCGGCGCGGGCATTCTGTTCAACCAGGAGCAGTGTCGCGCCTTGTTGCTTCAGTTGGGCGATGATGCGGAAGATCGTTTCGACAAGCAAAGGTGCTAGACCGAGCGACGGCTCGTCCAGCAGCAGCAGTTTTGGGCGTGCCATCAGCGCGCGCCCGATGGCGAGCATCTGCTGCTCGCCGCCGGATAATGTGGCGGCGAGCTGGTTGTTGCGTTCCTCCAATATCGGGAACAATCCGTAGACGTCGCGGCGTGTGCGCTCGATTTCGGCGCTGTCGGACTGTGTGACCGCACCCAGGCGCAGGTTTTCGCCCACGGTCAGATGCCCAAAGAGACGCCGCCCTTCAGGACAATGGACGACACCCAGGCGTACAATGTCATGCGGCTTCATGTGATCGATGCGCTGGCCGTTGTAGGTGATGCTGCCCTGCTTGGGCCGCAGCAGGCCCGAGATCGTCCGCAGCGTGGTCGATTTGCCTGCGCCGTTGGAGCCAATCAGCGTGACCAGTTCGCCGTCCTCAACACGCAGTGATACGTCCTTCAGGGTTTGAATTTTGCCGTAGTAGACGTCGATATTGTCGATCTGAAGCATGACAGCACTGATCTTTCACGAAGCAGCAGTGTGATGCGACTTGCCCAAATAAGATTCGATGACTTGCGCGTTCTGCCGGATCGCCTCCGGGCGGTCAGTTGCTAGCACACGGCCATAATTGAGCACAAGAATCCGGTCGCACATGTTCATCACCAGCCGCATATCGTGCTCGACCAGGATGATGGTCAGATGAAAGCGCTGTTTCACTTCGAGGATCATTTCGTGCAGGGCGTCTGTCTCGCTGATGTTCATCCCGGCGGCAGGCTCATCGAGCAGCAGCAGCTTAGGCGAGGTCGCCAGCGCGCGCGCGATCTCCAGGCGGCGCTGCATCCCGTAAGGGAGACTGTTCGCCGGGCGGTCGGCCTGGTCTTGCAGATCGAAGTAGCCGAGATGTTCCATGGCTTGCTCGACCAGCTCACGCTCTTTGCGGCGGAATGTGCCCATGCCCAGGAGAACTTCGGGCAGGCTGAAGTCTGTGCGCAATTGCTGCGCCGTTAATACGTTTTCCAGCACGGACATCGTGCCAAACAGCCGGATGTTCTGGAACGTCCGGGCGATGCCGAGCCGGGTGACGGCGGGCATTCGCAGCCCCGTGATGTTCTTATCCTCGAAGTAGATCTTGCCGCGTGTGGGCAACAGGTAGCCGGTCAGGAGATTAAGCAGCGTGGTCTTACCCGCGCCATTGGGGCCAATGACGCCCAGAATTTCGTCAGCATCAACCTGAAAATTGACATCCTCCAGGGCGTGGAGACCCTTAAAGGATTTCGTCAGATCGGTGACATCAAGAAGGTGGGATATATGTGACCGAATACCCATAATTTGCCTCAAATTCAGCTATGGATGTTATCTTGCTTAAGGTAAACTCGCAAATAGTTGAATAAGGCAAAAGCACAGAGAAAAACGCAAGAATCTTTGTGCATGTGTGCTGAATGGAACCCCGCACAGCGAGCGTTTTGCATAAATAAGACAGTTTCAGGCCTTCTACGGCACAGTCTCGTGGCGGCTAAGCGGATAATCGGGCAATACAGGCTGTCGTTGCCACCGGGCCGCTTCGCGGAGATTTGAGTTTCTGTGTACCATGGAAATGCTTGACCACATTCAAAATGACCGGGGGTGAATATGTCTTACACTGTCAACCTTTTTTTGAAGGCGAATGGTGTTGAAATCCAGGGCGAAAGCACGCAGGCAAGCCTTGGGCGCGAGAACTCGATTGAGTGCCTTTCCTACGCAGATTCCGTCCATTCTACCGTGGTGACGACCGCAGGCAGAGCGCGGGGCCGCGCCCAGTATGACCCGATTGTCTTCCGCAAGCGCATCGACAAATCGACGCCGCTGCTCTTCAGGGCGCTGTGCAATAACGAGGTGATCGAAGGCGTATTCCGTTTCTTCCGCCCGAACCCGACCGGCGATGGCACGACCGAACAGTTCTTCACCGTCGAAATCGCGCAGGGACGGATTGCGTCAATCAGGCGCACCAGCCCTGACACCCTCGATCCCGCTGCGGCTACTCATCCGGCGGAAGAGGAAGTCAGCATCACCTTCCAAGCGATCACTGTCCGCTATGAAAACGGCGGTGTTGAACATCAGGATCGGTTGCGGGCCACTCGCTGACGCCCTGTGCCGCCGAGTCGCAACAGAATTCGGCGGCACCGATTGATATGCGAGAGATAGTGTCCGGGTGTTTCACATCGCTGATTCAGCGGAAACATGCCGGAAGAACCAGCGCTTGACCATCTCCGCCGCCATGAAATACAGCAGGGCAATGCTCAACATCGCCGCCAGATAGGGTAGATCGAGCGCCTGGAAGCCCAGGGCGTCTGCCAGCGGTGTATACGGGAGCGCGAGTGTCACCAGCGCGACTGCCGCCGAGCCGACGATGAGCGTGCGCGCGGGGCGGCTCCTCGTGAACGGCAGGCGCGTTCGCAGCGCCAGCACGACCAGCACCGCCGAGACGAGCGACTCGACGAACCAGCCCGTGCGGAAAAGCTCCGCGTCGGCGCTCAACAACAACAGCAGCGCGCCAAAGGTCAGGTAGTCGAACACTGAACTCAGTGTGCCGAAGGTCAACATGAAGCGCCGAATGAAGCGGATGTCCCAGCGATGAGGTGTACGAATCCAGTCGTCATCGACGTTGTCGCTGGCAATCGTCAGCTCCGGGATGTCGGTCAGGAAGTTGAGGAGCAAAATCTGTTTGGGCAGCAGCGGCAGAAAGGGCAGGAACAGCGATGCACCGGCCACGCTGAACATATTGCCAAAGTTGGCGCTGGTCGCCATGAACACGTACTTGAGTGTGTTGGCAAACGTGCGCCGCCCTTCCAGGATGCCGTCTTTCAACACGGCTAGGCTCTGCTGCAGCAGCACGAAATCCGCCGCTTCTTTGGCGACATCGACGGCGCTGTCCACCGAGATGCCAACGTCGGCCGCATGGAGGGCGGGCGCGTCGTTGACGCCATCGCCCATGTAACCGACGACGTGGCGCGTCTTTTGCAGCGCGAGAATGATGCGCTCTTTCTGATTCGGCTCGACTTCGGCAAAGATCGCGGTTTGTTCGGCGGCCTGCCACAAAGCTTCGTCACGCATGTCAGCGATTTGACCACCTGTGAGGACGCGATCTACCTGTAGGCCAATCGTCTCGGCGGTGTGACGCGCGACCAGTTGATTATCCCCGGTGATGATTTTGAGGTTGACGCCCAACTCCGCCAGGTCTTCGATGGTCTTGCGCGCGTCCGGCTTGGGTGGGTCGAAGAACAGGAGAAAGCCAATCAGCGTCATCTCGCGCTCGTCGCTGCGACTGAAGGCGGCAGGGGCAGCGGAAAACGTGCGCGTGGCGACGCCGAGCACCCGATAGCCTTGCGAACTCCAATCCGCAAACCGCTGTTGAATCGCTTCGCGCTGCGCCGTGTCGAGTGGGCGTGATTCTCCTGCCAGCACGACGGTCTTGCACACGTCAAGGATGTTCGCCAGCGCGCCTTTGGTAATCATGCGTACGCCACCCATATCGGAAACCGCGATGCTCAGGCGTTTGCGCACAAAGTCATACGGAATCTCGTCGTACTTCGCGACGCCATCGAGACTCGGCAGCCCCTGTGACAGGATGGCTTCATCCAGTGGGTTCTTCAGCCCGGACTGGAAGTGCGCGTTCAGACCGGCGGCCTGAAGCACCGTGTCCGAGGGAGCGCCGCTCACATCGAGCGCGCCATCCAACTGCACCACGCCTTTCGTCAGCGTGCCCGTCTTGTCGGTACACAGCACATCCATGCTGCCGAAGTTCTCGATGGCGTTCAGACGGCGCACGATTACGCCTTCCTTTGCCATGCGCTGCGATCCTTTTGACAGGTTGATGTTGATGATCGCCGGGAGCAGCTGCGGCGTCAGCCCGACCGCCAGCGCGACCGAGAAAAGCAGCGAATCCAGGACCGGCTTGTTGAAGTAGACGTTCAGCGTCAGGATGACGATCACCAGGATGAACATCACCTGAGTGAGCAAGAAGCCCAGGCGGCGGATGCCGCGCTCGAATTCAGTTTCGGGCGGGCGCAGCTCCAGGCGGGCGGCAAGCTGGCCAAAGGTCGTCTGCTTGCCGGTTTTCACGACCAGCGCCGTCCCGGTTCCGCTGCTGACGCTTGTCCCCATGAAGACGGTGTTTGTCCGCTGGGTGAGTTCTGCGCCCGTGACCACGCCCGGCGTTTTCTCGACCGGGAACGTCTCGCCGGTGAGGACGGCCTGATTGACGAACAGGTCTTTCGCCTCCAGCAAAAGCGCATCCGCCGGAATCAGGCTGCCCGCCATGAGCAGGATGACATCGCCGGGGACGGCCTGCTGCGTCTGGATGTCCTGCGCCTGGCCGTCGCGCAGCACGGTCGCCGTGATCTGCACCTGCTGGAGCAGTTTCGCGGTTGCGTTGCCGGCGTGGTATTCCTGGAAGAAGCTCAGCAGGGCGCTGCCGAGCACGATCACGCCGATGATGAGCGCGTCAATCCAGTCGCCCAGGAGCGCCGAAACCGCCGTGGCGAAAATCAGGATCAGGACGACCGGGCTTTCAAACTGGCGGAGGAAGACGCGCAGGCGGGTGTCTTGCCGCTTACTATCGAGCGTATTTGCGCCGTAGGTCTCAAGGCGTTGACTGGCTTCGGCGGATGTCAGACCATGATCAGAAGATCTGAGAAGCTGCTGTACTTCTGTCGCTGTTAAGCGCCAATACTCATCGACTCCATCAGGATGGGCAGCCATGCGCATCTCCTAACCGCGAAGGTGGCAACGAAAAGAGATTGTAACGTCGGGCCGAGAAGCCATCTACACTGCCTAGCTGAGGCCATGTTGCATTCGGCGATTCGACGTTTCAAACAGGCGCACCGCTACCAGGCCAAATAGAAATCCCCCGATGTGCGCCATATAGGCCACGCCACCATTGACGATCGCCGCGCTCGTGATCGATCCAAGCTCGCTGAAGACCTGGATCAAGAACCAGAGGCCGACGAGTACAATTGCCGGGATCAGCGCCACCCGGCTGTAATAAAAGGAGAGTACCAGGGTGCGGATGCGGTCGTTTGGGTACGTGATCAAGAAGGCACCCATGACCGCCGCGATTGCGCCGCTTGCGCCCAGGTTGGGAATCTCTGACTGCGGGGCAATGAGGATTTGTGCGAGTGAGGCTGCGATGCCGCCCAGCAGATAGAACATCAGATAGGGGATGGAGCCGAGCAAGTCCTCAAGCTGGGGGCCAAAAGCCCACAGAAAGACCATGTTGCCTAGAATGTGCAGCCAGCCACCGTGCATGAACATGGCTGTCAGGATGGTGATCCAGTCTCGCCCGGCGCTGATGTTCGCGGGCACCAGTGACCACTGTGTGATAAATGGATCACCACCGGCGAGTTCCAGCATGAACACGAACACGTTGATGATGATGATCGTAATCGTGACCACTGGAAAGCTGAGCAGCCTGCGCGAGGCATCCCCTAACGGAAACATGATGGTTTACGCCTTAGGCATGGTGCTTGAGTTCCATTGTGGGCAGTGTCGCCACTTGCTCGCTATCGAGCTTGAGATAGATGCCATCTTCGTTGATCGACTTGATCTGCCAGTTGCCGATCACGTAGCCCGTTTCTGCCAGTAGATGGCGGTGGGCCATCAAGAAATGGGTGAAACGACTCGACTCAGCGTCATAGGCGACCTCATCGACGTGTCCGACTTTGCTGCCATTCTTGGAATAGACGGGCATCCCAACATGGATGTCCACCTCGCCCAAGGGCAGATGTTCCGTCTCGACGGGGATCATCTCCAGGCTGGTGTGCCGCGCATACATGGTGTAACCGGGCAGAAAATCCGTTTCGTCCACAGGCGAGCGCAGGTATTCTGTCTCGATAAACGGCTGCTGCTTGAACAGGGTGTCTTTGGTGCATGAAAGGGTGACACCATCAAATTCATGGGTTTCCACCAGCGCGATAGGCACAATATATTCTGTGCCGTGCGCCTTCACGACCAGGTGGGTTACGGTCTGTGTCTTAGGCGCCAGAACGACGCCGGTGACGTGTCCAACACGCCCATCCGTGCAATCAACTGCGGCATGGAGTTTGATGTTCATGAGTTTGCTTCCCTAGACGCTAGAGCGTTCGATATTCCCAGCCTAGTGCGTCGCTGTTTCAGTGGTTTTACGGGCGTGTCACAGTTCTGATACGACTTGAAGTTGGCATAAAAACCAAACACACCCCGTGAGCGAGGTGGGGTGTGTTCAGTAGGAGAGAGGTGTGTTCTGAAATTTACTTTAGTCGAGACATTCACTTAAAAAGTTACAGGGCTGTGACAGGCCAGTAACAGGCCGTCACAGCTTTGCATAGGGAAGCATGGGTGCATTGGCTGCCTGCCGTTGCAGCGGCAGTGCGACAGAAATCGTTGTGCCGCTGCCGAGCTGGCTCTGCACATTCAGCGTGCCCGCGTGACGCTGAATGATCAGCTTGACGAGCGCCAGGCCGATGCCGCTGCCTTGAATGGCGCGCACCTGCGACGAGCGATACAACTCGTCAAAGATGTAGGGCAGATCATCCTCGGCAATCCCGATGCCGTTGTCTATGACATACAGCAGCATCTGATCGCCTTCGGTCTGCACCTTGAGCGTGATGCTGTCTGCTGGTTTGGTGAACTTGAGGGCATTATTTAGCAGATTATAGATTGCCAGGACGAGCAGGTCGTGATCGCCCTCCAGGTAGGGCAAATCTTTGGGCAGCATGAGGGATAGATGCCGTTCCGCTGCCAGCGGATCTTCGTTCGCCAGGTCGAACGCTTCGCGCACGATGGCTGCCATGTCAATTGACCTGGATTCAAACGCATTTGTGCCTAGTTCAGCGACCTTACGCAAATCGGCGACCAGGCGTGTTATGCGCTCGATCTGCGAGTCAATGTCCTCGCTGATGCGTTGGCGCGCCTCGAACTGATCTTGATTGGCGAGATTTGCGATTGCCATCTTCATCGCCATCAGCGGATTCTTGAGTTCATGATCGAGGCGGCGCAAGAAGCGGCTGCGCTCCGCGTCGCTTTCTTCACGCGCGCGGCGCAGGCTGCTGCGCTCCATTTCGATCACCGCAGCGCCGGAGACGAGTGTCATTCCGGCGATGACGGCGGCAATGATCCCCAACCCGATTAACGCCGTATCGACATCGTGGATTGAAAAATGCCATTCAATGACATGAAGCTCGGTCAGGATCAGAACCAGGATAATGGCAAGCAGGATGGGCAGCAGCGGCGTCAACCTTGCCCAACGAGATTTCATGACCCGGCTTTCACATCGTTGACAAAGCGGTAGCCTTGGCCGGGGACTGTTTCGATGAAGCGAGGATCATCGACATTGTCCTGGAGCAGCTTGCGCAGCTCGGCGATGCGCGTATCGACCGCGCGCGTGCCGACGGGATAGTCCCAACCCCAAACGGCATCCAGGAGTCTTTCGCGTGTGATCAACTCGTCCGGGTGGGTCATCATGTATTCGAGCAGCGTCACCGCTTTGGACGTCAGGTTGAGTTCGCGATTGTCGATCAACACCCGGCGCGAAACCCGATCAAAGACCAGATCGCCGCAGATCAGCCGCTGTGCCGCGCTCAGCGGCGGTTGACCCACCTGCAGACGCCGCAAAATCGACTTGATGCGCGCGATCAGTTCATGCGTATCGAAGGGCTTATTGAGGTAATCGTCCGCACCTTCTTCGAGGGCTGAAGCGCGCTCGAACGCATCGCCAACCTGCGTGAGCAAGATCACCGGCGTCCAGTTCGCGGCTTCTCGCAGCTGCCGGAGTACGGCGCGACCATCCAGGTTCGGCATCAAGACATCCAGGATGATCACGTCTGGTTCGGCTCGTTCCGCCTGGTCAAGTGCTTCCTGCCCGTCAGCGGCGGTAATGACCTCAAAGCCAGATCGGCTGAGCAGCGCCGCCAGATTCTCGCGGATCATCTGCTCATCATCGACCAGTAGAAGTTTGATTGACTTATCCATGGGATTGCTAGTAGGCATGACCTTGTACCACTATTGTACGCCGAAAATGAGCGCTAAAACGGCGGGAACACGCCCGCCGTCTAAATCCGAACGCCACGCAGCCGGATCAGACTACGACTGAGTGGGCGTGGCGGGGCGTGGCGTGAGCGTGACGTCGATATTCATCTGTTCGCCGCTGCGCACAATCGTCAGTGCGACCTTATCGCCGGGTTGAGTTTCGCTCGCCAGGTAGGCGATCAGGTCGGCCATGCCCAGCAGCGGGTGTCCATTGATGGCAGTGATGACGTCGGCTGAGGTCAGCTTCTGCGCGCTGCCTTCGCCCGCTGTCGTCTCCGCCAGCAGCCCGGCACGCGCTGCCGGCCCGCCACTGGCAACATCACCGACCAGTACACCACGCGTGTCGTTCGGCAGACCCAACTGCTCAATCGCATCCAGGTTGAGATCACCGCCGCTGATGCCCAGGTAGCTGTACTCTACATAGCCTTTGTCGATCAGTTGCTGAGCAACGCGCTCGACCAGATTGGCCGGGATGGCGAAACCGACACCCGAATTGCTGCCCGAATCGCTCAGAATCTGCGCGTTGACGCCGACCACCTGCCCCTCAAGGTTGAGCAGCGGGCCACCGCTGTTGCCGGGGTTAATCGAAGCGTCGGTCTGGATAACGCCGCCAATGGAGAAGTCGGTCAGCGCGCTGATGACACGGTCAAGGCCGCTGACGATGCCGCTGGTCAGTGTCCAGCGTTCCCCGAATGGGCTGCCAATCGCCAGCACGCTTTCGCCAATGACGAGGTTATCGGAATTGCCGAACGTGATCGAGTGCAGCAGTTCCGGCGCGACATTTTCCACCTGGAGGACGGCAATGTCGGAGTCAGGGTCCATGCCGACAACGCGCGCGCGCGCCAGTGTCCCATCGACGAACGCGACTTCGATGCTGTTCGCGCCATTGACGACGTGATCATTGGTGACAATGTAACCGGCGCTGTCAATAATGAAACCCGATCCGAGTCCGTGCTGAACGCCATTTTGCTGTCCGAAAGGTGTTTGCTGTGAAACATCCTGCGTGACGCTGATAGCGACGACCGAAGGGCTAACCTGATTGTAGATCTGGGTGAAGATAGTCTCCGTGTTGTCTGTGGATACAACCGGAGCCGTTGTGTCCTGCGCGTGCAGGGGTAGGAGAGCGCCCGCGCCGAGCGTTAGCAGCGACACGAGCAACAGAACAATGAAGATGCGTCGTCCCGTGAATGGGATGGACATGATGGGCTTTCTCCTTATGCAATCTGGCTGTGGATAGATATGGGAATTCGAGTGCAATATCGCCGCGCACAGCCATTTTCAGCCTAGCCAGGGGATGTTACGAAGACTTTGCACGCTTGTTGCAAACTGGCAAGCCGACGTTACAGCTTGGTGACAGGCAGCACGCGATGCGGAAACCGTGTCGGGTTACGCAATTTGGCGGTCGCATCGGCATGGCGTATGTTGGGCGAAAACTGTGTGAGTGTTTGTAGACTCAGCGCCTGGTTCAGACCTTGCTGGACGTTCATCGGCCGTTCTGCTGCGAGCATCTGTGCAGGGCTAATACACATGCAATATGTCGCTTACCGACAGGTGCGCCACTTTTCTGGGGGCTGTCGTCGATAGCCCATGCGAATACCAGACTGCTTCAAGACGCCCATAGGGGTGAGTTGGGGTCGAGGATAGCTACTGGTATAGGCTGGCATAGATCAATGTCAAGACAATTACATGTTGCCCGGGCGCTGTCAAGCAACTCGCTGACATCTGCGAACGATGAATGATTTGTCGCCGGCGAATTATGCTCGTGCGCCGCGCGCAGTCCGCTGGTAAAAGGGCTTGAGCATGGCGTAGAGGGTCTGATAGATGTCGAGCGCTTCTTGATATTGCTGAGATAAATGTGCATCCGGCTCGAATTGGCGCTGGCGGGTCACGGTTTGCTCGACAGCATCGTCCAGCGAGGCATAGACACCGGTGCCCCAGCCTGCGAGCAGCGCCGCGCCGAGTGTCGATGCTTCTTCGACCAGCGTCGTTTGAACGGCTTTCCCCAGGATGTGCGCTTTCATCTGTAGCCAGGTTTGTGAGCGCGCGCCGCCACCGACCGCGACGACGCGGCGAATCGGCAGTCCGAGGCTTTCGAGAATGCGGATGGTCAGGGCCTGTTCGTAGGTGATCCCTTCCATGATCGCCTTCACGATGTCTGCACGGGTTGTCTCAAACGTCAATCCCAGGATCGCGCCGGTGGCTTGCGGGTCATCCTCAACCGTGCCACTGCCCGCGAAATATGGCAGCACCCAGAGCCGACTCGGTTGGTCGGTGATCTGTTGTGTGATCGCGTCATAAACATCTATGCCAGACTGCGCGGCGATCTGTTTTTCTTCGAACGCCAACCGATCACGATACCAGCGCAGCAGATGACCGCCGGTGTAGTTGCCCGCGAGGACGACGTATTTCTCCGGCACGACATGCGGATAGCAGGAAATGTGGTGCTGCCAGAGTCCCGGTGAGCACTCATTGGCGACAGACAGCAGCGCTTCGGTGGTGCCAATTGAATACAGAATGTCGCCGCTTTCGACAACGCCCGCCCCCAGAGCGGCACATGGCTGGTCGTGCCCGCCGACGACAACCTCGACCGCGCTGGCGAAACTGAGCTCTCGCGCAGTATTTTCAGGGATGCGACCGACTACTGTTCCGCTCGGCGCTAGAGTGGGCATGGTGTTTTCGGCGATGCCTGCCGCGGCCAGGAATTCGGCTGACCAGCCGCGCCGCTGGCTATCGAGCGCCATCGTCCGCGCCGCCATCGAATAATCGATGACCGGCTCGACGCCCAGGCGCAGCGACACAAATTCGACGTAGCACAAGAATTTCCAGACACGCTCAAACATGTCTGGCATCTGCGTTTTCCACCACATGATTTTGGGCAGCGAGTAGTTGTAGCTAACCGGCTGGCCGGTAATCCGGTAGATGTGCTCCTCACCAAGCTGTGTACGCAGAAGATTTGCGTTTTCGATGCCGCGCATATCACTGCCGACAGGGCTGTTGGCCAGGACTGCGCCGGCTTTATCAACCGGGGTCACAGCCTCGCCTTGCGACGAGATCGCCAGGGCAGTCACCGGATCGTCAAGGGCTGCGTTGACCTTGCGCACACAGTCCCTGACGGCGTCCCAGACGGTTTCCGGATCGAGTTCATAACGTCCCGGTGCCGGGTTTAGGAGTGGATACTCGCGGTAGGCACGGGCAAGGACGCGGCCAGTCTGCGCGAAGGCAATGGCTTTGCAGCCGGTCGTGCCGACATCGATTCCCATCAAGCTCATCGATCAGCCCTTCAGCGCGCCTGGGGTGAGGCCAGAATCAGGTGCATTGTGTTGTGTAGTATACATGACCGGATCGAGATCTCATGGTCGCCAGGCCATGGCGCAAAAGCGGCTGAAGTTATTGATATATGTGCCAAAGCCGCGCCGCACCATGCGCACGTCGCCCTCGGCGCGGCTGACGGTGTAGATGTCGTAGGGGATGAGCCGATCAAAGCGCCGGTTGGTGAGCGCAGCGCGGCCGCTGAATGCAATCCGTGTGCCATCGACCGACCATTCGATCAGGGCTACATCAGCGAAATCCGGCGGCGTCAGCATTCGCACCTCGTCATGGGCGAGATCGTACAGCGCCAACTGCTTGCTGCCTGCATCACCGGCGACAAACGCGACAGCCTGCCCATCGGGCGACCAGACCGGCAAGCTCGACGGCAGATCGCCATCCGTCACGCGGCGTTCATTACCGGTCGCCAGCGCCTGGATGTAGAGCGCCGGTGCTGGCTCCTGACGGGATGTGTAGGCGAGATACTGCTGATCGGGCGAGCGATTGGCAGCAGCGGCATCGGGTAATTGCGCGGCATCGCCGCTGCCGACATCGGCCACGAAGGCGCGCGCGAACCGGTTATCCTGAATTCCCTGGATGATGATGCGATCCCCATCGGCAGACCAACGCATGTGCGATACCCAGACAGGGACGCGTGTCAACACACGCCGCTCGCCGGTCGCGAGTTCTAGCAGCACAATTTCGTTGACGGCTGCACGATTGGCAGCGTAGACGATATAGCGGCCATCGGGCGAAACGGCGGGCGCTTCATTATATGGGCCGTCGCCAGCCAGGGTTTGCCGGGTCTCCGCAAAGACCGCCAGAGAGATGACTTGATGACGCTCGCGCGGCGGTGTGCTGGTGTAAATCACCGTTTCGCCGTCCGGCAGCCAGCTCACCTTACAATCGACCCAGAAGGCGATGCGCCGGTCAAGCTGGCGGTCAACGTCGCTCATGCGCAGCTGCGCCGTCTCGCCGTACTGCTCGACATACGCCAGTACGGCGTTATGCCGCGCACCGCCCAGGAGCAGCGCGAATATGATGCCCACCACACTGGTCAGCCAGCCGATGCCGAGCCAGCGCCCAAACGGTAGCCGCGACCGCCGCCGGATCGTCGTCATGCCAGCGCGAACTGCACCTTCATCCTGGCCGGATCGTGCTGCACCAGTTCCATCCCGCGCGCGAAGTCATCCAACGGCAGTTGATGCGAGATCAACGGTTCGACCTGGATCGCCCCGCTCTGGATGAGCGCGATGCTCTGCGGGAAGGTACGATTGACGGCGAAGCTGCCGATGACCTTGATGTCGTTGCGGAAGATGTCGTAAGGCACGACCTCGATGCGCGCGCCCGCCGGCGCGACACCGAAGATCCAGACCTTGGCGCGCGGCTTGGCGTAGGCGAACATCGCCTGGATGACAGCGGGCACACCGGTCGCATCGACGACCACATCGTAGCCGAAGTGTTCGAGGTCGAATAGCTTGCGGTCGAGTTGATCGTCAGCGACGACGATTTCGGTCGCGCCCAACTGTTCAGCCAGCTTGAGCCGCTGCGTATTCTGATCGACCATGACGATGCGCGCAGCGCCCGCGCGCTTGACCGCCTGCACCAGCAGGCAGCCCATCGGCCCCGCGCCAAAGATGACCACGCTGTCCCCGGCCTGGATTTCGACCTGCTTCAGCCCCCAGACGACGCAGGCCAGCGGTTCGATTAACGCCGCCGCCTTATACGCCATGTTGCCGATGGCGAAGACGTTGCCCTCAGGCGCGACCACATACTCGGCGAATGCGCCGTTGCGGGTGACACCAATTGCGCCCAGATCGCGGCACTGATTCGGTTCGTTGCGCTGGCAGAAGTAACAGCGGTTGCACGGCGTGTTGGGATCCGCCGTCACTCGGTCGCCGACACGGAAGTTGGCAACGTCCGCGCCAACCGCCGCGACTTCGCCGCTGAATTCATGGCCGGGGATCAGCGGGTATTTGGCCTCATACTCACCCTTGAGGATGTGGACGTCCGTCCCGCAGATGCCCGCTGCCTGCACCTTGATTAGCACGTCATTCGGGCCAACCTGCGGCTCCGGCGCAGACATCACGGTTGTGTTGTTGGGCGCTGTAATGAACGCCGCTTTCATAGATGGTCGCTTTCAACTCACCAGCAGCAGAAGCCGCCGTCGATGATAATATCACTGCCGGTCATGAAGTCGCTGACTTCCGCTGCTAGGTAGACGACCGCGCCCGTCAGATCGGTGACCTCTCCCATCTTGCCCATCGGTGTGAAGGTCATCCACACTGGCAGTACTTCCTTGCCAATCGGCGTCTCCAGCAGGTCGGACACAAGCTGCGTGCGCGTGTAACCTGGGCTGATGCTGTTGACGCGCACGCCATCTTTGGCCCACTCTGCCGCCAGGCTCTTGGTCAGGTGAATGACGCCGGCCTTGCTGGTGTTATAAGCGGACTGATCCTGCGGCATGTTGACGATGGTGCCGGACATCGACGCCGTGTTGATGATTTTGCCGTAGCCCGCTGGAATCATCACGCGCGCTTCCGCCTGCGCACACAGGAACACGCCTTTCAGGTTCGTGTTCAACACATGATCCCAATCGTGCTCGCTCATGTCTTCGCTGGGAACCCACTGGCCGATACCGGCATTGTTGACACCAATCGTCAGCTTCGACCACTTCTTCATGATCGTCTTGATCATCGCGTCAACCTGGTCGATCTTGGTGACATCGGCTTTGACGGCGATTGCCTCAACACCTTTCTTCTCCAATTCGCCAGCCACGCCCTCGGCTTTCTCGAACTGTACATCGACCAGAGCAACGTTAGCGCCCGCTTCGGCAAGCGCATGCGCATAAGCTCTGCCAATGCCCTGCGCACCGCCGGTCACGAGGGCAACGCGCCCATCGAGGCGAAAACGTTCGAGGATCGGTTTGGCTGTCAGTACGGGATCATCCATCATTTTGCTCCAGTTTTGGCGACAAAACCCGGTAAGTATCCTAAGGATTGCTCAGTCTTTCGCGACTTCGATCTGCACCTTGACCGAGGTCGGCGGCATGTGCGCCGCGTACTCGAATGCCTGAACACTCTCAGCAAAGCTAAAGGTATCGGTAATCAGCGGCCTGACATTGAGCTGGCCGCTGGCGATCAGGGCGATGGCACGAGGGTAGACGTGCGCATACCGGAAGACGCTCTCGACACGCGCTTCTTTCGCCTGCGATTTGGTCACGTCGAAACCGAACGGCTGCCCCGGAATGCCGACCAGCACGACGCAGCCGCCGGGGCACAATGGCTCGAAGACGCTCTCAGCAGCCTTCTGATTGCCGCTGCATTCGAAGACGATGTCCGCGCCCCAGCCATCGGTCAGATCCATGACGACCTCGGTCAGGCTGTCTTTGGCGACGTTGACAGGCGTGATCGGCCCCAGCGTGGCTGCCAGATCGAGCTTGGGCTGAACCACATCGCTCATGATCACCTGGCTGCATCCGCCAGCCAGCGCTGCCAGCGCCTGCAACATGCCAATCGTCCCTGCGCCGGTGACGACGGCCACGTCGCCTGGCCGGATGCGCGCTTTGTTCGCGCCGTGCATCCCGACGGCCAGCGGCTCGACCATCGCGCCTTCTTCATACGAGACATTATCCGGCAGCTTGAACGTAAACGCTGCCGGATGCACGACTGTTGGGCGCAGCACGCCGTGTACGGGTGGTGTCGCCCAAAAGCGCACCGCCGGATCGAGGTTGTACAAGCCGAGGCGCGTGGCCCGGCTGTTCGGGTCAGGGATACCCGGCTCCATGCACACGCGGTCGCCCACCCGCAACTGCTCGACATCCGAACCGACCTCGATCACTTTGCCGGAGGCTTCGTGGCCGAGCACCATAGGCTCGCGCACGACGTAGGGGCCGATGGAACCCCACTCGTAATAATGCACGTCGCTGCCGCACACGCCGACCGTGCGCAGCGTCACACGCACGTCATGCGGGCCGAGCGGTTCATCCAGTTGAATGTCGCGAATCGTAAGTTCTTTTTGTCGTTCCAGTACGACGGCTTCCATGCCGAACCTCTTCTCAACGGCGCATAAGCGATGTGACGCGCAGAGGCGCGCGTCTCAGCCCCGCCGAATGATAATGTAGCCCACGACAAGTGAGATGATGGTGGCAATCTCCAGCGGCAAATACGCCTCCAGGAAGCGCATCCACAGCAGATGGATTGCCACCAACAAAACGATGGAGATGAAGACGCGGTCGAACGCATTGGTGTAAATCGGCAGCAGGTGTGGACGATCTACTTCCACTTGATGTTCTACCGGATGATGAATCTGTTCCTGGTCAGCCATGATGATTCCTCAGGCGAAGGCTAATTCTTGACTGCGCCAAACGTCAGACCGGCGACGAGATAACGCTGGGCAAAGGCGACGACGATCAGCGATGGGATCAGCGTCAGTGTCGCGACGGCGGCCATCTCGCCCCAGTTCGTGCCCGTCACGGTGACGAACTCCGCCAGCCCGGTCGTGATCGTGCGCGCTTCGAAATTCGTCAGCGTCGCAGCCAGCAGATATTCATTCCAGGCGAAGACCCAGCTCAGAATCAGAGTCACGGCCAGCCCCGGGGCAGCCAGCGGCAGGATGATGCGCCGGATCACCATCGAGGTCGTCGCCCCATCGACGTAAGCCGCTTCGTCCAGTTCGTAGGGGATACCGTCGATGATGCCTTTGAGCAACCAGATGGCGAACGGTAGGTTGAAGACACAGTAGAGCAGGATCAGGCCGATCTGAGTGTCATACAGATCCCAACGCCCCCGACCCTCGCCAAACGCAAACACTTGCGTGTAGAGCAGGAACAGCGGCAGCAAGAAAGCGGCAGGCGGGGCCATGCGCTGCGTCAGCGTCGTGAAGAAGATATTGTCTTTGCCAACCAGGTCGTAGCGCGAGAGAGCGTAGGTCGCCAGCAGTGCCAGCACCGTCACCAGCACGGCGTTCCCGGTCGAGACGATGACCGAATTCAGCATGTAGCTCTGGAATGTCCGGTCATAAATGATGTTGGTGTAATTCTGCGTGTAGAACGACGAGATGATGAGGTTCGGCGCGTTGAACAACTCGACACGGCTGCGCGCCGAGATGACGAACATCCAGTAAACGGGCAGGATCGTTACTATCGTGACGATGATCCATACCGCGTAGGTGAATGCGTAGCCGAGCACTTTTCGCGTATTGATGTTCATGAGCTGGGCATCACCTTGATAGGCACGCCGGGCGGGTACGGCTAGCGCCGGCGCACCTGCGTGAGCGAAACGAACAAGAACCAGCAGGCGACAATCGTCAGGTAAAGCGTGAGCAGCGACATGGCCGAGCCATAGCCATAGTCCGTCTGCGGAAAGACAACCCGGAAGATGTGGATGCCGACCGTGCGCGTCGAAGTCCCCGGTCCGCCGCCGTTCGTCAGCATGTTAATCTCATCGACCGTGCGCAGACCATCCATGATGCGGATGAAGAGTACGGTCAAGACCACCGGCTGCATTTGTGGCAGTGTGATGTAACGGAAGACCTGCCAGCCGTTTGCGCCGTCTACGAGCGCCGCCTCGCGCGGCTCTACCGGCAGCGCAGACAATCCCGCGAGCATCGTCAGCGTCACAAATGGCGTCCAGTGCCAGATGTCCATGATGACGATTGCCAGGAACGCCTGACTGGCATTGGTGCCGATGTTGAAGTCGAAATCGAACCAGCGGTCAAGTAGGAACGGGACCGGCCCGAAACCGGGTATCGTCAGCAAGCGCCAGATGGCCCCGATGGCAATCGGCGCAATCATCAGCGGTATGGTGTGAATCGTGCGGAAGAACGATTTGCCGGGAAAATCGCGCAGCAGCATCTGTGCCAGGAAGAAGCCGATGATCAACTGGCTGACAACGGCGAAAAAGGTGAACCGGATCGTCACCCAGAGCGCATCGAGGAAAAGTGGATCGAAGACTAGCTGGCGGTAGTTATCGACGCCGGTGAAGTTCATCTCGCGTGAGGCTGAAAAAAGATTCCAATCGAAGAAGCCGACGTAAAGCACATAAATAAAAGGCACAATGCCGACGACAAACAAAATTATCATGGAGGGGGCGAGCAGGAGCCACCCGGTTCTCGTTTTACGCACGCCTCTATCCTCACTCTCTACACTTCAGGATTACGGACTGGTGCAGCGTGAGCGAACGTGCCCACGCTGCACCACATTGAACGACGGGCGGATTCACGCCCCCGGCTTTTTAGCTACCGTAGCCCAGGTTGACAAGTTCTGCATCGGCTGCTGCCGCCGCCAGATCCAGCGCTTCGGCGGCAGTGATTTCACCACCAATCGCCTGGTAAATGAACGGCGCAATCACTTCGCGTACCTGCGGATGGAACGGGAACGGTGGCGCGCCTGCGAACAGGTAGCCCTCGTCCTTCATCAGGCTGAAGTAGCCGTTGGTCGCCTCGTCGACAGCCACCACCAGCGGATCACTGTAGGTCGGTTCCATGACGATACGGGATGCGGCTGCCGCCCATTCCGCCTGGACTTGCGGCAGGCCGACGAACTGCATCCACAGAAGCGCAGCTTCCTGGTTCAGCGACGAAACCGGCAGGCCAAAAGCGCCACCATCGTAGTAGCCGATGTAGCCTTCGTCAGCCTCAGCTTGCGCCAGAACACCCTCGGACAGCGGCGGCAGCGCCACGCCGACATTGCCGACGACGACCGAGCGCTCAGGATCGGTCGCGATCCAGGCTGCGTTCTCGCCGTAGACGATACCCTGCGCTGCACGACCAGCCGCAAACGATGCCGCGACCTCGTCCCAGGTGCTGCTCGTTGCTTCCGGCGGCGCAAACGGAAGGTTGCCCAGCCACCACGCCAGGGCTTCCTTGGCGGTGTCGCTGTTCATGCTGCCGCCATTCGCGACGGTTGCTTTCCAGTTTTCCATATTGATGCCCCAATTGTAGACACCAAATGTGGGAGCAATCGACTCGAAGAATTCGTAGAACGACGACGGATGACCGGAGGCAGCCTGAACGGTCGTGCCCCACAGTTCCATGTCGTTCGCCTCGCCGTAGGCGGTAAAGAACTCAGCGATCTGCCTGTACTGCTCATGCGTGGTCGCAGGAGCGAGCGGATAGCCGTATTCGGCTTCGAAGGCTGCCTGAATGTCCGGATTCTCGAATAAGTCGGTGCGGTAGAGGTAAATCTTGACAAAGGCTTCCATCGGGATGCCGAAGACATCGCCGTCCGCATTCTTGAAGTAATCGATAAACGTCGTGAAGTTATCGAAGCTGAATTCGGGAGCCGCCAGTTCCGGAGCAGCGGCCAGCGCCTGCGTCTGATTGACCAGGTAATCATTGGCGAGGTAGCCGTAAATGATGTCCTGCTCGATATAGACGAAGTCATAGATGCCGGAGCCGGCTTCCATGTCCTTGATCGCCTTGTCGTACATCTGATCCCACGAAGTTGTTTCGAGATCGACACGGATACCTGTCATCTCTTCGAACATCGGGGCGAGCACGTCTTTAACGTAGTTCGACGGCGGGGTGCTCTCAGACACACCATGCAGGACGGTTCCTGCGTAAGGCGCGCCGGCGGTTTCCCACCAGGCCGAGTCAATGCCCATGTCCTGCGCACTCACAATGCTCAGGCCGGACAGAACCACGGCGATTACGACCACTAGAAGTGACAGTTTCTTCATGATCAGTGTTTCCTCTTCTTCTGTCGGCGAAAAACAATCTCACATCGGTCTTGTTTCAGTGTCTGCACATCACCTCCTTCCGGCCACTCTCTCGTGTCAGCAACAGGTTATCCACCTTCTGAGTGGGTAACGACAAGTGAATTAGACGCCCGGCCCGGCTCCGTTCTTAGGTGTCTGAGCGCGTTTGATCAAGGCGCGCGCGGTATCTTCATCGGTGATCAAAACATTGCAGAAGCGACCGGCCAACGCGCCATAGATGGCATCGACTTTCCAATGGCCGCCTGCCGCGGCAATCGAGAGTTCCTTGGTGCGTAGCTTGTCCAGATCGACGGCAATCGTGCGCGCGCTCATTTCTGGGGAGCAGACTTCACCTTGCAGGTTGAAGGTATGACCAATGATCTCGCCCACCCCGCCCATGGCACTAAGCAGCGGCACCATGTCATGTTCGACCAGACCTTGCTGGTAAGGCGACGCTGTTTCTGAAACCACACCAATGCCGTAGACGACGATATTCGCGGCGGCGGCGAGGTCGAACACCGCAGCGATATTCGAGTCACTCAGCAGCGCCTTCTTGATCTCCGGGCGGTCAACGAAGGCGGGCGCTGGCAGCATAATCGTGCGTGCGTGCCATGCCTTGCCGACCACGTACACGACGGAATGCCACGGCATCGGCGCTCGTGGCGCGCTGCCCGTGAGACTGACTACCGTCACATCCGGCATGTAGGCACGGGAAAGATGCAAAGCGCCTTGATACACCGTCGAACTGCCGGAGCCAAAACCTACGGTATCGCCGTCTTTGACCCGGCGCTCCAGAAACTCCGCCATTGCCACGCCAATTGCAGCTTTGATAGCGTCATCCGTTTCGGCTGCCGGAGATACAACGATCACTTCCAGCAGATCAAACAGCCGCTCAAGTTCCATCTCCAGTTCGGAGACGTATGCCAGGTCAGAGCAGATTTCTATGCGCACAATCCCAAGCTCGGATGCGCGCCGCAAGTGGCGACCTACCGTTTGCCGTGATAGGCCCAAACGCGAAGCCACCTCCTGCTGTGAGCAGTGATCCTGATAATAGAGCGTGGCAACTTTAGTCAGTAAACGAATATCCTCATTCACGACAAAACCAATTTTGAGCACTTGCCCATATGCTGAGCGAATGTTACAGTGCCAAGTATAGCGTGTGCGTGCAGGCTGTCAAGAAAGTTTGCTCCTTTTGAAAGAATTTTCACATGACCTCTTATCTGGGCATTGACATCGGTACTTCCAGCACAAAAATCGGTCTCTGGCGCGAAGATGGCACGTTGCTCGCGCAGACCAGCGCGGATTACCGCTTGCATCGTCCGCAGCCGACCTGGGCCGAGATGAATCCGGAGGATTGGTGGCAAGCGGTATGCAGCGCTACGCAAGCGATCTTATCGGCAAGCGGCGTCGACCTGCGTGAGATTGCCGGTGTCGGCGTCGACGCGATTGGCTGGTCGCTCGTGCCGGTCGATGCGCGAGGGGAATCACTCTGCGCTGCGCCGATCTGGCTCGACCGGCGCGCAGAAGCCCAGGCGCACGCCCTGCGCGCTCTCCCAGAAGCGGAGTCGCTGGTCCAGCTCGTCGCGAATCCGTTGGATGCTGCCTACCTGACGCCCAAATTGATCTGGCTGCGCGAACAGCAGCCGGATGTCTACCAGCGAGCACAGTACTTCCTGGATGCGACCGGCTTCATCGTCCAGCGGCTGACGGGCGTCTTCTCGTGTGATTTCACACAGGCTTATGGCTATCACTGTTTCGACATTCGCCGTGAACGCTGGGACGAGCGTGCCGCCGATCTGCTGCACCTGCCGCTCGAAAAGCTGCCGGCGCTCCATGCCTCCGGCGATCTTGTGGGCGAGATCACGAGCGCCGCAGCGCAGGCAACCGGACTGGCGGCAGGCACGCCGGTGATCGCTGGCTGCCTGGATGCTGCCGCAGGCGCGTTCGGTTCGGGCGTGGCCCGCGCAGGCCAGATCGCCGACCAGGGTGGCACCGCCTTCGGATTCTCGCTGTGTACCGACAGCGTAGTCGTCGAACCGCGTCTGATCTTTTCGCACCATGTCGTGCCCGGCTGTTATCTGCTTCAGGGTGGGACAGTCGGCGGCGGCCTGCTCAGTTGGTTTCGTGATACGCTCGGGCAGGTCGAAGCCAATGCTGCCGATCTCCTGGGCGTGAGCGCCTTCGACATCATCAACCGCGAGGTCGAGCGGATCCAGCCCGGCGCGGGCGGGTTGATCTTCCTGCCGTACATGGCGGGGGAACGGTCGCCGATCTGGAACAGCGACGCACGCGGCGTATTCTTCGGCTTATCCTACCAGACCAAACGCGGCGACATCCTCCGGGCAATTATGGAAGGCTGTGCGTTTGCCGTCTATCACAACATGCGTGTTGCCGAAGAGCGGGGTGTATCGATCTCAGAATGGATCGGATTTGGCGGCGCGGCGCAGAGCGGAGTCTGGTGCCAGATCAAAGCTGACATCACCGACCGGCGCTTCATCGTGGCGAAGCGCGCAGATGGCGCTTTGGGCGATAATACGCTTGGCCTGGCGCTGCTCGTCGCGCACGCGGTGGGTGCCGAAGACGACCTGGCGCAAGCAATCGACCGATATTTGCCGCAGCGAACGGTCTACGAACCGCGCGCGGATGCGCACGCCCTGTATCGCGTGTTGTTCGATATATACCTGTCGCTTGCGGAGAAACTGACGCCGGAATTCGCGCATCTGGCCCGTATCAGCCACACGTCACATTAAGGCGCGAACCGAGGTCTTGTGTGTCTATCAAGCAGCGCATATTTTGAACAAGGGCTTCAAGAGTAGACGATGATTTCGGGTGAGCACAATTCGAACAGTGCGCTTCTGGTTGGGGCTGCCATCCATTTGAGATTGACCAATGTTATCGATCTAAAAGTGCGGGCAGAAAGCCGCCGACAAAGGCATCACCGAGACCAATCGTAGTTGGAGCTGACGGTTCAACGTGTGCGACGGGCACGCAGCAGATCATGTTGCCGGGCAGTTGATTCAGGGCATCGGCAAGCTGCGCTGCCTCTTCGCCCGGCGGAAGGCTCTCGACTTCCTGGTAATCCTCGACAGTGAAGTCGTCGCCGTAACAGTAGCGCGTCGTTGCCATCGTTACGCCCGCTTTGAGCGCCTTGGCAAAACGCGCCGCCCCTGCGCCATAAGCGAGCGCCCAATGTCGCGTGTGGATGACCAGCCCTGGCCCAGGAAAAATGTCTGCCAGGTCACGCAGCGCGGCCTGGATCTGGAAAGCATCGAGCAAATCGACTTGCCTGCGCAGATAGCCCTGCATTTCATCTTCGTTGAGGCTGAAGACGTGGAGGTTTGGGGCTAAAGCGCGAATGATCAGGTGGCTGAAGCTCGGCTCGTAAAAACCGCCGTCTTCATAATAGACCTGTGCATCGCTCGGCAGACTCGACATGATCCGCAGAATCGACTCCAGCCGGGCTTTGACCACCGCTTCATGCTGCATGGCATTGAGGCCCGAAATCAGAAACACTTTTGCGTCTGTGATCAGGCTGGCAAAGTCCTCGTTCATTTTCATCGTAATGTTGTCGACATCACTGTGATAGATGAGGCGATTGGGCTGGCTGGCGCACAGATCAATATCGCCCGCCCTGACGAGAGTATCTTTCCCAAACTGCACAATCAGATGCGGATAGGAGCTGTCCTGCGCATTGCTACAGACGTAAGGGCTGTCCGGCGGGATCAGGCGGCGGACGTGGTCATTGATCGTGACGAGATGCAGCGCAGACGTATACCCGAATTTCCGCATGGCGATGGCCGCGCGCACGCTTGTGCCGCCGAGCGTGATCTTGCGGGCAAAGCGCTGCGAAAATGGCTCGATGATCTCCGGCGCGGCAATGAAGCGTTCGCCACCGCTGCCGAGCTTCAAGAAGCTCAGGATTGAGATGACGAGATCGCGTTCACTCTGAATCCGCCGGTCAATATCCAATTCGTCGGCATGAATGTCATACTCGATGATCAGGGCTTCAAAAACCGCGGAATTCCAGATGATCTCGTAGTCGATGTTATCGCCAAAGCCCAGGGCGATTCTTTCGTTCATGAATGCACATCCCTCGTCTGTGCGGTCGTGGTGACAACAAAGCGAATGGTCACAGGACGGCCATTCGCTTTGTTGCTTGCCGGGTTTGAAGTCGTATGCAGGCTGTGGGCGGTCCTAATAGAGTGCCGCTTTGCCAGTCGCATCAAACAGGTCGATTTTATGGTGAGCAACTTGTTTCATAGCATCGATACAGGCGGGGTAGAAAGTGAGCGGCTCGTACAGACGGGTGTCGGCCAGCAATTCACGCACCTTCTGGTAAAAAGCGTTCTTAATATCGCTGGAGATATTGATCTTGTTGATGCCCAGCTTCACAGCCATGGCAATTTCCTCATCCGGATTGGCCGACCCGCCATGAAGCACCAGCGGAAGATCCACCCTGGCGGTGATCTCCTTCAGTAGTTCCAGGTGCAATTCAGGCTTCTTGTCTTTCGGATACAGACCGTGTGCAGTCCCAATCGCAACGGCCAACGTGTCTACGCCGGTCGCATTCACGAAAGTTTCGACTTCGTCAGGATTTACGTAGATGATTTCGTCCGCACCGGCTTCCGCCTGCTCGCCCGTCGTGCCGATGGTGCCCAACTCACCTTCCACAGAAACGTTGACCAGGTGAGCAAGCTCGACCACCTGCCGACTGATGGCGATGTTCTCTTGCAGGGGCAGTGTGGAAGCATCAATCATGACGGACGTAAATCCGGCTTGAATGGCCGTCATAATCTGGGTCATCGTTGAACCGTGATCCAGATGGATACAAACCGGGACACTGGCCTGGTGCGCCTCCTCGATGGCTGCCTTGATGAAAGAGGGCTTCACGAAAGCCAGCTCGTCCGGGTGGATGGCGAAGATCACAGGTGAAAACGCTTCTTCAGAGGCTTCAACGACGCCTCGCAGCAGCATACTGTTACTGATATTGAACGCCGGCACAGCAAACGAGTGCCTATGCGCAACGGCCAGCAAATCCTTCATGTTCATCAGCATGGTGATGACTCCGTTCAGTGAAATGATAGATCAATGCCAAAACTTCGATAAATCATCTAGCTATTCAGAATTGAGGCATTCTTATCCTTTGACGGAACCTAAGGCCATACCCGCAATAAAGTAACGTTGGAAGAGCAGGAACAGGATCAGCACGGGCAGCGATCCGAGCACGCTCATCGCCATCATTTGGTTCCACTCGAAGGAATGCTGCCCCATGAGTAATTGGATGCCGATAGGAACGGTGCGCATGTCGGTGGTTTTCGTCAGCGTGAGCGCGAACAGGAATTCATTCCATGCCAGCATAAAGGTGTAGACACCGACGGAAACAATGCCCGGCAGAGAAATCGGCGTGAGAATTCTCCATAGAATGACGAAACTACCTCCGCCATCAATCATGACAGCTTCATCGAGGTCTCGTGGCAGTGTATTGAAATAGCCCGTCATCATGATGATTGCGTAGGGCAGTGTAAAGACCATATAGGTCAGGATCAGCGCCCAATAGGTATTGTAAAGCTGAAGCGCGACGATCAGGCCAAAGTATGGGATCATCAAGGTAATTGGCGGCACAGATTGCACACCAATGATGATCAAATTCAAAGTGCGCTTGAATCTGAATTCGTAGCGGCTGAAGCTGAAGCCCGCCATGATGCCAACTGCTAGTGTGCAAAGCGTGACCAGCCCGGACACCAGATAGCTGTTGACAAAAAAGCGCACTTTCTGCGGATCGGTGAGCACCGCCAGGTACGCAGCGAAGGAGAACGAATCGTCAACTAACTGGGGTGGATAGGCAAAGATCTGAGTGTTCGATTTGAATGAGGATGCCACCATCCACAATACGGGCAGTCCTGCGAACATGGCGCCGAGTATTAGCCCCACAATGACCAATATTTTCGTCAGGCTGCTGTTTCCGGGTTGGGTCGTTATCCTATTCATTTGCCAACCTCTGATTTCTCACATAGAACACTGCCACAAAGGTTGACATGGCCAGAATGACCATGGCAGTTGTCGAGGCCAAAGAAAACTCATAAGAACTGAACGCCAGTTTGTACGTGTACGTGCTCAATACCTCCGACGCGCGGACTGGCCCGCCGCCCGTCGTCATCCAGATCAAGGTGAATTGATGCGTCGTCCAGATGAAATCGAGCATCGCCAGACTGATGATGATCGGTCTGAGCAGAGGCAGTGTGATAAATCGAAAAAGCCCAAGGTTGTTGGCCCCATCGATCTTGCCCGCCTCGTACAGATCATCGGGTATGCCCTGTAGCCCGGCCAGGAAGCTGACCATGTAGAAGGGATAGCCTGACCAGATATTGATGAAGACTACGGATGCTAATGCTATTTGCCTTGAACTCAGCCATTCGATTTGTTCACCGGCGAGGCCAAAGCTTATGAGGAGGAAGTTGACCACGCCGTTTGGATTCAGCAGCAAGCGCCAGAGCACCGCAATGATCGAGGCTGTAAAGACCCAGGGCAGGATATAAACGACGCGGAAAAGCGCCCGCGTGCCTGGACCAATCAACCTGGTGTTCAAGAGGACGGCAAATGACAGGCCAAGAATAAAGTGAAAAATGACGCTCGCGACCGCCAGAATAAGGGTGTTTCGAAGCGCTTGAAGAAAATTACTGTCTGAGAGAATTTCCGCATAATTGCTGATGCCGATGAACGACGGCGGCACATTGGTGATGATGACGTTATCCATCAAAGAATAATAGAAGACCGTCGCTATCGGAATGAGGGACAACACGGCCAACAGGAGCAATGTCGGCGACAAATAGGCATAGGGAACGAGCTGTTTCCTTATTCTCAGTCTAGCTGGGGGTCTCTCCCGTGTTGAGGCAGTGATACTCGCCATTGGGATGTCGATCCTTGTCTCTTTTAGTGGAGGCTGCAAGACAACGCCTCGCAGCCTCCACATCAGGAGGAGGTACCCCTGGTGCAATTTTAGGGCGCTATGGTTGAATCTGTCCCCTCCCCTCAATCCCCTCCCCATCGCGATGGGGAGGGGACGAACCGCAGGTTCGAGGGTAGGGATGAAAGGCGACTCAAGCCATTTACTCTGAGGCTGCACCAGGGTACGGCTGAATTATTCGAAGTGTGCCATCCAGGCGTCCTGCGCCGTGGTCAGGAACTCGTCCAACGTCATGTCGCCATCCAGGTAGAGTTGGAAGGGTTCTTCGAACTCACGCATGAGAGTTTCCGCAACCGGCAGGCCGACGAATTCATTCGCCAGGTAACCGGCCTGGAAGACCTCGAACGCGGCGGCGAACAATTCGTCTGTCTGGACAAAGTCCGGCGTGCTGTTGACGTTGCCAGGGAAGGCATTGGCAATGGAGGACAGCCGTGAGTTGACATCCGCGCTCATCAGGAACTCGACCAGTTTCCAGGCTTCGGCCTTGTTCTCGCTGTTTTCCGCGACACCGATGCCCCACGACGCATACGGCAGACCGCGAGGGCCATCGTAGCCTTCAGCGGCTGGCAGCGCGGTGATGGCGAAGTTGAGTTCAGGGTTGCGTTCGCGGATCAGGTTGATGTGCGCCAGGGTGTCGACCATCATGCCGACGCGCCCGTTGGTGAACTCTTCCACCTTGTCCTGCTCGCGCATGGCGAAGGCACCGGGGGCCACGACACCCGCATCCCACAGGCTCTTGATGTATTCCATGGCGCTGCTGACGTCGGCATTGTCTACCAGGTTGGGCAGCCCGTCTTTCATCATGCTGCCGCCAGTTGCCCAGACCCACGACATCACGTCGTTCTGGATACCGTTCGGCTGTTCCGTGGACAGGGGGATTACCCAGCCGTAAACGTTGTTATCGGGATTGGTCATGGCGGTGGCGGCAGCGGCAAATTCGTCCCGCGTGGAGGGTGGACTCATAACGCCCGCCGCTTCCATCAAGTCCAGATTGACAAACACTGGATAAACGAAGTTGACGACCGGGATCATGTAGGTCGCGCCGTTGAGCTGAATCTGGGCTGCCAGTTCGCTGTCATCGTATCCAGCTTCCACCATCAGATCGGACAGGCTGGCGAGCGATCCCTGCTTGACAAAGTCACTTACCCACGCCCCATCGAGACCCACAACGTCGGACATGGTGCCTGTCGCTGCGCCGGCAACAATCTGATCTCTGGTTGTGGAATATGGGCCGCTGATCAGTTCGACGGTGATACCCGGATTCTGTGCTTCGAATTCATCCATGAGTGCCCTGAATTCCCCGGCAGGCAGTTCCGGTTCCCACCACTGGGAGAATTCCAAGGTAACGGCATCCTGGGCCATCACGGCCCCGACCGCCACGAGTAACATCGCTACCATCAACAATAGCGTGATAGTTTTGCGCTTCATTTCAATCTCCTGGAAGATGCATATATGCAGCGAACTTTCATTAACAACGCCCTGCGTACATCCTCGTGCAGAGCCTTCCGCCTATTCATGTTCCTTACATCTACCCTCTCTTTCCGTTCTGCGAACTCAGTACTTGCGATGCTCGGTCGCCCTGGTTGTTTTGGAGACGGCCTGCATCATCGCGTCCGATTGCTCTATACAGATGCCGACATAGACGGCTTCTGTTAGCGCCAACATTGCCAGGTTAGAGTCCCACCGCTCTTCGCGAAAATGGCTGATGCGCGTGGCTGTGAACAAACACAGATCGGCGTGACGGGTCAGGGGCGCTTCGGAGTGATTGGTAATGCAGATCGTGCGTGCGCCGCCGCGTTTCGCCAGTTCCAGCGCGTGAACGGTGTCGATTGAACTGCCTGTATGTGAAATGCCCACCGCTACATCTTCAGGGGATGCCAGCGTGGCGTGCATTTCCTGGAGCGTCGGATCGATGGAAAAGCGGCTCCACAGGCCGATCTTGGACAGGCGGAAATTGAGATCCATCGCTATGGGGATGGAGTTGCCGGAAGCAAACAGGACGATCTGGCGGGCGTTGCTCAGGGCTTTAATGGCCGCTTCTAGCACGTCGATGTCCAGGATCCGCATGGTGTCTTCCAGGGAGCGCAGGCCCAGCATCATGGCTTTTTGCACTGCGGTCGCTGGTCCATCGTCCGGCATCAGGTCTTCGTGGACGATCATATTCGGCGAGACAATATCCTCAGCCAGACGAATCTTGAGCGCGTGAAACCCGGAGTAGCCCAAGGACTGTGCAAAACGGACGATGCTGGCCTCACTCACACCCACACGCGCACCTAACTCCGTAATGTTCAAATTGATCGTCTCTTGGGGTGAATTCAAAATAAACTGCGCGATCTTCTGATTAGCCCCCTTGAGTTTGGGGAGCGCATCCGAGATCACCGACAGCGAGCCACGGTCATGTTTAGTTTGATTTTTCATAGAAGTAGAACATCAGCAATTGAAAATTATTTTCAGAATATGACGCGACATGAAAGAAATGTCAATATTTTTTTGTGCAATTTGAACAGATATAAGGGTGATCGATCAGCAACATGTGTAGAGCAGTCGCTGCGGGAACCTTGTCGTGCTGCTAAAAACGATAGGGATTTCATGGGTATGGGGTCGAACAAGACAGGGCAAGTTGAACATATTTTCACGCCAAAGCCTGTCCATGAGCTTCACTACGCATATCCGCTGCGCATTTTGCAGCCGTTTCCAACTTCGCTACAAGCTACGCGCTTATACGCTGAATCACTCATCGGGGAAAACAAGCTGTTGAGGGTTCAACCTTGAAGAAGATTTCGAACAACCCTGAGAATTATGTTCCTGAAATGCTGGCGGGTTTGCTGGCTGCACATCCTGGTCGTCTAAAATCTGTCGCTGGTGATGTTCACTGCATCGTCCGCGCAGATTCCCCGGTTGAAGGTAAAGTCGGCATTGTGGCCGGCGGTGGCTCTGGGCATTTGCCGGTCTTTCTTGGCTACGTTGGCCGTGGGATGCTTGACGGCTGCGCGGTTGGCGATGTGTTCGCTTCCCCGACCATCGATCAGATGTACGAGACGACGAAGGCCGTGGACGGCGGCGCGGGCGTGCTGCATCTCTTTGGCAATTATGGCGGGGATGTGATGAACTTCGCCGCTGCCGCCGATCAAGCGGACATGGAAGACAGCATCCAGGTCGCGACCGTGTTGGTCGTCGATGATGTCGCGAGCGCTCCGGCAGATCGTGCCAGCAGCCGCCGTGGTGTGGCGGGCATGGTTTACGCCTTCAAGATCGCGGGCGCTTTGGCGGAGGAAAAAGCCAGTCTGGCGCAGGTCAAAGCGATTGCAGAGCACTGCCTCGCCAATACACGCAGTATGGGCGTCGCGCTGGGGCCGTGTACTGTGCCACAGGTGGGCAAGCCGACCTTCACGCTTGGCGACGACGAAATGGAAATTGGCATGGGCATTCACGGTGAACAGGGTGTGCGCCGTGGTAAGCTGCAAACTGCGGACGAGATCCTCGATCAGCTCATTCAGCCCATCCTTGACGACATTGCGCTCGGCGGCAGTGAAGTGAGCGTGATGCTGAACAGCCTCGGCGGGACGCCGCTCGAAGAACTCTACATCATGTATCGACGCCTGCTCGAAGTCCTCAACCGGCACAACGTAACCGTCTATCGTCCCTACATCGGACGTTTCGCCACGTCGATGGAGATGGTCGGCGCGTCGTTGACCGTGCTCAAGCTCGATAGCGAACTCAAGCGGCTGCTGGATGCGCCGGCTTCGACCCCGTTCTTTGATCAAGGTCAGAATGTTTGAGCAGCACGCATCCGAGGCATGATGACGACAACACTCGACACAAAACAGATCAAGGCGCTGATGGGCGCGGTCGCAGATGACCTGATGGCGCACAAAGACGATCTCGCTGCGCTGGATGCAGAGCTTGGCGACGGTGATCTCGGTCGCACCATCGAACGAGGTTTCATCGCGATCAAGGAGGCGCTCACCGGAACCCTGCCCGACGATATCGGGCGGGCGCTGTTTCAGTTGGGCAAGACGTTCTCCAACGCTGCGCCGTCCAGTTTCGGCGCGCTGTATGGCACGGCGCTGATGAAATCTGGCACGGCCCTCAAGGACAAGCTTACGGTGACGCTGCCCGAATGCGCTGACGCGATCCAGGCGGCGCTCGATGCGCTGATTGAGCGCGGCAAGGCACAGGTGGGCGACAAGACGATGCTCGACGCGATTGCTCCGGCCATCACGGCCATGCGCGCTGCGCTGGCCGACTCTGGCGACGACGTGAGCGCGGCGGTTGTCCTGCGTGCGGCGGCGGTGGCCGCTCAGCATGGCGCGGACGAAACCGCCAATTTGCAGTCGAAGATTGGGCGGGCAAGCTGGCAGGGTGAGCGCTCAACCGGCAAGAAAGACCCTGGTGCGCAGGCTATCGCATACATGTTTGCGGCGGTAGCAGACTATCTTGAGGCGCAGCTATAGCATCATCCGTGTGCAGCGAGTCACGGGCCGCGATCGATCACGACCCAGAATGCACGCATAACATCCGTCCCCTCGTTGGATAGGCGGTGCGGCGTTGTCGAGTCGAAGATGACGCTGTCGCCGGGTTTCAGTGTGTGGCGCTCGCCGCCGACTTCGAGCGTGAGCACCCCGGCGAGAATCAGACCGAATTCCCGCCCGCCGTGTTCCGACATCGTTTCGCCCGACGATGCGCCAGGGCGGTATTGAATCTCCAGAAACTGGATGTCTTTCTCCTCTGTCGCTGTCAGCCGTTCCCAACGAACGCCGCGATTCAGTTCAATCGCCAACCGTGACGCTAGCGTGACGACCGGTGATTTCAACCCTGGCTGAGCCAGCAGGACAATGCCACTCCCGTAGTCGGCGCGCAGTTCGCTCGCCGTTTTATCCGCCAGCATGATCGGGGCGGTCAGACGTTCTTGTTCTGATTCCTGGTCGGGAAAGAAGTAGTTGAGGGAAATAGACAACGCTTCTGCGATGTTGTAGAGCGTGGTGACGGACGGATTGGCGCGATTATTCTCGATCTGGCTGAGCATACTTGGGCTGACGTTCGCTTTCGCCGCCAGCGCACGCAAACTCATACGCTGGCTTTGCCGGGCAGCGCGGATCTTTTTGCCAATGTCCAATCCATTTTCGTTGCTCGTCATTGTCTGGTTCAACTTTCGTCGTGTTTCATGACATTGTACAGGGCAGCCAGATTTGGGAGCAAATTCCCCAAAAGTATCATGCCGTCCTCATCTAGTGTTTGATATAATTAAACACTGGCGCTGCTATCTGGTTTCGACACCACAATTTTCCTCGTATTTCAAGGTGTACCAAGTGCGTGCGCGCGACCGGATGTTCAGTTATATTAAACACCTTAGCGTTTCTATTATATGAGGAATCGATATGGCGTCATTAGGATTTGTCGGGTTGGGCATGATGGGCAGCCGCATGGTGCAGCGACTGCTGGAGGCCGATCACGAGGTGATCGGGCACAACCGCACTCGCGATAAAGCCGAAGCCCTGATCGAGCAGGGGATGCGCTGGGCAGAGACGCCGCGCGCCGTCGCCGAGGCTGCCGACGTGATCTTCTCCAACGTGAGCGATAACCGCGCGCTCGAAGCGATCATGCACGGCGGGGACGGCATCCTGGCCGGGCTGAGCGCGGGCAAGGTTTACGTGGTCATGAGCACCAACAGTCCCGGCCTGATTCGCGATCTGGCGGCGCAGGTGGAAGCTTTGGGCGCGAAAATGCTGGATGCGCCGGTCTCCGGCAGCAAGCTCACGCTTGAAATGGGCAAATTGACGGTCATTGTGGCCGGCGATCAGGCAGCCTACGAGCAAGTACTGCCGACCTTGCACGTGATCGGGCCGACGGTGATGCACGTGGGCGCGAGCGGGCAGGCCATGGCGATGAAGATTGCCATCAATATCAGCATTGTCACGCAGGTGATCTCGTTGGCCGAGGGTGTGCTGCTGGCTGAGAAGTCGGGCGTGCCGCGCGCGCAGGCGGTCGATGTCATGCTGAACAGCGCCATCGCGTCGCCCGCGCTGAAATATCGCGGGCCGTTTGTCGCCGCGATGCCCGCAGAAGCCTGGTTCGATGTCGGCATGGCCCAGAAGGACATTCTGCTGGCCGTCGATCTGGCGCGTGAACTGGGCGTTAACGCGCCGACGACGGCTGTCGCTGCCGATCTGCTGGCGCGGGCGAAGGCAATGAACCTCGGCGACAAGGATTTTGCCGTCGTCGTTCAAGTGCTTGAGCATCTTTCCGCCGCGCGTCCATGACGCTTGTCCGAATGGAGTCGAAATATGCACTTCGTTTCAACGATTGACCTGGCGAACGCCGCCACGCCCGAGGACTACCGGGGGCACAGCCGTGACTTTCGGCGCGCGACCTATGTCGATCACACGCGCGGATCGGTTCACATGGGCACGGGTATTTGCGCATTAGGAGCCGACGGCGGCATTGACCCGCATGTCCACGCCTTCGAAGAGACGTTTTACGTCCTGGAAGGGCAGCTCATTTTGCTGCTTGAGGATCAAGCCTTCACGCTCGTTGCCGGGCACTTCGGGCTGATCCCAACGGGCACGCGGCATGGCTGGCGCTGTGCAGGCAATCAGCCTGCGCGCTGGCTGGAAAATCAATCGCCGCAGCCGCGCCCACTCGCTTATGGGCGCGATACCTTCTTCGTCAGCGGTGACGTGCCGGTGACCGCGCCCGCGCCTGACTCGTCGGCGGCTGGCCTGGGCCATTTTGACGAGGCGCAGCTTCCCCGCCCCGGCGAACCCGCGCAGATGGAAGGCTTCAACCCGACCACCGGCGTCGCGATCAAGATGTTCGTGGATCGCTCGTCCGGCGCGATTCATCAATCGCTGTTTCTGATCCAGTACATGCCGGGCGCGAAGATCGCACCGCACGACCACACGTTTGAAGAGTCGTATTACATCCTGAGCGGCGCAGTCGAAGCGATCTGTGACGGTAAGGTCTACCCCCTGGCCGCGGGTAGTGTAGTTTGGACGAGCGTCGGCTGTGTTCACAGTTTCGAAAACAAAGGGACGGAGCCGGTGCGCTGGCTGGAAACACAGTCGCCGTTGCCCCCGGCCAAAGAGGTCTTTCGGTTTGAGCATGAATGGGCGAAATACGCCGGAAACGCATAAGTAATGAGTGATGGGTGATGAGTAACGAGATGATGAGGTGATGCGGTTCAGGTGTTGCGTATTCAATTTCGCGCCAAACATCCGGCGGAACTATCAAATTTGTACGCAGGCAGTATTCGTGAGTGAAGAAGAGAGGTTAGCAGTGTCAAAAATCTTGCTGAAAGACGGCTGTGTTTTGAGCCTTGATTCCAAGGTAGGCAATTTTCATAAGGCCAATGTCCTCATCGACGGCAGCAAGATCGCTGCCGTGGGGCCGAACGTCACGGCGGGTGACGCCGAGGTGATCGATGCGTCCGGCATGATCGTCATGCCTGGATTCATCGATACGCACCGGCACACCTGGGAAGGCATTCTGCGCAACATCGGCACCAACGTGCCGCTGGAAGGCGAGGAGAGCTATCTATCGTTCATTCTCAATACGCTCGCCCCGGCGTATCGCCCGGAAGATGTCTACATTGGCAATCTGGTTAGCCTGCTGGGCGCGATCAACGCGGGTATCACCACCATCCTCGACTGGTCGCATATTCAGGCCTCGCCCGATCATACCGGCGAAGGCTTGCGCGCACTCAAAGACTCCGGGATGCGCATCGTCTTCGGCTACGGCCATCCCTGGTGGGGCAACCCGATTCCCGAACACGACGACGAATTCCGCCGGCTGGCCCGTGATGTGTTCACGTCCAAGGATCAACTGCTCACGCTGGCGCTGGCGAGCATGGGGCCGGAGTTCATGCCCTTTGAAGCCGCTAAAGCGCAGTGGGAATTGGCCCGTAGTGTCGATGCGCGCATCACCGTCCATGTCGGCGTGGGCACGTTTGGTCAGCATGGCAAGCTGCAAGCCATGAGCGAGGCTGGGCTGCTCGGCCCGGATACGACCTACATCCACTGCACCACGCTCAACGACACCGAGATCAAGATGATCGTCGATACGGGTGGCACGATCTCGATCTCCGCGCCGGTCGAAATGATGATGGGGCACGGCATGGTGCCGACGCAGAAATTCCTGGATCGCGGCCTGCGCCCCAGCCTGAGCGTCGATGTGGAAACCAACGTGCCCGGCGAAATGTTCACGCAGATGCGCACGATCCTGTCGCTCCAGCGCGCGCTGGTGTTTGATCGGGTGCTGGGGGGCGATGGCGGTGCACCGGACTTCCTCAACGCACGCGATGCGCTGGAGTTCGCCACTGTGCAGGGCGCGCGTGCCAACGGGCTGGACAGCAAGATCGGCACGCTCACGCCGGGCAAGGAAGCCGACATCATCATGCTCAACGCGAATCGCGTTAACGTCATGCCCGTCAACGATCCGATTGGTGCGGTCGTCTGGGGCATGGATACCAGCAATGTCGACACAGTCTTCGTTGCCGGGCGCGCGCTCAAACGCGGAGGCAAACTGCTCGGTCACGACCTGGAGCAGATTCAGCGCCAGGTCTACGAATCGCGGGATTACGTGGTGGCTAAGTCCGAGTTCAAGCTGCCGCAGCTCTAGCAGAATCGTGGTGACGTACAGCCACAAGACAAGCGTGTGCTTGATCTTTTCACGCTGAAGGGGAGGCATGATGCCGGGCAGACACTATTCGATGCAGGCGGGCGACTGCACTGCGTACTATGTGATCGGTGATATTATTCATATCCGCGTGACGGGCGCGCAGACCAGCGGCGCGTACTCCGCCGTCGAGGTCGTCAGCCAGCCGGGCGGCGGGCCGTCGTTTTTGCATACCCACGAACCTCAGGAAACCTTCATTGTGTTGGAGGGTGTCTTCGAGTTGTACGGGCAGGATGAGCAGGGCGACAAATACGCCATCCGCGCGGCGGTTGGGGACACCGTTCAGGTGCCCGCCAACATACCGCATGGATTTAAGAATGTGGGGGAAAGCGTCGGGCGGATGCTGCTCATTTACGAGCCTGCCGACCCGATGCTGCGCTTCTTTGCCGAGGTCGGACTGCCTGTCGCGCCTGATGTAAGCCTGAATGCCGTGCAGGACTCGCGCAGCGGCGACGAGATCCTCGCTATCCTGCGCAAGTACATGACGCTGGTCGAACTGCCGGGCTGAGCCTACTTCAGCATCCAACCGCCGTCAACGCGCAGGTTCACGCCCGTCACACCGGAATTTTCCAGAAGGAAGATCACGGCGTTGACCACTTCATCGACCGTCACCAGGCGACCGAGTGGGGTGCGCGCGATCGTGGGTTCGAGCGATCCCGCCGGACGCCCCGCCCAGTACGGGCTGTCGCCGACGATGCCGGAATGAACGGCATTGACGCGGATCGGCGCTAGTTCGATGGCCAGCGTGTGGGTCATGGTCATGACACCGCCGTTGACGGTAGTGATAGTCGTCGAACCGGGATACGGACGATCTTTCGCCAGGCCGCCAAACATCACAATCGAGCTATCCGGGGGCATCCGTCCGGCAAGCTGGTGGATCACTTCGGTGAAGCCGACGAGTTTGAGCGTCACCAGGCTCAAGGCGGCGTCGATGTTGTAGTCTTTCACCTTGTTGTCGTCGCGATAGATCGAGACCAGCACCAGCCGGTCGACTGCACCGACGTCTGCCAGCGCGCCGGCGATGTCGTGCGGGCGGGTGAGATCGAGCGCGATGCCGGTCGTCGCGCCGCCGATTTCGGCTGCGGCCTCATTTGCCCGGTCAGGCTCGCGGCTGCTCACGATCACCTGGCGACCCTGTGCCGCGTAGTGCTTCGCGATGCCTTTGCCAAAGACGGATGTCCCGCCAATGATGACGACGGCGTTCTTATCAGGCATGATCAAGTTCCTTTGCTGCGTGCTGCTTCCAGAATAAGCGTTAACCGTTCTTCAACTGATTTTCGAGA
>JAHDWN010000023.1:51975-104591 GCA_023382675.1 Anaerolineae bacterium
GTGCGAAGCGATAGGCATAGCGACTCGGCGACTGCGGCGCGGAGGTTTCCAACCACTGCACCGTCGTATCGGTGGCGTTGCGGAAGCCGTGGATGCAGCCCACGCCCGCCCAGGCGACATCGCCCGCACGCAGGGTGTAGCGCTGATCGTCGAACCACGCTTCGACCTCGCCATCGAGGATCATGTACGTCTCTTCGAAGGGATGATCGTGGCTGCCTGCGCCGCCGCCGGGGATGTACTTGACCATGAACATCGTGTGCAGGTAGGCGCCCAGGTCGCTGTCCACCATCATCTTGACGGTGATCCCGGTGTAGACCATCAGGGCGGTTCGCATACTGCCGGAGACTGCCAGCAGTTCCTGTGACTGCCTGGTCGGGTCCATGTGCTGAGTGGTGATGTTGCCGAAGAAGCGCGTGCGTGGGTCGCGCGGATTGACCGGGATCGGCGCGCCTTCGTATTTGAACGGGGCCACCACCGAGTACAGGTCTCCATCTCTATCTGCGCGCGGCTGGGGCGCTTGCATCTCCGCCCAGCGCACCGTAGTGGTGCCCAGGTTGCGGACAGCGTGTGGCGCGGCGACGTGCGTAACGCCGTAATCGCCTGGATTCAGCCCAAAGCGACCGTCGCCCGTCTCGACGGTAAGCTGCCCTTCCATCGCATAGAAACTCTCTTCAAAGGTATGGATGTGGGCATTTACATAGCCGCCGGGTTCGAGCTCACAAATACTGAAGTCCTGGTGGACGGAACCCGACTTACGGTTGACGATTGACCAGCGGCGAAATCCGTGGCTGATCGGCGCATAGGCTGGCGGGACGACGAATTCAGCCTGGATACTCGTGCGAACGAGATGATGAGCAGTCATTTTTCCCCCTGATCTGGGATGTGCAAATTGTGACATCTGGCTGACGCTGTTCAGTGCAATTTAACACCGTCTTGAACGATAGACTATCGATTCATGGGATTCTCATCAAGCTTTTATTCGCGCGCATTTGACCTCGATGTGATTTTCACGAGAAAAACAGGGTGATGCTGCTCTCAACGGCTTCGATCTGACTTGTTGACATCCCCACGAAGGCGGGCTATAGTTGTTCAGTGTGATTAAACATTACGTATTATACTGCAATTATCCGGCTGTCCAGGGTTCCAGAATGAAGTCCTGAAACAGCCTAGACCTTCCAACCGTTGGAGTGCGCTGCCTGGCTGCCAGGCAGAGAGATTCTTCTAGAATGGCTTCTTCAGATGCGTAACAGTTCTCTCCTCACGTCGATTGTTGTCTCATCGCGCTATATTCCGGTCTGGGTCGCCAACCTGCTGCTGATCATCGTCATCCTGATCACGACCCCGGCGACGCTCTCACAGACATCCTTCAGCACCACCCTGCCGCTGGTCGCTTTCCTCGCCATCGCTTCGATGGGGCAGATGCTCGTCGTTATGACCGGGGGTATCGACCTGTCGATCCCCAACGTGATGACGCTGGTCGCGATGATGGTGGTCGGCTTCGGCGCTGGCTCTGACGCGCGCCTGCTGCCCGCCATCGCCATCGCGCTAGGGGTGGCGATGCTGATCGGGCTGGTCAACGGCTTCCTGGTGAGCGTGCTCAAGCTCAACCCGCTGATCGTCACGCTGGCGGTGAGCCAGGTTGTGCGCGGCATCAGCATCGAATACGCCGCCGATGTCGCCAACGAGGCATCGGTACCGGCCAATCTTTCCACCTGGGCGACGGGCCAGTTCCTCGGCATCAGCCATATCTTCTGGGTCGGCATTATCATCGCAGTGGTGATGACGCTGCTGCTGCGCTACACCGTGGCTGGGCGGCGCTTTCAATCCGTCGGCGCAAACCCGCGTGCCGCGCATCTGGTCGGCATTCCCATCAAGCTGTACGTGGTGGTTGCCTACGTTCTGGCGGCGCTGTTGTATGGCCTGGCCGGGGTTCTCCTCGCCGGGTTCATCAGCAGCCCGACGCTTGGCCTGGGCGCGTCCTACCTGCTGGCGCCCATCGCTGCCGCGGTGATCGGCGGCGCGTCACTCACAGGCGGTCTCGCGAGTGTCATTTCGACGTGCGCGGCGGCCTTCTTCCTCACGCTGCTCAATCAAATGCTGCGCATCCAGGGGCTGTCATCCGCCTTGCAGTTCGTGGCGTTTGGCATCGCCATCATCGGCGGCATGGTCGTCTCTGGCGACCGCATCATCAAAGGCATCGAACGCCTAATGCGTGGTTTATCCCAACCCATTGGATCGGCATCTGCCGAACCTGTTCAGTGAAATGCTGGTAGTGCCGCGGCGTTATGCCTACCGGCGTTTCCGTTGACCGTTCCATCAGAAGTCTCTGGCGCAAGACCTGAGGAGGAGGGAGAGAAGACTCATCGAGGAGACCTCGAACGCACACGACCTTCAAATACTGATACAGCGAGCGACGAGTTCAGTAGTTTGCATATGGGAGATTAAAATGAAAAGAAATCTGTGGCGCACAATCGGTGCTTTGAGCCTGATCCTCATCATTAGCGGCGGTCTCAGCCTCGCCGCAGCGCAAGACACCATGCAGCCTGACGAATACGGCGAGATCTATGACGCCGATATGGAACTGATTCAGCGTGCCCTCGGTACGACCGAAGGTGTGCCGGACATCGCGTTGGCCGCGTTCTACCGCGCCGGGCTGCCCGTCAGTGAAGAAATGGCCGCCAAAGCGCTCGAATGCTGGCGCGACAAAGTCTGCGATACCGGTACGGGTGGCGAGGTGGTCGTGGCGCTGGCCGATGGCTTCGGCGAAAATGTCTGGCGCGAAGTCACGCACATGGAATTGATCCTCCAGGCGCTGACATATCCCGAAATTGGCCGCCTCATCTACACCAGCGCGCAGTTCGACACACAGAAGGCGATTGCCGACTTCCGCAGCTTGATCGCGCAGGATGTCGATGTCATCATCGGCTTCCCGGATGCTGGCGATGCCATGCTGCCGTCCGTGCGGCAAGCGACCGAACGCGGTATCATCTACATCCCGCACTCCTATGGCCGCCTGGGTGAGCCTGGCACTGACTATCCGACGTACGTAGCAGAAGATGTGTGTGCGCTCGGTGAGCGCTTTGCCGAAGTGTTGAATGCCGAAGTCGGCTCAGGCAAGGTCGCGTTCCTCGGTGGCACGCCCGGCAACCCACTCTCGGCTGGTTGGCAGAACTGCGAAGAAGCAGCCCTATCCGACAGCCTGGAGCTGGTCGCCCGCGCCGATACCTTCTGGACGCGTGAAGGCACGCTCGAAGCGGTTTCCGGCATTATCACCGCGAACCCGGATGTTGCTGGCTACAGCTACGAAGCCGCGGACTCGTTCCTCGGCGGGATCCGTGCTTACGAGGCCGCTGGCCTGCCCCTGGACATCACCCTGACGCTGCGCACGGACGAAGTTGGCCTGTTCTGCGAATGGCAGAATATCGGCAACCCCAACTTCAAGATTTTCTACTCGACGGGTGGCAACTATCAGTCGCGTATCGCCCTGACCGCTGCCATGATGCAGTTGCATGGGGCGACCCTGCCAGCGGAAGTCATCATTCCGGTGCAGATGCGCCAGGTCGATGAAAGCTCGTGCATCGACGGGATGCCATCGCTGGCGTCGGTCTCCTCGCTCGTGCCGCTCGACATCTTCGTTCAGATGTACCCGGACAGCGAATAGGTTTCGGCAATCACCGGCAACGCCACCGGTGAAATCATGGGGTCGGGCAGCCCGTCCGGCCCCACCTACTGGTAGAGATCAGGGATTTTGACGATGTCCACGTCCGGCGCGCAGCCCAGAGGCGAAGTCGTACTTTCGCTCAAGAATATTTCGAAACAGTTCGGCGTCGTCCAGGCGCTGAAAGATGTCAGTGTCGATTTTTACGCCGGCGAGATCCATGCCGTCGTCGGTGAGAACGGCTCCGGCAAATCGACGCTGCTCGGTATTGCCAGCGGATCGGTCGAGCAGAATCGTGGCACGGTCACGATTGGCGGGAAACCGCTCCACCGTGATTCCCCGGCAGAAGCGCTCAAGCTGGGCCTGGGCATCGCCTATCAAGACCCGGCGCAGGTGCAGCCGTTAGCAGTCAAAGAAAATCTGTATCTTGCTGCGCCGCGTGACCGCCGTCCAGCCAATTATTTGAAGGTCAAAGACTGGGCCATTGATGTCCTCGATCGCTTCGGGCTGGAGGATGTCTTCGCCGATGCGCCCATCGCATCGCTCTCGCTGACGGATCGGCAGATGCTCGAGGTCGTCAAAGCGCTGCTTACCGACCCGACTGTGCTGCTGCTTGACGAACCGACGACGGCGCTTGGCCCCGGCGGTGTTGAATGGCTGCACCGGACGATCACCCATCGTGCCGCCGAAGGCATGGCCATCATCTACGTCAGCCATCGCCTGCCGGAAGTGCTCTCGGTCGCTCATCGTGTCACTGTTCTGCGCGATGGCATGCATCAGGGCACCTTCGACGCGGCGCAAATGTCCGAAGCGAAGCTGGCCGAACTCATGATCGGTCGCCCGTTGTCGTCGGCCTTCCCGCCACGGATCGCGCATTCGCCGGACGAAACGCCGGTGCTGACGCTGAACGGGCTGCAAGGCGAATACTGCGGGCCGGTGTCGCTGCGGGTCGCGCCGGGCGAAATCCTGGGAATCGCCGGTGTCGAAGGCAACGGCCAAGGGGATTTCTTTGCCATTCTGGCTGGCAAGATTCCGCCCAAGAAAGGCATCGCCAAGGTCGACGGCAACCATGCTGATCTCACGTCACCGCTCGGCGCGCTGCAATCCGGCATCATGCTGATGTCTGGCGACCGCAAGGGCGAGGGGCTGTTTCCGGTGCTGGGCGTGCGCACGAACGCCACGATTCAAGAACTGGGCCGGTTTGCCCTTGGCGGCTTCTTGCGCGGGCGCAAAGAGAAAAATACGACCACTCAATTGATAAAAGACCTGAAGATCCGCACACCCTCGATGGAGCAGCCGGTGCAGTTTTTGTCCGGCGGCAACCAGCAGAAGGTTGTGCTCGCACGCACCCATTTACGCGATTCGATCAGGGTGATCCTGTGCGATGAACCGACACAGGGGGTTGATGTGCGTTCGCGCTTCGATATTTATGAAGCGCTCCATGCCAAGGCGCTGGAAGGCGCGGCGATCCTGGTCAAGTCGAGCGACCCCATCGAGTTGGCTGAATTCTGTCACCGCGTGGTCGTCATGTCGCGCGGGCAAATTATTGACGATATTCCGCTGGCGGAACTGAGTGAGCGCCGGATTACGGAGGCCATTGTCGGCGGCGTCCACCTCGGCTTTGACGCCAGCGGCCCGGATCAAGGCAAGAGCATTGCCGACCAGACCGCCGAGGCAGCGGGAGAGATAGCGTGAGAAGCGAACGCGATAAGCAGATCCGCGAGTTTCTACGGAAGCTCTGGCGCAAACAGGCGTGGAAATCGATTGTCCTGATCACCATCCTGATCCTCGCGATCGGGGGCTATTCGGCCAGACAGTCGAACGCCTTCATGTCGGAATTCAACCTGAACAGCTTGCTGCTGGCGACGCTTCCGCTGGCGTTGGTGGCGATGGCGCAGGTGTTTGTGCTGCTCGTCGGCGATCTGGATATATCAGTCGGCGCGATCATGACCACGTGCGTGATCATCGCCTCGACCTTCATCACGCCGGATGCGGACGGTGGACAGATCGCGCTCGGCATTCTGGCGATGCTCGGCGCTGGCATCGCCATCGGTGTCATCAATGCCGGATTGGTACACTTGATCAAGATTCCGTCGATCATCGCGACGTTGGCGACCCTGAGCATCCTGGAAGGGTTGGCGCTCGTCGCCCGCCCGACGCCCCAGGGCTTGATCAACTTCGACGTCATGGACACGTTGACGACCAGCGTCGGCTTCATACCGGTTGCCTTTATCGGGCTGGTCGTGCTGGCGCTGCTGCTGGATGTGTGGCTGCACTGGTCACGTCCAGGGCTGATGACGCGCGCCGTCGGCTATGATCAGAAATCTGCACGCCGCCTGAGCACGCCGGAAAAACGCATTCGCGTGCGCGCCTTCATCCTGTCCGGATTCATGGCGGCGGTCGCGGCGCTCTTTCTCGCATCGCAGGTCGGCGTGGGCGATGCGCGTGTTGGCTCGACCTTCGCGCTGAGCAGCATTGCGGCTGCGGTGCTGGGCGGCACCAGCCTGGGCGGCGGTCGCGGCAGTTTCATCGGCGCGCTGACAGCGGCGCTCTTCCTCTCGCTGATCACGAATGTCCTGCCGCTGATCGGCTTGAGCAGCTCGTATGGGTTGATCATCGTCGGTGTGCTGACCATCGTCGGCCTGATCCTGTACCAGGAAGACGACCTGCGTGCCCTCGCCAAACTGACCTACAAACAGCTTCGCCGCCGCTTCAACGCGACGACCGATCCGCTGGTCAAGGATTACACACTGCCTGTCGTCCACACGGTCGATCCTCGCTCGAATGGCTCCGCCGCCATGTACGTGAATGGGACGCAATCCGGCGCGGCGCTCGCAGTCGAGTCGCACGCGAATGTCGTTAAGCAGCGCACCCTGATCAAGGGCGGGACAGTCATCACCATCGACCCGAACCTGGGCAGCTTCGACAAAGCCGACGTGCTCATCGAGGGCGACAAGATTGCGGCGGTCGGCCCCAACCTGAGCGCGGACGACGCGGAAGTCATCGACGCCAGCAAGATGATCGTCATGCCCGGCTTTATCGACACGCACCGGCACATCTGGGAAGGGCTGCTGCGCAACATCGGCACGGATGTGCCACTGGAAGGGCGCAACAGCTACATGTCCCACGTGCTGGGGCGGCTCGCGCCGTCCTACCGCCCGGTGGATGCGTACATCGGCAATCTCGTCAGTGCGCTCGGCGCACTCGACGCAGGCATCACGACGCTGCTCGATTGGTCGCACATTCAGGCGTCGCCGGATCACACCGATGCAATTATCGAATCGCTGCGCGTGTCCGGGATGCGCGCAGTCTTCGCCTACGGTTTTCCGTGGTGGGGCAAGTGGGAACCCAACCAGCCCGGCTGGTTCGTGCGCGCCGCCAAAACCCACTTCTCGACCAATCACCAGCTCCTGACACTGGCGCTCGCGCCCTATGGCCCGGAGTTCACGGAGTTTGAAGTCTCCAAGTCGCACTGGAAGCTGGCTCGTGACGTTGGGGCGCGCATCTCCGTGCATGTTGGTGTCGGCACCTTCGGTAAGAAACACAAGCTCGGCGAGTTCGGTGAAGCCGGGTTGATGGGGCCGGATACGACCTACATCCACTGCACGACGCTGGCCGATGATGAGATCCAGTGGATCGTCGATACGGGCGGCACGATTTCGCTGGCGGCTCCGGTCGAAATGATGATGGGGCACGGCATGGTGCCGACGCAGAAGTTCCTGGATCGCGGCCTCAAGCCGAGCCTGAGCGTCGATGTCGAAACCAATGTGCCGAACGATATGTTCACGCAGATGCGCAGCGTCCTCGCGCTCCAGCGCGCGCTGATTCACAGCCGGGCGCTCGCGGGCGAATCCAATCTGCCTCGCCTGCTGACCACGTATGACGCGCTTGAATTCGCCACGATAGAAGGCGCGCGCGCCAACGGTCTCGATCACAAGACAGGCAGCCTGACTCCCGGCAAGGAAGCCGACATCGTTATGCTGCGTACCGATACCATCAACGTCATGCCCGTTAACGATCCGGTCGGCGCGGTCGTCTGGGGAATGGATACCAGCAATGTCGACTCGGTGTTTGTCGCGGGCAAGCCGATGAAACGCAACGGTGAGCTGTGCAACGTCGATCTCAACCGGCTGCGCGATCTGGTCTACGAATCGCGCGATTACGTCATCCGGCGGGCGGGCTTCCGGCTGCCAGCGATTTGATCTACCTGTTTCGTTGTAGGAATAACAGTCTTTCGGAAGGGATAGAGATTATGCCGATGTCCATCCGCACCAACGGCTCGATGGCGGTCGATTGGGAAGAACGTATCAATTTTGATCGTCTGCGCACGCAGCGCCTCGACCGCATCAAGGCACAGCTCGCCAAATCCGAGGCGGGCGCGCTTCTGTGCTTCGACATGACCAATATCCGTTATATCACCGCCACCCACATCGGCACCTGGGCGCAGGATAAGATGTCGCGCTTTGCGCTGCTGCCGCAAGAGGACGAGCCGATCCTGTGGGATTTCGGTTCGGCGGCGAAACATCACCAGTTGTACGCTCCGTGGATGGGCGGCGCAGAGCGGAGCCGGGCGGACCCGACGCTGCTGCGCGGCGCGATCTCCCCGGAGACGGGCCGCGCCCGCGACGTGGCTAAGAAGATCTTCGTCGAACTGGAAGCGCGCGGTCTGCACAAAGAACCACTGGCGGTCGATCTGATCGAGATCCCGATTCTTGAGGCGCTGCAAGAACTGGGCGTCACCGTGATCGACGGGCAGCAGATGATGCAGTACGCGCGCGTCATCAAGACGGTCGATGAGATCGCGCTGCTCACCCATGCGGCGGCGCTGGTCGATGCGGCCTATGAGGAAATCTACCGCAATCTGCGCCCCGGCGTCCGCGAAAACGAGATCGTCGGCCTGGTCAGCAACTTCCTCTACTCCAACGGCTCGGAGTATGTCGAAGGCGTCAACGCGATCTCTGGCGAACGCTGCAGCCCGCATCCGCACGTGTTCTCAGATCGCATGCTGCGACCCGGCGACCCGGCTTATTTCGACATCCTGCACAGCTACATGGGCTATCGCACCTGCTATTACCGCACCTTCGTCGTCGGCAGCGCGTCGCAGGCGCAGGTCGATGCTTACAAACGCTGCCGTGACTATCTCGACCATGCGATCAGCCTGATCAAGCCAGGTGTCACGACTGCCGAGGTTTGCGACGTGTGGCCGAAGGCGGAAGAATTCGGCTTCCCGAACGAAGAAGCCGCGTTTGCGCTCCAGTACGGCCATGGCATCGGCCTGGCGATCTGGGAGAAGCCGGTCATCAGCCGCATGGTGTCATACGATTTCACCGAGACGATTGAAGAAGGCATGGTCTTCGCCCTGGAGACGTTCTGGCCTGCCACCGACGGTTGGAGCGCAGCCCGCATCGAGGAAGAAATGGTCGTCACGGCGACCGGTTGCGAAGTGATCACCCGCTTCCCCGCCGAGGAACTGCTCGTCACGGGTCGCCAGTACTTCACCGCCACCGGGCCACTGAACGCCGTGCGCGACACCGAATCGCAGTACAACAACCCGCGCGTGCCCGCCAACGTGCGCAGTAACGGCAAAGTCGGCGTTTAGGCGGGCAGGACAGGGCCGCGCGTAACGAAGGAAGAGCGGATGGCAACCGACATCATTTTACCGAACGCCGGGTTTGACACGCAGTCGGCACGGATCATCGAATGGCTGGTGAAACCAGGCGACAGCATCACCAAAGGTGATGTGATCGCGGTCATCGAGTCCGACAAGGCGAACGTCGAACTGGAAAGCATCGCGACGGGCATTGTGCTCGATATTCTCTACCCGGAGGATACCGATGTTCCGGTGGGGGCGACGATTGCGCACGTCGGCAGCGCCGATGAACGTGTATCGCCAGCACCAGCAGCCGCCAGCGCTCCATCGTCAGCTTCCGCGTCAGCGAATGACAACGTGCGTGTCAGCCCGTTGGCAAACCGGCTCGCGACCGAGCATCAGATCGATCCGTCAACTATTGCGGGATCTGGCCCCAAAGGCCGTGTGACCCGTGAGGACGTGGAACGGCATCTACAACGAGCAAACGGACATTCTCGCCCGCTGGCGCTGCCCAAAGTCCGGCGCGCAGCCCGCCAGGCGGGGATCGATCTGGCTCAGGTGACGCCCACGGGGGCGGACGGGCAGATCACGCTGGCGGATCTGCAAGCTTATCAAACACAGGCGGCGTCGGTCGCCCCTGCGGCGCAAACACAAGAGGCGGAGAGTGTTGCGCCCACAACGGAGACACGCGAGGGCGTGACCGAAATCCCGCTCAGCCGGATGCGCCAGACCATCGCCCACCGCCTGCAGAAAAGCGCACAGGACGCGCCACATTTCTACGTGACCGGCGAATTCGATGTTGAAGCGGCGCTCGCACGGCTAGCGGAACTGCCTGAGCCACGCCCTCGCATCAACGATCTGATCCAGTACCTGACCGTGCGCACGCTGATGCAGGTGCCGCAGTTGAACGCGACGTTCGAGAATGGACACCTGTATCAGCACCAGAGTGTCCATCTCGCCATCGCCGTGGCGCGTGATGATGGGTTGCTGACGCCAGTTGTGCGCGGCGCGGATCGTTTCAATCTGCACGGGGTGATGCAGGAAAGCCGTGCCGTTATCACACGCACGCGCGAGAACCGCCTCCAACCGGACGATTTGAGCGGCGGCACGTTTACGATCAGCAATCTCGGCGTCGTGCCGCAGGTCGATCACTTCACGGCGGTCATCAACCCGCCGCAGGTCGCCATCCTCGCCGTCGGCGCGATGAAGCAGCGCCCGGTGATCATCAACGGCGGCTTTCATGCGCGGCATACGGTGCATCTGACCATCAGCGGCGATCACCGCGTGGTCGATGGGATGCGCCTGGCGCAGTTTCTCGCGGTGTTCCAACAGGAACTCGATACATTCACTCGTTAGCTCGTTGAGGAAATAGGTTTATGGTCGTTATCAACATCCCCCAACCGACCGTCTCGGTGACACCGCTCGATGTTGACACGCGCATGACTGCGCTGCGCAAAATGCTGGAGATTCGCCTGACCGAAGAAAAGATTCAGGAGATGTTTCTTGCCAATCTGATTCGCGGCACCACCCATCTGTGCATCGGGCAGGAGGGGGTTTCGACGGGCGTCGCCTCGGCGCTGCGCAAGGGCGATACCGTGACGTGTACCTATCGCGGTCACGGGCACGCGCTGGCGCTCGGCATGAGCGTCAAGGCGATGATCGCGGAGATGATGGGGAAAACGTCCGGCTGCTGCAAGGGCAAGGGCGGCAGTATGCACATGACCGACGCGTCTATCGGGCTGCTCGGCGCGAACGCGATTGTAGGCGCGCAGCTCCCCATCGCGGTTGGCGCGGCGCTGACGGCCAGCATGAAGAACACGGGCGCGATCTCCGTGACCTTCTTCGGCGATGCCGCGACCAACATCGGCGCGTTTCACGAGTCGCTCAATCTGGCGTCGGTCTGGAAACTGCCGGTTATCTTTGTTTGCGAGAACAACCGCTACGGTGAATATTCCCCCCAGCATTGGACGACGCCGGTCGAGAACCTGTCCGTGCGGGCCGCGTCATACAACATACCCGGCGTGACCGTCGATGGGCAGGATGTCGAGACTGTTCACGCCGAGTTCAAGGTTGCGGCGGAGCGCGCCCGCGCTGGCGAAGGCCCCACGTTCTTAGAGATGAAGACGTATCGCTATCTCGGCCATTCCCGCACCGACACCGGCCCCTATCGTCCGCCGGGCGAACTGGATGCGTGGAAGGAACGCGATCCGATCCTGCTGCTCAAAGTCAAGATGATCGCCGATGGTCAGCTCGATGAAGTCGAGTTTGGCGAACTGCGCGACGCAGCCGAGCGGCATGTCGCCGAGGCGGTCGAATGGGCGAAGCAGGAACCGTATCCGACAGAAGCGGATTTGCTGACCGATATTTTCTACGAGGGTTAAGGACGATGCCAGTACTGACGTATCGAGAAGCCGTCCGCAACGCACTGGCGGACGAGATGCGCGCCGATGAGAACGTGGTGTTTTTTGGCGAAGATGTGGCGGCTGCGGGCGGTGTGTTCAAAACGACCCCAGGGCTGCAAGAGGAATTCGGCTCGAAGCGCGTCCGGGACACACCGATTTCGGAAGAGGCGTTCATCGGCGCAGCGCTCGGCGCCGCGATCACCGGCCTGCGCCCCGTCGCCGAGTTAATGTTCGCCGACTTCATCCCGGTAGCGATGGATCAGATCGTCAATCAGATCGCCAAATATCGCTACATGAGCGGCGGCCAGTTCATGGTTCCGCTGACGATCCGCTCGGCGCAGGGCGGCGGCGTCGGCTTCGGCACGCAGCATTCGCAGACGGCGGAAAACTGGCTGCTCAACACGCCGGGGCTGAAGATCGTGCTGCCGGGCACGCCCGTCGATGCCTATGGGCTGCTGCGCGGTGCCATCCGCGAGAACAACCCGGTGATCGTGCTGGAACACAAAGGGCTGTATAACCTCAAAGGCGAAGTCCCGGATGACACGGGCGTGCTCGAACTCGGCAAAGCCAAAGTGGTGCGTGCCGGTCGCCATGTTACGGTGGTCGGTGCTCAGTTGATGGTGCATCGCGCGTTGGAAGCCGCCGAAACCCTCGCCAAAGACGGGATTGAGGTCGAGGTCATCGATCTGCGTACGCTCGCCCCGCTGGATACCGCGACTGTCCTCGAATCCATCAAGAAGACGGGGCGGCTGGTGGTGGTCGAGGAAGCGCCGCACACGTCGAGTTGGGGTGGCGATCTCGCCTCGCTTGCCGCGGACGAAGGGATTTACTACCTGGATGCGCCGGTCAAGCGCGTGAACATGGGGCGCGCGATGTTCGCCTACAGCGAACCGCTCGAGACTCTAGCGATCCCAAGCGTCGAGCGGATCACAGCCGCCATCCGCGAGACCGCCTACACGCAGTAGAGTTGAACACATCGGCAGCGCAGAAGCTCCTAGCCACCCAGGTAGGCTTTTTGCACGTCTGCGTTCTGAATAAGATCAGCGCTCCGGCCAGAGAGCGTCACAACACCAGTTTCGAGCACGTAAGTACGATCAGCCAGCCTCAACGCCTGGTGTGCATTTTGCTCAACCAGCAGAATGGTCTTGCCATCGCGGTTGATGTTCTTCAGGATATTGAAGATCTCACGCACGAGAATCGGCGCTAGCCCCATCGATGGCTCGTCAAGCAGCATCATGTCGCCGCCAGTGACTAGCGCCCGCCCGACAGCCAGCATCTGCTGTTCGCCGCCCGATAGCGTGTCGGCGCGCTGGTGCTGGCGTGATTCAAGCTGCGGGAAGCGCTTCAGTGCATCGCTCAGGCGCTGCTTGAGCACGGGTTCGTCGAGGCGAAAACCAGCCAATCGCAGATTCTCGTAGACGCTCAAATTACCGAAAATTCGGCGTCCTTCGGGTACGAGCACCATACCTCGCTCGACAATCTTGTGTGCCGGAATACCGGCGATCGGCTCGTCCTGGTAGGTGATCGTCCCGCTGTCCGGGGCCTGTAACCCGGCAATCGTATTGAGAATGGTGGATTTTCCCGCCCCGTTTGCGCCAATGAGGGTGACGATCTCGCCCTTATCCACCTCGAATGAAACGCCTCGTACCGCGCGGATATTGCCGTAGGAGACGTGCAAATCCCGAACCTGGAATAGCATTACGAGATCTCCTCGTCCTCTACACCCAGATAAGCTTCGATCACTTTGGTATTGCGCTGAATGTCGTCTGGGCCGCCTTCAGCGATGGTTTCCCCAAAATCGAGAACAGTAATGCGCTCACAGATATTCATCACCAGGCGCATCTGATGCTCGATCAACCAGATGGTCACACCCAATTCGCTACGGATGCGTTGGATGAACACCATCAACTCTTCGATCTCCTGCGGGTTCATCCCTGCCGCCGGTTCATCCAACAGCAGCAGTTTCGGGTTCGCGGCCAGGGCGCGCACGATCTCAACCCGGCGCTGCTGTCCATAGGGCAGATTTCTCGCCGGTTGCTGCGCATGATCGGCCAGGTTAAAGAGCTTCAACATCTTCATCGCCTGCGCTTCGATCGCCTGTTCCTGGTTGCGATAACGCGGCAGTTGCAGAAAAATATCCTTGAGATCGTATTGGATGTGCCCGTGTTGGGCGACCTTGATGTTGTCCAGCACCGTCATTTCGTTCCACAAGCGGATCGTCTGGAAGGTGCGGCTAATCCCCATCTTATTGATCTGATGTGGTGGTAGCCCGACAATATCCTGATCGTCAAAGATGATCCGGCCTTCAGTGGCACGGTAGGCCCCTGTCACCAGGTTGAAGACCGTCGTTTTGCCTGCTCCGTTGGGGCCGATCAACCCAACCAGTTCACCGGGCTCAATGCGCAGATTGAAATCGCTGACAGCCTTTAGTCCGCCAAAAAAATGGGTGACATTCTCAGTCTTCAGCAGTGGCACCGCTCACCTCCGGCTTTTCTTTCGCTTTTTGCCAACCCCAGTTCAGCTCAATTTCGCGAAAGCCGAACAAGCCTTGCGGTCGGAATAGCATTAGCACAATCAGGATCAACGGGATAACGACCCATTTCAGGATCGCCAGGGGGCGCAGCGCTTCCAGCAGCAGCGTGAAGATAATGGCCGCAATGATCGAACCACTAATGCTGCCCATCCCGCCCAGATAGACCATGACCAGAACCTCGGTCGATTTGAGAATGCCGAAGTTGCCGGGGTTGATGTACGCCAACACGTGAGCGAAGAGCCCGCCAGCCACGCCCGCGAAGAACGATGACACGAGAAAGGTCACCAGCTTAATGCGCTTGGTATTGACCCCCATCAACTCGGAGGCGATTTCATCCTCCCGGATGGCGATAATCCCTTTGCCGAACGTCGAATTAACGAGGCTGTGGATGATGAACACCGACAGTATCGTCGTCAGCAGCACCCAGGACAGGTCACTCCACAAGGGCACGCCATTCAAGCCGCGCGCCCCGCCAATGCCCTCCATATTGTTGATTGCGCTCTGAACGATGAAGTTGACCGCCAGTGTCACAATCGCCAGATAATCGCCGCGCGTACGGAATGAGGGAAAGGCGACCAGCAAGGCGGCAATGGCTGCGGCGATGCCACCCGCGAACAAGGCAATGGCGAAACCTACAGGCAGCCCCCAGGAAGGATCGAGCGCAGGCGCGCCGAATACGCGATCATCGACAAAGGCCCACATGGTCATGACGGACGATACATAAGCGCCGACCGCCATGAACGCGGCATGACCGACCGAGAACTCGCCCATGTAACCGTTCACCAGATTGAGGCTCACGGTCAAAATGATGTTGATGCCCATGAAGATCAGGACGAGTTCGCGCGTGCCGCCATCATCGCCCCAGAGCAAGACGATGGCCGCCAGGATGATCAGATGGACAAGGATGAGCGACCACTTAGGAAAGCGCCTGAGAAGCTCGCTCACGAGTGGGCGCAGCAAGAAGGCGATGATCAAGATCGGTACGACGAAGACGACGATGTCGTAGATCAGCACGCGGAACGTGACATCAAAAAAGCCCGGTGCTCGTGGCCCCTGGTAAAAGAAGGCTTTTACAAAGGTTGTCGCGAGTTCTCCGAGTGCCTGCACCGAGTCTTGAAGCGGTGAGGCAGATATGTTGTTGGGCGATGGGAAAAATGGCGCGAGAATCCCCGAAAAATCCAGATCCGAGAACGGCTCGAATATGTCGACGATACCGAAGAAACGTGGAATTCGACGGAATCCCAATAGATCGGCAAAGGCTTCACCCTGCCACTGCTCCAACAAGACTGCGACCAACACGCCTAACTGAAAGGCCAGCACCGGCGTCTGCGCCAATTGCCGTCGCAGCGCAGTCCACACAGGTGAGACAATCCGCCCCACTGGCCTAAAGATGGATGAAAATAAGTTTCCGCTCCTGCCTGCCATGCTCTCGCACCCTTACAATTTTTGACGGCGCGCCACACCGAACAACCCGGTTGGCCGCACGACAAGAATGACCAACAGCAGCGCAAAACCCACCAGATCACGGTAGGACGATGAAATACCGATGGGCGATCCGAGGGCAACCACAAAAATCTCTACAAATCCCAGTAATAAGCCACCGAGAGCCGCGCCACGAATGTCACCGATGCCGCCGACGACCGCTGCTATGAATGCTTTCCAGCCAACCCGCAGCCCCATATACGGACTCAACGACGCTGTGAAAGCCACACCCCACAATATCCCAGCCGCCGCCGCCAAGCCTGCGCCCAGCACAAAGGTCAGCGTGATGATGCGATCTTGCGACACGCCCATCAGCGGGACAGCAAACTTGTCATAGGAAATCGCCCGCATCGCCATGCCCCATTTCGTGCGCTGCACTATGTAATACAGGCACAGAAACAGAATCAAGGCAACGGCGATGATCACGATGCGCACACTGAGTTCAAGTGTCGTGTCGCCAATCGTCACGCTGGCGGCAAAGAAATTGTCCGGGTAGCGTCGCGGGTCCGCCCCGGTGAGCGCCAACATGCCATTCTCCAACAGCAGGCCAACACCCAGGGCTGTGATCACTGCCGACAAACGCGAGGCATGGCGGAGCGGTTTGTAGGCAACCTTCTCGATCGTGATGCCTAACAGCGCCGTGATGATCATCGAGAGTAAGAGGGTCGGCAAGAAGGGCAGCCCCAAAACGAAGGCGCCAAACACACCGATAAAGGCACCAAACATGAAAATGTCGCCGTGGGCGAAATTGATTAGAAGCAGAACCCCGTACACCATCGTGTAGCCGAGTGCGACAAGCGCGTACAGACTGCCAAGTTGCAGGGCATTGAGGAACTGCTGCGCCAGTGTATCAAGATCCATAAGACCTGCTCCGGTTGAGTTCAAATCTTGAGCCAGGGACGCCGCATCCGCGCACAAAGAGGCGTCAACCGCACTGCGTTGCCTGATCCATTGGCTGACCGTGAAGCACGGCCCGGGACTCGGTGATCTGAAGACAGGGCGTCGTTATGAGGCCCTGTCTTCAGCATGGTCAGTGTTACATATCTTCGGGCGGGAAACCTGCCGGGCAGGCCGAGTCGTAGTAGGTGAATGCGCCTTCATGGATCTGGATGATCACGGCGCATTTGGTCGGGTCGCCCTGCTCATCGAAGCTCATGGCGCCCGTGACACCTTCATACAGATCGATGTTAGCCAAACCGTCGCGAATGGCCGCCCGCTCCAACGACTGAGCATCTTCAACCGCCCTGAACAGCAACTGGAAGCTGTCGTAAGTCAGCGCAGCCACGTCGTCGGGTTTCGCTCCGTACAGCTCTTCGTAGGCGTTGATGAACGTCTGGGCCACGTCGGTCGCGATATCTGGCGCGTAGTGCGTGCTGAAGAACAAGCCTTCGCAGGCATCGCCACACAGCGCGAGCAGATCTGGAGTGCCCCAGCTATCGCTGCCAAGGATCGGGCCTTCAAAGCCGAGAGCACGGGCCTGCTGCACGATCAGCGGCACTTCGTTGTAATACTGCGGCGTGAAGATCACGTCCGGTGACTGAGCAATGATATTGGTCAACTGCGAGCTGAAATCGGTATCGCCGGTTGTGAAGCTCTCAAACGCCACGACTTCCATGCCCAATTCTTCGGCTGCATCGCGGAAATTCTCCGCCAGACCCTTGGGATAGTCACTGGCGATATCGTACAGCACGGCCACGTTGGTTGCGCCAAATTCACTGGCGGCGAACCCGGCCACAACCGGCCCCTGGAAGGGATCAAGGAAGGCGGCGCGGAAGACCCAGGGGCGATCGAATGTCGTATCCGGGTTGGTGGACCAGGGACTGATCATCGGCGTCTCGCGGTCATTGGCGACTTGCCCGGTCGGGACAGCCTGCTTGCTCGATTGCGGCCCGATAATCGCAATCACCTCATCATCGACGATCAGCTTGGTCGCCGCGGCTACGGACGATTCCGCTTTCGACTCGTTGTCTTCGACGACGATGATGACCTCATAGTTTTCACCGTTGATCTGGAGGCCGCAGGCAGCATTCCTCTCGTCTGTGGCCATTTCAGCCGCTTCGACTGTGCTTTGACCAACCCTGGGAATATCGCCCGTCAGTGGCGCGATGACACCGATAACCGCCTCGCCGACAAAGTTGCAGTCCCCCTGCGCAGCCAGCGGCCACACACTTACCGAAGCCAGCAACACAAGCAACAGGCAAAACATCAAAACGCTTCGCTGCCTCGTCATGAGAAACTCCTTCGAAACAAAACATTATGCAGAAAAGGAAAAGTATGTCGCGCAATAGTAGCAAGGAATTCATACGACCGCCACAAACTTGACAAATAGCCCATTCTGCTCTAATCGCCCGGAAGAACCAACGTATCGTGAGTAAACCATGCCATTCGTGACTGGCCATGGACGAGATGTTCTCCAAATGAAGTTGCGGGAAGAGGGCTTGGGCTCAAAGCTCTTTGAGCGCGTGCGCCTCGGCGTGCGGTTGACCGATGCTATAGGTGTAAGGCGCCACACCGCCCGTCGCGCTCAGGGTGATGTCGATTGGATTGCCCCAAGTGATTTCGAGCGCCTGACCGACGGCCACCAGGCCGGGCAGACTGCATCCCCCAACCGGCTCGGTCAGGAAGGGCAGATAAGAGTCGCCAGAATAAGAATCGCCCGACCCCGTACCCGGCCCGACGTAGGGGCCATCCGCCGCGCCCCACCAGTTTCCAGCGGCGTTGGGCACGCTGGATTCCCCCTCGATATCGCGCCCCGTGCCCGTGGTGACGTTATCGGCAATGCAGCTCTGGGTGATAGTTGCGGAGCCGAAGATCGCGCCACCCTTGCCGCAGGTCGGATCATCCACGTGGTTCATGCGCAACACACTGGAGGTGACGTGCGTAGTGCCCTGGCTGCGAATAGCGCCGCCAAACAGATGCGCCCAGTTGTTGAGAAAGATTGAGTTTGAAACGTGCAGATTGCCACTGTTGTAGATGGCACCGCCGGACTCTGGATCGTGGTTATCCTGGAACAGGACGCCATCAACCGTCATCGGCCCGCGATTTTCAATCGCGTTATTACTATTGCTGCGGAACTCACCGCCGCTGATGTTGACGGTTCCCCAGCTATCCAGGCCACTATAGCTATCACTGACGGATACACTCCGCATGGCGGGCGTTATCACCTCGTCGGTTGGCACTGGCTCTGGCATGGTCGCTGTCGGTGGCGGCGCTGGTGTTGCCGTCTCTTCTATCAGGGAAGGGTCGGGTTCTGGGGTCACGTCTTGGCCGTAAACGTCGAAGCTCGTGACGAAGAAGAAGCACGCAACGACAAGGGCGTACAACAAGAAACGAGAGCCTGAAAAACGCAGCCTGGGACTCCCGAAAATCCACTCAATTAAAAGATAAAATAAACCATTAGTCCTACGCCATTGAAATGGCTATTACATATTATCTCTCAACTTTAGCACATAACCCCACCCTTGAATATGCATCCGTCAATTTCGTGACAAACGTCACATTACAGCCCGACGATCAGCGTCATTTCACCGGTATAATTTTCCTCATAATATTTGAGCGGCGTTGCGCCTGCCTAACCGCGATCAGAGAAGCTAAGTGCAGTCAAGGAAGCGATGAGTCATGTCTGTTTGTTCCATCAGTGCCATCTCAAGGCGTTGGGATTGAATCCGCGGCCTCCTCATCGCGACGTATGAGGGATAAGGTTAGAGGCGCAATGCAGGGGATTTACCCTGAATGTGCATTATTGTTGTGCGTGCTTGCGGGGCGCTAGCTGATCGCGACGGCACAGCGGCGAATGCTTCGGTGTTTAGACTGATGGTTACGGTTAGTCCCAGCAGCCCCCAAAAGACAACCGCAACCGAGCGCGCATTGGGCAAAGTATTGGCAAAGGTGGAATTTACGAGGAGGGTTGCGACGACGATGGCAATGAAACTGAAGCCAATCGTGCGCGCGAACGGCTGGGATGCGGCGCGCAAGCGTTTCCATACGCTAATGATCACCGCAACTGACGCCGTCAGGAAAAGCACGCCTCCCACGATACCAAGCTCGTAGATGTAATCGACCAGGCCGATGTGCGACAGGATCCGTTTGCCTGGAGGCAGATTGAAGACACCCAGTGTCCGCACTTCTGGTGAAGTGGGGATGATGGCACCCTCAAGATTGAAGCGCGCTGCGTACCACATCGATCCCATGCCGTTCCCCAGCAGGGTGCGCCATGAAGGATCACCAACCAGGGCTTGAAGGGTGTAGACACGCCACTCAAGCGTGCCGATTAACATTGCTCGCGCAGCGAAGCTGCCTTCGCTGCTCGCCCCCACATTCGCTCGAACGTCCTCCACGGTGGTTCGTCCCGGCCCTTCGCCTGTGACATCCAGCTCGTCAAGCACGTCTGAAGATGCACCGAGCTGCGTCCATATAGCGAAGCTGACGGCCAGTACCGCGAGAATGATGATGCTGCGTGCGGTCTGCCATCTCGCGCGCGTGATGAGACTCAGGAGCAGAACAAGGGCCAGACTCACAACGGTGAATGTCCATGAGGAGCGTGACAGGGTACGAATGGTGATGAATGCCGCCGGTGCTGCAATGAGAATGTACATCCAAACAGAGCCGAGCAGCGGACTCAGGAAGGCAATGCTCGCCCCAAGCCACCATCCCAATTGCTCATGATTTGAGAAGGTCGAAAAGGGACGAAAAGTGCCAAATAAACCCTGAACCTGGTCTTGATTGGCGACGACCGTTTCGCCGCTTCTGAGCCACCGGAGTTCGAAGGGCAACAACCCCACTTGCAGTTGCAGCAGCGTGTACAGGACTGCGAACACCGTTGCGACAGCGATGACAAGCGCTAGCTGCCGTAATAAAGTGCGCAGGTTGTCAGGCTGGATCGAGCGAGCCAGAAAGTAGGTCAATATGTAGAGATTAGCGCCGCGAAAGCCGACCAGCCCCAGGTAGAGCGAGTCCAATTTGGGATTGAAGATGTTCACCACTGACCAGATAAAAAACAACCCGACTAACGCATCGACCAGTCGGGGTTTGAAGTGCCAGGTGCGCGCAAACCAGATGCTAAACCCAACTCGCAATGTGGCGATGATAAGCAAGACATCGGGGATGACAAGCACAAGTTGATAAATCAGTGACGATACATGCTGATCTGGATCGTACCAGAGAAGTCGCTTGAGCAGGTCGATAAGCGCAATCCAGCCGAAGATGATGGGCAGCGCTAACTTGGGACGCCAGAGAATTATCGCGGTCGAAACAACGGCGAGAATAATCACACCCCAAAACACAATGTTGGGAGAAGAAATGACTTCGGTCACTACATTCATTTTCAGTGATTTCTAACGTCCAGAAGGCATTTTTCAGGCAACCTCCGCACTAGAATACAAGGAAAATGCGCTTTCAAACAGTCAGGAATGGCAGATGTGTATGTAGAGATCAGGCCTGCGCTCCAGCGACGGTGTTCCTGGCGCAAGTACGCCGATGGTAGTGAGCAGCAAAGGACAGCCAGACTAATGCGCTGGAGCATCGTCATCGCTGCTTGATTTCAGGTTCAGATAGCCTTGCGTGGGTTGCCCGATACCAGAGGATGACCAGAACGGGCAGGCGGCTGAAACTGCTGAGCAGACTACCTGCTACCACCCCTGTGAAGCCGTATTGGTACACCAGCACCACGCCGACGGTAATCGTCAAAAGACCGCCGATGCTGTCCAACCAGAACAGCAGTCGCGTTTGCCTGAGGACGCGCAGGCCGATGGCCCAGCTGGTGGTCAGCGCAATGACGACGGGAAGGAGTGCCAGAAAAGGCAGAGCATGAAGGTATTCACCATATTGCCCGCCATAGAGCAAGTTAAAGATCGGCTCCTGAAAGATCACCAGGAGCAACCAGTAACTTACGGTGATCGCCGTCAAAAAGACCGAATAGAGCAGAAGATCCCGATACAGAACACGGTCGCCATATTCGGCGTGCCGCCGAGCAATCGAGGGCATGAACACCAAACTGAACGCAGTGATAAGTTGCGTCACCGGGTTAATCAGGTTTTGCAGTGCTTTTAAGCCGCCGGCATCGGCCAGATTCAGGATGCTGCCCGTCAGGACGCTGTAGCCCTGCCAGGTCAACCATGAAAGGACGCCGGCCAGCATAACCCATTTGCCATACTTCCAGTTCTCGCTAACGACCTGCTCCATCGGCAGAGCAGCAGAGACTGAATCCTGTTCGATCTGGGAAAGCTGTGCCGCCCACGATGCGATCAATCCGGCAACGCCAATGGCCGCAAAGGCACTAAACGGCGTCAGCCCACCGATCCGTTGCAGGCTCAACACGATAATAAGCTGGGTAACCGCATAGATGATGGTGCCGACAAGGGCGCGATCAATGTGCTGCGCCACGTACCACTTGCGCCGGACATACCAGAAATAAAGCATTGCGCTCTGCGCCAGAGACAGACCAAGCAGGGCTTGCCCAAGAATCGCGTCGCCCGCAAGCCATACCCCCAGGCCGACGGGCAGGCCGATGGCGCTTGTGATCAGTGTCCAATAGACCTGCAATCGGGCGAAGCGCTGTGCGTAGGTTCTCAGGCTGAATCTGTGCTGCGAGCTGCCCACAATCGTGAAAGGCTCCAACAACAGCGCATTGTGGAAGCTTGCCAGGAGCAGGAACAGGGAATAACCATAGGTAAACGCGCCATAATCATTGTAGGTCATCCAGCGCGCGAGCAAGACGCTGGTGAGAAAATTGCTGCCCGAAAAGATCAGTTGATCCCCAACGGCGAACATCAGTTTCCGGAAACGAATCCGGTTGTGTGGCGCGGATAACCGCTTCAGCAATTGCCCTGGGTTTGGGAATGCGATGATGTGCCTGGCTTTCATAGAGCGACGGATCGCGTTTGATCGTATGGCAAGAATACGTCAACAACTTCCAACTTCGATGATTCTCGCTCACTATCCTATCCCGTTGCCGAGGGTTGTGAGTAGGGTCTACTTGGAAGCATCAGGTCTTGCGGAAACCGGAATGCCGACTTGCGCCAATTGTTCCAGAATTCCACGCACGCTGCTTTCAAAGTTCCATTGTTGGATGTGCGCTTGAATGGCGCTATCCGGAGTCTTGTGAGGTAATCGCAACCAGCGCGCGAGCAGGCTGCTGAATGCAGCCGTATCAGCAGGATCGAATATCTCGCCGGTCTGGCCTGGGACAATCAATTCTTGAGCGCAACCCGCGTATTTGGAACACAACACCGGCAGGCCTGATGCCATGGCTTCGTTCACGACCAATCCCCACACGTCAAGCAGCGTAGGGAGTACAAGAAAATCGGCGGCGGCATAGTAGGCGGACAGCTTGTGGGGGGGGATCGGCCCGGCAAATATGACATTGTGGGCGTTGAGTTCCGAAGCCAACGCCTCGAGACGCTGTCTCTCATCACCACCACCGACCAAAAGCAGTGCATTTTCCTGCTGGAGTTCCCCCGGCAGCGCTGCCCAGGCTTGGATAAGATGATGGATACCCTTGCGATAGAGCAAGGTGCCCACGCAGAGCGCTATCCGCCCGCTGAGCTTGTGAATGCGTCTGATCTCCTCCGCATCGGCGGTTTGAGTCGATTCAGTCCAATAGTCGTTATCGACTGCCTGCGTCAAGACACTGATTTTCCTGTTGTCTACGTTCAGGCTGTGCAAATACTGCCTGGCCGCTTCTCCATAAGCCAGGAAACCGCTGGCGCGCTGCGCGAGAAAGCGGCGCAATAGCCGTTGTGGCGCGATCGCGATGGCCGCACCGTAGGGAGTTTCGCCGCTCCAGATGATGAGGGGTTTGCGGAGCAGCGCACAATAGAGCCAGGCCATGAGCGTGCGAAAACCGAATTCTGCTGAGATAATAACGTCAGGATGTTCGCGCATGAGAACGAGCGGTGCCGCGATCGGGAAGTGTATCAGGCGTTCACTCTTGGGAAAGCGTATGGCGAAGTTGGGGATAGTCTGAACCATCACATGGGGCAGATCAGCGGCATCATCCCACAACCGATGGGGTTCCTTGCGGGTGCTCAGGTAGACTTTCACTTCCAACCCCTCATGCTGTCCAAGTAACTCAAAAATGGGACGGCGGTAGGGTGGAAGCTCATTCGTGAGCACAGCGATCTTCTTCACCAATGCCTCACGCTTTCGACCAGGACAGGTTTGAACAAATCAGGCATAATCCAATTTTCCCCAGATCAACACTTTGACGCCAATGAAAGATAACCCAAACAAGGACGACATTGAACAGATGTCAGGTTTGAAACGAGATTCGTGGCTAATTCGAAACACAAAGCGCTTGCTCACAATCCTGCGCGCCCCTGGACAGATCAGGCATCTACGGCGCTTTGTCGCTTCTCATAAACCAGGATACCTGTTCGATAAGCCATCTCCGTGGCTTGGCTTTGACGCCATCGATTACCTGGCCGGGCGGATTTCTCCGGGCTGGCAGGTGTTTGAGTACGGCAGTGGTGGTTCAACACTCTTCTGGCTGAAAAGCGGTGCGGCGGTGGTTTCGGTCGAGCACGATGCCAACTGGTATGCTCAGATGCAACCGCGCTTGAAACAGCATCCCCAGGTCGATTATCGGCTCGTTCTTCCAGAGGCAGGCGACATCTGCGAACCACAGCCGGACAGCAGTGCAGATCCGCATTGCTACCACTCCAGCGATCCGCATTACGCGGGTTTGAACTTTCGCTGCTACGCCAGCCAGATTGACGAGTTTCCCGATCAGCATTTTGATCTGGTGGTCGTGGATGGGCGCGCACGCCCGTCCTGTCTGATGCACAGCGTGGCGAAGCTGAAGGTGGGCGGGCTGCTCGTTCTGGACAATACGGAAAGACGCTACTACCTGACACACGTTCAACCCTTTCTCAAAGGGTTTGCCGAACATCGATTTCGCGGACTGGCGCCTGCAAGTCCGGCGTATCTGCAAACGCAAACGAGCATTTATGTGAAGCAAAGCCGCTAAAGGCTGATCGAGACCTTATCCGGCGTTGTTGCTCATGTCGGCTCTGATGCATAAACATGCGTGATGCGCGTAATAGAGCCTTTTCCACAGCGGATAGAGTGAGATTTGCAGATACCGCCCGAACAATCGTCGCTGATGGACGATGCCCGGTTCGTTGTTTCTCAAACGCACGAGTTCCAGCGACTCCCGCGTAGGGATGGGAAGATACTGCCTGCGGTCAATGATTTCAAAGCCGGAAGCAGTCAGCAACGCTTCAAAAGAACGCTGGGTATACACCTGTACGTGCCCGGCTTGCACACCTGGTCTGCCCCAGATACGCGATCTGAAGCGGATTAACGGCAAATCCTCTAACGGTACTTCCGCAATCAAATAGGTGAACTTTACCTTGGTCAGCAGTGACGTGAGCAGATCGTGTGGATGTTCGAGATGTTCGAGCACGTGGCTGATGATGACCACGTCGAACGTATCTTGCGTAAAGAGATTGTCCTTCATGATGTCTGCCGCGTATGCAGTGACGCCTGGGACGTGCATTTTCAGATAGGCAATGGCATCTTCGGAATAATCAATCCCTGAGTATGCTTCGGCTAACCCTCTACGCTGGCATTCCTGAACGATAGCCCCCGTCCCGCATCCCAACTCAAGCAGGGTACGTGGCCTGATCGCGTTTCGCTCCAGGAGCATTTGAATTGAATTGGTCTTTTCGATTGCGCCGAAGTTCAACCATTTGGCTTGAAGCGCCACATCATCGCGATATTTTTCGGCGTAGCGATCTTTTCCGAGGCCGAAAGCCGAGTCATCAGAAGGCATAACGAATGACACCTTGCGTCTTTAATCACCATCCATAGCGCTGTCCTGGTGTACTTCCCTGCCAAGGACTTCCGCATGAATTTTCATCAGTCCATCATAATGTGCTGCCTCGGAATACTTCGGCAGTGTCGCCTCCAGCCCGCGCTTTCCCATATGCAGCAAGCGATCCGGATGCTGTATTGCCTCCTGCAAATGCTCAGCCAGCGCGTCAGCATCGCCGGGCGTAAACAGCAGACTGTCTACGCCGTCTTCCAGGATATAGGGGACACCGCCCAACCTGGAGGCAATGATCGGGGTGCCGACCGACAGCGCATCGATGATGGCGAGGCTGAAATTCTCATAACACAGCGACGGGAACACTAGCGCGCGGGCATTACGCAGGATCTCAGACTTGCGCTCTCCCTCCACCCAGCCGAGAAACTCCACATTGGGCAGGTGTGCGGCACGCGCCTTGAGTGCCTCTTCGAGTGGGCCATTGCCAAGAATCTTAACGCCCAGATCCGGCACTTTGGCAGCTGCATCGATCAGAACATCGGCCCCTTTTTCGGGCGAGAGCCGCCCCACGAACACGACGTATGGCGCTCGCTGCTCGAAACTGCCAATCCGCCGCGATCGGTTGGGTGAAAAGTTACCCAGAACCTTCACCTTGTCCGGATCCGTGATCCGACCTTCGATGAGCTTGCTGCGCGAGTAGGGGTTCAAAGCGATGATACAGTCAATCTGCTGCCACGTCCGTATGAGCCTGTGAAAAGTGACAATGCCAGCGTAGAGTGCGCTGAGAGCGCGGCTATCCCGGTAGCAGCGATAGCGAACAGCGTTCCACGTGCGGCCCGTCTTGCACAGTTCACATGGCTTGTGATCCCGGAAGAAGAGACCGTTCGGGCACATGAAGCGGAAATTGTGGATCGTCTGCACGATTGGCACGCTCTCGTGCTTCAATGCCCAGTAGACACTGGGTGTGATCAATGGAAAGACATTATGGACGTGCGCGACATCAGGCTTGAATTCACGTGCAATCGCGCGCACTTCGCGGTAGGTACGCCATGAGAAAAAGCTCGATAAAAAGAAGATTACCTTTTGCAGTCCGTTAAAAGCGTTGACTTCGTCATTATCGCGCGCGTAAAAGTAGATCGGATGCCCATTTTTTTCAAACAAGGCATGTTGCTCTCGTACTGCCTGGCTTTCGCCACCAGCGAGCTGATAGTTGTTATGAACGAGGAGAACTCGCGTCTTCATCTCATTCCACGATGGCTAAATTGAGTCGAATGATCGTCATGCACGTTAACCATCAGCGCCAGCCATATCTGTTACAGTAACCACGTCCCTGCAATTACGAAAATCAATATTAGCATAAGTCCTGGGCAATATTTATTCGGCTAAAGCTATTCTGCTTTCGAACGCATACACAACCAGAGACGTAGGACGGACACTCGGGCAGATGCTGTAGCCACCATAGTCGGTACCGATGCGTTCGACCTGACATTCATGCTGGACAGATGGACGATAGCGTCCTTCAAGCTGATATTTAATTCTCTTTGCCACTTTGATCAAGCTGTTCATTGATAATCTCACTCTGATCACAGCTCTGTTTGCACTTCGACCAGCGCTGGGTCAGGTACCTCAGCCTCTGGATGCATTTCGACGTGTATTCTCTCAGCATCCGCCAGAGCGAGCAAGAGGGATAGCGGCCCCATTATGAAGAAGTACACCAGGAAGTTGTCCGTCAGGAAACTGATGAGAATATAACCGACGCCAATCACGGCGATGAAATTGCGACGAGCGACAGGTGATTGCGGGGCGAAGCGCAGCCAGGTGCGCCATAGCCCCAGGATCTTATACACCCAGGCGCAGACGAAGATGACTAGCCCAACTAGCCCAAGGTCAAAGAAAATACGAATGTAATCGCTATGGGGATTATCCCAATTGGGGGCCGCGTTCTTGACGTAATCGCGCGAGGCTCCAGTGCCGTGCCCGATCACAAGATTATCGGCGAGCGCTGTCCTAATCAGGTATTCCCAGACGTTAGTACGGCCAAACGAAAGGTCTCTCATGGCATCTCTATCGACCACGATGTTCGAGTCGAGACTCACAAACAATGGTCGCGGATAAAGCGGGCTGGTAATGACGACGATAGTTGTCGCCATGCCCAGAGTCACTGCCAGCGCAGCTTTCCAGAGCGCTCTCGGCCAGAGCAGCGCCAGCGGAAAAACGATCCCGGCTGTCGTAGTCAAAACCAGGCGCGATAGCGAAAAATATACCCAGACGCTGAGAATCACCGCTAAACCCGCGAGCAACCATGTGTACCGCGTTTTTCTTTGGCGAACGACTCGCAATTGAACCAACATTGGGGCCAACAAAAGCCCGAATAATGAAGGGACTAAACGCACTCCCAGAGTTGTGTGAATGCCCAATGAAAGCGACGTAGTCGTATTGTTGAAGAAGACTTTACCCAACAGCGCATCGACTACCATGACGGCGAGGGGCAGCAGTGCCGTGTAGATGACGGCATCTTCACCGGCTTGAATGCGCTGTGGCTCTGCAATCCAATAGGCGCGCGCCAACGTATAAACGCAAGCGACTGATGCCCAGATCAAGATGTCCGATACGGCATGGGGCAGGCTCGGCGCACCGGGTACACGCGCTATGGCCCAGGCCAAAAAGAGTACCAGCGGCGCACTGTCGAGCAGCCACCGTCGGATCTGGCGACCAGTACGAAACTGCTGCCGATAGTGAATGGCGACTGCCAACCCGGAAGCGGCTCCCAGCGCTGCCACCAGCAGGCCATTCGCCGAAAATGGGATGTTGTTGATGTTAAGCGCGCTGAACGCACTGGCTGTCCCGGCCATGGCAAGCGCACTGAGCAGCAGCGTGAAAGGCTCAAGCGCTGCGCCGACCAGCCACAACCCGATCAGCCCGGCGGTAAGCACAATGACGAGGGTCTGAGATTGGATGTCGAGAAGGATTAGTAGAAGGAGGCCGAGAATGACAAGTAGCTGTAGAAAGAACAAGCGTCTAGACATGAAGTTTAGAGTACTGTGCAAACTTGTATTCCGGCAAGCGGATGATCAACAATCAGTAAAGTATACTCTGCGAAAATAGCGTATACCATAGCAAAAGAATTTGGCGGGTGTTGTGGACACATCCTCCCGAGTCTGGCGAAATATCTACTTCCCTGGGCGGCGTGAACCGCCCATTTTGGAAGCTGCTGAACAAGAGATTGCGCTTACCCTTGCAAGTGTGCCTCAAGGAACCAGAGCGCCTTGTCAATGTCCCGCGAGACTTCGATCATCAGATCGGCGGTGTCTTGATCTTCGTGCTCAAGTGCCGTTTCGATGGCGGCGCGTGTCGATGCAGCGAACTGCGCATAGCGCTCTGCCAGCACTTCCACCACCTGCTTGCCTTCGACAATTTCCGCCGGAAACTCTTCCAGGGTCGAATGCTGTGCGGCCATGCGCGCTGTGCCTTGTGCATAGCCGCCCAACGCGGTCGCGCGTTCCGCAATCATATCGACATAGCCAAGCACCGTCCCTGCCAGCGAGTCGAACAGTTCGTGAAGCTGCATAAACTGCATCCCCTTCACATTCCAGTGTGCCTGCTTGGTCTGGCTGTATAGATCGAAGACATCGGCCAATTGTTGGTTCAGCAGAGCCACTATCGTCGTCCGAACACGCTGGGGCAAATCGTTACGGGTGGTGAATTCGGCTACCTTGCTCATGTTTCTACCTTTCTGACTGAATACATTGCCGATCATCAAAATTGAACAACGCTTCAGACTCTGAGATTATCCGCTACCATCAACAAGAATTACAGAGGAGAGCGCCAGGAACAGCCCCGGCACTCTCGATAACGACAGACAACCGGCTCACATCATCAGGCGTGCAGGTTCAACTCGTCTGTGTTCGTCTGGCCGAGGATCTCGTGCGCCTTTTTGACCTGTTCTTCGGTGCCGTTGGCAATCACGAGGTACTTGCCGCCCTTGACGACTTCCTCGTACTTGAGGATGTGCTGCTTCGAGATGCCCCAGCCGAACAGCGCGCCCAGGAGACCGCCGCCAGCCGCACCTGCCACGACGCCTTCGATGCCACCCAGCAGCGCGGCTGCGAACGGGCCAGCCACGAGCAGCGGGCCGAAACCCGGCACCCAGACGAAGGCAGCGCCGACCAGCAGGCCAAACAGCCCGCCGACCCACGCCCCCGTGGACGCCCCTTCTTTGGCGATGTCACCGGCGGTGACGAAGCCATGAACCTGCTTTTCGCTCTCCAGGTCGTGCGCAACAATCGACACCTGATTGATGGGGAAGCCACCGCTGTTCAATTTCCCGATGGCTGCTTCAGCATCTTCGACCTGGCTGTAGACTCCGACTGCACTCTTCGTCATCATCATTTCCTCCGTTCGTCAATCATGTTCTTAGCGTAAACGGCGGTTGTGACGACCGTTTTACAGCCGTGATACCAATCGGTAACGCAAGACGCGGCTTGATAACGCGGGCGCTATCTCTGGAATGAGCGATGCTTTTCCAGGATCGAGCGGAGATTGTCTTCTGCTTCGGTCGGAAGGGTCGTCTGGATGATGTGGCCAGTGCCGCGATACGGTTGCAGCGCCGCAACGGCGACATCGGGTTCCGCATTCCGCACGATGACAAACAGGGCTGAACTGCCGGGTTTCAGTTTGCTTGAGACTTCGTGGACGAAATCCTGGTGAATCCCCAGGTCAGCCAACGAACCGGTGATGGCGCCGCCAACCGCACCGATGACCAGGTAGATCAGCGGAAAGCCGAACAGCATCCCGATCAGCAGGCCAAGAAAGCCGCCGCCCGCAAACCCGATCTTGATGCCCCGGTCGATTTCGTTGCGAATGTATATCTGTCCGTCTTTGTCTTTGACGATGACAGCCGTGTCATCCAGGCTCAAGAATTGATGGCCCTGGAGGCCGCTCAACGTTTTGCGCAGCCGGCTGGCTTCTTCGGGATCGTCAAACGTCACGACAATCAGATTGCTCATCATGTCACTCCTTGCTGGTCATGGGCTGCACGCGATTTGTGCAGCACGAAATTCACGACAGTTTTAGTGTGACGCAATCCTGTGACGCCATCGTGTCAAACGTGTAACAGATCAGCTATCGACTATGGTCCGATGGAAACACTGTCTACAACGGCAACATCGTTGGCGTGGTTCTGGGCGAGACGCCCAAAGTGCCAGCCGAAAGGGCTGACGCTGTATAGACTGTCCTGGAAGAGTGCGGCGTTAGGAGCGTTGTAGACAGTTGGAACAGGACCGACGAGCTTGGATACCCATCCCTTATCTCCTGCTCACACCGCGAAACGACTGTGGCCTGGCGCCACTATGTTCTATTGCTCCTCGATTCAGTCTGCCTGTCTCTTAGCTTTTCCACTGAATCAAGGTAAGCCCAGCTCACAAAGATGACGGTTTGTCCTCACATGGCTCTATTCGTCCAATGGCACATATACGGTCAAATAGCATATAGTGCCATCGCGGCGGAATACCTGGCTGCTCGTAACTTCATCGAGCACGTGCCCATCGATAGTGTGAACCGCCCCATCCGCATAATGCACTGCGATACACATCTGATTGGATGATTGAAACACGACAGGAGTCTGGCATAGGGTGTAGGCCAGCGATCCTGCTGGCAGTTCGATTTCTCGCACCTGTCCATGCACATCGAGATAGGCGAACATGCACGAACTGGTGAGAAGCTCCTGACGATCCATCAGCGTTGTATCAAACACCAGCTTGCCATTTTCGACATATGATCCAATCTCTGCGAGCCGTGTCAGGATGACCTCTTTGACCATGCCCGTCATCCCCGGTTGTTTTGCCCCCTGCCCTTTAGGCGTATGCGAATAAGGATCCGCTGGGAACGCTCCGTAATCATTCGGGGTCTTGTTGAAACCCAGGCCTCGTCGAATGTCCACGTAACACTCGCGCAGCGCATCCGCAGATGAAGCGCCTTTGAAGCGCAAGGTGGTTTCCTGCGCTGCCAGGAGGAGCTTTGCCACCATGTGCCAGTAGATGCTGCCCAAGCCTTCGTACGCGAAAAATGTGCCGGAACGTCCGGTAAACTCGTTGTGGCGGAAAGTGGCTTCAAACAACGCCTTGATCCGCCCGGACTCTGCCTCCACGAGTTCGGCATACACGGGTTGGCGCTTTAGCGCATCCAGCGCCCGACTGACATCCTGGACGTTGCGAATGTGACCGCTGAAATGATAGACACCATCGACATCGCGAGTCACGAGCGATTTATCTTGGTTTTTGGTCAGCAGCGCAATCAGCGCCACATCGGACACCTGATCCGGCGTCAAACAGTTCTTCTGCAGAAAACCGGGCAGATTTCGCTCAGGGTATAGGATGTAACTCTGCTGTTCGGGCTGGTAGAGCGAGCTATGTCGAAGACTCTGAAGCAGCGCCAGCGATTCTTCGCCTGACAACACCCCTGAGGAGAGGATAGCAACCTGACCTTCGAGCATTTCGTAGAGATGGCCGATGGAGACACCGCCATCATCAAGATGCAGAATGTTGTAGGCGTGAAACAGGTTGTCGTCGCGTTTGTTCGCCCGCAGCGAATGTTCGATATAGGCCTGCGCCACATCCAGAAACGCCACAATTTCCTCAACCGGCGTCTGGACCATTTCACCGGAAAGCCCATTTCGGTAAAACTGCCAACGGAACTTGCTGCCGGTTTCACCCAGTTCATCCATGATTTGGCGGCGCTGCGTCTTGCTGAACGAACCTTCCAGCACGGTTTGGGAGCGGCGCAAGATGTCGGACACCCTGGCATAAAACTCGCTGACCTCTCGGTTGAGCGGAACGACGTCCAGCGTGCTGTTGCCAAATAAAGACCGGCAAAAAGCAAGATACTGCCGCAGGTAACACAACGTCACCACCGACAGACCTTTGCCGACCAGCGCATTGTTGGCGTCATTCCATTCCGGGCGCTGTGTGTTCATCCAGATGCCACCCTCGGGAACGAAATTGACCAGTTTGGCGAGCAGCAGCGTCAGCAATTTTTCCGCCAGCGATACCTGGAGGACTTGCCCATTCGGTGCAGACACCAGTTTTCCATCTGCCCCAAGCTCTGTTTTGCGCGCTTCGATCTGCTCTTCCAGTTTCCAGTCGAACTCGATGCTGTTGTATGGGTCTTTGAGCAGTTCAGCATAGGCTTTGATTCGATAGGGCACATGGGCATAACTGAACATTGGCCGCGCGAGGAACGCTTGCAGCTTGCCAGGGTGGAACTTGACGCTGATTTCCATCAAGCGCTGGAGATACGTGATCTGGTGATCACTCCAATAGCCGATATTCGCCCAGGGGTTGCCAGCTTCTGGTATTTCCCAATCGATCCCGTTGTACGTAATTCGATAGGGGTTGTAGCCATCAACGGTGGTGGCGTTCAGGAAGGTCGTGATCATGCTTTCAACATATTCAGGGTATGAATAGGCAAGCGCCTCCCAGTTCTGGAAAATGTCGCGCCAGTTGCCTTCGTAGCCTAGTTTCGCTGAGCCATCAGGTTTCTTCACGTTGATCGCAAAGCGATTCCATGGGCGGCTGGGATCGCCGTGCCTGCGGCTGAAGGTCAGTGGCAAGTAAGCATGGCTAAGGCGGATGAGTTCAGCCGAACTCTGAGCCTCTATGCGCGCTTGCATATCGGAGATAAGAATTCTCTCCGGCAAGGCAGTGAAGAGATCTGCATTTGTCTGTAGCGCCCGGCGGTTATGCGCCGACACGAACTCGACGAATTCACTAGTCGTTATCCAATATTGATCGCAGAAAATGCCACCCCGCATGACATTGAACAGCACATTCGAAAAATGGTGCGCAGAATACAGCGGGTTATTCGAGAGCTGTAACCCGTCTGCGCTGGCGACAATTCGCCACACGTTGGCCTGGTTGATGGTGATGTCGGCATCGATGTCCTGCACCAGGGAGGCTGGTTCGCCTTGAAGCCAGTGAACCTTCTCGGCAATCGCCGCGCTATCCTGTTGGACATCCGCCAGTACATGCCAGGTGCGCGTCTCCTGTGCCGCCAACTCCAACGTCGTTCCCACGAAATAGGCACCGCGTCTGCCACGCACGTCCGCTTCTGGCGTAAAGCCGTTTCCAGATCGGAAGTGATCAAGCTGCGTTGAAGACAGCAGGTAGGCGGCATCCGTCAGTCCAACCTGGACAACCGTGGTGGCGAGGAGCGACTCGCTCGGTTCGGCAAGGTCGGTCAGCGTCGAACTCAGGGCGAACATCGCCAGGCCTGTCTCCGCATGAAGTTCACTGCGTTTATACGCATCCAGAAGGACGCTCAGTGTTGTCTGTGTTGCGGAACTTACATTGGCGGGCAGAATGTTCTGGAGTCCATCGACGAGGTCAATCTGGCAGGGGGCATCCCCGATGTTTTTCAACCACGTCGTTTTGACGAAACCGAAGCGTTCGCTGGTTCGCCAGGCATACCGGTAGGCCAAGCCCAGATCGGCGTTCACTTCTTCAAACACCAGCGCCGTCCCCGTAATGTTCTTGTAGAGATTGCGCTGGATAGAATAGCTGCCACGGCACTGGTTCGAAAATGGCTCCCAGAGACTCGTCCGGCCAGATCGTGTGACGAGCAAGATCGCCTTATTCCCGGTGTTTTCGCTGTTTTCAGTCAGCTTGTCTACCGTGTAATACGGGAACAACGCATATTCTGCATTGTCTCGTCCCGCCGCTAGCCCGCCGGTCGATGCGACAAAAAGCCAGTGATCAGAGCTGCTGATGACGCTTATGAAGAAGGGTTCCATCGCGTCAAAATTCTGAATCCTGTAGAATGATTCCCCCAATAGCGTGACGAAATCGCCAAGGACTCGACTCTCGATTTGCTTCTGTGGTGTTTCGCCAATGAAGATTGATTGCGAATCTAGCTGCATGTCACATCGTCCTTCGTGGTGGAGGATTATCGTCGGAGGTTGTGCCTCCGAGGAACAGAGATGGCTGCGATGGATGGGCTACTTCTGAAAGACGCGCACGTAATCCACCAGATACTGCGCCGGAAAGACGGTATCCAGCCCGACAGGGCCGGGCAGCGTGCCCCCGACGGCGAGGTTCAAGATGATGAAGAAAGGCTGATCAAAGACCCATTCGCGATCCCCAATATCGCTGCGGGTATAGGTGCTGTATGCGACGCCATCATAGAACCAGGTGATCTGGTCTTCGTCCCACTCGATGGCATAGGTATGAAAATCATCGGCAATGTCGTAGTCTTGCCGGTTCCATTTGCTCAACCCCAAGGCTCCCGCGAAGCCTGGACCGTGAAACGTTCCTAGAATCAGGTCTGGCTCTCTGCCAATGTATTCCATGATGTCGATCTCGCCACAGTCGGGCCAGCCAACCTCTTCGAAGTTTGACCCCAACATCCAGAATGCCGGCCACAGCCCTCTGCCGGCGGGCACCTTGAGGCGCGCTTCAACGCGCCCGTACTGGAATTCCTGCAACCCCTGTGTTTTGAGCCGCGCCGACGTATAGTACGATCCTCGATATTGCTCCTGCCGCGCTTCGATCACCAACATGCCATTTTCCAACCGGGCATTCTCAGGGCGATCGGTATAGTGCTCGGCCTCGCCATTTCCCCAGCCGCCAGCACCCAGATCGTATGTCCAGTTCGCGGTATCGATAGTGTCGCCGTCAAACTCATCATGCCAGATCAAGTTCCAACCCTCCGGTACGACAATCGCTGTGGGTTCAATTACGGGTGTCGGCTCGGGAGTGGATTGTTCCTGAGCAAATGCCGTGCTTATCACACCCAGGCTGATGATCACAAGCGCCAGCAGAGAAAAGTGACTAAGGAGTGTTCGCATCACAAAAGCTCCATGGACTAGCAGAATGGCGAAGATCGTTTTTGTGCTCTGTTACCCCTTGACAGAACCGGCGGTCAGACCCGACACGATGTAGCGCTGCAGGAACAGGAACAGGATCACCATCGGAAACGTCAGCATGAGCACCGCGGCCGCCAATACGGGCCAGTCACTGCCGTATACACCTTGAAAAACTATCAGTCCTCGTGTAATCGGATAGTAGTCCTTGTTGGTCAGGTAGATAGTCGGCAGAATGATCTCATTCCAGATGCCGATCGCATGTAAAACAACGACCGTCGCGAGAGCAGGGCGTACGAGCGGCAGCACAACTGACCACACAAAACGGAAGTATCCGCAGCCATCCAGCGCAGCCGCCTCATCCAATTCCTTCGGCACAGTCTTGATGTAGTTGACCAGTATGACAATGCCAATCGGGTTCACGATAAACAGCAAGATATAACCAATGGGATTGTTGTATAGGCCCAGGCGCAAGATAAGCTGGAACTGCGGTATGAGCGCCGGCGGCAAAAACAGCGCAATCACATAGAGCGTAAGTACCAGGCCAGAATACTTCACATAGCCTCGTGAGATCGGGAAAGCCACAAAAACGGCTGTCACAACATAGATTGCGGTTGCAGACACGGTGTAGATCGCCGAATTGAGCAGATATCTCGGAAAGTTGGCTTTTTCCCAGGCTTCGGCAAAATTCTCAAAGTTCAGTTCGCTCGCCACGCTCGTCGCGTCTCTCATGAAGGATGGCGTCGTCTTCAAGGAGGTGTTGACAAGCATGAGTATCGGCCCAAGGTATACGACTGCCAGCAGCAATAGGAACGCATAGGAGGCGATCTTAGACCATGGTACTTGCCTGTTCATCGGTGTGTAACTTGTACTGGTCGCGCTCATCCCATTAACCTCATTTCTCGGCGTCGCAGGAAGTACTGCACTGCCAGGCCGATCACAAGCACCATCAGGAATAAAACAATGGATGCTGCTGCGGCGTATCCCTGTCGGAAACTACTGGTCACACTGCCGGATGTTTGCCCAAAGCCAACCGCATAGATCAGATATCCAAGAACCTGCGTCCCATTGCGGTAGCCGAGCAAGATCAGGAATAGCTGCCATGCCTGAAGACTGCCGATCACATTCAGCAGCAGGTTTGTGTTCACGCTGGGAGTCAGGAGTGGCCAGGTTACATTTCTGAAGACCTGCCAATTATTCGCACCATCAATACGCGCTGCTTCGTAATACTCTTCTGAAATGGTCTGGAGACCAGCCAGGAAGATGATCATGGTCGTGCCCATGTTTGCCCATATCTGGACAACAATGACCCATGCGAACGCTTCGGTTGGCGGTCCACCCAAGAATTCAGACCGTGCGCCGAAGATCTCCAGAAACTTTGCCAGCGGTCCGCCAAGGGGATACAAGAACAGTGACCAGATCAAACCCTGTATGACGGCGCCCAGAATCACGGGCATGAAGTACAGGGTACGAAAGAAATTCCTGCCACGTAACTTCTGATTGAGAATAACCGCGACCAGCAGACCGAGTGCAAACTGTATCGTGGTCACAAAGAACATGAAGATCAGTGTCCGCCCGACAGCGTCCAGGTTGTCCCTGGCTGCCTGACCCAGGAAAAGAAATTCATTGTAGTTGGCTAGTCCAACCCAGTTTACGGGCGCTCCAGGCAAGCCGCTGGCATCCGTAAACGAGAAGAGCGTGGTCGCCAATGACGGCCCAAGCGCAACGACAAAGTAGGCAACGATTCCCGGTAGCAGCAACAAATAGGGCAGCCAGCGAGATCGACCGCGGCCAAAATGATATGTCATCGTGTCACTCCCCCTTTTGGCTGGAGTGTGTAGGCTTCCCACTCAAAGTTGAGAAGCCTACACGCAGTTCGTGAACTAGCTGCCTGCAGCATCCAGGCCGGACTGGAGGTCGGCTTGAACTGTGTCGGCAAGCGTCTGTGGATCGTCGAAGGTGCCAAATGGCTGGAAGTACGACGCCCAGGGATTGGCGTACTGGCCGACGCCGCGCGGGGCGACCCAATACTGCTCATAACCAACGCGGAAGTTGGCCAGATATGGAGCCACTTCTGCACCGAGGTGGGTATCCAACTGCGCCGTCTCTTGCGTGGGGATGAAGCCCACGGCATTGACAAACGCCTGGTAATTCTCAGGTTCAGAGAAATCTGCCAGGTAGGTCAGGGCCGCTTCTGCGTTCGGAGTGTTGGCAGCGATTGCCCAGCCCTGATCGTATTTGCCGAACAGGTATTGGTTGTCCTCGGCGTCGTCGGAGCCGGGGAAGGGAATGTAACCCCACTCGAATTCAGGTTCAGCGGACTCGATAGCGGGTGCGTACCACGATCCACCAGGGAACATCGCGACTGCGCCGGATGCGAAACGACCAGGAGCAGCATCACCCGCGATCCCACTCGCGCCCGATTCGATCATGTCGCGGGCATAAACCTGCATCTTTGACCACATATCCAGCGCGCGCTCGTCGTTCCATGTGATCGTGCCCGTCCACAACCCCTCCACCAGCGCGGCCTGATCTGGATACAGGGCACCGATCAAGCCGTAAGCGCCGACGAAGATCGGCCAGCCATCTTTGCCGCCCGCCGTCATGCACGGGATTCCGGCAGCCGTGAAGGTTTCACAGGCTGTGACCAGTTCGCTCCAGGTCGTCGGTACAGTGACGTTATTGGCGGTGAACAGGTCTTGATTGTAGAAAATGCCGCTGTAGACGACGCGTCCGAGGTTGATTTCGTAGACTTTGCCGTTGTATGTCCCGGCATCGGCAATAGTCGCGGCATCATAATTCGCGACGAAGGGTTGATCCGTCAGATCCATCAGCAGACCGGCATCAGCCAATTGCTGCCAGTTGGGCGGATCGACGTTCTTCATATAGGGTTGAACCGCATTGGCAAAGCCAAACATATCGATCACATCGATGTCGTTGGCGCTCAGGCGGGTCTGGGTCACTGTGCTGAGGTCATTCGCATTCACCACCGACATGTCGACGACGATATCGGGATGGTTTTCCTGGAACTGCTGGTTGAATGTATCCATGAATTCCACCATCGGCGGATTCTGGTGGACCAGGACTCGCAGCGTGGTCTGGGCCGCCACTGGTTGAACGAGTGCTACGCTCAGGAGCAGCAAGGCAACGAATGTGCCCAAAGCCGTCTTTCTCATTTTGATTTCTCCTTGTCCAATTCACTATTCGTATATGGAATGATGTGATTGCCGGCGATCAGATCTTCTGGTCCTTTCTCCTCTATCACGTCTCATTGTGGGGGGGTGGATTTTCCAATTACGATTTGTTCCGCGAGCGCTGTGCCGCCAAGGAACGTGCTATCGGGTTGGGTTGGTAGCCGTACTCGCGGATAATCTGTAACACGCGCTTGCGGGTCGCCGGACTCACACCGGGCCGTCCGTTTGCGACCCGTGAAGCCGTCGTGCGGGAGACGCCCGCAAGTCTGGCAACCTCATCCAAAGTGATAGACATAACTTACCTCTTGACACTTTGGGAAGCGCTTCCGATCTCCATTTACACTCTAACAAGCGCGCTTATGCCAGACATGGAGAAAAGCAAGTCGATTCTGGACAAATCATGGTGAAGGCGGCTTCAAAACCGCCGTTGTCCGGTGGGGAAATGGGCGATGATGCTGGGGTGAAGGCGAGGCCGCGTTTCTCAGGAGTGCCGGAACATTTCGGGCGACATCCCATTCTCACGGCGAAAGATGCGGCTGAAGTATCCGCTGTCCGAAAAACCAACGTTTGAAGCAATTTCGGTGATGGTTTGTTGACTTTCCTTGAGCAATCTTTTCGCCTGGTTGATCCGGTATCGCTGAAGATACGTAATGGGTGTCGTCCCCAATTCCTGCCGGAAGCAGAAAGTCAGGTGGTCTTCAGTAATGCCGACATGCTGTGCAATGTCCCGACGGGAGACAGCTTCGGCAAAGTTCTGGTGGATATACCCCATCGCCAAGCGAACCAGCCGCCGGGACTCTCCGCTCAACTTGCGTTTGTGTTCAAGCGCTGAGCCAATGTGGGCGATGGTTTCCTCGATACTGAACAAACCTTTGCCCAGCACCGCTGCTACGCCCTCATTCAAGCGACTCATGTCATTCTCGGTCAGAGCCTTACCTGTTACCACAATGACGGGGATATTGCGCATAGTTTCCATGGCGCGCATTTCCTCCAACACCTCAAAGCCGTCCATCTCCGGCATCTGCAAATCCAGCAAGATGAGATCGACCATCTCTTTGTGGAGGATATCCAGGGCTTCCCTGCCGTTTCGTGCCTTCAAGACACGGTTGGACGAGGAATGCGACTGAACAATGCGGGCGTGCATTTCCACGCAGCTCGGTTCGTCGTCCACAACCAGGATTGTCCGCGTTGGATTGTCGTCATCAGGCAACAGCCAATGCTGATCCAGCGCTCTGGTCAATTCCGAAATTTCGATAGGTTTGGTGAGATAATCGAGTTCGAGCACTGTCCCACTGATTTGCGAAGACGAAAAGAAGAAGGCCGGAATGCCGGATAGGGCCTGGACGCTCTTAATTTCCTTGAGGGCATCCCATCCGAGGGCCGTATCGGTGCTAACATCCAATACAATTGCATCAGGCCGCCACTTGTCCAAATGTGCCCGCCAATCAGCGTTCGCTTCTGTCACCATGATGTCCACCCTAAAGCCACGCTGGTGCAGATGCTCACACAGCCGTTCGCTCGTTTTCGGATCGTTGGTCACGACAGCGACGGTCTGTTCCGTTGAAACTAATTGCTCGGACGGGGGCTGCTCAAAAGGCGGCTGTATTACCGGCAAGACAAAGGCAAAGGTCGAACCAGCATTCTCCTCACCCGTCGAGTCAACGGAGATGCTGCCGCCGTGCATTTCAACAAGGCGCTTACTGATCGCCAGCCCCAGACCCAGGCCGCCATAGCCTCGGGCAACACTCCGATCAGACTGCCGGAACTCATCAAAGATCACCTGCTGCTCGTCAAGAGAAATACCCAAACCAGTATCGCGCACGACTACGGTAACGTGTCGGTCATCGTGCTCAAGGCTCATGCTGACAGTGCCGCTGGAGGTGAACTTGATGGCATTGTTGATCAGATTGAGCGTAATCTGGCGCAGGCGTGTTGGGTCGCCCCAGACCCAAACATCTGTAGCGGGAAAATCGGCCTGCCAGGTCAGCCCCTTGTCGGTTGCCAACTGCCTGCCACTCTCAGCTACCATGCGCAGAGTCTGCCCCAGTTCAATCGCCTCGTTGTTTAGGCGGAGCTGCCCGGAATCACTAGTTGCGAGATCGATCACATCCCCGATCAATCCGCCGAGATGTTGGGCGTAAGTATGAATCCGATCAACATCCTTACGCACGGGTTCGGGAAGCGGCGAATCGCCTTCGTCACTATCATGCAGCACCATGTCGCTCAAACCGACGATCAGACTCAACGGGGTACGCAGTTCGTGGCTGATGGTCGAAAGAAAGCGGCTCTTCATCCGGTTCGCTTCCTCGGCAAGACGCCGTCCCTCGGTTGCCTCGCGGTACAGCCGCGCCGTATTAAGCGCCCCCCCGACTTGCTGAACAATCGCACCGTAGAGATCGAACCGATCTGTGTCGAAGGCCATGAAGCCTAATTGTCCGGATTGATCCACCAGCGGGATCAAAGTCATGAAGAATAGCGTGTCCGCATTTCTCAGGTATGGCGGGGGGAAGTCTTCGCTGCGAACGCGGACTACATCATGTTCAGGGTGGATGATGTTGCGTATTTTGCTCCACGCGACCGGGTTATCGCCTTCCGCCTCAAACAGCCCCAGCAGTGCCGTCTGGATATTCATATCAGAGAGGTGCGTTGTCAGGATTTCATAGATTTGCATCTCGTCAAGCGCGGTGAGCAGTCGCGCCGTGAGCAGACTCAGACGGCTGGATGTCCAGCGTTCATCCATGACGTGTCGCTGGTGCTGGCGCTGCATTTCCGCGCTGATCGCAACTCGCGCTTCGCGCAGGAGATCGCGCGCCAGATCGGCTGAGGTTGATCCATCCCCGGAAGCACTTCCGTATTTATTGCTCAATAATGAAATCGCGCTTTGCCACATGTAGATGCTGTCATCGTCGGCCGCTGTGCGCTGAAGCACGTCGGCGAGGGTTTCCTGGAAAACGGAGCGATCACCGTGCTGAATGCTTGTGAAGAAAGCATTCAGCAAACGTCCGCAGAGCGCCACACCTTCGTCCTCGGTCAGGCTATATGCCTGATTAAGGATCGCGGATGCCATAGCGCTTGCCAGTCCGGGATGAACATGGCCGTTGTCTGATGGGGTTGGCGCATCAGCACTGCCAACCTCACCGGAGAGATGTTCCCCGGTAACACAACCACACGATTCGCGGATCACGAGATGGGTATCGACTTGAATGAGATCAGGGAGGGTGGTTTTCTCTTGAATGGCTTTCAGCAGCACATCGACAGCGCGATAGCCAATGTTCAATAAGGGCACATGGATGCTGGTCAAACTCGGTTCCTGCACACTGCCTTCAAGCCGATTGTCAAACCCGATGACAGCCACATCGTGTGGAATGCGCCTGCCGGCATCCTTGAGCGCCTGCATTGCGCCCAATGCCGATTCGTCGTTGCTTGCCAACACTGCGGAGTATTTCGCGCCGGAGTCGTTGATTTGCTGCATGGCAAGGTAGCCGCCGTCGTAAACGTGCCGGCCATAGGCCACGAGACGCGGATTCTGATCCAGGCCGTACATCTGAAGCCCATCCTGGTAAGCCCGCAAGCGTTCACCACTATCGCCGCGCATATCCTCCACTGTGCCAGCAATAAATGCGATCTGGCGGTGGCCGTGGCTCACCAGATGTCGCATCGCCTCCAAAATGCCACCTCTGTTGTTGGCGGCTATAGTTGGGCCGAGTTCTCCCGTGCCAACAAACAGAATAGGATGTCCGGCGGCGATCAGTCCTTGAACATAGTCTGACCGTGCTTGTGAATGGAGCGGAACAGCAATGATCAATCCATCCGTATTCCACGGCCCGATGGGGATGAATTCTTGATCCGGGGATAGGAAAGGCCAGACGGGACGATACGGATCGGTTGGGCTGGCGGAAGGTCCCATCCCGCAGCCCAGGAGTAAATTGCCCCCTAAACTGTGTGCGGCGCGTGTAATTCCCCGAAATACGGGTGCCAGGTAACTGAGGTTCGTGGCTGTTCTATAAAATTGCCAACCCGCCAGAACACCGATGGTCGGTCTTGTGCTAAAGTATTGTTTTTTCATATATGTTGCCGAACGCTAAAGCATCTGTCGAAGAATCTAGATCGGGCATTGAGACAGATGACGCATCTCATTGACGTTGACGTTGCCGAACAACCAGCGTAATCGAATACTCCTCGTCTAAACATCATAGCGAGAAGCTGAAAAAAGTCGAACCCTTTGCCGAGTCACCTGGCGTTTACCAGCACGGCAGCCATCTCCAGTCTGCTGTTCCAGTGGCCGGTGGCCACTTCGGGTTAATCAATAGATATGGGCAGCAAATCCGTGGTTCCGGCGCGTTTCGAAGCCAATTGTCGTGCCTCGCAACCAGCCAGCGGCTGAACCCACCATAAACCAGCGTCGGTTGCCGGCAAACGAATCGAAAAACCCGGTGCAGCGCATCGGGCTTGTCATATATATGACGTGTGAATATCACCATCAATGTGAGGCGTCTTCCCGCCCGACTCGGCGTAATATTTCGAGACTGTGAACGGCCGACGCGAATCAGCCATAAAGTTCGGCAAATTGAGCCGATTGTGCAATATTAACCGAATTCTGAAAGAACACTGCCAGGAAAGAGGTGACGTGGAACGACTACGGTGAGGGCACGATCATCGAGCCGACGCAAGAGTTCGGCTATCAATATCTGGGGATCGTCCAGAACACCCGCCGCCCACTGAGCGCTGATTTTTCGGCGACACCCGACGACCTGCGCCTGCCGTTGGCACTCTACCGCCTGCGAACGGCTCACGCGGGCGACGCTGCCATCAACGCGCAGTTGGACGAAGCCTACACCGCGCTCATCGCGGGCGACACGCCAACGGCGGCAGCGCTCATTCAGGCGCTGCAACCGTGATGGTCGCGCAAGGCGTTTCCGAACAGGAAGATGGCAAACGTCGTGAGCGCGATGGCTACACCGGGGTACCAGATCAGCCACCAACTGGTCTCCATGTAAGCGCGCCCCTCCGCCAGCAAACTGCCCCATTCCGGCGACGGCGGCGGCGCTCCTAAGCCAATGAAGCTGAGCGCACTTGTAGCCAGCAGCATACGCCCGATTGAGATAGTGACCAGTGAGAGTAACGACGGCGCGACGTTGGGGAACACGTGGCGCAGGAGAATCGCCTTTCGGTCAGCGCCCAACGAGGTAGCTGCTTCCACATATGGCTCGCTCGAGATACGCATCGTCTCGGCGCGAATCACTCGGTAGAACAGGGGAATACTGGAGATGCCCAGCGCCAGCGCCAGGACAAACAGGGATCGCCCCATGGCGGCAGCCAGCACCAGTGCCACCAGCACGCCGGGCAGCGCGATCCAGGCATCCACCACCTGTGTGAATATCTGATCGAACAGGCTGCGTTTGCTACCTGCGACCAGACCGAGCGCAACACCGGGCACGGCGCCGATCAGCACAGCGCCAATGGCGACTTCGAAGGTTGGTCTCGCCCCGTACATCACGCGGCTGAACATATCGCGCCCGAACATATCCGTCCCCAGTGGGTGCTCATGGCTGGGCGGCAGCATCCGCTCAGACGGGTTGATGGCGGCCGGGTCGCAAGGAGTCAGGTTGGGCAGGACAAAGGCGGCCAGGCCGATCAGCAGCAGCAGGCCGACCGCCACCTTCAGACGCAGCGAGACGCTGCGCAACGCAGGCAGGGGAAAAAACACGGTTGCCGTGGATTGGTAGCGTTGCTGACGGAGCGCGATCCGCGAAGCCATGGCGAATTCCTACTCAGCAGTCCGGATAATTCTTGGATCAAGCAGCATGACCGCCATATCGACGGCCAGCAGAATGGTCAGCGTAATGGCGGCAATCGTCAGCACTGACCCTTGCAGCAGCATCGGATCGCGATCCAACGCTGCTTGCACCGCCAGCCCGCCCAGGCCGGGCAGACTAAAGAGCACTTCGATCGTGACCAGTGTGCCGATGAGATGCACAGCCTGCATCCCCACATAGGTGACAATCGGAATCGCTGCCACCCGGAGGATGTGGTGAAGATAAACCCGCTCGCGGGATAATCCCTTGCCGAAGGCGGTGCTGACGAAGGCCTGCTGCCGCACCTCAAGCACCGTGCTGCGGATGAGAACCGTCAGGCCGGGGACGAGTGCCAGCGACACCGCCAGTATTGGCAGCACGTAGGGCGCAAGCCCGTCACCCATGCCGAACACCGGGAACCACCGCAGCCGCACAGCAAACAAGCTCACCAGCAGCAGCGCCACCCAAAACGTGGGCATCGAGGCCCCGATCGAGGTGAAGAGTGTAATGATGATGTCCAGCCGGGTGCCATGTCTGACCGCTGCCAGGCTCCCAATCAGCCCGCCCGCGATCAGCGCCAGGATGATCGCGCCCGAACTCACGATCAGAGTCGGTGGCAGACGCAGCAGCAACTCTGAAATGACCTCACGCCCGCTGCGAATCGAGACTCCGAAATCCCCGCGCAGCACATCGCTCAGGTAGCCGATATAGCGCATCACGAGGGGTTGATCGCAGCGAAGCTGAGCGCACAATAGAGCCGCGGCCTCATCCGACGCGGCATCGTCGAGGATGGCAGTCGCCGCGCTGCCGGGCGTCACCTCCAGCATCAGGAAGACGATGAAGGAGAGCACCAGCAGCGTGGGCACAAACAGCAGAAGGCGGCGGTAGATGAATTTCACGGTTGTACGTTGGCGTTTTCCAGGACGACGTGGCTGTGAAGCAGATCAACGTTCTGGACACGATCACTGACAACGACCAGGGTCAGCGGCATGTACAGTGGAACCAGCGGCGTGTCCTCCATGATCAAACGTTGAGCTTCGCCATAGACGGCCATCCTCGCGTTCTGGTCAAATGTCTGGCGACCTTCGGCCAGGAGTGCATCCAGCGCCGCGTTGCTGTAGAAATAGCGGTTGGTGTTGCCCAGATTGTCCGTGCTGAGATAACGCCAGAGCACATCCGGGTCATTCCAGTCGAAGCGTGTGATCAACATGTCATACTCGCCCGCAAGCGCGACCTCGGTCACGGTCGAGAAGTCGAGTACGGATATTTCAGCACTGATGCCTTGAGCGGCCAACTGCGCCTGAAGGATGACTCCAATCGCCTCAAACGTCGGGAAGGTCGATGTCAGGATGGTGAGCGGGCGATCGATGACAACGCCACTGTCTGCAAGGCGCTGCTGCGCAGCTTCAGGATCGTAACCCATTCCCTCACCATCAAGGGTCTCGTCGAAGCCGAAGATGGTGGGCGGAAGCGGGGAGTTCACAACTTCACCCAATCCACTGACGGCCAGCGCCAGAATGTCGTCTTTGTTGATCGCTTGCTCGATAGCGCGGCGCGCTTCTGCATTATCGAACGGGGCGCGTCCCGTATTGAAGCCAACGTAGACCAGTGCCCGCGCCGGACTTTTCAGAACGGTGTAACCCTCGCCAATCCGATCAAGTTGCGAACCGGATGCCAGATAGACGATGTCGGCTTCATCTGCCATGAGGGCGTTCACGCGCGCCGATTCATCGGTGCTGAAACGCACGCGCAAGCGTTCCACGTTGGAGCCGACAGACGGGTCTGCCCAGGGGCGGTGTCCCGCGTAGTGCGGATTGGGAACAAACGTCATTTCGCTTTCGGATACCCACGATTCCAGCATGAAGGAGCCGGTTCCCACAGGATGCTGTCCGTAGCTATCGCCCGCCGCCTCGACCGCGCTCGGATTGAGAATTCCGGCGTAGGGATACGTCAGCGCACTCAGCAGTGTGGCAGAGGGTCGCCCCAACGTAAACGTGACTGTGCGGTCATCGATCTTCTCGAAGCCAATGATATTGCTGACTTCGCTATAAATCAGGGCGCGCTGGCCGACACTCTGCAGCCGCTCGAATGTGTAGACCACTGCGTCCGCCGTGAGCGGCGCGCCGTCACTAAACACGATCCCGGGCTTCAACGTGAATGTGATCGACAGGTTATCGTCGGCTACCGTCCAACCTTCTGCTAAACTGGGCAAGACTTCACCGGTCGGTGTCTGATAGACCAGGGTGTCGTAAATGTAGGCCAGCAAAATTGGAGCGCCCGGATCTACCGTTGTTTGTGGATCAAGCGACACTGGATCGCGCGTGACGATCATGGTGACGGTGTTGCCATCCTGCGCGGCAGCAGCAGACAGGCTTAACAGCGACATTAGGAGAGCAGCCAGCAGCAGCCAGCGCTTGTTTATCATGGGATTCGACTTTCTTTTGCCGGGTGAAATCTATAGAATTCTGCGAGAAATATAACAAAATCTACAGAAACTGCAAAGGAAGAACAATATGCGTCAAGCGACGCCGAAAGCCTTGAACATTTATCACAGGGCAATTCGCTGATGGCCGACTCCAGGACGCTCAAAGCCATCGTCGTGGGCGGTGGCATCTCCGGTTTGAGTGCGGCGTGGTTTTTGCAGGAGCGTGGCATAGCGTACACGCTGTTGGAACAAAGCAGCCGTTGGGGTGGGAAGATCCGCACCGAAGTGGTCGAATGTGAAGGCATTGGGCGCTTCGTCGTCGAGGCAGGGCCTGACTCGTTTATCGCCCAGAAGCCGTGGGCGACACAGCTCGCGCGAGCGCTTGGGCTGGGTGACGAGCTGATTGGCACCAACGACGACCAGCGCAAGATCTTCGTACTGAATCGCGGGCGACTGACGCCGCTGCCCGATGGCTTGCTGTTGATCGTGCCCACGCGTTTCATGCCTTTTGCACTCTCGCCGCTCATTTCGATCCCCGGAAAGCTGCGCATGGCGGTTGAGCCATTTCTCCCGCCACGGCACGACGACGGCGATGAGTCGCTGGCTGCTTTTGTCCAGCGGCGACTGGGTGCAGAAATCCTGGACAAGCTTGCGGAACCGCTGATGTCGGGCATTTACAATACCGACCCCCACGACCAGAGTTTGCTGGCTACGTTTCCGCGGTTTCGAAAACTGGAACTGGAATACGGCAGCCTGACGCGCGGGATGCTCGCGTCGCGTCGCGCGGCAGTCAACCACAAGCTTGATGGCGCCAAACCGTCATCGATGTTTTTGTCCTTCAAAGGGGGGATGGAAGCGCTGGTGACACGCCTGGTCAGCGCGCTCAACGGCGATCTGCGCTTAGACACCGGCGTGCAGACGATTGAACGCACAGATCGATATTGCGTCACGCTGACCGATGGAACCTCGCTTGAGGCGGATCTCATTGTTCTTACCCCTCCGGCACCAATTGCCGCAGACCTCATTCGCCCACTCGCACCCGACGCCGCCGCGCTTGTGGACGCTATTCGCTATGTCACGACGGGCACGCTGTCACTTGCGTATCGCGCCTCCGATGCTCGTCTGCCCAGGAGCTTCGGCGTCGTAATCCCGCGCAGTGAAAACCGCCCGATCAACGCCGTGACCATGAGTTCAATCAAGTTCAATCACCGCGCCCCCGACGATTACGTGCTGATGCGTGCCTTCTTCGGCGGCTCGCGCAGCCCGCAAACAGTCGAACTCGACGATGCCACGCTTGTCAGCGTCGTTCGCGGCGAGCTAGAGCGCATCTATGGGATTCGCGCCGAGCCACTCTTCACTCGAACTTATCGCTGGCGACAGGCCACGCCACAGTACGCTGTTGGACACCTGGATCGCGTCGATCAGATCGAGCGCGCACTGCCACCGGGACTCTTTCTCATCGGCAGCGCATTTCGCGGGGTCGGCGTACCCGACTGTGTCCATCAGGCGCAAGAAATCGTCACAAAGGCGCTGCAAGGTTGACGGTGCGACTTTCCGGCTCGTACGCGCAGAAAGGTTCTTCCGCAAGGTAATCGCCGGTCACACCATAGGCACGGGCGCGGCAGCCGCTGCACAACGTCTTGAACTGACAGATGCCACACTTGCCTGCCAGCAGTTCCGGGTTGCGCAGCTCCGCAAACAGTGGGCTGTGCTGCCAGATGTCGGCAAACGGCGTGTGTCGCACCTGCCCCGCCTCAATCGGCAGGTAGCCGCACGGAAAGACCTCGCCACGATGCGAGATGAAGGCGACTCCTGTTCCCGCAAGGCAGCCTTTGGTCGCTGCGTGCATGTGCGGGTGACCATTCACCTGGCGATCATGGCTGGCTGGCAGCTCGCGGCTGACACCGGATCGCTTGTCTTGAGCACGACGCACGCGCATGACGCGGAAGTAGTGCGGTGCGCAGGTTGCCTTGAGCTGCAAGTCCGGTTCGGACTGTTCGACATCATAGAGCCAGTTAAGCACTCGCTCGTATTCCTGTGCGCTGATCATCTGCGTTTCTGCCAGTTCGACGCCGCAGCCGACGGGCACGAGCAAAAACAGATGCAAGCCAACCGCATCCAATCCTTTCGCGAGGGCACGCATATCTTCCAGTTGCGCTTCGTTGTGCTTGGCAACGGTGGTGTTGATTTGCACCGGCAGCCCGACCTTGCGCAGTGCCTTGAAGCCGCGCACCGCCGCATCGAACGACCCTTGCAGGCCTCGAAAGGCGTCGTGAGTAGCGGCGTCCGCGCCATCGAATGAAATGCTCACCCGTTGGACACCGCTGTCCTTCACGCGCTGCGCGACCGCATCGTCGATCAGTGTGCCGTTGGTCGCGAGCGCAACGGGCAGACCAGCATTTGCCGCGTAGCGCGCGATTTCGAAGATATCCGGACGGAACAGCGGTTCTCCCCCGGACAGGACAAACACGGGCTTGCCTACCTCTGCGATCTGATCGATCAGCCGGAAGGCTTCTTCAGTCGTCAGATCCTGCGGTGTGAGTTGATCCGCCAGCGTGATGCGGCGGCAATGCACACAGCGTAAGTTGCATCCGGCGGTTGTCTCCCAGAAGATCAATCGTGGTGCAGGATAAGCCATGGTGGAACACCTTCCGTGTGGAAAATCTACAGAAATCTACACAATTCTAGAGCCAATGTCCTAGAGCGTATAGGTTTGTGACTTCTGCGGAAAGTGACCATCATCATACAATTGCATTGATATCGACACTAATTTCTATGACATCTGTCCACGATTCTCAGGCAGGCAGCAATCACCAGGACAAAAGTCATGGCTTGGGCCGCGGTCGCCCAGGTAGCGCCGAACCGGATTCTCGGTCATGCGCTCCAGCACCAACTCGCGCACCATGCTGATGAATTTGGGATGCGTGCCCACAGTCCTGGCACGGATCAGGTTTAGATCCAACTCCGCCGCAATTTGCTGTGCTTCGGTATCCAGGTCATACATGACTTCCATGTGATCGCTGACAAAACCAATCGGCATGACGACCACATCCTTGACACCATCAGCCTTTAGCTGCCTGAGATGCTCGCCGATATCAGGCTCAAGCCACGGTTGATGTGGTGACCCGCTCCGGCTCTGATACACCAGCGCCCAATCGTGTCTGTTGGCGCCATCAGCCACCAGGCGGCAGGCTTCATGCAGCTGCGCTTCGTAGTTGCTGTTCTTTGCCATCGCCAAGGGTATGCTGTGGGCAGTGAACACCAGCGATGCCGAATGCTCGTCTGGAGTCTGCGCCAGCGCCGCGCGCAGATTTTCGATGCTTGGTTCGATGAATCCCGGATGGTTATAGAACACGCGCAGTTTGTGGACCTCCGGCGCACCCTCACCGATTTCAGCCTGCGCCAGCGCGATATCCTCACGATACTGGCGGCAGCTTGAATAGCTGCTATAGGCCGTCGTAAATAATGCCAGCGCCCGCTTGACGCCATCGGCCTGCATCTGGCGCAGGGTGTCAGTCAGATACGGTCGCCAATTGCGATTGCCCCAGTAGATCGGCATCTTCAGCCCATGCGCGGCGAAATCACGTTCAAGCGCGGCGATCAGCGCGCGGTTCTGGTCATTCAGCGGGCTTACCCCGCCGAACAGGTAGTAATGTCGGGCGACTTCTTCCAGGCGATGCCTCGGGACGGGGCGACCGCGCAGGACGTTTTCGAGATACGGGATCACATCGTCAACGCCTTCCGGACCACCAAAAGATAGCAGCAGCAGTGCGTCATAATCCCGAATCATGACTTTATTCCATTGCCTGCCATCGCGGGCACTGCATCGCTGATCTGGATTACACCATCGACCACGCTCACCGCGTAGCGTTCCACCCCACTACTGGCAATGCCATCGACCACACGGCCTGATTTCAGATCAAACTTTGCGTAATGCCAGGGGCAGACCACCGTGCATTCGCTGTCTGAGACACTCCCTTCGCTGAGCGGACCGCGCGCGTGCGGGCAGCGATTCTCGATCGCATAAAGCTGCCCGCCGACATTGAACAGCGCTACCTGCCGTCCCTCATGATAGACAACGCGCGTGCTGCCGGGAGGAAGTTCATCCAGTGAACAGACATCGGTTACGGCGTCGCTGATGGCGTGCTCGACCGTCTCCACCGGTTCGAAGGCCATCGCGCCACCGAGCGCATCCAGTGCTTCGCCCAACCTCATGCTCAGGCAGGTGAACAACGGCGTATCCTGCTTGGTGTAGCGGCTGGCTTCGGTCTCACGCAAATCCTGCACGAGGTCGAGGAAGTCGGACGGCTCATCGGTCTCGAAGGCGACGATGAATTCGTAATCGTCCAATCCAAAGCAGTAGGTTGTGTTGAGCTTGACTGATGGGTAGCGCCGCCCAACTTCGATGTGCTCATCGATCATGCCCTGCCGCGCCGGCAGCGACATCTGATACCAATCGCGGGTCTTGACGAACGGATAGACAAACAGATATTTCGCATCCGTCGGCTCGACAATCAACTGATCCTGATGGCCGTTCAGCGGTCGGCGGATTTCGTAGATCGAGCGTTTTGTCTGCGAGAAGTAGGAGTATGCGATTTGGAGATACCCGCCCATACTGGTACGCGCGATCGCAGTAGCCAGCTCCTGAAAGACCGTCGGGCTTTCCGAGATTTGCCACAAGAGCAGCTCCGCGTCCGCACGTGTCCCCATCAACGAGTAGGGGCGCAGCAGCATACGCCGTTTGAAGCTCATGATCGTTTCAACCAGCTCACGCTTGTGGCTGATTTGTTCTTCAGCAGGCAGCCGTCGCCACAGCGGATCCAGCCGGTAGAAAGCGAAGCGCAAATACTGACGTTTGGTCAGGTCTCGTTCGGGGGCGGCTGAAGAAGCCTCTCGCCGGATTGAGGAGGGAGGTCGCGAAGATGACATGCATTCAACCTTTCATAACGGGTATGGGGGAAAATATACATAATCCTCAGTGCCAATTCAATAATTCTACATATTTGTGGAGATAGCATCATGCCGGCGTACACCTATCCCGGACCATGACCTGGAACTTGCTGCCGACATGCTCGCCAGCATCAGACACAATTGGAAAGGTTGTAAGGGCGACCTGGAGACGCAACACAACCTGCTCACGCTCATCGGCGAGCGGGCTATGTTGAAGATGAGCATGTGACTGCGATGACACTGAAGGCGGATTACCACTCCGTGCAGCGCGTCGTTGCGCAAGGCAGCGTAGCGAGTCTAGAACTCCTCGATGCCCAGGCCAAAGACTCTGGCAATCAAGTGTAGATCGGCGAGATTGTGCCCGGTCATCAACAGGTAATGATGCGACGACAAGTTGCGCATCAGGCGGTGGCCATCCTTGATTTTGAGCACCGCACCGTTCACGCAGTCCGAACCGGGATACTGCGCGTAACCTTCAATGCTGCCCTCCAGAACGCTCAATGTCGACAGGTCAGGCTCAAGCTTGGCGAGAGTCATAGCGCCTTCGGGCAGCCGGGCATCGATGGCGGTCGCGTTCTCATCGACGATCGCCAGCACTTTGCGCCTGAGCGTCCAGCTCGTGGCGAAGGGCTGCGGCAGCACCCCCAGGTAGCCACAGTGCGCAGCCAGGATGTGATTCTGCGGCTCCGGGATATCGGGGAAGTTCGGGATGCGCTCATGTTTCAGCGCGGCCTGCCCCATCAGAAACGGATACAGGTTGGTCATCATGATCGGCGTGCCGAGTGAAGAGTGCAGCACATGTTGCGTCAGCATGGAGACGGTATCGGCTTCGCAGCCCCAGGTGAGCGCCTCTTCCTGATAGAGCATGTTCCAGGCGAGGCAAGGGGTTGTGTCGGAGAAGTGCGATTCGTTGAGGCAGTTGATGCCCATCCCGCGAATACTGCTGTCCTCGTCCAAGGCCCGTTTCA
>JAHDWN010000023.1:104601-104817 GCA_023382675.1 Anaerolineae bacterium
ACTTTGAGCGCGCTCAGGCGAGAGCGATCGGGCATGTGCTCCAGGGACAGCCGATCCTTCCAGGCTTCCCAAACCGCCTCCGCCGCCGAGTCTGGCAGCGCCTTGGCCGCCGCGCCCATCTCGCGGAAGCTGCGTCGCTCAATCGTGACACCGAATTTGTCCAGCATCCGCTGGCTGCACTCGTCCTCCCACCAGTAGAAGCGCTTGAAGATCGGT
>JAHDWN010000024.1:0-53314 GCA_023382675.1 Anaerolineae bacterium
GCAGGCGCGTTTACGCTGGCGCTCGCTGAGCTGATCGGCCCGGAGGCGACGATCTATTCCGTTGACCGGGATCGCCGGGCGCTCACTGAACAGCAGCGAACCATGCACGACCGTTACCCCACAGTGAATGTTCACTATCTGAACGCCGATTTCGCCCGCCCACTCGACCTGCCAACGCTTGACGGCCTGGTGATGGCAAATTCGCTGCACTTCCACCGGCACAAAGAGCCGATCCTGCAACAGGTGCGCGATTACCTCAGGCCGGGTGGCCGCTTGCTGTTGGTCGAATACAACACCGACCGCGGCAACACCTGGGTGCCCTACCCGCTCGCCTACACCACCTGGGAGACGCTGGCGCGCCAGAGTGGCTTCATCGATACGCGCAAGCTGACGGCCAGGCCAAGCCGCTTCCTGGGCGAGATTTACAGCGCGCTGAGTGTTCGCCCCACAGACTCTGCTTGATCGGTTTCTGAATCGAGATCCTGCTGATCCAGGCTGCCCGAAAGTGGTAGTATTAGCGCTGGGGCAGCGCGTCGTTTCACCCCGGGCAACCCGCCATCTGTATCCATTCATATCAGCCAAGGAGTCGTCCGTGACTTTTGCGCAGATCTACGTCGTGATCGTGCTCGTGATCCCGCTGGCGCTCGTCTTCATGAACCGGCTGCGCGAAGATGTCGCCGCCCTGCTGATGGCAGTCGCGCTGGGCGTGGCGCAGTTCCTGGGGCTGGGCGTGCTGGGACCGCCGAACACCCCGGACGCGGCAGGCAACGCCCTGACCGGTTTCGGCACGCCGGAAGTCATCACGCTGATAGCGCTCTTCATCGTGACGACGTGCCTGGACAAATACGGCGCGACGCGCTGGATCGCGGGCAGGCTGCTGGCGATTGGCGGCAAATCCGAGCGCCGCTTGATCGCGCTGTTCGCGCTGACAGCGGCGATCCTCTCGCTGTTCATGAATACACTGGCAGCGGGCGCGCTGCTGCTGCCGAGCGCGCTCGACGCCTGCCGCCGCACCGGCATCAAGCCGAGCAAGCTGCTGATCCCCATCGCCTATGGCACGATGCTCGGCGGCGCGGCCACCTACCTGACGACAGCCAACATCGTCGTCAGCGGTCTGCTGCCCCTGGCAAACCCGCCGCAGCAGCCGCTTGGCGTGCTCGATTTCACCCCGACCGGCGGCCTGGTCGCCATCGCCGGGCTGATCTTCCTGGCGCTGTTCGGCAAATACTTCCTGCCGGATCGCGAGCCGCCCTACTTCGAAGCCCTGCCGAGCAGCGACCAATTGAGCAAAGCCTACAACCTGCAAGAACGCCTGTGGGAGGCGACCGTCCTGGCCGACTCGGCGCTGATTGACCGGGCGATCAACGAGACGCAGATCGGTGAAAGCCTGGGGTTGGCCGTCCTCGGCATCCGCCACAAGAAGCGCATCATCCCGGCCTATGATGTCGCCTACCGTATTCAAGGGGGCGACGTGCTGCTGATCGTCGGGCGTGAGGAGCGCGTCGTGCAGTTGGCGGCGTCCGGCCTGAGTGTGCAGCCAGCCACCTCGAACACGTCCGTCGAAGCGCCGGACGCGATCTTCGCCGAGGTGATCGTGCCGCCGCGCTCGATCATCGAAGGCAAGACGCTGCGCGACCTGGCCTTCCGCTCGCACTATGGCTTCACCGCTATCGCCCTCTGGCGTGACCAGCGCAGCTACCGCACTGATGTCGGCACGTTCCCGCTGCAGCCCGGCGACACGCTGCTGCTGATGGGGCCGAAGGAGAAGCTCCCCACGCTCAATAATCAGCACGATTTCGTGGTCATGGAAACCACGAGCAACAACGGCGGCCTCGATACGCGCAAAGTCGCGCTGACGCTGGCAATCGGCATCAGCGCGCTCGTCGCCATGTTCGCCGGTGTCCCGGCGGAACTCGCCATGATCGCCGGCGCGATGGTCATCCTGCTGACCGGCCTGATGAAGCCGGAGGAGGCTTACGGCGCGGTCAAGTGGCGGGCGATCTTCCTGATCGCCGGGACGATCTCGGTCAGCGTGGCGATGGTGCAGACGAATCTGGCGCAGTTGATCGGCGATGCCGTCGTCGGCTACGTCACACCATTCGGCGCGCTGGGGCTGGTCGCGGGCGCGTATCTGCTCAGCGCCGTGCTGACGCAGGTCATGGGCGGGCAGATCTCGCCGCTGGTCGTCGCGCCGATCACGATCAGCGCGGCCATCCGCCTCGGCGTCAACCCGCAGGCCATCGCCGTGACGACCGCCATCGCCGGGTCGATCTCGTTCATCACGCCGCTGTCGCACCCGGTCAATATCCTGATGATCGCGCCCGCCAACTACAAGTTCAGCGATTTCGTCAAAAGCGGCTGGCTGCTGACGATCATCTGCTTCATTGCGCTGATGATCGCCGTGCCGCTGTTCTGGAAGCTGTGAGGGCGGAAAAGCAAATTAGTAGATTAGCCAACAGCCGACAGCCGATGGCTAAAGGCCGACAGCCAGCGGCCAATACCCAACCCCGCCGAAATGCGCTAGAATGCGCGCCCCTGGAAGGCTGTGGAGGAATTGCGTCATGCCCACACGACTCACACCGGAAAGCGTCGTGCGCACAACCTGCCCGTACTGCGGCGTCGGCTGCCAGATGAATCTGCACATCCGCGACGGCCTGATCTACCGCGTGAGCGCGCCGTTTGACAGCGCGCCCAACTACGGCAACCTGTGTGTCAAAGGTCGCTTCGGCACGGATTTCACGACCCACCCCGGCCGGCTGAAAACGCCGTTGATCCGCACGGGCGAGCGCGGGAGTGGCGAGTTCCGCGAGGCGACCTGGGATGAAGCCATGGCGCTGGTCAGTGAGCGTTTGGCGGAGCTTGTGCGCACACACGGCGGCGACAGCATCGCGGCCTATGCCTGCGCCAAGGCGACCAACGAAGACAACTACCTGCTGCAAAAATGGCTGCGCGCCGTCATCAAGACCAACAACATCGATCACTGCGCGCGCCTGTGCCACGCGGGCAGCGTCACCGGCTTGCAGCTTGCCATCGGCTCCAGCGCCATGAGCAACAGCATCGCCGAGATGGAGCATCTCGACACCTTCATCGTCACCGGCAGCAACACGACCGAGACGCATCCGGTCATCAGCCTGTTCCTCAAACGGGCGGTGCGCGAGAACGGCGCGAAGCTGATCGTGATCGACCCGCGCCAGATCGAGCTGACGGACTTCGCGACGCTCTGGCTGCGGCAGAAGCCGGGCACGGATGTCGCCGTCTACCAGGCGATGGCGCACGTGATCGTCACTGAGCGGCTCTTCGACCCGGCGTTCATCGCCGGGCGCACCGAAGGCTTCGACGCCTACGTCGAATCACTGGAGACGTTCACGCCGGAATGGGCGGAGCGCGTGAGCGGCGTCCCGGCGGAGGACATCCGCGCGGCCGCACGCATGTACGCGAATGCCGGAAGCGCTGCCATCTACTGGGGCATGGGCATCAGCCAGAGCACCCACGGCACCGATAACGCCCTGTCGCTGACCAACCTGGCGCTGATGACCGGCCACGTCGGCAGGCCGGGCACCGGGCTGAACCCCCTGCGCGGGCAGAACAACGTCCAGGGCTGCTCGGACAGCGGCGGCCTGCCCAACGTCTACACTGCCTACCAACGGGTCGATGAGCCGGAGACACGCGCCCGCTTCGAAACCGCCTGGCACACGGCGCTGCCGCCCGAACCCGGCCTGACCGTGACCGAGATCGTCGATGGCGCGCTGCTCGGCTCGATCAAGGCGCTGATCGTCATGGGCGAGAACCCGCTCATGAGCGAGCCGAACCTGGCGCACGCCCAGCACGCGCTCGAACATCTCGACCTGCTCGTCGCCATCGACATCTTCATCAACGAGACGGGCCGCTTCGCCGATGTGATCCTGCCGTCGGCCAGTTTCGCGGAGAAGGACGGCACCTTCACCAACAGCGACCGCCGCGTCCAACGTGTCCGCCAGGCGCTGCCGCCGCCCGGCGAGGCGCGCGCCGATTGGGCGATCGTCTGCGATCTGGCGCGGCGCATGGAAACACTGCTCGGCTTCGAACAGAGCGCCGGTTTCAACTATGCAGACGCCGAGGCCATCTGGGAGGAGATGCGCGCTGTCACGCCGGATTTCTACGGCATCACTTACGAACGGATCGAGCGCGAAGGCGGCGTTCATTGGCCGTGCCCAGCGCTCGATCACCCCGGCACGCCGTATCTGTTCGAGCACGACTTCCCGCGCGGGCGCGGCAAGTTCTGGGCGCTCGAATATGGCACGGACAGCGAATTACCCGACGCCGACTACCCGTATCATCTGACGACCGGGCGTGTGCTCTTTCACTGGCATGGCGGGACGATGACGCGGCGCTCGCATCTGGAAGACGCCTTCCCGGAGCCGATCCTGGAACTGCACCCGGACGATGCCCACAGCCTCGGCCTGATCTCCGGCGATTGGGTCGAGGTCACTTCGCGGCGCGGCAGCGTCGTCTGCCGGGCGCTCGTCACCGGGCGCTCACCGGCGGGCACGGTCTTCCTGCCGTTCCATTTCGTCGAGGCGGCAGCCAACCTGCTGACGCTCGATAAGATCGACCCGCGCGCCAAGATCCCGGACTTCAAGATGGCGGCGGTGCGCCTGCGCAAGGTCGATGCGCCGCCGGACGCGCGCGACGCCGCGCCGCTCGCCGAGCAGGGCGCGATCAAAGATCCAGTCAGATTTGTGCATTGAGCGCCCAATGACCACCCCGTTCAGCGTCGCCATCAGCGCCGGTGGCAAGAGCACGCGCATGGGCACCGACAAGGCCTTTGTCGATCTCAATGGCAAGCCTGTGATCGAGCACTTGCTGGCGCGTGTGCGTGACCTCGGCCAGGCGGAGACGATCCTGATCGCCAACCGCCAGGAGGCCTACGCGCATCTCGGCCTGCCGATCTTCCCCGACGCGCTGGCAGACACAGGCTCGCTCGGCGGCATCTACACGGCGATCCTGCACAGCCAACAGCCGTACACGCTGGTGCTGGCCTGTGACATGCCCTTCGCCAATCCGGATCTGCTGCGGTACTTGCTCAATCTGCGCACAGGCGATCAGTTCGATGTGATTGTGCCGCGTGTGGATGGCTTCCCGGAGGGCCTGCACGCCGTCTACAGCAAGGCCTGCCTGCCGCCGATCCGCCGCCGCCTCGACGCCAATCAGCTCAAGGTGATCGGCTTCTATGCCGACGTGCGTGTGCGCTATCTGGATGAGAAAGACTGGCAGCCATTCGACCCGGACGGAATCTCGTTTTACAATGTGAACACGCCGGAACAGCTTGCGGCGGCGCGGCGGCTGGCGCAGGAGCGCCAGGAATAGCGCATAGAAAATACGGTTTTGCGGCAACCGACTTCATCACGAGATTTAGCGGGATAACCGGGGCAAAGAGCTTAAGGAGAAGACAGTGCAACTCGACTTGAAGCGCTCTTGTGCTCGCCGGACGTTAAAACGCCCGGCTAAGAGATCATCAAGCGCGCTAAAGGCGCTCTGTCATCGCTTCTGGTCTTTCCTAGCCCCTTCAGTGGGCTTGATTAGCCTTAGCCGTTCGGCTTCAGCCAACGGCGACACAAGACGAATCCGCTGCCAGCGATACACCTCTGAATTTATTGGGATATTTCTGCATGTTTGATCCCGCGTTCGAATCCATCATTACTCGCTACGAGGGGCGGCGGCGTGACGCTTTGCTGCCGCTGCTCTGGGAGGTGCAGACGGCGTTCGGCCACGTCGCGCCGGAGGCGGTGCGCGCGATCTCGCACACGCTGCGCGTGCCCGAAGCCGACATCTACGGCGTGATCAGCTTCTACACACTCTTTTACGACCAGCCGACCGCCGAGACGATCGTGCGCATCTGCGCCGACCCATCGTGCGCGCTCGCCGGGGCGGACGAGGTGCTCGATGCCCTGCGCGCGCGTGGCGGTGATGCGCTGGCCGTCGAACGCTGCACCTGCATCGGCCTGTGCGACCACGCGCCTGCCGCACTCGTCAGCCGACGAGGCACAGGCGAGAGCGCCCACGCGCCCGCCAGCGATCTCGACGCGCTGCTCAATGGCGGCACTGAGCCAGCCGTATCTCACGTCGGCGGCACGGCGCGCGTGCTGCTCGATGGCCTGGCGCCGGGGCGCGCGCAAACGCTGGCCGAGTATGGCAACTACGCGGCGCTGCGCCATGCGCTCGACTCATCGCCGGAGGCCGTCATCGCGCAGATCCAGGCATCCGGCCTGATCGGGCGCGGCGGCGCGGCCTTTCCGACCGGCGTCAAGTGGGACAGCGCGCGCAAGGCGGACTCGACGCCGCGCTACGTCGTCTGCAACGCCGACGAGAGCGAGCCGGGGACGTTCAAAGACCGGGTTCTGCTCGAAGGTCGCCCGCACCTGCTGCTCGAAGGCATTGCCCTCTGCGGCTATGCCATCGGCGCGCAGCAAGGCTACCTGTTCGTGCGCGGCGAGTACCCGGAAGCTGCGCGCATCCTGCAGACCGCCATCGACGAGGCCTACGCCGCCGGGCTGCTCGGTCAGGACATCTTGGGCAGCGGCCTCAGCTTCGACATCGAACTGCGGCGCGGCGCAGGCGCGTACATCTGCGGCGAAGAGACGGCGCTGTTCGAGGCCATCGAAGGCGCACGTGGGATGCCCCGCATCAAGCCGCCCTTCCCGACGACGCACGGCCTGTTCGGGCAGCCGACGGTCATCAACAACGTCGAGACGCTCTGCAACGTGCCCGGCATCGTCCGCCGCGGCGCGGACTGGTATCGCCAGTGGGGCACGGACAAGAGCGCCGGGACGAAGCTGGTCGCCGTCAGTGGGCACGTGCGCCAGCCGGGCGTCTACGAGATTGCGCCTGGGCTGACCATGCGCACGCTGCTGGATGAACACTGCGGCGGCATCAGCGGGGAATTGCAGGCAGTGCTCATGGGCGGCGCGGCGGGCACGTTCCTGACGCCGGACGAGATCGACGTGCGCCTGACCTACGAAGACCTGCGTGACATCGGCAGCACATTCGGCTCCGGCGCGATTATGGTCTTCAACGAGACGGTCGGTCTGCGCGACGTGCTGCGGCGGCTGGCGCATTTCTTCCGCCACGAAAGCTGTGGCAAGTGCTTTCCGTGCCAACTGGGGACACAGCGCCAACTCGAAATCCTCGACCGCAGCGCGCCGCTAATCGGCGACCGCCTGCGGCTGGTTGACATCGGCCAGACGATGACGGAAGCCTCGCTCTGCGGATTGGGGCAAACGGCGGCGATGGCAATTTTGAGCGCGCTGGCGAAATGGGATTATCTGTATGCGGATTGATGATACGACTCGACAGGGGGACACGTTCGCCCAGGAAATCGCGGCGGCCGCGCCGTTACCTCCGGTGACTTCGTTTGCGCGTCCCGACGTCGCCACGTTATACGCCGTCCGCCGATTTTGCGCACGGTTTGTTGCCCGGACGCCAAAAATGGCATCCCTAAGAATCTCGCCGCGTCGCACAATGCCCGCCGTGCGCCAAACGCCCGCTGTACCCAGAACCCAGAACTCAGAACCTAGAACCCCATCTGAGCACCGAGCACTGAGCACCCACATTCCTCATTACGCATTGCTCATCACCCATCCCTGCTCCCTAGAAAGCGACACCCATGGATGAACACCCGCAAGTCACCCTGACCATCGACGGCGAAGAGATCAGCGTGCCAGCCGGGACGACGATCCTGGAGGCCGCACGACAGCTCGGCAAAGATGTGCCCGTCATTTGCTACCACGAGGCAACGACGCCGAACGGCGTATGCCGCCTGTGCGTGGTCGATGTCAACCGCGGGCGCGTGCTGCAACCGGCGTGCGTCGCGCCCTGCCCGGCGGGCGCGCAGATCGAGACGCGCAGCGAGCGCGTCGAACGCAGCCGCCGGACGATCCTCGAAATGCTCAACGCCGCTGTCGATCTCGAACAAGCGCCGGAGATCCTGGCGCTGATGGCGGAGTATCAGGCCGACGCCGACCGCTTCCCCGATGCCGAACGGCGCACGCAGCCGCTCCACGACGACAACCCGTTCTACGTGCGCGATTACAACCAGTGCGTGCTCTGCTGGCGCTGCGTCCAGGTGTGCGCGGAGGACGCGCAGTACACCTTCGCCCTGACGCTGGCGGAGCGCGGTTACGACACGCGCGTCTCGACCAGCTTCGACATCGGCATGACCGAGTCGCCCTGTGTCTTTTGCGGCCAGTGCATCGGCGTCTGCCCGACCGGCGCGCTCAAACCGAAGATCGAGTTCGGGCTGGAGCAGGGCTGGAGCGCCGACGAGCTGCGCCAGCGCACCCGACGCTCACGCCGCGCCCGACTGGAGGAAGACACATGAGCGAAAGTGAAACGATACGCGGCGCACTCCCCTACACCTACTGGACGGTCGAAGGCGAGCGCGTCGAGATCACCCGCGGCGGCATCATCGAAGAATCGGCCGTCACGATCTACGTCAACGGGCTGGAGCTGGCGACGGTCATGTGCAGCCCGCTCGATCAGGAAGAACTGGCGCTCGGCTTCCTGTTCAACGAGGGCGTGATCGACTCGATGGCTGAGATCGGGCTGGTCAAGTCGAACGTGCGCGGCACGCTGGTGGATGTGCTGCTGTTGCGCGGCGATTTCGATCTGCCCCGGCGCATGATCCTGACCTCCGGCTGCGGCGGCGGCATCACGCTCCAGGATTTGACCGAGACGTACCCACCGCTGGCGTCCTCGTTCACGACGCGCCCGGCGATCATCCTGGAGCGGATGCACGATCTGCACGGCGAGGCACAGCTCTACAACCACGTGCGCGGCGTGCATGCCGCCGTTCTGGCGGACGAGACGGGCGTCCTCGTCAGCGCGGAGGATGTCGGGCGGCATAACGCCGTCGACAAGATCGCCGGGAAAGCGCTGCGTGCGGACATCGACACGCGCGACAAAATCATCCTGACCAGCGGGCGCATCAGCTCGGAGATGCTCGGCAAGGCGCGGCGCATGGGCGTGCCGCTCGTCGCCAGCCGCACCGCGCCGACCAGCCGGGCTGTAAATCTGGCGCAGGCGTGGCAGATCTGCATCGTCGGCTACGTGCGCAACGGCAGCCTGCGCGCCTACACTCAGCCGCAGCGCCTGGGCCTGCCGCAGATCGCGACGCGCTCAAACGAAGACGAAACGTGAGCAAACTAGCGAATTAGCCAGAAGCCAATACTCAACTGCCAACATTCAAGACCGCAAAGTCCCCTTTCCGAAATCAGAGAGGGCATTTAGAGGTGAGGTGAAATGGCCGGAAGCAAATTAGTCGATTAGCGAATTACACATCAGCTAAAAGCCGACAGCCGATAGCCGAATGCCAATAGCCAACCGCCAATACCCAAAGACCAACAGCCAGGCAATGACCATGAGCAGGACACCGGAATTCTTCAACGTGCAGCCGGTGAGGGCGGCGCTGGAGGCGCTGTTCGCCCAGTGGACACCACAGCCACGCCGCGAGATGCGCGATCCACGCGCGGCGCTCGGCTGTGTGCTCGCCACGGAACTGCGCTCGCCCATCGACCTGCCGGAGTTCGCGCGCAGCACCGTCGATGGCTATGCCGTGCGCGCGGCGGATACCTTCGGCGCGTCGCAGTCCCTGCCAGCCTATCTGGCGTGCGTCGGCAGCGTCGCCATGGGCGAGCGCGCGGCGGTCACGGTCGGCACGGCGCAGGCGGCGGAGATCCACACCGGCGGGATGCTGCCGCCCGGCGCGGACGCCGTCATTATGATCGAGCGCACACAGACGATCGGCGAAGATGAACTCGAAGTGCTGCACCCGGTCGCGCCCGGCGAGAATGTCATCCAGATCGGCGAGGACGTGGCGCGCGGCGCGACGATCCTGCCCGCCGGGCACAGGCTGCGCCCACAGGACATCGGCGGGCTGCTGGCGGTCGGCCTCACCGCGATCGCGGTCGCTGCCCCGCCGCGCATCGGCATCCTGAGTTGCGGCGACGAACTCGTCGCGCCGGAGGAGACGACTGCGCCAGGGCAGATCCGCGACATCAACGCGCACACGCTGGCGGCGCTGGTGACGCAGGCGGGCGGCGAGGCTGTGCTGCTCGGCATCGCCCGCGACACGTTCGACGATTACCTGGCGCGGGCGCGCGCCGCTTTCGCGGCGGTCGATCTGCTGGTGATGACGGCAGGCAGCTCGGTTTCGACGCGCGACTGGACACGTGCGGTCATCGACGCGCTCGGCGCGCCGGGCGTGCTCCAGCATGGGCTGGCCGTCAAGCCGGGCAAGCCGACGCTGATTGGGCTGGCGGCGGGCAAGCCGGTCATCGGCCTGCCGGGCAATCCGGTGTCGGCGCTGCTCGTCGCCCGCCAGATCGTCACGCCGCTGATCCAGCGGCTGCTCGGCGCAGCGCCGTGCCCGCGCATGAGCATCCAGGCGACGCTGGCAGCCAGCATTCCGTCTGCAACCGGGCGCGAGGACAGCGTGCCCGTATGCCTGAGCGAGCGCGACGGCGTGCTCATGGCCGAGCCGATCTTCGGCAAGTCGAATCTGATCTTTACGTTGATGCGCGCCGACGGGCTGGTGCGTGTGCCGCTCAACAGCAACGGCCTGCCCGCCGGAACGTTAGTCGAGGTGAATCCGTTCGATGCGTGACATATACCTGGAAGACATCCCGCTGGACGAGGCGCGCGCGCGGCTGCTGAACGCAGCCAACCCACAGCCGCTGCCCGGCGAAAGCGTCCCCCTGAGCGAGGCGTTGGGGCGCGTGACCGCCGAGCCGATCTTCGCGGCGATCTCGTCGCCGCACTATCATTCGTCAGCCATGGATGGCTATGCCGTGCAGGCACAGGCCACGACCGGCGCGACCGAGACCCGCCCGCTGCGGCTGGCGCTCGGCACGCAGGCGCAGCCGGTCAACACCGGTGATCCGCTGCCCGCCGGGACGAATGCCGTCATCATGATCGAAGATGTGCAGCAGGTCGCTGACGACGCCATCGAAATCCGCGCGCCGGTCGTGCCTTACCAGCACGTGCGGCTGATGGGCGAGGACATGGTCGCGACCGAGCTTGTCTTGCCTGCCAATCACCGGATTCGCCCGGTCGATCTCGGCGCAATGGCGGGCTGCGGTCACGCCCAGGCCAGCGTCCGCCGCCGCCCGCGCGTGATCATCATCCCGACCGGCAGCGAACTGATCGCACCAACCGAGCGCCCCGCACCGGGGCAGATCGTCGAGTACAACAGCCTGATGCTGCGCGCGCAGGTGATCGAGAGCGGCGGCGCGGCGGACGTGACGGCCATCGTCCCCGACGACCGCGACCGCCTGCGCACGGCCATCCAGGCAGCACTGGCCGAGCAGCCGGATCTGCTGCTGGTGCTGTCCGGCTCGTCGGCGGGCAGCCGCGATTTCACCGCCTCGATTGTGCGCGAATTGGGTGAACTGCTGGTGCATGGCGTGGCCGTACGCCCTGGCCACCCGGTCATCATTGGCGCAATCGGCAGCGTGCCATTGATCGGCGTGCCCGGCTACCCGGTGAGCGCGGCGCTGACCGGCGAGTTGTTCGTGCAGCCGCTGCTGGCACGCTGGCTCGGCCTCGATGCCACGGTCGAAGATCAACCGCGCACGCAGGCGATCACGACCCGCAAGCTGACCTCGCCCACCGGAGACGACGATTTCGTGCGCGTGACGCTGGCGCGCGTCGGCGAGCGGCTGCTGGCGGCCCCGCTCAATCGCGGCGCAGGCGTGATCACATCGCTGGTGCGCGCGGATGGCCTGGCGCTGATCCTGCGCTTCAGCGAGGGCGTCGATGCCGGGCAAGCAGTCGAGGTGCGGCTCTACCACTCGCTGCGCACGATCGAGCGCACGGTCGCCGTCGTCGGCAGTCACGACCCGATGATCGATCTGCTGGCGCAGTTCCTGGCCGTGCGCTATCCCGGCGACCGGCTGACCTCGGCGGGCGTCGGCTCGGTTGGCGGGCTGGTCGCGCTGCGCCGTCAGGAGGCGCACATCGCCGGGTCGCACCTGCTCGACACCGAAACAGGCGAGTACAACTTCTCCTACGTCGCGAAGTATCTACCGGGCATCGCCGTGCGCCTGATCACCTTCGCGCATCGCGAGCAGGGCTTTTATGTCCAGCCGGGTAACCCGCACGGCGTGCATAACTTCGGCGATCTGCCGCGGGTGCGCTTCGTCAACCGGCAGCGTGGGGCAGGCACGCGCGTCCTGCTCGACTACGAACTCGGCCAGCGCGGCATCGCGCCGGAGAGCATCGCCGGCTACGAACGCGAGGAGAACACCCATCTGGCGGTGGCGGCGGCTGTCGCCTCCGGCATGGCCGACTGCGGCATGGGCGTCCGCAGCGGCGCGCTGGCGCTCGGCCTGGAATTTGTCGCGATCGGCTGGGAGCGGTACGATCTGGTCATCCCGCACGCGCATCTCGATCACCCCGGCGTGCAGCACGTGATCGCCCTGCTGGATGACGCCGAATTCCGCGCCGCGCTCGGCGCACAGCCCGGCTACGATACGCGCGAGACGGGCACGATCCAATTGGACACGTAGGCCGGGTTGGATGCGGAATGATCTTTATTCAGATGTGCCGCCTCTGGCCCTCATCCCCCGGCCCCTTCTCCCGAACGCTACGCTGGGAGAAGGGGAGCAAGTCCCTCGCCTAGCCGCACAGCGGCGGTCGGGAGAGGGATTTAGGGTGAGGGAAAACAGGCCGCCGCCAGCGCGTCATGTTTGTGACTCCTTCTGTCTGAGCACGGAGACGCTACCAGTAAGGACTACCCATGACCGAAAAGACACTCGTCACCCAGCCGCCGAGCGGATGGCTGCGCTTAGCGCTGCGCCTGCCGCTGGTGCTCTACCGGCTCAGGCTCGGCTGGCTGCTCGGCGAGCGCTTCCTGCGCCTGTATCACGTCGGGCGCAAGACCGGCCAGGTGCGCGAGACGGTCGTCGAAGTCGTCCACCACGACCAACTGGGCAATATCTACTATATCGTCTCCGGCTGGGGATATAAGGCGCAGTGGTATCAAAACCTGATGGCGATGCCGGACGTGGTCATCCAGGTCAGCAGCCGCCGTTGGGAGGTGACGGCGGAAACGCTGCCCCCGGAACTGGGCGCGGACATCCTGATCAAATATCGCACCCAGCATCCACGCGCGGCGGGCGAACTGAGCCGCGTGATGGGCATCAACATCGCCCGCACCTCGCCGACCGGGTTGATCGACATCGTGCGCGAGTCACTGCCGGTGATCGCGCTGCGTCCGCGTTAGCTCACCTTCTCCATCGCCGTCTCGATCTGCGGCGCAGCACGGCGAGCGAGGCCACCCCACGGTTAACGTACTGCGGTCGCAGCTGCCCATCGAGCACGAACGTCGTCGGCGCGGAGAACACCCCCCAGCGATCCGACGCCGCCGTGTCTTCTGCCGCATTGACGCGGACGACGCGCAGTCGCTGGCCGAGCAGCGTCTCCAGCTCCGCCAGCACCGGCTGCTGCTGAGTCTTGCATGGGACGCAGAACGGCGTCGAGAAATAGACAATCGTCGGCGTGCCCTGGGCGACATCCGCCAGCAGCGGATCGACGGGCGCACGTGTCGCCAGCCGCCGCAGCGTCCAGCGGTTGTAGAGCACCCAGGCGGCGATCATGACGGCGGCGAAGACAATGACGATGAGTGCGCGTTCGAGCATGATCGATCTTCCTTGTTGCAATCTCAGCCTACTACGTTTGAATGAGTCCCCTCCCTTTCATCCCCTCCCCATCGCGATGGGGAGGGGACGAACCGCAGGTTCAGGGGTGGGGATGAAGAAACGCTTAAGCCATTGCCCCTAAATCTGCACTAGGACCGGGCGACGGGCGCGTGAACGAAACCGGGGACGCCAAGGCGGTGCAGTTGGTAGTACATCAGGCAGCCGACGCAGACCCCGGCGAACAGGTTGAGCGCCGCCAGCGCGACGACCAACCAGCTCAAGCCCCAGCCGAGCGTGCTTGACCCGGCAGCGAAGGCCAGCGTCGCCACCAGCAGCACCAGCCCGCCGACCAACTGCGCGAACAGGTGCGGCTCTGGATGATCCAGCTTGACATCCGGGCGGACGATGCCCGCCGGTTTGAGCACGTGCTGGTAGATGCGCTTGAACAAACCTGCCTGCGGGAACAGCGTCCCGACCAGCATAACGGCGGCGACGAACATCACCAGCGCCGGCGCATTGAGCACGAAGCCGAGTACCAGCAGGCCGATAATGAAGGCCTGGTTGGTGCGCAGTGCGCTGTGATCGACACGTCTTTCGGTTGTATCAGCCATGGTCTTTGCTCTCCTGAGATAGTTCTGCGTGCCTGCTTTGTAGTTCGCGCCGGGCTGATTGCCGCCAGCCCAGCGCCTGCGATCAGCAACAAAAAAGCCCCGGTGGTATGCCGGGGCTTCGTGCTGACATGCCTATCTGGCTGTTAGCAACACAAATCCGAGCGACCACCTGCCGGGGGTGCTTTGCGCATACAACACATACACATGGCAAAGCGCGGATTCATGTTGTCACCTTGTGTGACGGATACCATTCCATCAAGACGCCGCAGATTATAAAGGCCGATGCGCATCTGTCAAATTTTGCTGCGAATCAATTTCCGCTCACAAGCACAGCCAGTCGCCGCAGCGCCTCATCCAGATCCAGATGCTCGTATTCGCCGATCTGGATCGTCGCCGTATCGGGATCGACGCCGCGCGCGACCGCCTCGCACACAGCCAGCATCCGGCGGGCAATCCGCGCCTGATCGAATGGGCTGTAGTGATCGAAATTCAGCGGGAAGCGGGCATAATCGACGCTGCGCCCGTACAGACTCTCCTCGAACGTCTTGCGATAGGGCACATCCAGGTCGAAGTCGAGGCTGTCCTCGCCGCTCAGGGGGATATTGACCCTGGGCAGCGGATCATCGACGTGAAACGGGATTACGTCGCCCCAACCGGACTCCAGCGCCGGACGTGGATCGATGACGACCACGCGGTAAGGATGCGGGCGCAGCGCCAGTTTCGTGCTTTGCAGCCCGCGATAATTGGGCAGCGCCGCCAACGTCGGCGGGGTTTCGTGCAGGTAGTCCAGTTCGACAAACACGATCCCGGCGTGCAAGACATCCATACGCTTGGCGTGGTAGACCTCGGCGTCATCGCCGATCTTGTTGCTCGGCGATAGCAGTTCTATCCAGGCGACGGGCGTGCCGCGCGCAGCCTGATCTGGTCGCAGGCGATAAATGGCAAGCGCGCGGAAAGGGGTTTCGCTCACTGGATCTTCCGCCAACAATTCCATCGCCGGATAACGAAAGGCGCCTGACTTCAGCGACTGGACGGTCGCAGGGGCAGGATCAGGCTGGGTATCGTAGACCAGCACGTCTGCGCGCGGATTCCGGGCAGAGCCTTCAATGCGCCGGATTTGCAGCGAGTCTTCAATCTCGGCGTCGTAACCGATTGGCAGCAGTTGGGCGCGCAGCGTCTTGTAGAGATCGCTGATCTGGTTGGTGTGGAAGCCGCTCCAGCCGCTTTCCGCCTGCCACAGGCTGTGCAAATGCGCGTTGATACCGCGATACAGATTGTGGATCGAATGGATCGGCATCGTTCGTTGACTCGATTTTTCTTGATTATAGCGCGAATTGCGTTGTCACTTGCCCGCCCGCTCGATGAGATCAGCCTGGATCACCACACGACCAAAACGACATAGAGCGAAAATACTGTACGCTATAGGCGCGAGCAGTCTTCAGAAGCAAAGCAGCAGAGAGGAAGAGATCCATGAAACTCGGAGCATTTTCGGTCAGCCTGAGTGTCAAAGATTTGAATGCATCGAAAGCTTTTTATGAGAAGCTGGGGTTTAGCGTTTTTGGCGGGGATGCCGCCCACAATTACCTCATCATGAAGAATGGCGATCACCTCATCGGCTTGTTTCAGGGCATGTTCGAGGGCAACATCCTGACCTTCAATCCCGGTTGGGATCAAGACGCTCAGAAGCTCGACTCGTTCACCGACGTGCGCGAGCTGCAAAAGGCGCTCAAAGCCAAAGGGATCGCCTTCCAGACCGAGGCTGACGAGACCACCAGCGGCCCCGCCAGCTTTGTCATTGTTGATCCTGACGGCAACGCCATCCTGGTCGATCAGCACGTTTGAGTGTTCGCGCTGGTGGCGTGGCTCACAGCCGCGCCATCAGTTCGCCACGGTGGAAAGTGCGCGCGCCATACACAATTAGCGCGACCGTGATCGCCCACAGAATCGCGCCGACCACGAACGCCACCAGTGGACTGAAGTAGACGACGCCGCCCAACTGCCCGAAGAGCAGCAGCAGCACCGGGACGACGACCACGCCGCCAAGCTGGTACGCCTCCTGGAATGTGCTCACCCGCGACGAGACGAGCACCATCGCGCCCAGGCCGATGCCTGCCGCCGCTGGTGTCACCCACAATATGAGCAGCAGCCAGGCGAGATCGAAGACGAACACCCCGCCCATGAGCGACCACGTCGTCAGCGTGACGATCAGCGCGAAGGCGATGTAGCCGATCCAGCCGACTCCGACTCCCGCCAGCCACGGGCTGATCAGCTTGGCAACATACAACTCGCGGTCGGTCGTCGGCGTGTAGATCAGCGCTTCGAGTGTCTTGCGTTCCTTCTCTCCGGCGAAACTGTCCGCTGCGATCACGTTGGCGACCATCGTCGGCAGCAGCAGGTACATCGCCGGGAAGTACAGGTTGAAGACCACGTAGGTGATGCGCTGGACTTCGCTGTCGTACTGCTGCAAGCGGTCGTTAATCGTCCCCGGCAGGTTATCGAAGAAAGCACCCGTTTCGCGCCGGAAGTCGGTGATGGCCGGTGAGGACGGGTCGGTGTTCGCCAGCAGCAGTCCACCCACTGCCGGAATGATCACCAGCAGGATGAGCGGCACCATGATCAGCGGGATGAGCACCGCCTTGCTTTGCAGCACAACTTTGAGATCTTTGCGCACTATCGCGCGTATCGCCCGCCCGTTCATCATGCCTGTCCTTTGCGCCGGTGCAGCGCCATGTAGATGTCTTCGAGGGAGGTCTGCTGCGGGATGACAGCGTAGACACGCACGTGCGCCGCCTGCAACGCCGCCAGCAGATCGGGCACGGCTTCGCGGTCGTTGACGGTCAGTGTCAGTTCCGCGTCGGTCGTCTCGACCGCGCTGACCGCCGCCAGCGGTATGACAGCGGCGCGCGCTGTCTCGACCTGATCGGGCGCGATCTCCAGCGTGAAGCGCATGTCCGCGCCGATGGTGTGCGCCAGTTCGCGCGGCGTGCCGACGGCGACCATCTGCCCCTGCTCCATGACGGCGACACGATGACACAACCGCTGCGCCTCGACCAGATTATGCGTACACAGAAAGACCGTGCGCCCTTCTTCGCGGCTGACGTGCAGGATCATGTCGTGGACTTCCTGCGTCGCCACCGGGTCCAGCCCGGCCGTCGGCTCGTCCAGGAAGAGCAGATCCGGCTGGTGCAGGAACGCCCGCGCCAGCGCCAACCGCTGCTTCATGCCCTTGCTGTAGCCGCCGACTTTCTCGCGCCCGCGCTCCGCCAGGCCGAAGGTCTCCAGAATCCCATTGACGCGCCCGTTCACCTCGCCCGTCGGCACAGCGTAGAGATCGGCGTAGATGGTCAGGTTATCGACAGCGCTCAGCCGCTCGTCCAGCGACGGCGTTTCCGTCAGGACGCCGGTGCGCGCCCGCAGCTTCGGGCCATCTGCCGCCGGATCGAGACCGAGCACGCGGATGTCGCCGCCGTCCGCCCCGAGCACGCCGTTGAGCAGGCGCACGGTCGTCGTCTTGCCCGCGCCGTTGTGCCCCAGGAAGCCAAAGATTTCGCCCGTCTCGACCGTCAGCGAGAGGTGATCGACCGCCGTCGTCGCCCCGAAGCGCCGGGTCAAACCCTGCGTTTGGATCGCCTGTGATGTCATCGTTTCGCACTTCTCCAATCCAGAGAGCACGCACAAATCGCCGTGAGAAATGCGGCTATTATCGTCCTGAATGCGGCGCAAGTCGATGACGTTTGAGGCGATCTGGGCAGAATGCCAAAGCGCCCAGGTACATTTCAGAGTGTTGCCAGCGCCTGCGCGAAATCCGCCAGCAGATCGGCGGTGTCTTCGATGCCGGTCGAGAAGCGCACAAGATTATCCGGCACGCCCTGCGCCAGCCGCTCCTCAGGCGTGAGATCGTAGTGGCTCATGAGCGCGGGCTGCTGGATCAGGCTCTCGACGCCGCCCAGGCTCGGCGCGATGTAGGGGATGCGCAGCCGGTCGATGAAGGCGCTCGTACGCGCCCGATCACCGCGCACCGTGAAGGTGACGACGCCGCCGAAGCCCTGCATCTGCGCCCGCGCGACGGCGTGATCCGGGTGCGACTCCAGCCCTGGATACCAGACGCGCTCGATGGCCAGGTGCGCTTCGAGATAGCGCGCCAACGCCAGCGCCGACTCGTTCTGCTGTTTGATGCGCACGCCGAGCGTCTTCAGCCCGCGGTCGAGCAGATAGGCCGCGCCCGGATCGACAATGCCGCCGAGCAAGCCGCGGCTCTCACGCAGCGCAGCCATGCGATCCGCGCGCCCGATGATGACGCCCGCCAGCAGGTCGTTGTGCCCGGCGAGGAACTTGGTCGCGCTGTGCATGACGAAGTCGATGCCGAAGTCGAGCGGACGCTGATTGACCGGCGTCGCGAACGTGCTGTCAACGAACGTGCGCACGCGCTGGCGCTTGCCGATCTCCGCCAGCCGCGCCAGATCGACCACGCGCCCGTAAGGATTGGTCGGGCTTTCGGAAATGATCAGGCGCGTCTGCTTGGGGATGATGGCGGCTTCGAGCGCGCCGTAATCGCCCATCGGCACGACGGTCGTCTCGACGCCATAACGCTTGAGGAAGCCGAGGCAGAATTCGTGCGTGTGGCGGTAGATGTCGTCGCCGATGATGACGTGCGCGCCCGGCGCGAGCATCGTCAGCAGCGCCGAGCTGACCGCCGACATGCCGGAGGGATAGAGCACAGCTGCCTCGCCACCATCGAGCGCGGCCAGCTTCGCCTCGACCTGCGCGACCGTCGGGTTGCCATAGCGCCCGTACTCCTCGCGGGCAGCGCCGCCGCGATACTTCTGCGCCATGTAGCTCGCCACGTCGTCTGAATCGCGGAAGGTGAAGGTGGCGGATTGCAGGATCGGCGTCGCCAGCGCGTGGTACGGTTCGTCGCGGCGTGTGCCGTCGCCGTGGACAGCCGTCGTGCCTGCGCCGCGCGTCGTGCGTTCGGCGTCGGTCGCTTTGCCATTGGATGTGCTGGTCATGGGGTTACTCGTGCGGGTTAGGCCGTCGTCAGGGCGCATACACTAACGTGGAACGGCGGGAGATGCAAAGAGTCCATCGCCAGGCCTCGGAACACAAGTTGCAACTGCGCCCGTGTCCGTTTACAGTATGCGGCGGGAGATAGTCCAAGCGAATGGGCACGCGGCGACGACGGCGGTATCCGCGACTCCACACCCCCACGGTTGAAGACATGCAGACAGGGCTGCGGAGCTTTCTGCGTCCGTTTCGGGATGCCAGCATGCACGTTCTGCATGGCACGCTTTTGATAATTATGTTTTCACCCAAATAAGGAGCGTCATATGAAACCGTTTAGATTCCTTCTTATCTTACTCGCCCTGACTGTGCTTGGCCTCCCGGCGCTGGCACAATCAGACGGTTCGCCCGAGATCCTATGGGATACCTGGGGCGTGCCGCATATCTATGCCGATAACAACGAAGACTTGTTTTATGCCTTTGGTTGGGCGCAAATGCACAACCACGCCGATCTGATCCTTCAGCTCTATGGGCGTTCGCGCGGAGAGGCCGCCGCCTATTGGGGACAGGATCTTGTCGAGTCCGATGTCATTATGCACACGGTCGGTGTGCCAGAACTGGCACAGACACAGTATGAGGCTCAGACCGACGAGTTCAAGTCGTATCTTGATGCGTTTGTGGCGGGCATGAATGCCTATGCCGAAGCCAACCCGGATGTCATCGGCGATGGTGTGCAAATGGTGCTGCCCGTGCGCAATACGGACCCGCTCGCGCTCGCCATCAACGACATCGACGTTACGTTTGTGGGCGGCGCAGCCATTGGCTTGTCGCAAGCCTGGAGCGCCGGGCAGTTGGGATCGAATGCATGGGCCATCGCGCCAGAGAAATCCGCGAGCGGCAATGCCCTGCTGATCGAAAATCCGCACCTGCCCTGGAGCGATCTGTTTACGTGGTTCGAGGCGCATCTGGTCGCGCCGGACGTCAACCTGTATGGCGCGACGCTGGTCGGCCTGCCGGGCATCGAGATCGGCTTCAACGAACACCTGGGTTGGACGCATACCGTCAATACGTATGACGGCTTTGATCTGTATGAACTGACGCTGACCGAGAGCGGCGGCTACAGGCTGGATGGCGAGGAGCAAGCGTTGGAGGTGCGGGAGCAGACGATTGACATCCTGCAGGCGGATGGCAGTCTTGCACCATACAGCTTCCCGGTGGTGAAATCCATGCACGGGCCAGTGATTGCCCAGAACGAGGGTGGGCAGGCGCTCGCACTGCGCATCGCCTCCGACCAGACGACCCACATGATGGAACAGTGGTGGCGGATGGGCACAGCCACCAACCTCGAACAATTCGAGGCGGCGATGGACTGGCTGCAAATCCCCATGTTCAACACGGTCTACGCCGACGTGGACGGCAACATCTACTACCTGGACAACGCGATCATCCCGAAACATGAGTCGGGCGATTACGCCGGCTGGCAGGGCATTCAGCTAGGCGACGATTCCAGCCTCATCTGGAATGAATACCACACCTACGACGAACTGCCGAAGGTGATCAACCCTGAGACCGGCTTCGTCCAGAATGCCAACGAACCGCCCTGGACATCGACCAATCCCCCGGCGATCGATTTCGCCGACTATCCGCCCTATTTCGCGCCGCAGAGCTTCTATGAGACCGGCCATATCTTCCGCCCGCAGGTGTCGTCACAGACCGCGTTCGAGGATGACTCGATCACGTTTGAAGAACTGCTGGCCTACAAACACAACACGCACGTCGAAGCGACTGATCACGTGCTGGATGATTTGATCGCGGCGGCGAGCGCATCCGAAACTGAACTGGCACAGCAGGCAGCCGACGTGCTGGCAGCCTGGGATCGCGCGACCAACGCCGACAGCCAGGGCGCGCTGTTGTTCATCAACTGGTTTGAACAGTACGCCGGGCAGACCGGGTTTGATCTGTTTGCCACGCCGTTCGACATCAGTGAACCCTACAGCACACCCGCCGGGTTGAGTGATCCTGACGACGCGGTCACGGCCCTGGTCGCCGTCGCCGAACAGGTGCAGGCAGCGTATGGCGCGCTGGACGTGCCCTATGGTGACGTAATGCGCCTGCGCGTCGGTGAATATGATCTCCCCGGCAACGGCGGCAGCGATCCAAGCGGCGTTTTCCGCGCGGCGTGGTATGCGCCTGCGGGCGATGGCACCTACCAGATCGCGGGCGGCGACTCGTGGGTCGCGGTGATCGAGTTCGCCGACCCGATTCGCGCGCGGGTGCTGGTCGGCCAGGGGAATGCGACGCAGCCCGGCTCGCCCCACGTCGGCGATCAGGTCGAATTGTTCGCCAACCAGGAGTTGCGCGAACCCTGGCTGACTCGCGAAGCGGTCGAAGCCAATCTTGAAATGACGGAAACATTGAGGCGTTAGCATTCTCGGATACATCATCGTAGGGGAAGGATCTCAAACCTTCCCCTCTCGATCATGACTGCAGGGCTATTGCAAAGTCCTGAAGGACTGCGCGTTAGCCCTCATCCCCCAGCCCCTTCTCCCGAACGCTGCGCTGGGAGAAGGGGAGAAAACGACTTTCAAGTCCCTCTCCTAGCCGCGAAGCGGCGGTCGGGAGAGGGATATAGGGTGAGGGCAAGCTGCAACATACCGACTTTGCAACACCCCCAATCATGACTGACGAACATTGGCCCGGCAGGCCGAACGTAGGCTATGCTCTTGCGCTCACCGGCTCGCAACCGCAGCACAGCTTCGATAGGGATCTCATGTTGAATCCAGAGTTTCTGCTGACCTCGCTGATTGTCGTGCTTGTCCCCGGCACCGGCGCGGTCTACACGATCACGACCGGCCTCACGCTCCAATGGCGCGCCAGCCTGGTCGCCGCGTTTGGCTGCACGCTCGGCATCGTGCCGCACATCATGGCGAGCATCCTGGGCCTGTCCGCCATCCTGAATATGAGTGCGCAGGTCTTCTCTGTGTTGAAGCTGGCGGGCGCGGCCTATCTGCTCTACCTGGCGTGGCAGATGTGGCGCGAAGCGGGCACGCTTGAACTCGACAAGCCGATCACCGAGACCAGCGCCAGGCAAATCATCACGCGCGGGATCACGATCAACCTGCTCAACCCCAAGCTGACGATCTTCTTCTTCACCTTTCTGCCGCCCTTCACCTCCCAAAATGCGTCATCGCCGACGCTGGAACTGATCCTGCTCAGCGCCGTGTTTATGGCCATGACATTGATCGTGTTCGCGGGCTATGGCATCCTGGCGAGCGGCGTCCGAGCGTATCTAATGAGCGGCTCCAAAGCCGTCAAACGCCTCCAGCGCACCTTTGCGCTCATCCTGGCCGGGTTTGCCATCGAGCTGGCGCTGAGCGAGAAGTAAGCGATTGCGCTAGGAGCGCGCGGGTTCTTCCTTTGTCACGCACAATACAAGGTGATCCTCATCCGCTTTGCCTTCCATCCCGACATCGACAGCCATGACGCCGTTGTAGCCTCGTTGTCGCAGCGCATCCGCAACGACACGATTCATGTGTTCGTCAAAGTAGAAACCGATCACGACTGACCCGGCATTTTGCCGCCATATTTGCGGTGCATCTCGTCGGATTCGGCAGCGTCGGCGGCGTCCTGCGCGTCAATCACCTCTTTGTGTTCGCGATAGTAAAGCAGCGCCGCGAGTACCTGCTCCTCTGAGAGCGTGAAATCGTAGGCAAGCTCCGCAATTGAAAGCTGGCGCTCACGTTCTGCCACGGCGATGAAGGCGACCGGCAGGCGACGCCCGCGTACATTCGCGCGTCCATCGCGCACTTCGATGTACTTGCTCAGATCAATCGTTTGTGGCGTTGCGGTGCTCATACCCATATTCCTGTCGTGCTCTGGCTCGATTGTAGCACGAGTTGCGTCCGCGCCCGTGACTTCGACCCCGCCAACTAGTGAGATGAGGGTTGAGCCTGCATCCGTTGTAATCGCGCGGCGGTGAGGCCAAACTAAACATGGAGCACCAGACCAAGACGCACCTGTGCGGAATATCCAGATGTTCCTCGAGAGATTTATATTCTGGTATTTTGCCCCTTATGCCTATGAAATCGCTTGAATCAGCAGTATCAATTCATCTCTAGACGTTTCTGTCGTCAACCGATGAATCAAGTCAAGATTAGCGTCGAATAGGTACAAAACGACATCGTTTGGAACATATTCTCGGTGCCAGAGAATGTAGTCCAAGGCATTGTCAAAATAGTTGATACCAAAAGAGACAGTTCTTCTATCACTCTGAAGTCCTCCTAGAAGGCCCAGTGAATGCTCTTCATTCAATTCCCATTCAAGTACATATGTTCCGCCAGGAGGCGTGACTACTTTGGCAGACTTCCATTTTTGACGTATTGCACTGCTATACAATTCAACGTCTATTAGATAATCCGATTTACTTACATCTTCAGGTGGTCTTAATGTACTTATGAAGAGTTCACTCACTGAATCCTCCTCAATAGAATCTTGAGTGTCCATTCACTCCTATTGTAGACTCCTATGCTCACAAACGCTCTTCAAAATAGTCTCGAGAATATCAAGAGTCAGTACGAATCTCTAATTCATGAACTTGTTGGTGCAAGTTGGCTGCTCCCCAATAACGTCTAATTTGATTATCGGTGTCGAGCAAAGATGTGCACAATATGCGCACGGCGCTTGAGACCATCCTGGACAATCTGCAAGACCCGGATACATGAGGATTGTGACATCACACATTTGATGTCCCTCAACCCGCCCGTTGCAATCGCGGCGCATCCGTGTTACCTTGTGCCGCCATGCGCCGAGAGACACACTTCCCGACCCCTTTTGCCGTTCCCATGTGCTGTATGGGCATGTGTTACCCGCGCATTCACCAGGGACGTGTCGCGCAGGGGCTGCGCTAGCCCCGTCTGCTGCTCAAGCGCAGATCAAGCCAACCCGTCCCGGTTGGCTTTTTTGTTGAGTAGAGGAACACACCGGGCATGAACATCGAGCTTTTGCGGACGCTGCAAGCGCGCATCTTCGACCAGTTGGAAGCGGGCTACCCGAACGAGGCGGGCGGCTTCCTGCTCGGCAAACTGCGCGGTGACACCGTCATCATCGACGACGTGGTGCCGATCGAGAACGTCTTCGCGGCGGAGGAGCAGCATCACCGTTACACCATGACGCCGCAGGACTGGATGCGCCTGGAAGACGAGGCCGAGGCGCGCGGCCTGGCGCTCGTCGGCTACTACCACAGCCACCCGGATTCGCCCGCTTTCCCGTCGGAATTCGACCGCGACCGGGCGATGCCGAACTTCGCCTACTTGATTACGTCGGTCATGCGTGGCCGCGCGACCGAGATGCGCGGCTGGCGGCTGGTCACAGACCATTCGCGTTTCGAGAGTGAACCTATCCTGCTCCGTGAGTTCTGATCCCAAGGAGACTCCATGCCCACGATCAAAATCCCGACCCCGCTGCGCGCCTTCACCGGCAACCAGTCGCTCGTCACCGTCAGCGGCGCGACCGTCGGCGACGCGCTGGCCGATCTGGTCACGCAGCACCCGGTGCTCAAGCAGCAGCTTTACGACGATGACACCCTGCGCACGTTCGTCAACATTTTCGTCGGCGACGAGGACATGCGCTTCCTCGACGGCGTTGACACCGAGATTGACGCCAACACGCAGATGCGCATCGTCCCGACCATCGCCGGGGGGCACGACGGCGCGGCGCTGGTCGAGGCCGCGGGCGAGCTGACCAACGACGAGATCCGCCGCTACAGCCGTCACCTGATCATGCCGGAGGTCGGCGTGGACGGCCAGCGCCGCCTCAAGAATGCCAGCGTCCTGCTGATCGGCACGGGCGGCCTCGGCAGCCCGCTCGCGCTCTATCTGGCGGCGGCGGGCATCGGGCGCATCGGGCTGGTCGATTATGATGTGGTGGACGATTCGAATCTTCAGCGCCAGGTCATCCACGGCCAGGCCAGCGTCGGCACGCTCAAAGTGGACAGCGCCGAGGCGCGCATGAAGGACATCAACCCGCACTTGCAGGTCGATAAATACAACGTGCCGCTGACCTCGGAGAACGCCATCGAACTGATGACGCCCTACGACGTGATCATTGATGGGACGGATAACTTCCCGACCCGCTATCTCGTCAACGATGCCTGCGTCAAGCTCGGCAAGCCGAATGTCTACGGCAGCATCTTCCGCTTCGAGGGCCAGTTGAGCGTCTTCTATGCCAAGGAAGGCCCGTGCTACCGCTGCATGTTCCCGACACCCCCGCCGCCCGGCCTCGTGCCGAGCTGCGCGGAAGGCGGCGTACTCGGCATCCTGCCCGGCACGATTGGCACGCTGCAAGCGACCGAGGCGATCAAGCTCATCCTCGGCATCGGCGAGCCGATGATCGGCAAGATGCTGCTCTACGACGCGCTCGAAATGAGCTTCACCACGCTCAAGGTGCGCAAGAATCCCAACTGCCCCGTGTGCAGCCTCCCGGCGGATCAGGTCGAACTGATCGACTACGAGCAGTTCTGTGGGATGCCGGCGCACGATCACAGCCTGTACGTATCCAGCAGCAGCGGCAACGGCGCGGCCACCGTCGCCGAGATGAGCGTTCACGAACTAAAGGGACGCTACGATGCCGGGCAGCGCGTCGTCGCGGTTGATGTACGCGAGCCGCACGAGTGGGACATCTGCGTGCTGCCGGATGTGCTGCGCATCACCAAGGGTCAGATCGAGGCGGCCAAGAACGACGTGCTCAGCGGGCGCAGCCGCCGCGAAGATACCGTGCTGGCGAACATCCCGACTGAGGGCGAGGTCGTCTTCATCTGCCGCAGCGGCGTCCGCAGCGCCCACGCCATCGGCTTCCTGCGCGAGATCGGCTACGGCAACCGGCTGTTCAATCTCACCGGCGGGATGCTCGCCTGGGCGGGTGAGATCGATCCGTCCGTTCCGACGTACTAGTCGATCTGTGTTCGGCTAAACCATCGACGGAGAAACCAGCCATGACCTCGATCCAGCAAGACATGGAGGAGTTTCAGCGTCAACTCAGCACAGGCGCTGTCACCAGAGCCTATAGAGCGCTGCTCGCCTACATGCTGGATCTGCGCACGCACTTCGAGAAAAACCACCCAGATTTCGGCGTATCCGGTCTCTATCAGGGCTACATGGATATGACGTACTTCGCCATCTTCCCACCAGCACTCAAGCAGCGCGACTTGAAGATCGCCATTGTCTTCAACTACGAGACGTTTCGTTTCGAAGTCTGGCTCTCACCAAGAAACAGGAACGTTCATCGACAGTATTGGGAGCTTTTCAAGGACAGTCACTGGCCCGCATACCGGGTTGTCCCGCCCGCCAAAGAGGCTGACTCGATGGTTGAATGCGACCTCGCCAACGATGTTGACTTCAGCGATCTGGAGGCGTTGACTTCAACCATCGAAACCGGCACGCTTGCGTTCATCGCCGCCATGGAACGATTCTTGTCGGAACATCAGGGCACACCCTGACCTGGCGCGTGCATGTCAGACACCCGGAGCCGATGCCGCATAACGCCGGACGAAACGCCGCGCAGAAAACTGATCACGGCTTCCGAGCGTATCTTAGGTTGTACTGTTAGCGCGAAAGGCCAACGACCATGACCCGATCACGCACGTCCTCGCTGATGACCGGCATCTTGATCGCCCTTGCACTAGCGCTCACGTCGCTCGCTGTCGCCCAGGCACAATCGCCTTATGGCATCACCGAGTTCCCCGTGCCGCCGGGCACGCGCCCGCACGATGTCGCGCCCGCGCCGGATGGCACCGTCTGGTACACCGGCCAGCGCAGCGGCGAGATGGGGCGGCTCGACCCGGAGACGGGCGCCATCACGCGCATCCCGCTCGGCCAGGGTTCCGCGCCGCATGGTGTCATCGTCGGGCCCGATGGCGCGGCCTGGGTGACGGACGGCGGCCTGAACGCCATCGTTCGCATCGATGCGGAGACGGAGCAAGTGGACGTCTTCCCGCTGTCCGCCGACACCGGCTACACCAATCTGAACACCGCTGCCTTCGACGGTGACGGCGTCCTCTGGTTCACGGGACAGTCCGGCATCTACGGGCGGCTCAACCCGGAGAGCGGCGATCTGCAAGTCTTCGACGCACCGCGCGGGCGCGGGCCGTATGGCATCACGAGCACCCCGGACGGCGAGATCTACTACGCGTCGCTGGCGGGCAGCTACATCGCCCACATCGACCGCGACACCGGCGAAGCGACCGTGATCGAGCCGCCGACGCCTAACCAGGGCGCACGCCGCATCTGGTCGGACTCGCAGGGCCGGCTGTGGGTGAGCGAGTGGGACGGCGGACAACTCGGCCTCTATGTTCCAGAGACAGGCGAATGGACGGAGTGGCACGTGCCGGGGAGCAGCCCGCTGCCGTATGCGGTTTACGTCGATGCGCTGGACATCGTCTGGCTGAGCGATTTCGACGCCAACGCCATCTGGCGCTTCGACCCGGCGACGGAGGCGTTCACGCCGTTCACCCTGCCGAGCAACGGCGCGCACGTGCGCCAGCTTCTGGGGCGTCCAGGCGAAGTCTGGGGCGCAGAGTCAGGCACAGATAAGCTCGTCCGCATCACGTACCCCACAGAACCGGTGAACTGACGTATCGCCATCCACAACGGTGGACACCACCGCCAATTATCCGCTACCGTCATACTATGTTACGCCGGTACAGCTTTCGTCATCCGCCTCGACCGCCCATGCGGGCACATCACGACGACGCCCAGGTCGTTCACGTGACGTACAATCTCGGTGATGCGCCCGAAGTCAAGTGGTTTGGCGACACAACACGTGATGGACGATAAATCATCCAAAGTCGCCTCCTCACCCTCGAAGCCGGTCAGGAGCACAATCGGGATCTCGCGCAGGCAAGCATCACGCCGGATGTCGTCCCATACTCCATCCAGATAGAATTGATAGAGTGGGAAGCTGCACAAGATGATGTCCGGGCGCGCGGCGTTGGCATAAACACCCTCGTGGCGCAAATAGGCGAGCGTGTCGTCGGCATTTGCGATGATGTTCAGGGCGTTGGCAAGTTTGTATTCCTTGAAGAACTCCTGCGTCAGCCGGACATCACCAGGATGATCGTCGATCATCAAGAACTCAATGGCTTTGAATTCATACATGTGTCTGGTCTCCTGCCAAATGGCTATGACCTGGTTGAAACGGGGGAGACCCGATATTTGCCAGACAGTCAGGTCGGCGATGGTGAATACACCCTGTCATCGTGATCGCCAGCAAAAGCCACTCTCGAAGTGCTTTCTACTCAGCGCGCAGTCTTCATACAGAATTTTCGCCTGGAAGGGGAAACGCGAAGCGGAATACAATGAATACCCGCTCCAGAGGTAATTTGTACATCTCTACTGCCGGTTATGATAGAGCAGAACATTGGCCTTCGCAACAAAACAATAGTCCTCGTGACCAGAAAAAGGGTCAGTTGGCCTATTTTTCATCTATGTCAAGCTGTTATCGGCTTCGAGACGCCCAGGAAGACGCAATCCAGCAGCAAAAGAGGTGATCTTCATCACAGGCGCACTGAAGAGGCAGTGTTATCGTTGTGCCGTTTTGCAAAGGAACAGCCCAATGAAATCCCGATGGTCGCTTGGTTGTGGTCTGCTTGCAGCCGTGATCTATGTGGGCCCGGCCATCCTCGGCGGGGCGCAGGCCGGCGAGCGGCTGATACCAACAGGGCTGTGAGCTAAGGAGACAAGATCGGTGACTAAGGATTCACAACCTCAATTGCGGCAACGCACGTCAAACAGAAGGCTGGTGCGGCTCCTGATCAGCGCGCTGATCATCATCATCGCTCTTTTCCTGATCGTGACATTCATCGTTGTTCCAGTTGGCTTTGGCATCGCCGCGACGACCATGGCACGCGCGTCGGTCGGAGCACCGCCGGAGAGTTTCGAGAACGTCAGTCTGACCACGGCCGATGGTGATCGGCTGGCGGCCTGGTACGCACCGCCGCAGAACGGCGCAGTCATTGTGCTCGCGCACGGAGCGAGCGGATCGCGCGAGGCGGTCCGCGCTTACGCCGAGATGCTCGCGCGTCATGACTTCGGCGTGCTCGCTTTCGATCAGCGCGGGCATGGCGAGAGCGAAGGCCAGACCAATCTCTACGGTTGGGAAGGTACGGGGGATGTCAGCGCCGCCGTGGCTTTTCTCGCCGGGCAAAACGATGTCGAGGCCATCGGTGGGCTGGGGCTGTCCCTGGGCGGCGAAATCCTGCTCGGCGCAGCCTCCGCCAATCCGGCGCTGACAGCCATCGTCAGCGAAGGCGCGTCTCACCGCTCGATGGCGGAGTTTCGCGCCATTCCATCGCACGCGAACCCGGTCGTCGGTTTGCAGCCCTTGATCGGCTACGCGGTCGTCGGCCTGATCACGGGGGATGCGCCGCCGCTGCCAATCGCCGACTCGATCAAGGCGACAGCGTCGACACGCTTCCTTCTCATAGCCGCCCAGGACGTGACCGACGAGGAGGAATTCAACCGCGTGTATGCGGACTCCGCGCCCGGACGCGCCGAGGTCTGGATTGTCCCGGACGGCGGTCACATCGGCGGGTTCACGCATTATTCTGAGGAATACGAGCGGCGCGCCGTCGATTTCCTCACCGTGACGCTGCTGGGCGGCGCTTCAGGTTGAGCGCCGTAATGCCTCGGCACGCAAAGCCAGCAGGCGCCGGATGTCCTCGGCGTCGGCTGCCGACTCGACGGGAATAAACAGCCAGCGCCCTTCAGGATAGGGGGTGGCGCGTGCGATGGCTTGCGCGACACGCTCTCCCAGGTTCATGGCCTGCGCCTGTTCGATGGCGTCCGGAGGCAGGATGATCTGGACGGTGAAACCACCCTCGGTTGGGTAGAGCGCGGTCAGCAGCCGGCCCTTGCTGCGAAAGCGCAGTGCCCAGCCGTAGTTCTTGCCGTACATGAACTTGATATCCGCTTGCGTGCGGTAGTGTTCACGAATGAAGGCGGTTAGCGCTTCCCATTCAGACAACAATGAGCCGACCGCCGCCAGGATCTCGGCTTCGGTCGGCTGATCCTGTTTGTCCGCGAATGACCCGATGCTCATGAGCGTTTGCATAGTACGATCCAGTGCGGCGCATACTCAATACGCTCTGGGCGGTAGATACGTTCTTACGCCCTACACCGCCAGGCTGATCAGGCGGACGCGCATCTGATTCAGGCGCTTGCCCATGATCTGCGCCAGTTGCCGCATGATCACCAGCCCTTGCTCCGGGTGCGCCGCCACATAGTCGCGCAGCTTGGCCCCATCCAGAATCGCCACGCGCACCCGGCTGGTCGCGGCGGCGCTCGCCTTGTAGATGTACGGCTCGACCAGTGCCGACCAGCCGACGAGTTCCCCGGCGACGAGCGTCTCGATCTCGATCTGTTTCTCGCCCTTCGCATCCAGGTTCATCAGCAAATCGACGCTGCCTTCCAGCAGCACATAGATTTCGTCGGCGGCGTCGCCTTCCTCGAACAACAGCGTATCGGCTTCGAACGTCGCCTCGCTGCCAAACTGCGCCAGCTCGGTAAAAGCCTGCGCTGGCAGCCCGGCAAAGATCGAAAACCGCCGCAGAATCTCAGGGGATAACACAGCAGCCTCCCTGTTACGTCGTTATGTCACGGGCACGCGCAGCAGATCCAACACCGCCTCGCACGCCAGCGGAATCGCCTCCAGCACCGGCGGCGACGGCTGCTCGCAAAAATCGAGCACATCGTACGCGGTGATAGCGACGATCTGAATGTCGGCGTCCTCCGGCAGATGCGCACCGAGCGCGCGCCCGATACGCAGTGCCGTCGGCAGGTCAGCATCGTGGGTGCTGCGCGTGTTCAAGGTCTCTGGCATGTCGCGCGCATCGAAGACCAGGACTTCGCCCCGACGATCGGCCGGTGCCCACAGCGCGTCGATCAGGATAACGCGGTCGTAATCGACCATCGTTTCCATCAGCCGCAAGCCGCCGACCGAAAGCTCGACCACATCGACCGGAACATCCGGCGGCAGCATCTCGCGCAGCGCACGCACTGCGTAGATGCCAACGCCGTCATCCGTCAGGATCGGGTTGCCCAGGCCAATCACCAAAGTCTTCATGCGCCTGTCCTGACTTGCACTCAGGTCGGAGTGCAATACTGCGAACGATGATCGACAATCTCGCCGTGTGCGTCGCGCACAACCAGTTCGAGCGGCATCTGCCCCGGCAGTGAGTGCGTGGCGCAGCTAAAACACGGGTCGTAGCTGCGGAACGCCATCTCGACCATGTTCAGAATGGCATCGTTGACCACGCCGTCGTGGATCAGCGCGTTGGCCGCTTTCTTGATCGTGTACGTGATCGGCGCGAAGTTGTTGGTCGTCCCGACGATCAGGTTGACCTTCGTCAGGATGCCGTTCTCGTCCGTTTCGTAGTGATGCGTCAGCGTTCCGCGCGGCGCTTCCACCGAGCCGATGCCGACGGTCGGCTTCTCGGTCGGGATCGTGCGCACGTTCGGGCTGGTGATCTCTGGATCAGTGACCAGCTCGACCATCCGCTCCGCCGCGTACACCAGTTCGACCAGGCGCGCCCAATGCGTCGCCAGTGTGTGATGCACCGGCCTGCCGCCCAACGTCTTGTAGAACTCCTCATAGGCTTCCTGCGCTTTGGGCGTCGCCATGCCGTCCGCCGCGTTCAGGCGGCTGAGCGGCGTGCAGGCATACATGCCTGAGTCCTTGCCGTCCACCAGACCTTTCCAGCCGACGCCTTTCAGGTACGGATACTTCAGGTAGCTGTAGGGTTCGACACGCTCGGCAATGTGTTTGATGTAATCACGCGGGTCATATTTGACGAACTCGTTGCCGTCCGGATCGACCACGCGGATCATGCCGTCGTAGAAGTTGACTTTGTTCTGCGCGTCCACCGTGCCCATGTAGTAGGTATGCTGCGTGTAGACATCGCCGACGATCAAATCGACATAAGCCTGATTTTGCAGCACGATGTCGCGGAAGACCTGGAGCGACCACAGGCCGAACTCCACATTCTCGCGCGCCACCTCTTCGATGAACTTGCGCTCCTCTTCGTTGATCGCCTTGCTCATCCCGCCCGGCAGCCCGGCGACCGGATGGATCGCCCGCCCGCCGATGATCTTGATCACTTCGTGGTTCTTCTTACGTGTGTTGATCACACGCAGGCCGGCTTCCGTGCCAACTTTCGCCACCACGCCCAGGATGTTGCGTTCGCCGGCGGGCGCGTCTGGCCCGACGACGAAATCCGGCCCACCGAGCGCGTAGAAGTGCGTCGTGTGGTCAGTGCAATAGAAGGCGCTGTAAAAGAGCTCGCGCAGTTTCTTGGCTGCCGAGGGCGGATCGACCTTGTACAGGTCGTCGAGCGCCTTGCTCGCCGCCATGTGATGCGCCTCCGGGCAGACGCCGCAGATGCGGTTGGTGATGCGGGGCATCTCCTCTGCCGGGCGGCCCAGGCAAAAGACCTCGAAGCCGCGCAGTTCCGGGATCTGGAAATACGTGTTGGCGACATTGCCAGCATCGTCGAGGAAGACCTCGATCTTGCCGTGACCCTCCAGCCGTGTGATCGGGTCAATCGTGATTCGTTGTTTCATCACAGCCCCCTCAGGTCTTCAGCTTCGGGTCGAGGTGCGGCACTTCTTCCAGCGGCTGCGCCCGGCGGTCGCCGTTTTCGCGCACCAGCGCCGTCCGTCGGAGCATCGAGTGCGCCAGGCCGAACCGGTAGAAGTAACCGGCGGGGTCGGGCAGCGTATCCAGAACGGCGTCGATCTCCTCCGGCGTCTTGGCGTCGATGACCGAGCCGATAGCGCTGATCATGCGCGCGCCGCCATCGACCACATCGACGTTCGGGCCATAACAGCCACGGCAGCCCATGTTGACCGATGGACACAACGCCCCACAACCCGCACGGGTAGCGATCCCCATGCACAGCAGCCCTTGATCGAGCAGGCACTTGTTGGGATCAGGGATGATCTCTTGCGGGCGGTAAAAGCGCTTGATCTTCTTTTCCTCGCGCTCGCGTGGGCACTCGTCACACACGGTCACGTCCATACCGATGACCGAGCCGGGCGGCGGCAGTTGGCCGCTCATAATCGCTTCGACCGCCGCCTGAGTCCACTTGGCCTCTGGCGGGCAGCCCGGCAGGTAATAATCGACCGGCACGACCTGATCGAGCGTCTTGACGGTGTCCCAGTACGCCGGCAGCGTCAGTGTGCCTTCCGGCACGGTGGTCTGTGGCTGCGGCTCGACACCCTCTGGATTATCGACGGTCGGCGCATCGTGGTAGATGTACTGCATCATATGCTTGCGGTCGGCGAAGTTCGCCAGGCCGGGGATGCAGCCTTCCATCGCGCAGCTTCCATATGCGACCAGCACCTTGCTCTTCTTGCGCAGGAGATGCGCCATCTCGGCGTTCTCCTCGGTGCGAATCGCCCCGTTGAAGAGCGTCACGTCGATTTCGCCGTCCGCCATCGCCGCGACATCGGCTTTCTTGAAGTCGAGCACGCACGGCCAGAAGACGAGATCGAACGCGGCGGCGACATCCAGGATCTTTTCGTGGATCGCCAGGATCGCGATTTCGCAGCCGCCGCACGAAGACGCCCAGTAGACTGCCAGTTTCGGTTTCGCGCTCATAACGGCACTCCCTCTTCTTGGTGCGGCGCAGTCTCTTCGAGATTGTCGCGCCATTGCATCGGGCCGAGCCGGGCCACCTTCTCCGTCATCTCTTTGACAGTCTCGGTGAAGATGCCGCCCTGCGCGGCGGATGCCCAGGCAAGCTGCACCCGATCCGGATGGACGCCCAACTGCGCCAGCGTGCGCTGAAGCAGCGCGATCCGGCGCATGGCTTTGTAGTTGCCCTCCTCGTAGTGGCACTGGCCGGGATGGCAGCCCATCACCAGCACGCCGTCCGCGCCTTCACGCAGCGCCTTGACGACGAAGGTCGGGTCGAGGCGGCCCGTACACATGATGCGAATATCGCGCAGAGTCGCCGGGTAGCCGAAGCGGCTCGTGCCCGCGAGATCTGCCGCGCGATACGAACACCAGTTGCACAGGAAGCCAATGATCACGGGTGCGCGGTCGCCCCATGCAGGATTGAATTGACTATAGTCGGCCATTATGCTTCTGCCTCCCGTGCTCACGCAGGTTCCATCTCGACGACGCGCACCTTCTCATTCGGCGAGCGCACGTCGTAGAGCAGGCCTTCGATTTGCGACATGATCGAGTCGTAGGTGTAGTGCTGCCCCGTGATCACCTGGCTTGGGCAGGCGGCGACACACGTGCCGCAGCCTTTGCACTGCGCCGGGTTGACACGGCTGACGCCCTTTTCGGCGATGAAATCAATCGCGTTGTAGGGGCACAGGTTGTTGCAGATGCGGCAGCCAGAGCAGCGATCTTCGTCGATCTGCGCCCGCACCGGCTCGATCTGAACTTCGCCCTTGCCGATCAAACCGAGGACACGCGCAGCGGTCGCCTCACCCTGCGAAACGCTCGCCGGGATGTCTTTCGGCCCCTGGCACGTGCCGGCAATGAAGATACCTTCGGTCATCGTCGCCACGGGATCGAGCTTGGGATGCCGCTCCGTGAAGAAGCCTGCATCCGAGCAGCCGATGCCGAAGCGATGGGCGACTTCGCTGGCGTCGGCGCGCGGCTCCATAGCGACCATCAGGATCACCATGTCCACCGGCACACGGCGCTGCTTGCCGATCAGCGTGTCTTCCGCCTGGACGATCAGCTTGCCCTCTTCGCCGGGCAGCCGGGCGGCATCAGTGACTTCCGCCGCACGCCCGCGAATGAAGTGTGTACCTTCTTCCAGCAAACGGGTGTAGAACAACTCGTAATCTTTGAACGCGGTGCGCATGTCGATATAGAAGTTGTAGACCTGCGCGTTCGTCTTTTCTTTGACCAGGTGCGCGAACTTGAGCGCGGCCATGCAGCAGGTCGCCGAACAATAGACGTTCGTGTTCTTGTCGCGACTGCCGACACAGTGGATGATGGCAACAGTTTCCGGCGCAGTCACGCCGTCACGCAGCACGACCTTGCCGTCAGTCGGCCCGGAGGCGTTCGTCATCCGCTCAAATTCCATGCTCGTGAAGACGTTCGCCAACCGCCCATAACCATAGGCCGGGATGCGGCGCGCGTCGAACACGTCGTAGCCGGTCGCCAGCACGATATTGCCGACGTTGACGACGACGACTTCGTCTTCCTGGTCGAACTTGATCGCGCCGGTCGGGCAGAACTTCTCGCACGCCTTGCAGCGCCCATTCTTGAAGTAGATGCACGATTCGGTGTCGATCACCGGGTACTTGGGCACAGCCTGCGGGAATGGCCGGTAGACGGCTGTCCGGTAGCCCAGCCCTGACTCGTAGACATCATCGATGACCTTGGCCGGGCAGCGTTCCCAGCAGTCACCGCAGCCGGTGCAGAGCGTGGTGTCGATCTTGCGCGCCCGCTTGCGGATGCGCACCGTGAAATTGCCGACGTAGCCATCGACCTGCTCGACTTCGCTGTAGGTCAGCAGCTCGATATTCGGGCTGTTGCCCACGTCGAACATCTTCGGCGTCAGGATGCAGGCGGCGCAGTCCAGCGTCGGGAACGTCTTATCGAACTGGGCCATGTGCCCGCCGATGCTCGGTTCGCGCTCGACCAGCAGCACCTTGTAGCCCGCGCCAGCGATCTCCAGCGCCGCGTTGATGCCCGCGATGCCGCCACCGACAACCAGTGTCGTCTTGTTGATCGGCGCGCGGAACGGCTCGAGCGGCGCTAGCTCCAATGACCGGCGCACCGCCCCGCTGATGATGGCCTTGGCCTTTTCGGTCGCGGCGGGCTTGTCGTCCTGATGCACCCAGCTTGCGTGTTCGCGGATGTTCGCCATCTCGAACAGATACGGGTTCATCCCCGCGCGCTGGCACGCACCACGGAAGGTCGGCTCGTGCATGTGTGGCGAACACGCCGCCACGACCACGCGCGTCAGCCCTTCTTTCTTGATGTCTTCCTCGACCATCTCCTGGCCGAGGCTGGAGCACATGAACTTGTAATCCTTGGCGACGGCAACGTTGGGCAACTGTCCCGCCCATTCGGACACCTCTTCGACATTGACCGTACCGGCAATGTTGTGCCCGCAGTGGCAAACGTAGACGCCAACTTTCTCTTCGCTCATGATTCGCTCCTTCCGCCCCCGTTCAGAGCCGGCATCGGCAGCGCCTGTTTATCTTTGCGTTTCGGGCGTTCGCGCTCCTCAGGCTCCTCGCGCCCGATTTGCGCGAGCGCGCGATCGGCAGACACAACTTCACTGCCGAAGCCGAGTTCCTGCGGCGTCATGCCGAAGGCGATGCCCATCAACTGCGTGAAATACAGGATGGGGATATTGAAATCTGTACCGAACGTGCGGTTGACCTGGCCCTGATAGACGTCCAGGTTGAGCTGGCACATCGGGCACAGCGTGACGATGGCATCCGCGCCGTAATCGGCGGCGTTTTTGAGGATGCGCCGGATCAGCTCGTAGGCGACCGCCTCGCTGATCTGGGTCATATGGCCGCCGCAGCAGTGCGTCTTCATCGGGAAATCGATGACCGTCGCACCGAGCGTCGTCATCAATTTGTCCAGATGCGTCGGGTACTCGGTGTTGTAGCCCGTGTCCGGGCGCACGATCAGGCAGCCGTAATACGGCGCGACGCGCATCCCTTGCAGCGAGCGCGTGACTTCTGCGCCGATCTTCTCGTAGCCGACATCCTGAACGACGATGTCGAGCAGATGGCGAACACGCAGCGAACCGGCGTTGTAGTGCAGGTTGCCCGCCGCCAGCGCCTGATTGACCTGCTGATTGAGCTTCTTGTACTTCGCCATGTAGTCGTTGGTCTTGCGCAGGTTGAGGTAGCAGGCGCTGCACGGCGCGACCAGTTCCGGCGCGCCGCCGGTTTGCGCAGCCAGCGCCAGGTTACGGGCGACCAGGCTGTAGGCAGGCAGGGCATTGATGCTGAAGAATTCCGTCGCGCCGCAGCAGTTCCAATCATCAATTTCGTTGAAGGTGAGATTGAGCCGTTCGGCGACCCGCTTGGTTGAGATGTCGTAGGCGTGGGCTGATGCTTGCAGCGAGCAGCCGGGATAGTAAACATAGGCGCCGTTGCTTGCGGTCACGGAGCACCTCCATGCTGCGCCGCGAGCCGCTTGGCCTCGTTCAGGATCGCCGTGAGCTGCGGCATGTTGCGAATGCGGTCGGGTGTGGTGTTCAGGCGGCCCCGGCGCAGCATGTCGAAGCCCAGCCCGCCCTTACTCAGGGTTTTGAGCGGGTGATGCGTCAACTGGAACCGGGTCGCAAGGCCAAACTCGAAGCTGCGCCCATACTGCTCGATGTAACCGACGAAGCTGCCTGAGAAATCAGCGTGGGCCTCTTTGTGATATTTACCGGCGGCAATGGCTTTTTGTTTGAGGGTATACATCAGGTCGGTGATCGGGATTGCCTGGGGGCAGCGGACGGTGCAGTAATAACACGACACGCAATACCAGGGCGTATTGCTTTCGAGCACTGCTTCGTCCATGTCTGCCATCAGCATTGCGAACAACCGGCGCGGGGTCGCGTCCATGTCCGCTCCCGATGGGCACGAGCCGCCGCACGTGCCACACTGGAGACAGGTCATGAGAACATCGCCCCCTGGCGTTTCTGCCATGATTTGCTCGTATAACCCTGGCTTTCGTGAGGTGTAGAGCATGGCGACCTCCTTCGAATTTGGCGATGTCAATCACCGCCAATGCGGGCGCAACGAAGCGAGGCAGCGTGGAGATTGTTTGTTCTTAGAGGCAACGACGACAGGTACTATTTAGAACGCAAACAATCTAAACCGACTACGTTTGAACAAAACGTCCTCTGCCTCTAGTCTCAGTATATGCCAACCGCATGTTCAGCCTCAGTCGAAACAATCACGAATATTCCGTTACATTCGTCATGGATTGTGAAATTTATCACAATATAATTTGAGGTGAATGGCTGTCGGCTAATTCGCTAATATGCTAATGCGCTGCTTCACGTCAGCGCGAAAGCCCCTCTCAGAAATCAGAGAGGGGACTTTGCGGGCACGTTTGGCGGCCGGCTAATGCATTCACCGCGATTCTGTGAATTTGCCAAAGGTCAATATACCCAACAGCCAACGAGCTAAAGGCTATGGGCTAACGGCTCAATCCAAGGAGCGCCAGCATGAGCAGCAACATCCTGATCGTGTACGCATCGACCCAGGGCGGGACGGCGGAGGTCGCGGCAGTCATCGGCGACACGTTGCGCAGCGAGGCCGTTGCCGTCACCATCGCCGAGGCCGCCAGCGCACCCGCGCCGGACGACTACAGCGCCGTCATCATCGGCAGCCCGATCTATTCCGGCGATCCGCTGCCAGCGGTCGTCGCCTACGTCAAGGCGCATACGCCCGCGCTGCGGGAACGGCCAACCGCCCTGTTCGCCCTGGCGCTGCGCCTGCGCGACGGCCAGGACGACACGCGGCAGTCAGTGCTCGGCACGCTTGAGCAGTTGCACATCGCCCTTAAGCCTGTCACCATCGGCCTGTTCGCGGGCGCGCTCTGGTACGATAAGCTCGGCGCGATTGCCCGGCTGCAGGCGCAGACCAAGGGCCTGCCCGAAGGCGACTTCCGCGATTGGGACGCGATCCGCGCCTGGGCGGATGAGGCGCGCAGGGTGCTCCTGCCTGACGCGTGAAACGTGCAGCGCGTTCGCGCGGGCATATGTGTCTGTCGGAGGATGCTGCTCAAATGGGGAAAATGAAATGAGCGCCGTGCCCACCGGCCCGTTCACGGAGAAACGAGCAGGATAACTTGGCAAGTGGGCGGCGCATCACTCGTATCATATTCCCAAAAAAGTCACAAAAGTGAGGAGAAGTATCACTTTTTGGGGGTGACGTTTGGCGCTGATTCCATCCCCACCCCGTCGCGCTGCGCGCGACTCCCCTCCCCAATTGCGATGGGGAGGGGCTGAGGGAGGGGATTTATTTTCTCCCCTAGCCTTCCATCGACGACATCTGCATGTCGGCAATGATGTGGTCGAGCAGGAACTGCTGCACGTCCGCACGCAAAGCGGTACAGGCCACATCTTCACCGGACACGTCGCCCGCGGGCAGATCGGTGTACATGGCGAAGTCAGGTGCTTCCATGCCGATGCCGGTCAGGAACGCGCTGATGGTGTCCTGCGCCGTCATGCCCATCATCTCGTCACCCTGCATCATCTCATCGCCGGACATGTCGCCTTCCATGCTCGCCATGCGCATCAGAATCTCGTTGACCAGCGGCGTGTACTGGCCGTAGTCGATTTCGGTCATCATCTCGCCGGAGCTTTCGCCCATCGCCTTCATGTTCGTCAGATAGCTGTAATCGTGCTCGGCCACGAGCAGCAGCGTGACGAGCGTCGAGTCGCAGGCCACCGCCATCGAGTCCTGCGCCTGCGCGACCAGCGCGTGCACCGGCGCGAACGTGACCGAGGCCAGCGCCACCAACCCGGCGAAGGCTGCCCGCAGCGAACTCCACTTGATCTTCGATACCATGATAAAACCTCCCTTTACCCTTAGAAAGCGGAGAGCATCGGCTCCCCAGCCCCCATGAAAACCCGGCCAGATTACGTCACGATTACAGACAGGCCGAAGTCACCGGGTGTTGAGTCTCGGTCGCGTTCAACATCCGTGCTGCCGACCGAGCCAAAAGGAGAATAGTGATGATTATTTGGGAAGCGCCACAGCGCTGCGCGAACTGCGCGCCGGCTTTATGGCTGTGAGAGGTCTGTCTGCAAGCGAGAAGTCACCGGCAGTCTGACGGTAAAGGTCGTGCCGACGCCCAGCTCACTTTCACAGGCAATCACGCCCCGGTGAAGATCGACGCTCTCCTTCACGATGGCGGTGCCCAGCCCTGTGCCGCCGATGTCGCCGGTATTCCGGGCGCGATAGAACGGTTCGTAGAGATAGGGCAGGCTTTCCGCCGGTATGCCGATCCCCTGATCGCTCACGCGGAACACCACATCTCCCTGCTCCAAACAGACATCCAGGCGCACATCCCCGCCGTCCGGCGAGTACTTGATGGCATTCGACAGCAGATTGGACAGAATGTGCTGTAAGAGCTTTGCGTCAAGCGCCACCAACCTGAGATCACCTGTGTGGGTGAGGCAAAAGTTGTGCTTGCCTCTGTCAATCACTTGCATACGCTCTATCGCCGTCTCGCAGAAAATGACCACATCGAGTGGCGACGGGTTGAATTCGAGTCTGCCGGATTGCGCTATATTGACGAGCAGAACATCATCGAGCAGATCGACCATGTATTCTGTCTGGGACAGAATATCGCGCATATGCTGATCTTGACGATCAGGTGCGATGCGGTCGCGATACCGGTGCATGAGTTCGGCAGACGCATAAATGACCGACAGCGGTGTGCGAAATTCGTGCGATACCACCGATATGAAGCGCTCTTTGAGTTGGAGCAGCTCCTTCTCCTTTTCGAGATCCGTCCGCAGGATCGCCGCCGCCTGCATTTCTTGCTGGGCACGTCTGCGCTCAGTCACGTCGATGACCGAACCGATATAGCCCTGGAAGACTCCATCCTCCGACCAGCGCGGCGTGCCCGTGGCAATCACCCAGCGCTGCGCGTTATCGATGGGCGAATGGAGTTGGTATTCGACCTGGAAATATTCCCGCGTTTTGATGTTATCCAGGAAGCTGACTCTTACATGCTCGCGGTCTTCAGGGTGCAAAGCATCGAGCCAGGCCTGGCCCAGGCTGTTGGCCTCGTGTTGTCCGGTGAAGTGGTACCATCCGCGGCTCAGGAATGTCACCTGGTCGGTGGAGTCTGTGGTCCAGATCAAGGCGGGTGCGGTATCGGCCAGGTTGCGGAAGCGGTGTTCGCTTTCGCGCAGCGCGGCCTCGATCTTCTTGCGTTCGACAATATCTTCCTGCAAAGCGCGCTCGGCACGATCACGTTTCCGCAATTCCACCCGCAGCAATAGAAACAGCGCCAGCGAAGTCACGAGCACGTAGCCCAGCCCCTTATAGACACTGACAACCGCCAGCATGGATGGATTCGCTGCAAAGATGAGCGCCATCGCGCTATCCGAGAGGACGATCCACAGGGCTGCGATGATGCCGTATGCCAGGCTGATACGAACGTCGAAGCGTCCCAGAAACGCGCGCATGAGTCGCACCCGAAAAATAGACTTTCGCTGTCATAGGTCATAATAGCTTAAAAAGCCCACCATAAACATTATCGTGTTCTATAACAAATTTGATATGGTGTTAAGCACAGCGGCGCTGCCGGGCGACCACGGAAACACACTGGTAGGTCGCTAGCGCGCGATGACCGCGTGCGTGCAGCAGATCATGTTCAGCAGCCCGGATGAGCCGGGCGAGTGAGAGTAGCGCGCGACCGGCTAGCCTGCGCGAGCACCATCGGCAGCTGGCATGGAGTGATGCCTGTCAAGACATTTCGCCAGGGTGGCCTAAGTGTTTGCGTTCAAGGTTCTGCAACGAACGAGATGTTACCATCGAAAGGCAGTCGTTCGCAGCGACGTGCGACCACGCTTACCAGTGCCGCTGGACTCCGTATGCGTCAAATATCTCATCTTTGCCAATGATCGGCAGATTCTCGCTCTGAGACTGGGCAATGATCAGGCGGTCGAATGGGTCACGGTGGTGGAAAGGTAGCATCGCAACGATGCCCGTGTGTTCGATCTTGATATTCAAGAGACGGATGGTGTTCTTGCGCAATTGGTCGTCGAAGAAATCAGTGAACGGCGCTGGCACGACCAATCGCCCCAGGCTGAACTTGATCGCCATTTCCCATAAACTGGCAACACTCAAATAGATGAGGGAATCCGCATCCTCTATCGTGGCTCTCGCAGCCGCACTCAAGGATGGATCGTCTTTGATAAACCACAGAAAGGTGTGCGTATCGAGCAGATAGCTCATTCACTGTACTCATCGAAATCCGGCAGAGGCGCGTCGAAGTCCGGCGTCATCTTGATTTGACCACGTGCGCTGCCGGCTTTGCGCGGTTGACGGGTTGCCTCGACCGGCACAAGTTGGACTGCCTGGTCGTTTTCATCCAGAATCAGCACCGTCTTCCCGTGCTGAGCATCGTCAATCAACTTCTGCAGATGATCCTGCGCGTCACGCACAGAGTAACGTTCCATCGCAATTTCGTATCTCTCGGTCTATCTCGAACGTGTGCTCGAATCGTAAGCCAATCTCCGAAAGTTTTCAACCGCTCGCGAGCAAGAGAAGATATTTGCGGCGCATCATCCCGCCCTGATCAATAAGAAAAGATACTGCTTGCCTTCGCTCGCGCACCAGCAGCCTGCCGCCGGGTTACTCAGTGTGTTTGGCCTGCTCGAACGTCGGCTTCAGCTCCAGCGTCCTGGCGATCTGGTGCGTCCAGTTGGCAATCTCTTGCCAGTCGCGGTAATCGTGGTTGATGTGCTTGGACGACTCGGTGCCGTCGTAATTGGATGCCAGCAGCCAGCGCTCGTTCCAATCAATCTCGTCCACGTCCAGCTTGCCAGCGAAGACGCCGATGTTGTCGATGCCGAGCTTATCGAGCGTCGGTTGGTGGACGTAGTATTCCAGGCTGTGCTGCAAGCCATCCGCTTCCAGCACACGAATGCAGGTGATGAACATATGCGTCGGGTGGCTTTTGAGCGCGTCGGCGCAGCGTTCCAGAAACAGCGACATCTCTTGCAGCCACATGCCCGCGTGAATGGCCGAGCCGATCACAAATAAGTCGTAGTTCGAACAATCCTGCACGTCATTAAGCGCAGATACGGTCACATTCGATTCGTAGGCGCGCAGCAGCCGACCGATGAACTCGGCCACTTCTGCGGTAGATCCGTGGACACTGGCGTAACCGACCAGGATATTCATGTTGAACGCGCCCTCCCGCCGGGGTTTTCGATGAGTCTGTGAGGTGGATTATAGCAGTGCGTTGGCCTTGCCGCTATCGCACCGCATGTCACCCACGGGCGCGCACCTCGACCATTGGCAGCGTCAGCGTGAAGGTCGTCCCCTGCCCGATCGCGCTGTCGACGGCGATGGTGCCGCTGTGAGCGCGCACCGCCTGCCGCGCAATCGCCAGCCCCAGCCCCGTGCCGGGGACAGTCTCGACGTTGCGCCCACGGTGAAACGGCTCGAACAGCCGCGCCATATCTTCTTCGGTGATGCCGATGCCCCGATCCTGGATCGTGATGATCGCCTGGTTGCCGTTATGACCGTTGCTGGTCAGGGTGAAGCGCACCGTGCTCCCCTCCGGCGAGTACTTGATCGCGTTCGAGAGCAGGTTCGTCAACGCCTGGCGCAGCAGCTTGCGGTCGATGGGCGCGCGCATCACCGCCCGATCGCATTCGAATTCGACCTTGTGCGTCTTGAAGTAGTTGATCTGGAACTGCTCGACAATATCGCGGCAGTAGGTGATCAGGTCGATGATCTCCGGCATGAACTCGGCCTCGGCGGAGTCGCCCCGGCTGACGGTCATCACGTCGCTCAGGATGTCCGTCAGATGTTCGGTCTGTGTACGGATGCTGTCCAGATATTGCAGGCGTTCTTCCTCGGTCGCCTTGTCGCCATACTGGCGCAGCATGTCGTGCGCCAGCCGGATGAGCGAAAGCGGCGTGCGCAGCTCGTGCGACATCATCGTCAGGAAGCGGTCTTTGAGGACGCGCAGCTCGCGCTCCTTCTCCAGCGCCACGCTGATGCGCTCGCGTTCGATGCGCTCCGCCTCCAGGTACATGCGGTCGGTGATGTCGTGGAGCACGCCAATGAAGTGCGTCAGCTGCCGACTGCCTGCGTCCCGGATCGGCGTCAGACGCACCTCCGCCCAATACATCGCGCCATCCGCCCGCTCACACTCGATCACAGCCGTGCACGGCGCGCCATCGATCAGCGCCTGATCGAGTGCCTGATTCTGCGCATCGTCGGGGTTGCAGTGCCAGAGGAAGCGGCAGTCCTGCGCCAGTAGTTCAGCTTCGGTATAGGCGGTGATCGTCGCCATCGCCGGGTTGGCGTAGATGATCGGTCGTGCCTCACCGCGAACGCCGGTGATAAAAATGCCGCTGCCGCTGGCTTCGATCAGCCGGTTGCGCAGGGCGATGTCCGCCTGCGCCTGCCGCCGCTCGGTGATGTCACGCAGGCTGGCGAGGTAGGCGCGCCCGTCGATCCAGTCGATTTCCACGACGCGAATCTCCACGGCAATCGTGTTCCCATCGGGGCGCGGCAAATCGATCTCGACGGTTTCGCCGGTACCGAGCGGAAAGGCGACAAATTCGCCGACCAGCGCCATTGGTGGTTTATCGAACAGGGCCGCCGCCGCCAGATTCACGAACCGGATCACGCCATCCTCATCGATGACGACGATACCATCCGCATTGCGGTTGATGATGGTGAGAAGCGTTTCGGTTAGCATAGCGGAGTATTATACGCGAGCGAATCGTGGCAAACATTAATGGCGGTTGTGTATTACGTTGGAATGAGGCGCCCATGTGAGCGCGCCATCGCTACTAATGCGCGGCACCGTTTGGCATCATGGACGCAGTCTGCACGTCGGGACGTGAAACCAGCGGCAGTGTCACGCGGAAAGTCGTGCCCTTGTCCTCCGCACTGGTAAAATCAATCGTGCCGCCGTGCAAATCGAGCGCCTGCTTGACGATCATCAAACCCAGCCCGGACCCAGGCACGTCGCCAACGTTGGCGGCACGATAGAAAGCATCGAAGAGCCGCGCCTGATCGCGCTTGGGGATGCCGATGCCCTGATCACGAACGCTCAGCTTTAGAGTTTCACCGTCGATGTCCAGCATCACACTCACAGGCATTTCCTGCGGCGAATACTTGAGCGCGTTACTGACCAGATTGCGCACAACCAGCCGCAGCAGCTTCTTATCCAGCATGGCCTGGACAGAGGTAGATGTCTGGGGATATAGGTATTGGACCCGCTCCGCGATCTGGGTGTCCTCACACAACTCGTCAATCAGTTGGTGGATGGTGTCAGCCGCCGACAGCGTCTCCGGGCTGAAATCGAGCTTGCCGTTTTGCAGCCGCTCCAGCGACAACACATCGTCGATCAAAGCGTTCATGATCGCGATCTGGGACACGATGGTGTCGAACTTGGCCGCCAGCGCTTCCGCATCCATGCGCTCTCGATAGCGCTGCACCATCTCCGTTGCCGTCTGAATGATGCTCATTGGCGTGCGGAACTCGTGCGAGACAATCGAAACGAAGCGCGCCCGCAGCGCGTTCAATTCCTTTTCGGCATCCAGCGCCGCCCGCAATTTGGCTTCGCTTTCTTTGCGCCGGGTGATGTCACGGATGACGACAACACGCCCGATAATCTTTTTGCCGTCGTCACGCAGCGGGGAGGTGCGCAGTTCCAGATAGTACGTGCGCCCATCACGGCTCGTTACCAACTCGCCGGTGGCCGTCTTCTCAATCGCTTCCGAGTATGCGACCAGCTGGCTGAGTTCATGCAGCACCGCGTCGTAGGTCTCACCAATGAGAGTTGTCTTGTCGCGCCCGATGATTTTTTCCGCAGCCGGGTTCAATGCAACGACTTTTTGCTGCGAATCGAGGACGATCATCCCGTCGGCCATGCTCTCGGTCACAATATTGCGTGCAATCGGCGCAAGGTCGATCAGTTGGTAGCTGAAGAGATGCCGGGCGACGGCGATGCCCGATATGCCCATGGCGAACGGTATCAGATCCAGGGGAGTTGACCCTGCCACGATCAAGAAACTGACCAGGCCTGGGAAAATGATGGCGCCCAGGAGAATCGAGAGCGACCGGCGATGGAGTTGGAACGCGGCGCGCAGATGGCGCAGCATCATCAGACAGATGACGCCGAACAGGGTATATGCAAAGGCGATGTGAATCCAGGCCCACACACCGCGCGTTTCCGCTATCACCTGGATCTCACCGACGTTGACCAGCCTGAGATCAGTCCACATCAGACCAAGACGGGCGTTCGTCAACACAAGAATGAGCGTGACCGCCGGAATGACGTAGATCAGCCGGCGCCGCCGTCCGGCCGTCATCCAGCCGCTGTAGTTGACGTAAGCCAAGACAAACAACAACCCGGCGACCGGCAGCGCGACCATCCCGATATATTTGAGATAAAAGGCGGCGATTTTCAACTGCGGTAGCGGAACGGCGATCTCGACCGCATACAGAACCGTCCACTGAAAGACGGATAGCGCCAACAAAATCATAGGACGCGCTATGTCACCAAGTACCCGAAGCTGATACTGAGCGTAGAGTGCCACGTAGGCCCACAACGCGGCAGATATACCGAGTAAGAACATGGCGAAGCTAAGTGACATGGCCGATCCCGACGTGTTCCTGGTTGCCTGTAATAATAGCCATCCATATCTTAGTGCAAGAACTACCTACGTAACCCAAAAGAACTGCGCGCCTGTACCGATATTTTTCAAGATTCACATATTCGACGGATGAATCTATGGAGGCCTCACTCATCCTCGACCGGCGACGCTAGTGGCAGTGACACCGAGAACGTCGTCCCGCGTCCCGCATGACTGATGAAACTGATCTTGCCGCCGTGCAAGTCAAGCGCCTGCTTGACAATCATCAACCCCAGGCCAGAGCCAGGCAAGTCACCAACATTGGCCGCGCGATAAAATGCGTCGAACAGACGCGTTTGATCTTTTTCCGGGATGCCGATGCCCTGATCGGTGACGTGAATCAGCAAGGTTGAATCCATCATCTCGAGCGCCACTGTGACCGGCAGTTTCGGCGGCGAATACTTGAGCGCATTGCTGACCAGATTGCGCACGACCAGCCGCAGCAGTTTCTTGTCGATAGGCAGTTCGATGTCCGTCTCAGGCGCGTTGAATATGATCCGCTCGGCAATTTCGGCATCATACTCCAACTCATCAACCAACTGGCGCACGGTCTTAGTGGCCGGCAGTCGCTCCGGGTGGTAGCTCAGCTGCCCATTTTGCAACCGCTCCAATGACAGCACATCATCGATCAACGCATTCATGATCGCGATTTGCAATTTAATCGTGCTGAATTTCGCCTCAAGCGCGCTGGCGTCCATCCGGTCGCGATAATGCTGCACCATCTCTGTCGCCGTCTGTATAATGCTCATCGGCGTGCGGAACTCGTGCGAGACGATGGAGACGAAGCGCGCCCGCAGCGCATTCAGTTCTTTTTCGGCGATCAGCGCCGCCCGCAGCCTGGTTTCGTTTTCTTTGCGCAAGGTGATGTCACGAATGATCACCACCCGCCCCACGATTTGTTTTGTGTCATCGAACAGCGGCGACGCCCGCAGCTCCAGGTAGAGAGTCTTGCCGTCACGCGATGTCGCCACTTCGCCCGATGGACGGTTGTCGATGGCCTGCAAAGAGGGCAAGGATTGATGCAAATCGAAGAGCAGCGCGTCGTAACTTCTGCCAACCAGGTCTGATGATTCGACGCCAAAGATCCTCTGCGCAGCCGGATTCGCCGAGAAGACCTTCCCATTCGCGTCCAGGACGAGCATGCCATCGCCCATGTTCTCCGTGACGATATTCCGGGCAAGCGGCGCCAGATCGATCAACCGGTAGCTGAACAGATTCCACGAGACAATCATGCCCGTGATCGTCAGGGCAAATGGTGTCAAATCAAACAGGGTCAGGTGGAAAGCAGCAAGCACAGTCGTGACGAACGGAAACACAAGCGCCATCAGCAGCATCATGTGCTGGCGGCCAAACAGACCGACTGCGTTGCGCAAATACTGGAACAGAAATAGCAGAGCGATAAAGATGATGATGTAGGCATAGACGACATACACCCAACCCCACGGCCCCAATGTTTCCTGCACAGCCACCAGTTCGCCAAAGCTGACGAGTTTGAGGTCCGACCACATCAGATGATGGAAAGGATTGGTGACAGCCATGACAAGCGTGATCGCAGGCAGGGCAAGCAGTAGGTACAGGCGGCGTCTGGTCAGCCAGTCGTTCTTATTGACGTAAAAGAGTACAAACAGCAGCCCGGTGACGGACGCGCCGAGCATTCCGATGTACTTGAGGTCGTGCGCGGCGAATTTCAATTCAGGAACCGGAATCGCCATCTCGACAGCATTGAATGTCGCCCACTCGACCACAAAGAGGGACAACAGCATGACAGGCTGCGCCACGTTGCCCAGGATACGCTTCTGGTACTGGGCATAAAACGCGACAAACGTCCATAAGGCCACCGAATGACCCAGGACGTACATGGCAAAACTTAGCGGCATGACTGATTCCGGGGCATGAGCACCCCAACACAAGTTCTTATTACAACTATAACCCTTGGATATGGCAAGTCCCATTGAGAAGCCTGGGACAAACAAGATATTCTACAAGATTACGGCATATCACGTGAATGTCAGCAGCTTGCCCTGGCCGACCCTGCGACCGACCAATTGATCTTGTCGTGTATTACGCGCCTATGATGCCTCGTTGTGCTATGAAACTGGCTATCGACGCACCTGTCCTTCACCCATCTCCGCCGATTTGTCGCATTCCCGCCAGATTCTTGGATAATAGAACGCAGAATCAAGACATTTGGCGAGATCCTTAATCATGACTATTGTCGTTCATCCAGATGCGCTCGTCTCCCTCATCAACGGCGACCACGGCGCTCCTTATGACATCCTTGGACCGCACCAAATCAGCGAGAAGGAAGTGTCGATCCGCACCTTCCGCCCCTGGGCGCGTGAAGTCTCGCTCGTTCTGTCGAAAGGCAAACCGAAGCCGATGCAGCGGCTGCACGACGAAGGCTTTTTTGAGATCACCCTCCCCGGCAAGATCGACGATCTCAAATATCACTTCGAGGCCATCACCGACGAGGGCCAGAAAGAGACCTATCACGATCCCTATGCCTTCCCGCCACAGCTGACCGAATATGATCTGTATCTGCTCGGTGAAGGCAAACACCTCTACAGCTACGAAAAGCTGGGCGCGCACATCCGCGAAATCGACGGCGTGACCGGCACGCTCTTCGCTGTCTGGGCGCCGAATGCCTACCGGGTCAGCGTCGTCGGCGATTTCAACCGCTGGGATTCGCGCGTGAACGCCATGTCGATGCAAGGCCAGGGCTTCTGGGAGATTTTCATTCCAGGCATCGGCGAAGGCGCGATTTATCGTTACGATATCCGTTCGCGCAACCTCGGCTACCGCGCCGAAAAGAGCGATCCCTACGGTTTCTACAGCGAAGTACGCCCGAGGAATGCCAGCATCGTCACCGATCTCAGCCAGCATGAATGGGGCGACGCGGACTGGATGGAACAGCGCGCCCACACCAACCTGCTGCAACGCCCGGTCAGCCTCTACGAGCTGCACCTCGGCTCCTGGCGGCGCACCGCCGAAAACGAATGGATGAACTACCGCGATCTGGCGCACTGGCTGGCGAATTACTGCGTCGATATGGGCTACACCCACATCGAGCTAATGCCCGTCGCCGAGCATCCTTTTGACGCCTCCTGGGGCTACCAGGTCACAGGCTACTACGCGCCGACCAGCCGTTATGGCAGCCCGACCGACTTCAAGTATTTCGTCGATTACCTGCACCAGCACGGCATCGGCATCATCCTCGATTGGGTGCCGGCGCACTTCCCCAAAGATGGTCACGCCCTCGGCTATTTCGATGGCACCCATCTCTACGAGCACGCCGATCCACGCCAGGGTGAGCACCCGGATTGGGGCACGTACATCTTTAATTACGGGCGCAACGAAGTCCGCAACTTCCTGATTTCGAACGCGCTCTTCTGGCTCAATGAGTATCACATCGACGGCCTGCGCGTGGATGCGGTCGCCTCGATGATCTACCTGGATTATTCGCGCAAGGATGGCGAATGGGTGCCCAACGAGCACGGCGGCAACGAAAACCTCGCCGCCATCGCTTTTATGCGCGAACTCAACGAGATCGTCCACCGCGAAGCGCCCGGCGCGGTCACCGTCGCCGAAGAATCGACCGCCTGGGCGATGGTCTCGCGCCCGACCTACGTCGGCGGCCTTGGCTTCACCTTCAAGTGGAACATGGGCTGGATGCACGACACGCTCGAATACTTCCACAAAGACCCGATCTACCGCCGCTACCATCACGGCACGCTGACGTTTTCGATGATCTACGCCTTCAACGAGAACTTCGTGCTGGCGCTCTCGCACGACGAAGTCGTCCACGGCAAAGGTTCGCTGCTGGACAAGATGCCCGGCGACATCTGGCAGAAATTCGCCAACCTGCGCCTGCTCTTCGCCTACCAATACACCCACCCCGGCAAGAAGCTCAACTTCATGGGCCAGGAGTTCGCCCAGTGGCAGGAATGGCGCATGGCGACCAGCATCGACTGGCATCTGCTCGATTACCCTATGCACCAGGGTGTCCAGCGGCTCGTGCGCGACCTGAACAAGCTCCTGCGCGAGCAGCCGCCGCTCTACGAGCACGACTTCGACCCGCACGGTTTCCGCTGGATTGACGCCAATGACGGCGACAGCAGCGTCCTCAGCTACATTCGCTTCGCCGACGATCCCAAAGACTTCCTGGTCGTGGTCGCTAATTTCACGCCGGTGCCGCGCCAGGGCTACACCATTGGCGTGCCGGAGGCGGGTTTCTACGCCGAGTTGCTCAACAGCGACGCCGATGTCTACGGCGGCAGCAATCTGGGCAACAGCGGCGGCGTGCAGACGGAAGCCGCGCCGCATCACGGCTACGATCAGAGCCTGCGTGTGACGATCCCGCCGCTGGGGCTGCTGGTCTTCAAGCGGCAGGCGTGATCGCGATACCATGCAGTCTGAACCGACGGCGCTCACCCCGCATCCCCGCCTATCGACGCGGTTGCCCAGCTCGATTGAACCGATAACGCGTTGGGGATGTGGTGCGTGCAGCGAATGGCAAGCGCGTCTTTAAGGACAGGGGGATGAAACATGTTTCAACACGAGCCATTCGATTCAGTCACGCCGCTCGCCCAGGTGATGCACAAACTGCCGGTCTGCATCCTGATGGCGCTGCCGGATTACGTCACTCGTAATCCGAATGCGCCAATCTTCGACCTGACCAGCTCCATCAGCCACATCCTGCATTCGACGAATTGGGCAGGCACGCGGCACATCTTCCAACCGCATTACTGGGCACCTGATTGGCCGGATACGCGCCTGGCCGCGCTGCCCCGCCCGGCTCACAACGAGCCGCCCAGCCCGGACATCGTTGGCAGGATCGGCGACTTCCCACCTGTTTTTACCCGCACGTTCGCGATCACACACTTCACGGGCCTGCTGGCGAGCAGCACGCACCTGGATCTGGGCGCAGGCCAGGTCCTGTCTGCGGATAAGCTGACGGATGCGCTGGAAGCACTCCAGACGCGCCTGTTCATCCTCCAGGTGCTGCCATCGGAATCGTTCCAGCGCGCGAAAAACCTGGCCGCAATGCTCGTCCGCCGAGGCATCCCGGCAGTGCTGGTCGTCCAGACGGACAATCAGATCGATCTCAACCAGTTCTTCTTGCAGATGTACTTCAATCTCGCCCACGATCTGCCGCTGGTCGATATGGTGGGATATACGGACATCAACTCCCTGAACAGCGTCCAGGCCTATCTCGCGACCTGCGCCAACGCCGCCGAAGTGCTGAACCTGCGCGAATACCGCGCCGATATGCGCGCGCGCCTCCTCAACAGCCTGGACACGCTGCGCCCTCTGCAAGACAAGTTGCGCCCGATGTATGACGAACTCACCGACCGTGGCAGGCACACAACGGAAGCAGTCGAAGGTCTGTTTGGGGAGACAGATAGAGGCCTGAGCAGGGCCACAGCGGACGCAGAGCGCGCATTGAATGACCTGGCGCGTATTCCCGAACGCTGGAATCATGAGAGCGAAGGCATTGTCCCCCTGTCACAGGTGGAGCAGCAAGCGCAGATGGCCGAAGTCCAGGTCGGCGACCTGATAGCGCAATATCACTCGCTCCGGCGGCGCGCCGAGGACGAATTGCTCGGCGGCTCTGGCACATCAACCCGACGCAGCGCGGCACGCCCCGCGCCATCCGCACCGCCGCGCATGGCAGACGAGCCGCCTCAACCCAGGCAGCGCGGCGGTCATGCCGGTGCGATCCCAGACAGCGCGCCGCGCGCAGAAGCACCACCGGAACCTGAGGATGGCTGGTTGGGCGGCGACCGGGACGAGCCACCGCTGCCAGCCGCGCCGCTGCCAGGCGAGGCGAGCGAAGAGTCGCTGGACACCGGCTACGCGGAAGCAAACAACGACGATTCATGGCTCGACAGGGAAGACGCGCCAGCGAACGACCTTTTTGACGAGCTTTTCTCAGATGAAGACGAAGAAGCTGCCGCAGACGATATGTTTGATGAGCTTTTCGGCGAGGAGGATGAGGAGACCGCCCGGCATCCCGCAGCCGCCCCACTGGACGACCTGCGAGAAACAATCTTCCATGACGACGGCGGCGAGGAGGAAATGGCAGCCGGCGAAGCAGAACCGGAACAGCCGGAGGAACGCCTGCTCAATGCCAGCTTCGCCGAAGCTGACGGCGCAGACCAGCCTGCCGACACGGCGCTCACGGCAGGCGGCGCATACGACCTGCTGGTGGACGTTGGCCCCCGGCGCGAAGACACGCTCGTGACGTTCACACCGCAGGCCTTCTTCCCATTCAAGGCGCTCGATCCTGAGCTTGACGGCTACCTGATCGATGTCGTCTTTGTCAGCGACGACTTCACACCGGCGACGGTTACGACGCAGATGTGGGTGCCCCGGCTGTCGGGGACGAGCCGCCCCATCGTCGATGGCAAACTCCAATCGCCGGGGCCGGTGGCGCTGCGCCTGACTGCCCCCGCGGCCGATCCGGAAGCAGCAGACGGCATCCGCCGTGCCTATGGCCGCCTCAACCTCTACTACGAGAACAACCTGCTGCAATCGGCGCTCGTCAATGCCGCCGTCTCGGCGCAGCCTGGCGCAGCCCTGGCAGAAGATGCGCGCCTCCGCGTTGACGTGGATTTTGTGCTGACGGCGACCTACGCCGAGTT
>JAHDWN010000024.1:53324-104453 GCA_023382675.1 Anaerolineae bacterium
CGCTCAAGACGCGGCAGGTGCATTTTGTGGCGGAAGGCGATCCGGGCGAGCATCCCGTGCGTCTCAGCCTGATGATGAACAGCAACGGCAACGGCAGTCATCGCATCGTCGTCAAGGCGCGCCAGGATGGGCAGGGCACGCGCGATCTCGTCGGGCACACACCCTATGATCCGCAAGCAGTCGGCATGATCCTCCAGAACGCCCGCGATGCGCTGTTTGACTGCTATTTCGAGCGTGACGAATCCGGCATTGTGACGGACACCCAACGCGACGGCCCGCCCGCCTTCAACGACAAGAATGGCAAGTCGCTGGCGCAGTTCAAGCGCGATCTCGGCACGCTGGCGATTCAGGGCAGCGCGCTGTTCTCGCTCGCGTTCGATCACGTCAAGACCGAAGGTTCCGGCCTGACGTCCGCCACCTGGCAGCGCGAACTGCTCAAGACCCTGAGAGAGAGCGCGATCATTCAGATCACGCGCGTCAGCTCTGCCAACTATGTCTTCCCCTGGTCGCTTGTCTATGAGTATCCCCTGATCACGGCTGAGCGCAACGAGTGGCGCGTTTGCCAGATCGTCAACGAGGAATGGGCGCAGGACGGCACACGTAAGCTGCCGGACGGCGAAATGCACAAACGCTGCAAATATCACGACGAATCGTGGCACAAGAAAAACGTCATCTGTCCCTATGGCTTCTGGGGCTTGAAGCACATCATCGAGGAGCCGCAGTCGATCCAGGATTCGCCCACCGTTGCCGATGTAGGCAGGCGCGTCTATTTCGCCGATAAGCTCGATCTGGCCGTCAGCATCACCGAAGACCCGGCGCTGGTCAACAAGATTGCGACACACCTGGGCAACATGGCACGGCTGCCGGACATTCGCTTCGTCACGCCGCAGCCCGCGACCGGCTGGAAGAGCCTGCGTCCCAATCTGAAAGCGCCGGAGATCGTCTACTTCCTCTGCCACGGGGAGGCCGACGAAACAAATGCGCTCGACAGCGCTTACCTGAGCATCGGCGCACGTGACGATGACCCGGATCACCGCATCTACGCAGTAGGCACACTGGGTGCCTGGATACGCGATCTGGTCGATGGCCCGGACACCGACGCCTGGGCGCATCAGAGGCCGCTGGTTTTCATCAATGGCTGCCACACCAACGGCCTGCGTCCCGGCCACATCGTCAGCTTTGCCTCGGCGTTTGCCAGCCTGGGCGCGTGCGGCGTCCTCGGCACGGAAGTCCGCGTGCCGATCTCCGTCGCGACCGAAGTGGCGGAGAGCTTCTTCAGCAAGATCGCCCCGCCGCAGCAAATGACCGTCGGCGATGCGCTGCGCCAGCTCCGTTGGGAGCTTGCCAACAAGGGCAACGTGCTCGGATTAGCCTACAGCCTGTATGGATTGGCCGACCTGCGTGTCGAAACTGATCCCGCCGGGCCGTAAGTAGGGCTATTCAGGCAGCTTGGGCGGTTTGGGCGCACCCTGCGCACCCGCGGCCGGCGGTGTGCTCGGCCCGCCGCCCAGCCATTCGTTGACCTTGGCTGCCTCACCAGCCTTGCCCGCCTGATCGATGGCGGTGCGCAGATAGGCGAAAAAGCCGATGGCGAGGCCGATGCAGTATGCGCCGAACATGATCGTCCCTTGCGGGAAAAGCGCCGTCAGCGCCGCGCCGCCGACCGCGCCGATCACCGTCGCGATGTCGCTCAGGCCGCTGGTCGACGAACGGCGGATCGTGCGGTAGCAGATCCAACCGATGACGATGCCAAAAGACAACGCGCCAATCCCGTTGATAATGGCTACAGCATCCATAGTCAAAACCCCTTTTGCATAAAGCCATACGCATTTGCCGCACTTCCAGTATGCCACAAATTGCGCGTGGCGGGGAAATTGGCGGTTGGGTGTGACATGGGCGAATGTTGTGCGGTTATAATTGTAATTGAGCTTGTCATATACGGCTTAGGTGCGGTAGGCGATTTGCTCGGCTACCTGCTGCCCCAGATCGATCCCCCAGCCAGACGCATCCCCTATCGCCCAGGAGCAAAACAATGCATCACTTGCTGATTGCTCGGCGACTGTGCCTCCTCTTGTGCGCAATCACACTCCTTAGCGCACCAGCGAGCGACATTTGTGCCGCAGCCTATCCCGTCACCGGCTGGGGCAGCGACGACAATGCTTCCAGCTGCGGCAGGATCACGCTGACTGCACTCCCAGTCGTAACACCCGAACCGGCCGAGCCGACGCTTGCCGATCTCATCACCCAGACGGCAGCGAGCGATCCGGCGGAATTCGAGATCCTGCTTCGGGCGGTGCAGGCGGCTGACCCACGCATCCTGGCTGCGCTCAGCGACCCCAGCGCGAGCCTGACCGTCTTCGCCCCAACCGACACCGCGTTCCAGCGGTTCTTCGACCGCACGGGTCTGACTACCGAACAGCTTCTTGCCGATCAAATCCTGCTCAACAACCTCCTCATCTACCAGGTCGTTGTGGGCGAATACGATGCGACGACCCTGTTCGATCTCGCCAGCCAGCGATGGCCACACAATTACCTGCGCACGCTCCACGGCACATACATCGAGTTCACCGGCGACGATGACTCGCTGACCGCCAATGATGCCCGCGTACAGACAGACGCCCTTCAGGCAGAGAACGGCATCCTCTACGCTATTGATACAGTGCTTGATCCGCCCTACGCGTGGCGTGTGGACGAACTGCCGCTAGGCGGTGATGGCGAGGCAAACGACGAGGGATGAGTATCCCGCGATGGTTCGGGTTTTTCGCTTGCCCAGGATCAATGGTTGAAAGCTACGTTGCCATCCGCCGCGCCGTGATCGCGAAGACTGCCGCTGTCTCGACCAGGCTGTCGATCTCGACGTACTCGTCGATGGCGTGCGCGTTCGCGCCATCCGGCCCGAAGCCGCAGATCGTCGGGATGCCGCGCTCGATCAGCAGGTAGCCCTCGTTGGTCGGGCCAGCAACCACCCGCTCCGGCGTTTTGTGCTTCACGTCGCGGACGACGCTTTCGAGCACGCGCACGATCGGCGCATCGTCCGGCGTGATCGCTGCCGCCGCGTCGTTGAGCAGCGTCCGCGTGAAGCGCAGGCTGGGGCGCGCCTGCTTGACGGCAGCGATCTGGGCGTCCAGCACCTGCTCGATCTGCGCCCGGTCGTATTCCGGCGTCAGGCGGATGTCGATCAGCGCCTCGCAGTGATCGGGCACGATGTTGATGCTCACGCCGCCGTGGATGACCGTGCCTGGCGTCACCAGCGTGCGATACGCCTCGAAGTAAGGTGACGTGGACATATCGAAGCGCAGATCTTCGAGCGCGATCAGCAGCCGCGCCATGCCGGTGACGGCGTTCGCGCCCGCCGTGCCCTCTTGCCATTCCGCCGCCCCGGTGTGGATCGCCTGGCCGTGGCATTCGATTCGGTAGCGCAGCAGCCCGCGATGCCCCAGCGTGATCTGATCGCCCGAATAGGCATAAATCGCCCCGGCAGCGTTCAGCAGACCGTGATCGTGCAGCCAGCGGATGCCGAGCGTGCCGGTCGCGCCGGACTCCTCATCCGGCACGCAGATGAGCTGCGCGCGCCCGCCGGGCAAAACACCAGGCACGGCTTGCAGGATCGCCAGCGCGTAGAGCGCCGCTGCCATCCCGCCCTTGGTGTCGATCGCGCCCCGGCCATGCACCCGCCCATCGCCGATCGCCCCGCCGAACGGCGGCCATGACCAACGCGCCGCGTCTCCCGCGGGCACCGTGTCGAGATGCCCCAGCAGCAGCAGTCCGGTCGTCTCGCCCATCCCCGCACTGATGATGACGTTAGGCCGCCGTGCATCCGCGCCCGCGAGTTCGGCTGCCAGCCCTAACGCCTGTGCCTCATCCACAATCGCCTGGGCGACGTTCGCCTCGTTATCCACGCCGTTGACCGACGGAATCTGGATTAAGCGGCTGCAAAACCCGGCGATGGCGTCTCGCCGCGCCTGCGCCGCTGCGACAAGCCGTGTATCCATTGAGTCGAGGTTGCTCATCGGGTGTAAAGCTCCAGTGTGAGCAAATTAGCGGATTAGTAGATTAGCACATTAGCCGAAAGCCGGCCGCCGATAGCCAATACCCAACCGCCGAACGGCCAAAATGCAAAGTCCCCTCTCCGAAATCAGAGAGGGGATTTAGGGTGAGGTGAGATAGCAAATTAGCGGATTAGCACATTAGCCAACAGCCAAAGGCCAATATCCCCAAAAAGCCAAAGCCCAACAGCTTTCGGCTGAAGGCTTCTCTAATCCAGCGCCAGAATCGCGCGCACGGTAATGTCATCCGTTGCCAGCACGCGGGTGAAGCCGCCGCGCAGCGCGCCGAGGATCGCCTGGGCTTTGACCTCGCCGCGCGCAATCGCAATCGACTGCGGGATCTTGCGCAGATCATCCAGTTCCAGGCCGATGATGCGCCGGTTGATCTCGAAGCGGTCGCAGCGCCCCTGGTTGTCGTAGAAGCGCCCGCACATCTCGCCAATGACGCCCTGCCGCCGCAGCGCGCTCAAATCGGCGCGCGTCAGCAGCCCGGCGCGCAGGAAGCTCGACGCCTCATCCTGCATCGTGCCGATGCCTGTGATCGCCAGCTTGACGCTCTGCGCGCGGACGATGCCTTCGCGCACGGATGGCTCGCGCAAGAACACGTCGCGCGACTGCGGCTGCTCGACCAGCACCGGCGCGTGCAGGTCAAAATGGCGTCCGCCGAGCTTTTGCGCCACCATCCGGCCCAGATCCGGGCTATCGACCACCAGCTCGCCGACGCCGCCCAAAAGCTGCACCACGTCCGTGTTGCGCGTGTAGTTATCCGCAATCGCGCTCACGGCGGCGTGAACGCCCGTGCCCCAGGCCACGCCAATCGACGCACCGCTGCTGAAGTTCTTGATCACGCGCTCAAGATAGGTCGCCGCCAACCGCCCAATGGCATTCAGCAGCGTGTCGTGAGTGCTTTCGCCGGAGGTTTGCAGCACGTAGGCATCACGCAGGCCATAGCGTTCGATCAAGGTCTGTTCGAGTTCGAAATCATGCGGGATGGGCATGGAGATGTGGATCTGGACGATGCCGCGGTCGTGGGCTTCTTTAAGGATGCGGGAGACGGTGGCAGTGGAGAGATCGAACCGGTCGCCGATTTCGCGCTGACTCTGGTTCATCTTGTAATAAAGGCTGGCAACTGTCGCGAGCAGTTCGTCACGATGTTCCATACAGAGTACTCACTCAGTGCCAGCCTTATAAGAAGAAATACATTGCAAGACGATTTTGTGCAAAATCTATCACGTCGCGCAAAATTCGTCAAGAAGTTCGTCAAATATCTTGACAAGATCATCACCTTATGTTAGTTTTGCGCACATATTCTCAGTGCATGAATATTTTTTCACAAGATGAGTTTCGCCGTTGTGACTAGACTCAGACTTTCCTTTAGGTCACTGCCCGACCGGGAGGCCGCTCATGCCCGCGATTGACGGCTTCATTTTCGACCTCGATGGTACGGTTTACCTTGGCAATGCGGCGCTCCCCGGCGCGGTGGATGGCATCGCCACCCTGCGCAGCATGGGCAAGCGCACGCTGTTCGTCAGTAACAAGCCGCTCGAACCCCGCGAGAAATATGCGCACAAACTCACCGGCCTCGGCATTCCCGCCTCGCCGGATGACGTAATCACGTCGGGCTTCGTGCTCGGCTATCACCTGGCGCGCACCGAGCCGCATCTCAAGCTCTACGTCGTCGGCGAACAAAATCTGCTCGACGAACTGCGCGGCCACGGCTTGACCATCGTCAACGAGTTTCTCGATCAAGACCCGATGGAAGTCATCCACCCGGATGGTGTGGATGCCGTCGTCGTCGCCTTCGACCGCACCCTTACCTACCGCAAACTCAACACCGCTTACCAGGCCTTGATCCAGGGCGCGCGCTTCTTCGCCACCAATGCAGACAAGATGTGCCCGATGCCCGGCGGTGGTATTCCCGATGCTGGCGGCACGATTGCGGCGCTCGAACACATGACCGGGCGCAAAGTCGAACTGCTCGCCGGTAAACCGTCCAAATTGATTATGTCCGTCGCGCTCCAACGCCTGGATCTACCGGCAGAGCGCGTGATGATGGTCGGCGACCGGCTGGAAACCGATATTTTCATGGGCCAGCAGTCCGGCATGAAAACCGCTGTCACCATGACCGGCGCGTCCAACCGTGACGATGTCGCGCACATGGCGACACCGCCCGACCACATCATCGAAAATCTGGGGGATCTGCCCGGCCTGATGGTGCAATACGTGCCCTAGGCTGTGGCGCAAGCAACAGGAGGAGGTGCTGCCCGTAAAGACGATACTGAGACGCTCTCAACCACGGTTCGCAAGTTGTTGATAATGATGGAGATCTGTATGAAGCACAAACTAGTCCTATTGCTCATCGTTGTCGTGATGCTCGCCCTGGGCGTTGGCGTCACTACCGCACAGGATGAGTTCAACTGGCGCGCCTACGAAGGCACTACGCTCAGATTGCTGCTCAACCAGCACCCCTACCAGCAGGCGCTGGTCGGTGAGCTGGCCAAGTTCACGGAACTGACCGGTATCAACGTCGAATACGATGTGTTCCCGGAGCAGAACTATTTCGATAAGGTCACCATCGACCTGTCCGCAGGCGCAGCCAGCACCTACGACGTGTTCATGACGGGCGCGTACATGATCTGGCAGTATGCTCCGGCCGGCTGGATGGAACCGCTGGAACCCTACATCAACGACCCGACCAAGACCAACCCCGATTACGACTGGGAAGACATCTTCGCCGACCTGCGCAACTCGGAAGCCTGGAACCTCGAAGCTGGCCGTGAGAACCTCGGCCAGGGTTCGCAGTACGCGATTCCGTGGGGCTTTGAAGCCAACGCCTTCATGTATCGCCAGGATCTGTTCGAGGAGCACGGCCTGAGCGTCCCGCAGTCGCTGGACGAACTGGTTGCCGTCGCCGAAGCGCTGGATGCAGCTGAGCCAGAGATGGCCGGTATCGTCGTGCGTGGCAGCCTCAACTGGGCGACCATTCACCCCGGTTTCATGACCATGTACGCCAGCCAGGGCTGCGTCGACTATGACGAGAACATGATCCCGCAAATGAACAGCGCGTGTGCCGTTGAAGTCACCAGCAAGTGGACGGAAATGGTCCGTAACGCCGGGCCAGAAGCCTGGACGACCTACACCTGGTACCAGGCCGGTTCCGACTTCGGCGCTGGCAAGGCCGGTATCCTGTTCGACGCCGACATCCTTGCTTACTTCCAGAATCAACCCGATACCGCGGCGCCTGAGGTGCTCGGTAACATTGCCTGGGCCCCCGGCCCGCTCGGCCCGGATGGCGCGCTGCGCACCAACATCTGGATCTGGTCACTGGCGATGAACTCCGGCTCCCGCAACAAGGATGCCTCCTGGTACTTCATGCAGTGGGCAACGGGCAAGGAATTCCTGACGACCGGCGCGGTCGACTACAGCATGGTCAACCCGGTTCGTGCGTCGATTTGGGAGAACCCGGACTTCCAGGCGAAGATGGCCGAACAGACCAACTACCTGGAAACCTTCAACACCATCATGGCGAACGACGCCAAGATTCAGTTCACGCCTCAGCCGCTCTTCTTCGAAACCACCACCGAATGGGCGCAGGCACTCCAGGATATTTACGCTGGTGCGGATGCACAGCAGCGCCTGGATGAACTGGTCGATAGCCTGACGTTGCAGCTCCAGGACGCAGGCGTCATCCAGTAAGCTGTGAGCTGCTCTCCGGGGGCGAGCCTATTGCTCGCCCCCATTTCCGTCCGATAGGCGGAGAGACATTTGACCGACGAGGACATATGGCCACTAAGCAAGTCTCCGCGACAGATTTCGCGGTCCCAGAAGAAGTCGTCAAGCCACCGTGGCTTGTGCGGATGCGCCCATTCCTAATTGCGCTGCCGGCGCTGCTCATCCTGATCGGCATCCTCTACCCGTTCGTCGTGGGTGTCGCTTATTCCTTCACAGCCTACGCCTTCACCCGCCCGAACACCGCTTTCGTCGGCCTGCGCCAATATCAGCGCATGGTCGAAGACTCCGACTTTCTCTATAGTACGTTTATTACGCTGGCCTACGCGATCTCTGCGACCGGCGTACAGCTTCTCCTCGGGCTGATCGTCGCCACCCTTCTCAACCGGGACAGCCGGATCGCCAAGATCCTGCAAACCACCCTTATCTTCCCGATGATGGTCGCGCCGGTGATCAGCACCCTGATCTGGAAAATGATGATGCAGCCGAGCGTCGGCATCCTCAACCCGATGCTGAATGCGATCGGGCTACCTTCACTCCAATGGGCCGCCGTGCCGGAGACAGCGCTCTTTTCCGTCGTCCTGGTCGATGTCTGGATGTACACGCCGTTCGCGGCGCTCATCCTGCTCGCCGGGCTGCGCTCGTTCCCGCAGGGGCCATTCGAGGCGGCGCGCGTCGATGGCGCTTCGTTCTGGTTCACTTTCCGCAACCTCACGCTGCCGATGCTGACGCCGTTCATCCTGATCGTCATCATCTTCCGCTTCATGGACTCGCTCAAGATGTTCGACATCATCTTCGCCATGACGGAAGGCGGCCCAGGCAGCACACTGATGACCTATCAATTGACCGCCTACCGCACCAGCATCCAATTCCAGCGTCTCGCGCAGGGCCTGCCCTACGCCATCGTCCTGTACTTCGTCATCTACTTCGTCAGCCAGTATCTGGTGAAGTGGTGGGGCCGTGCGCAGCGGCGCGCGGCAGGTTACTCGTAGGGAGCCTATCATGCATCCAAGAACAAGAAAGGCGCTGACGTCGATCTTCTCAGACGGCTTCCTGCTGATCTACTTCCTGTTCGCACTCTTCCCGATTGTCTGGATGATCCTCGTCTCGCTCAAAAGCACCAACGAGTTGTTCACGACGCAGTTCGTCTTCACGCCGACACTCGAAAACTACCAGGCGATCATCTTTGGCGACCCGCGGGCCGCAGCCGGCGTCGTTGCGCGCGTCGATTTCCCGCGCAACTTCCTCAACAGCCTGATCGTGAGCAGCGGCGCAGTGGTCGTCTCGCTCCTGGTCGGTGTTCCGGCGGCGTATGCGCTGGCGCGCTACAACTTCAAGGGCAAAGATACACTCGCGTTCACCTTTTTGTCGTTCCGGTTCGCGCCGGAGTTGGTCGTCATCATCCCGCTGTCGCTCATCTACCGGCAGTTGGGGTTATATGACACCTATTTCGGCATCATCTGGGTCTACCAATTGGTCACACTGCCACTGCTGATCTGGGTGCTGCGCAGCTACTTCGAAGACATCTCACCCGATGTCGAGCAGGCGGCCATGATCGATGGCTACCCGTGGCACCAGATCTTCATGAAGATTCTCCTGCCCCTGGTGCGACCGGGGTTAGCGGCGGCGGCGCTGCTGGCGTTCGTCTTCGCCTGGAACAACTTCATCTTCCCACTGGTGCTGGGCGCGTCGAACGTGCAAACCGTGACCGTCTCGGCGCTGGGTTACATTTCGTCCGCGCAGGCGTTCTTCAATCGTATGGCCGCGGCGGCAGTGATCGCATCCGTGCCGCAAATGATGCTCGCGCTGAGCATCCAACGCTACCTCATTCGCGGTCTCAGCTTCGGCGCGGTGAAGGGCTAACGGCGATGGCAAAGCTAAAACTAGAACATCTGACCAAAGACTTCGGCAAGGTGCGCGCCGTCAATAATCTCAACCTCGAAGTTGAAGACGGCGAATTCCTGGTCATGCTCGGCCCGTCCGGCGCTGGCAAGACGACCACACTCAAACTGATCGCGGGCGTGGAAACACCCTCGGCAGGCAAGGTCTTCATCGCCGACCGGCTCATGAACGCCATCGAGCCGCACAAGCGCAACGTGGCGATGGCCTTTGAAAGCTACGCGCTCTACCCGCACCTGAGCGTCGCCGCGAACCTCGGCTTTCCGCTGCGTGCGCCGGGCCGCACCTTCAGCGAGCAGGAAATTGACCAGCGCGTGAAGACCGTCGCCGAGACGCTCAACATTCACATGCTGCTCGACCGCCTGCCGCAGAACCTGTCCAACGGCCAGAAGCAGCGTGTGGCGCTGGGCCGCGCCATGGTGCGCGAGCCGGACGTGCTGCTGCTCGACGAGCCGATCTCGCACCTGGACGCCAAGCTGCGCCACCGGATGCGCCAGGAGTTCAAGGCGCTCGAATCGGCCATCAAATCGACCACGATCTATGTCACGCATGACTACCTGGAGGCGATGTCGCTTGGCGACCGGCTGGTGGTGCTCAACAAGGGCGAAATCCAGCAGATCGGCAAGCCGCACGACGTGTTCGCCAGTCCGGTGAATACCTTCGTCGCCAAGATCCTCGGCCACCCGCAGATCAATCTGGTGCCGTGCAGCGTGCAGCAAGCGGATGGCAAGACACAGCTCGTGAGCACCGATAACAGCATTCGCATCGAGGCCACGCCCGCCGTACGCGACCGGCTGACACAGGGCAACTACGACCGCGTCCTCGTCGGCATCCGCCCGCTGTACATGGAGGTCGTCAACGGCAGCGCGCCGGAGAGCAACGTCTGCCAGGGCAGCGTCTACGTCTACGAACGCCTGGGCACGAAAGGCGTGCTGACGGCGACCGTCGGCGATCACCGGCTCGACATCCTGACGCCCATCGACCACGATTTCGCCATCGACGAAGCGGTCAAGGTCGCCATTAACAGCGAGCACGTCTCGATCTTCGACTCCACGACCGAACGTAACATCATGAACGGGTAGCAGGTGACGCCATGGCTGAAGTACGTTTAGAGCACATCTACAAGACCTACAAAGGCGGCGTCGAGGCGGTCAAAGACCTCAACCTGACGATCAGGAACGGCGAGTTCCTGGCGCTGCTCGGCCCGTCCGGGTGCGGCAAGACATCGACGCTGCGCATGATCGTCGGGCTGGAGCAGATCACCGCCGGCGATCTCTACATCGGCGACCGGCGCATGAACGACCTCGAACCAAGCGAACGCAACGCGGCGCTCGCCTTCGAAAGCTACGCCCTCTACCCGCCGCTGACCGTTCACGACAACATCGCCTTCTGCCTGCGTGCCCGCCAGATGGACCCCGGTGAGATCAAGCGCCGCGTCCTCGAAGTCGCAGACATGCTGGAGATTCGCGATATTCTCGGACGTAAACCGGCGGAACTCGGCGGCGGACAGAAGCAGCGCATCTCGCTGGCGCGCGCGCTCGTGCGTGACCCGGATGCCTTCCTGATGGACGAGCCGCTCTCGCACCTGGACGCCGCCCAGCGCGCCCACATGCGTGTCGAACTCAAACGTCTGCACGCGCGCACCGGGCGCACGACCGTGCTCGTGACGCACGACCAGCTCGAAGCCGTCGCCATGGCTGAGCGCGTCGCCGTCATGAACTTCGGCGTCTTGCAGCAGGTCGGCACGTTCGACGAAATCTACAACCACCCGGCCAACGAATTCGTCGCCGGGTTCATTGGCGAACCGCCGATGAACTTCCTGGAGTGTGAACCCACCAGCCAGGATGGTCAAACGGCCCTGCGCGCGACCGATGGCAGCTTCAGCGTGACCCTGCCGGGCGAACTGCGCGCCAGGGTCGAAGGCCAGAAGGCGGGCAGGCTCAAGCTCGGCATCCGTCCCATCGACATGATCGCCGCGCCGAAGGCGAATGGCAACGGGGTGGTTGAGATCGCCGGTAACGTCTACACGTATGAATCGTTGGGTGAAGAAGGTCAGCTTGCGGCGCGCATTGGCAGCAATGAAGTCATCGTCGTGACCTCGCCAGATGTGACCTTCGAGCGCAGCCAGCCTGTCTGGCTCCAACTGCGCACCCATCGCATTCATCTGTTCCACGGCGATACGGGTGTGGCGCTCTAGCATCGAGGACTCTGCCTGATGTATGTTCTAGGGATCGATGCCGGGACCGAAGCGATCAAAGCAGGCGTGTTCGACCTTTCCGGCCATCTGATCGCTTCGGGTTCGCGCTCGTACACCACCCATTTCCCACGCCCAGGCTGGGCTGAGCAAGACCCGGATGAATGGTGGGCGGGAATGGTCGGTGCGGTGCGCGACTGCCTGGCAAAGGCCAATCTCCCGGCAGACTCGATCCGGGGTCTCAGCGCCGACGCCACAACCTGCACCCTGCTGCCGATCAAGGCGGATGGTCGTCACCTGCGGCGCGCGCTGCTGTGGATGGACGTGCGCGCGACCGAGCAGGCAGCGCGCATCTTCGCCAGCGACCACCCCGCCCTGCGCTACAGCCTCGCCGGTGTCAGCGCCGAATGGATGCCCGGCAAGATCCTCTGGCTCAAGGAGAACGAGCCGGACACCTTCGCCAACACCGACTACTTCATCGAGTTCACCGACTGGCTGGCTTACCGCCTGACCGGGCAGCTGGCGCTCAACCTGAACACCATCGTCCAGCGCTGGTATTATCACCCGCATCAGGGCGGCTGGCCGGTCGATTTTTACGAGACCATCGGCCTGGGTGGTATCGAGCAGCGCTTCCCCACAGACATCGTCCCCATCGGCGCGCCGACCGGCAGCCTGTCTGCCGAGGCAGCGGAGGCGCTCGGTCTGCCCGCAGGTATCCCGGTCGCCATGGGCGGCGGCGATGCCTTCGTCGGGCTGCTTGGTTTGGGCGTCGTCGAGCCGGGCGACCTTGGCGTGGTCACGGGGTCGTCGAACGTGCTCTCCGGCCTGGCCGCCGACGAAGTTCACTTCAAAGGCATTTTTGGCAGCTTCCCGGAGGCGCTCGTCCCCGGCCTTAACCTGATCGAGGGCGGGCAGGTCTCGACCGGCTCGATCCTCAACTGGTTCAAGCGCAATTTCGCCGGTGGTCTCGCCGCCGAGGCGGAAGCCAGTGGCACGAGCATCTACCGCCTGCTGGACGAAGAAGCGGCGCAAGTGCCGGTCGGCTCTGACGGCCTGATCGTGCTCGACTACTTCCAGGGCAACCGCACGCCGCACACCGACTCGCTGGCGCGCGGCGTCGTCATGGGGCTGTCACTGGCGACCGGGCGGGCGCACGTCTTCCGTGCCATCATGGAGGGCATCGCCTACGGTATGAAGGACATCCTGGATACCTACGAAGCCAATGACTGCGATGTCAGGCGCGTCATCGCCTGCGGCGGCGCGACGCAAAGCCCGCTGTTCATGCAAATCTATGCAGACGTGATCGGCAAAACGATCTATACTACACGGGTTGCGGAGGCGTCACTGTTGGGATCAGCCGTGGCCGCCGCCCATGGCGCAGGGCTTTTCCCCACTCTCGGCGCGGCGTCACGGGCGATGGTCGAGATCAGCGGTGAGTATCAGCCCGACGGCGCACGACACGCACAATATCAGTTTTATGCCGGTAAATATCGCGATGTCTACCAACAATTGCGCCCGGTGATGCACGATGTTGCCCGGCACGTGATGAAGTGAGCATACGAGCGGGAGCAACACCCGCTCGTTTTCAATCAGTCAACGAGGATGACCATGAGCAAAATCGATCCGATCTATGTGGGTAAAGACGCGACCAGCAAGATGTTGGAGTACGTCGCCGCCCACAACCTGAACCGCTTCGCCCTGATAGCGGATACGAACACTTATGCAGCGCTCGGCGAACACGTCGAAAAAGCGCTGAAAGATAAAGGCTACGAGGTTCACAGCGTCGTGCTGGAAGGCGATCACATTCATACCGACGAGCATCAGGTCGTCCAGGTTCTCATCCGTGCGCCCCTGGGGCCGTGTACCTTCATCGCCGTCGGTTCCGGCACGATCACCGACATCACCCGCTTTTGCAGCCACCGTTCCGGGCGTGAATTCATCGGGATGCCGACCGCGCCCTCGGTCGATGGTTTCACCTCCATCGGCGCGCCGATCATCCTGGCGGGCGTCAAGACGACCATCGTTTGCCAGCCGCCGCTCGCCGTCTTTGCCGATCTGGATACGCTCTGCAACGCGCCGCAGGAATTGGTTGCTGCCGGTTTCGGCGATATGATCGGCAAGATCACTTCGCTCGCCGACTGGAACCTGGGGCGCATCCTCTGGGACGAGCCGTTCGACACGGCTATCGAGGCGCGTTCGCGCGTCGCCATCGACAGCGTCATGAGCCAGTCGGACGCCATCGGCCACCGTTCGGAGCCGGGCATCCGCGCGCTGATGGACGCGCTGATCGAGTCTGGCCTGTGTATGCTCGATTTCGGCGCGACTCGCCCCGCTTCCGGCGCGGAGCATCACGCCTCGCACTACTGGGAAATGAAGCGCCTGCGCGAAGGCCGCGACAGTATGCTCCATGGCGCGCAAGTCGGTTACGCGCTGACGCTGGTCGCCAAGCAGTACGCCCGCATCCGCGCCATCGACCGCACCGAAATGATGAACCGCCTGGAAGCGGCGACGCTGCCCAACCGCGACAAAGAGATCGAACAGATCCGCGCGGGCTATCAGGACATGGCTCCGAAGATCATCATCGAGCAGGGGCCGTTCCTGAACCTGACCGAGGCCGACTACGATCAGCTCAAGCGCCGCATCGCCGATAACTGGGACGAGATCCAGCGGATCGCGCAGACGGTGCCGGAACCGTCGGTCATCATCGACGCGCTGCGCAAGGCGGGCGGCCCGGCGGATTACGAGGCGCTCGGCCTGGACGCCGACGAGGTGCCGCTCGGCTTCCGCTACGGTCACTTCCTGCGCAACCGCTTCACCGTCGTCAAGCTCAGCCGCGTCCTTGACGTGCCGATTGACTGATTTTGAACCACAGAGGCACGGAGATCACAGAGGCTTCTTCCCCCAGTGTTCTCTGTGTCTCTGTAATTTTGATTCTGCCTAGCTCACTTTTGCTGCCACCCCCGCCAGCCGTGCCGCCGGGACGCCGTGCTCGCGGATCAGGATGTCCGCCGCGCGTGTGATCTCCTGCTCCGTCTGTTCTGCTGACCAGTCGGTCACCTCGGCGGCGGCCTCCGCCAGCGCGCGCAGCGATGTGCTGTTGACCAGCCCGCACAGACCGATGACCGTGCGCCGGATCACGATGTCGTCCAGATGCGCGATCTTCTCATGCTCAGCGATGAACATGGTCTCGCGGCGGCTGTAGCTCGGCAGCCCAGCGAGCGAACGATCATCCCCGGCAGCGATGTAGCGCGCGACCGCTTCCGCCCGCGTGCCATAGCGCTCGAACAGCGCCGTCAGCCGGTCGAGCGGGACGCCGGTCGCGCTCGATGTCTGCGCCAGCCATGCCTCGCGCTCCGGCGGTGTATGCGGATAGCCTGCGCCGCCGCCAATGGCGATGTCATGCGTGCCCGTGCGCCGCGCCCGCTGGAGATAGGCCAGCGCCTTGTCCGTCGTCTGCTCGGCGAAGGCGCGGAAGGTCGTCCACTTGCCGCCGACCAGCGAGTAGATCGGGTAGCGCAGTGATTCATCCGGCGCGACTTCGCGGATGCTGTGCTCGCGCGTCACCAACCCGGCAAATTCGACATCGGTGTGTGGCAGCGGGCGCACGCCGCTAAAATGAAAGACGATGTGTGAACGGTCGACTTTGATGCTTGGCAGGACGTGGTCGCTGAACTTGAGGAAGTAATCGATCTCCTCGTCGCTGCACACCATCCCTTCCGGATCGTCCACATAGATGTCGGTCGCGCCGATGATCGCCTTGTCGTAGAAGGGCATGAAGATCGCCGTGCGGCCATCGGTGTTCTCGAAGTAGATCACGCTGCCATCGAGCACGCGCACTAACTCCGGATGATCGACAACGATGTGCGAGCCTTTGGTGCCGCCGATGAAGTGCGTCTTGCGCTGGAGGCTGCCGTTGACGAAATCGATCCACGCGCCCCCGGCATTGATCACCAGCCGGGGTTTGACGCGGAAGGTCTCGCCGGTCAGCTCGTCACGCAGTTCCACGCTTTCACCGTCGCCGCCGATCAGCGTGCAGTAATTGAGCGCGTGGGCATCCGCGTTCGCCGCCTCGGCATCGAGCGCCAGTTCCAGGCCGATGCGCTCCGCCTGCGGCATCAGGCAGTCGTAGTAGGTCGCTGCGCCGATCACGTCCGGGTTGAGCGCCGTGTGCTTCTTGAACGCCTGCTCACGGTTGAGCATCTTGTGTGTCGGCATCATCCGGTCGTTGCGCGTGAACCAGTCGTAGAACATCATGCCGATCTTGACGACCAGGTAGCCGCGCTCGTTGGGCTTCTTGAGCAGCCCCAGGAACTTGAGCGGCGCGTTCAACAGACCGGAAAACCAGTGAAAGACCGGGATCGTCGTTGGGAGCGGTTCGACGGCGTGCGGCGCATTGCGCAGCAGGCGGTTACGCTCCGCCAGCGATTCGCGCACGAGCCGGAAATCGCCGTGTTCGAGGTAGCGCAGGCCGCCGTGGGCCTGCCGAGAAGAGGCCGCGCTGGAGGCCGCGCAGAAGTCGGCCTTGTCCACCATCAGTACGTCGACGCCCTGGAGCGCCAGGTCGCGAAACGTGCCGATGCCGTTGATGCCTGCGCCGACGATCAGCACGCTGATCTCAGGCTGCTGGCGGTAGTGATCGATGATTTGTGAGCGGTTCATGGCCTGCTGCATTGGGTTATGTCGAAGATGCGTCGATTATACCGCGCGCAGGCTGGTTTGGGGGGTGAGTATCGGCGGGTTTTACCCGTGTGAAGCGGCACATAAGCCGTCAATTGCATGACCATCGCCCGCCAACAATCCAGCCCGCCAGACTTAGGCTTTGACCGCGGTCACGATGTGCGCGGGCGCGTCGAAGGCCACGCTGCCGTCGGCGGTCACGAACGGCTGCAGGTGCTGCCGCGCTTCGTAGAGCAGCAGCGCAAACTGATCGTCGTCGAGCATGTCCGCCAGCACCCAGCCCTTGATATCGGTGTAGACCCACGCCTCAATCGACGGGAAGCGCGCCGTCCCCTTGAGCGTCGCGATCTGCACGTCGAGCAGGCCCGCCGCGCTGAATAGGTCGCGCAGTGTTCCCACATCGCCCAGGTTGTAGGGCGCGCGGATGCCGTTGGCTGCCGCTTCGTCAAACAAACGCGCCAGCAGTTCCACCATCGCTGCGTAGCCGGGCGTGTTGTCGAGCGTATCCCACACCGCCACGACCAGGCGACCACCCGGTCGCAGCACGCGGAACATCTCGCGGATCGCTTGCTGCCGATCTTCGAAGAACATCAGCCCGAACTGGCTCACGACCACATCGAACGCACCGTCGTCAAACGGCAGCGCTTCCGCCTGACCATGCCGCCAGTCGATTTGCGACGCTTTGGCGGCGGCGACGGCCAGCATCCCGTCGTTCACATCCAGCCCGACGACCGATCCGCTTGCACCCACACATTCGGCAGCGCTGCGCGCCAGAATCCCTGTGCCACAGGCCACGTCGAGCACGCGCTGCCCGGCCTGAAGCTGTGCCACATCAGCCACACGCGCCGCCCATTCCTGGAACAGCGCCGGGATGAAGAACGTCTCATAAATCTCGGCGGCGCTGTGGTTCACCTGCCCGCGGTCTGTGTCACCCATGTCAACCCCTCCTCGCAAAACCTTGTCGCCACTCACCCTATGCTAAAATTGCGCGCGTAACCAGTTCACATTCTGAACCAGTCGAGGAGGCGCAGATGTCAAAGTACGGACAATACTGCCCGGTGGCGCAGGCGCTCGAAATCCTGGGCGACCGCTGGACGCTGCTTATCATCCGCGACATGCTGACCGGTACGACGCACTTCAACGATATGCAGCGCGGCCTGCCCGGCATCTCCAGGGCGCTGCTGACCAAACGCCTGCGCCAGCTCCACGAAGTCGGCGTGATCGAGAAGCGCAGCCGGGCGTCCGGGCGTCAGACGACCGAATACCACCTGACACCAGCAGGAGAGGATCTGCACAACGTCATCAACGCCCTGCTCTGGTGGGGCGCGACCTGGGCCTTTGGCGATCCGTCGCCGGACAAGCTCGATCCGCTGCTGCTGATGTGGTGGATGCGCAATCGTGTCATCGCCGATCAACTGCCGGAGGGGCGCACCGTCGTCGAGTTTCGCTTCCACGGCGCGAAGACCGAGACCTACTGGCTGGTGCTCAAGCCGGAGGACGTCACCCTGTGCCTGACCGACCCCGGCTACGAGATCAACCTGCTGGTGACGGCGGATCTGGCGACCTTCTTCAAGCTGTGGCTGGGGCGCATCAGCTACACCGATGCCCTACGCGATTACGACGTCGATGTCGAGGGCAGCCCGCGCCTCGTGCGCGCCTTTCCGCAGTGGTTCGCCTGGAGTCCGGCAGCGCCTGTTGTGCAGAGGGTGCGCGCGGGAGCCGCGGCGCATTGATCACGACCACATTCATGCGCAACCATCCAGGCCTCCTTGACTCAATCGAACAAATGGTCTAGAGTGACATGGGTAATGGTGATGAGAGGGTGATCATGAGCCAGAGTGCCGTGAAGCGTCTTTATCTGATGCAGGTTGGGATTATGCCGGAATACGCGATTCCGATTGTGTGCTATCTGGTGCAAACGGGTGACGGCAAAAATATCCTGATTGACAGCGGTCTACCGGAGCTTATGCCTGAAGGAGAATCGGAGTTCGAGAATGGGCAGGACGTGATCGAGCAGTTGGCGAGCATTGGCTTGAAACCGGACGACATTGATACCGTCATTTCGACCCATTATGATGGCGACCATGCCGGAAGACACGCGGCATTCACGAAGGCGCAATATGTTGTTCAGCGCTCCCATCATGAACAGGCGCCGGGGAACGCCCGCTTTGCATTCACACGTCCGCAGTGGGATCAGCCGATGGAGCGCATTCGGCTGGTGGACGGCGACGCGGAACTGCTGCCGGGACTAGAGTTGATCGAGACCAGTGGGCATGTTCCCGGTCACCAATCGGTGCTGGTACGGCTGTCGAAAACGGGTACGGTTCTCCTGACGATTGACGCTGTCCCCTTCCGCGAGAGCTTCGTCCGTGACCTCGCAGACGATGGGAGCGACGCTGACGCGATTCGCGCCAGCACGAACAAGCTGCTTGATCTGGTGGAACGGGAGAAAGTTGGGCTGGTGATTTTTGGTCATGATCCGGAACAGTGGGAAGGGCTGAAAAAGCTGCCGGAGTATTACGAGTGAGGATGCAAGCACCTCTCTCCCCATGTATCTTATTCCACCTCTCGATGATGCAGTGAAAGGCGCCGCATGATGGATAACCAACAGCAAATGATGAATGTCCAAGACCAAATCGAGAGCTACATTGCGGATCAACCTGAGCCAAAACGTAGTGATATGCAAGCATTGCACCGCATCATTCTGGAGATAATGCCAGCCTGTAAATTATGGTTCCTGGATGGCAAGAACAGCGAGAATAGAACCGTTTCTAATCCGAATGTAGGCTATGGGCTTCATACCATAAACTATGCGGATGGAAGAACCAGAGAGTTCTATCAAATCGGTTTGAGCGCAAACAAAACTGGAATCTCTGTCTATATCCTGGGGATTAAAGACAAGAAATACTTAGCCCTGACGTATGGCGAAAAACTTGGCAAGGCCAATGTAACAGGTTATTGCATCAAGTTCAAAGCGCTCAAAAATATCAACATTGATATACTCGAGGCGGCAATACGAGATGGAGTGGCACTCACAACTTAAGAGCAGGCTGGGCTTGAGCTAAACCAGACCTATGCAGGGTATCACCAACGTGTTGAGCATATCGGCATTTGGACTTTGTTCAGCAGTAAAGCTGTGACGCCATACAAGAATAGTCCCCCGAAAGCCTTTGGCGAAATTTAGTTATCGAAACTTTTGTGATGACTCGCGATGGATTCATCAGCGATCGGGGCGGCAGCGCAGGCCGCCTGTATCCCGATTTCGCGGGCATGCAGCAGTCGGAACTGATGCAGGAGACCATGCGCACAACCGACGCAGTCGCCAAGTGAAAAGATGAAAGAGAAAGCGGAAACGAAAACAGCGTGTCCCTTGTATCTACAGCGGCGATTTATGATGTGCCGCATAAGGAAAGGAAGTGGGTATGGCTAAGCTCGTGTTCGGAATGAACGTGTCCCTGGACGGCTACGTCGACCATCTGGCGTTTGGGCCAGGCCCCACGCTCTTCCGCCACTTCATCGAGGAGGCTGAGGGGCAGGCGGGCAGTGTCTATGGTCGCCAAATGTATGAGATCATGCGCTACTGGGATGACGATCAGCCTGAATGGGACGCGGACGAACACGCCTTCGCGGCGGCGTGGCGGAAGCAGCCGAAATGGGTCGTCTCGCGCTCGTTGAAGTCGGTCGGCCCCAACGCCACGCTTGTTGAGGATGATCTTGAGGGCGCGATCCGCAAGCTGAAGGCTGAGCGCGACGGGGAGATCGAAGTTGCGGGTCCGAACCTGGCACACAGTCTCACCGAACTTGACCTGATTGATGAATATCGACTCTACCTGCATCCCGTCGTGCTTGGTCACGGCAAGCCATATTTCGCCGGACCCCGGCCGCGGCTCCGCCTTATGACTCATGATCGGATTGATGAGAATGTGATCAGGTTGGCCTACGCGCCTGCTTAGTCTCCCGACCCGCGTCACGGTCATCCGCTATCGCGTCATCAAGTAGGGTACGCGATCGTTCGGGCTGTGGAGAATCAACAGACATGACCCTACAGGAAGTGGAAACATTCGTCGCCCAACTGGAAAACGTCCAGCGCGAAGAGAATTTCGGCTACGTGTTCTTCTTCGTGGGTGATGATCACCGCCTGCCGTTCGTGACGCTGGCAGACTCGGACAATGAGTACGACAGCGTCTCGAATCTCGACCGAGACGGCGTCTTCCGCATCAATATCGGGGTCAGCCGAGAAACGTTCGACTCACTTCTAGGCGAAAGGACCGGCGTTCCCATCGACTACACTGCCCTCGACGCATTTCTTCCCCATCCCGAATATGCGAAGCAGCATTTCGTGTGCATTCTCAATCCGTCTGAGAAAAGTGCAGAAGCCACGAAAAAACTCATCCGTGAAGCCCATGCCATCGCAGCGGCGCGCCTTGAACGCAGAACGGGAGCGTAGACGTTGACCTGGAGCGTCGGTATTGCGATCAGACTGCGCAGGCTGCAGCGATCGCTTCCACTTGACAGAACAGAACAAATGGTCTATCCTTCTCATGCAACCCAGGCGGCACTGGGATAGCGAGCGATGCGCGTTATCATGCCCTGCGTTATGCACATGCAGCAGCGCAAGTCAAAGTAAGCGGAGCACACAACCTAAATGAATCCAATCACCCCACCCCGGGCCGGACGGCGCGAGTGGATCGGACTGGCAGTGTTGATGCTGCCGACCCTGCTCATTGCCATGGACATGACGGTACTGCATCTGGCCGTGCCGTCGCTGAGTGAAGACCTGCAACCCACCAGTTCCCAACTCCTCTGGATCACCGATATTTACGGCTTCATGATCGCCGGGTCGCTGATCACGATGGGCACGCTGGGCGACCGCATTGGCCGCCGTAAGTTGCTGCTCCTGGGCGCCATCGCGTTCGGCTTTGCCTCGGTGCTGGCCGCGCTCTCGACCACCGCGGGCATGCTGATTGCAGCACGCGCACTGCTCGGTGTCGCGGGGGCGACGTTGATGCCGTCCACCATGTCGCTGATTCGCAATATGTTTCTCGATCCTAATCAGCGGACAGCCGCTATCGGCCTATGGGTTTCCGGCTTCTCGGTCGGCAGCACGATTGGCCCCCTGGTGGGTGGCATCCTGCTGGAGAATTTCTCGTGGCACTCCGCCTTCCTGCTCGGCGTGCCGGTGATGGCCGTGCTGCTGATCACTGGGCCGCTGCTGCTGCCGGAGTTTCGCGACCCCAAGCCTGGCCGTTTCGACGTGCTCAGCGCAGGCATGTCGCTGGTCGCCGTGCTGCTGATCATCTACGGCTTCAAGCAGATCGCCGAATCCGGCTTGAGCTGGTTCGCCGTATTACCGATCATGGCCGGACTTGTCATTGCCTTCTTCTTTGTCCAGAGGCAGCGCCGGCTGGATGACCCGTTGATCGACCTGCGGCTGTTCCGCGTGCCCGCGTTCAGCGCATCGCTGGCCACCTACACAATCGCGGCAGCGGTCGCATTCGGAACCTTCCTCTTCATCGCGCAGTATCTGCAACTGGTGCTCGGCCTGTCGCCGCTGCAAGCGGGCCTGTGGTCAGTGCCGGGCGCTATCGCCTTCATCGTCGGCTCAAACCTTGCACCGAGAATCGTGCGCAGTGTGCGTCCGGCTTACGTCGTGGCGGGCGGCCTGGCCCTTGCAGGCGTCGCTTTGGGCCTGCTCACTCTGGTTGGCACAAACGCTCTGGCCCTGGTCGTGATCGGGAACACCCTCATGTCCGTGGGCTTCGGCTTCGCCCTCACCCTGAACATTGATATGGTGGTCACTGCAGCGCCGCCGGAGCGCGCAGGCGCAGCATCGGCCATCGCAGAAACCGGCGCGGAACTGGGCGGCGCCCTCGGCCTGGGACTCCTGGGCAGCCTGGGAATGGCCATCTACCGCCTCCAGTTGACGGCCACGATGCCGCAGGGCATCGCGCCCGAAATCGCCGACGCCGCCAGAGAGACGCTGGGTGGCGCAGTCGTGGCCGCCGAGCGCCTGACCGACCAGCTGGCCACAGGGCTGCTCAATGCGGCACGCCAGGCGTTTGCCCAGGGGCTGCAAGTCAACGCGCTGATTGGCGCTATCGGCTTCACTATCCTTGTCGCACTGACGCTGACCATGCTCCGGCACTTGCGCCCGCACACGGAGGCAGAGGATCAGCCGGAGCCTGGATACACCGTTGAGGGCAGCCCAGCCTATCCGCTACCGCAGACGCAAGTCGGGGACTAACGCAATTGGGGACGTGAAGCTAGCGGACAGGACGTGGTTAGGCGGGGACGTGCCGTTGCGCATCCATCCAGATACGTGAATAGTTACCTTACTGCTGCGTTCTGGCGGTTAGCTCCATCAAGAGGAGTCGCAATTATGAGCGATAAAAAGCGCATTCAGCTGGAGAGCGATCTCCCACACAAATTGGCACAGCCTGCACGGCGCGCACTCATCAGCGCTGGCTACCTTCGACTGGAGCAATTGGCAGGAGTCAGCGAAGCGCAGATCAAACAACTGCACGGTATCGGGCCGAACGCGCTCAAGCAGCTTCGCCAGGCGCTCGCCGAGCGCGGTCTTTCGTTCGCCGAGTCAGTGAGATAACGCCCATGTGCCGTAACATCAAGACGCTCTACAACTTTGAACCTCCGGCGAGCGATGACGAGATCCGCGCGGCAGCCCTGCAATATGTGCGCAAGATCAGCGGCTTCAACAAGCCGTCGCAGGCCAACGAAGCGGCCTTTCACGCTGCCGTCGATGCGGTCGCCGCTGCCTCGCGCAATTTGCTCGCTGCGTTGGAGACGAACGCCGCGCCGAAGAATCGCGAGCAAGAGGCGGCCTTGGCGCGGGCACGCTCCGCGCGCCGCTTCTCCATCGAGCGCTGACCATGGATTTGATCGGCGACGAGCGCGCGTCGGACTCGCCCTACGTCCAGCGCGTCTGGCGCAGCCAGAGCGAGCGCGCGGGCGACTTCCTCTCCATCGCCGAGAGCCATTGGGAGATGGTCGTCACGCGCTATCAAGGCCGGACGACGCTGACCGTGCGCGGGCCGGAGACGCGGGCGACCTCGGCCTACTGCCCCGCCGGTGGCGAGTGGATCGGCATTCAGTTCAAGCCCGGCGCATTCATGCCGGATTTCCCGGCGCGCATGCTGATGGATCGGCAGGATGTGCATCTGCCCGGCGCATCGAGCCAGGCCTTCTGGCTCAAGGGCGCGGCCTGGCAGTTCCCGACCTACGAAAACGCGGACACGTTCGTCGCTTGGCTGGTCGAAGATGACCTGCTGGTGCGCGATCCGCTCGTCGGCGCTGTGCTGCGCGGCGAGCGTGTCCACACATCCGCGCGAACAGTGCAGCGCCGCTGCCTGCACGCGACCGGCCTGACGCAAGGCACCATCGACCAGATCAAACGTGCGCGCTATGCGACGACGCTGCTCAAGCAGGGCGTCTCGATCCTCGACACTGTTTACCGCGCCGGGTATACCGATCAGCCGCACATGACCCGCTCACTTCAGCGGTTCGTCGGCCAGACTCCCGCTCAAATTGCGCACACCAATCGATCTGAGCAGTTCTCGCTTTTGTTCGAAGTCGAACCTTATTGATACACAGGTGCATGAGAGTGATGAATAAGGAGACACGTGCATGAGCGCTTTCTTCGAAAGCCGACCATCCGACTCGCCCTACATCGAAATTATCTGGCGCGGGCACGTCGAGCACGATTATTCCCCGGTCTGCCCTGCTGACGTGCGCTGGAATCTGCTCTTCATGAAGCGCAGCCGCTGGGCGCGCGTATCCGCTGAGGGCGCAACGTCGCAGTTTGTGCCCAAGACTCAGGCGGAGGGCATCGAGTTCCTCGTCATCAAGTTCAAGCTCGGCGTCTTCATGCCGCACCTGCCCGCAGATCGGCTGCTGAACAGCGATGCTATCCTGCCGGACGCGGCGGGGCAGTCGTTCTGGCTCCACGGCTCGGCCTGGCAGACGCCAGATTTTGAGAATGTCGAGACGTTCGTCGGGCGATTGGTACACCAGGGATCGCTGGTCGTTGATCCTGTGGTCACGTCCGCCCTGCAAGGTCGGCCAGCGGCGGCGTCAACGCGCACGGTGCGGCGTCGCTGCCTACGGGCGACCGGGCTGACGCCCAAGACGATCCAGCAGATCGAGCGTGCGCAGCAGGCAGCGACACTCCTTGAGCAGGGCGCGCCGATCCTCGATGCTGTCTATCAGCTTGGCTACGCCGATCAGGCGCACATGACGCGCTCGCTCCGGCGGTTCTACGGCCAGACACCGGCGCAGATCGCGCGGGCAGGCCACGCATGAAGCTGTCCACTTTGTTCAAGACAGCGCCTGCCAGTTGCTTTATGCTGTACATGTTGACAGCGAGCGACACAAGGAGCAAGCAATATGCGTAAGGTCATTTTCCTCATCCATGTATCGCTGGATGGTTTTGTGGCCGGGCCGAACGGCGAGATGGACTGGATCGTCTACAATGATGAGGTCGAGAAATACTCCCACGATCTGCACAGCACGACAGACACAGCGATCTATGGTCGTGTCACCTACGATATGATGCAGAACTACTGGCCGACGGTGCTCACCGACCCGAACAGCACGGCGGGCGCGCTGAATCATGCACGCTGGTACGACGCCGCAACCAAGATCGTCGCCTCTCGGACGCGTGACAGCGTGGAAGGGACGCACACACGGGTGCTGCACGGCAACTTCGCCGAAGAAATCACGCGCATCAAGCAGCAGCCCGGCAAGGATCTCTGGTTGCTCGGCAGCCCCAGTCTGGCGCAGACCTTCATGCACCTCGGCCTGATTGACGAGTACCGGATCAACGTCAACCCGGTCATACTGGGCATTGGCAAAACGCTTTTTGGCGGCGTGGACGAACCGATCAAGCTGAAGCTGCTCGAAGCGCGGACGTTCAGCGGCGGCGTGGTAGCGCTGCGCTATGAACCGGCTCCACGTGAGGACTCATGACGATCAGATCGGGGGTAGGGTATGGCCGACAGCAGCTACGTGATCGAGCCGATTGGTGTCATCCACTCCGAATTGACGAGCCGGGAGGCAGCGCCGCGCCAGGGCTATGAAGGCGCGCCCGCGGCCTGGCTCGAACTCGACGCGCGCTTCGCGCCGGGGCTGGACGGCATCGCGGTGGGCGACACGCTGATCGTGCTCACGTGGCTGCACGTCGCCCGGCGCGACGCGCTCCAGGTACACCCGCGCGGCGATCCTGAGCGGCCATTGACGGGCGTGTTCGCGACGCGCTCACCGGATCGTCCGAATCCCATCGGCGTCCATCGCGTGACTGTCGTCGAGATCGACGGACACAGGCTCAAGATCGCGCCGATGGAGGCCATCGACGGCACGCCGGTGATCGACATCAAGCCCACCCTGGCACGCGCGGATGTCCATTGATCATTGCCGTGCATAAACGACACGAACCGGCATGTCGTTTTTGTTCAAGACCATGTCGCCCCTATCGACTATGATACAAATGTTCGACACAAAACCTACGGAGAGACGATGAGCACAGTCACTTCAAAAGACGGTACCGCGATTGGGTATGAAAAGTTGGGCGCGGGCGCGCCGGTCATCCTGGTTGATGGTGCCTTCTGCTACCGCCAGTTTGGCCCGATGGGCGCGCTGGCTCCCCTTCTGTCACCGCACTTCACGGTCTACATGTACGACCGGCGCGGGCGCGGCGCGAGCGGCGACACGCTGCCGTACGCGCTTGAGCGCGAGATCGAGGATATCGACGCCCTCATCAATGTCGCTGGCGGATCGGCCTGCGTTTACGGTATCTCCTCCGGCGCAGCGCTCGCTCTCGAAGCGACGATCCAACTCGGCAGCAAGATCAAGAAGCTCGCCATGTACGAAGCCCCCTACAACGCCGAACCCGGTGCGCGCGAACAATGGGCAACCTATCGCCACGGGCTTGACGAGGCACTGTCAGCGGGTCGCCCTGGTGATGCGGTGGCGCACTTCATGGCGCTGGTCGGCACGCCGCCCGATCAACTGGAGGGTATGCGTCAGATGCCCATGTGGCCGATGCTGGAAGCCGTCGCCCCGACACTGGCCTACGATGCCACCGCACTCGGCGACGACCGCACGGCCCCGCTTGCACAGGCAGCCAACGTCCACGTCCCAACGCTCGTCATGAGCGGTGATGCGGGCTTCCCCTTCATGGCGGCGACGGCACGGGCGATCAGTGAAGCCATGCCGAACGCTCAGTTCCGATCCCTACCCGGCCAGACGCACGACGTTGCTGCCGAGGTCATTGCGCCTGTTCTGGTGGAGTTTTTCTCATGAACCTGGAAGTGACCACGTATATCGACAATCTTAGCCAGGACTGGCAGGCTGATCTGTGCCGGCGCATTCGTCAGATCATCCTCGACTCCATTCCAGATGTCGCCGAACGCATACAGTATGGCAAGCCACACTTTCTCAAGAATGGTCACTATGTCTGTGTGCTTGGGACAGCAAAAGCCTGGGTCAGCCTGACGATCTTCAATGCCCAGGCGCTCAAAGCGCCCGACGGCTATTTCGAGCCATCGGATACAACCGCGAGAAAGACCGCAAAATTCCGCCAGGATCGGCCACTTGAAGATGCGTTTCTGGCTGGGCTTGTCCAACAGGCTGCAAGTAATCTCTAACCCAACCTCCATAGCCAAAATGACACCTGTGCGGTGCGACGCAGGTGTCGTTTTTGTTCAAGACACCAGGGCACTGATGGCATATGATACAAGTGTTCTACCCAGGGAGGGAGCAAAGCACATGGGCAAGCTTATCGTATCTGAGTTTATCTCGCTTGATGGCATCATGGAAGCGCCGGAAACCTGGCATTTCCCGTACATCAGCGACGACATGGCGGCGCATATCGAGCGGGAGATCAACGCGACCGACGTCATGCTCTACGGGCGCGTCACGTATGAGGCCTTCGCCGGCTTCTGGCCGACTGACGAGGCCAAAGGCGAAAGCATTGCCGAAAAACTCAACAGCGCGCCTAAATACGTCGTTTCGACCACGCTCGCCAGCGCTGATTGGAAGAACTCGACGCTGATCAAGAGCAACGTCATCGACGCCATTGCCCGCCTCAAGCAGGAAACGCAAGGCACAATCGGTATCACCGGCAGCGCGACGCTCGTCCGCGCGTTGACGCAAGCAGGTCTGATCGACGAGTTCCAACTGCTGGTGCATCCGATCGTCGTTGGCAAGGGCAAGCACCTGTTCGACGGCATGAGCGCCACTGTGCCGCTGAAGCTCACCGGCACGAAGACGTTCGCGTCCGGCGTCGTCCTGCTCACCTACCAGCCGGACAGCCCGGCCTGATGCCGCGCCAGCTTTGAGCGTATGATGATGTGAGTCCAGCGCCAATCGCTGGACTCGTGCCATTTCTAATCGAAACGGAGCGGCTGATGCCCAACTTCATTTGTATGACCTGCGGGGTGCAGTATGCCGAGAGCGAAACGCCCCCCGCGCACTGCACTATCTGCGAAGACGAGCGCCAGTACGTCAAGGCGAGCGGGCAGCAGTGGACGACGCTGGCTGACCTGCGCCAGCGCCATCACAACGAGATCCGCACCGTCGAGCCGAACCTGACCGGCATCGCCACCGTGCCGAGCTTCACCATCGGCCAGCGCCCGCTGCTGATCCAGACGCCGAACGGCAACGTGCTCTGGGACTGCATCAGCCTGATCGACGACGTGACCGTCGCCGCGCTGAACGCCCTGGGCGGCGTCGATGCGATTGCCATCTCGCACCCGCATTTCTACGACTCGATGGTCGAGTGGAGCGCAGCCTTCCACGACGCGCCGATCTACCTGCACCGCGACAACCAGCCGTGGGTGATGCGCCCCGACCGGCGGATTGTCTACTGGGAGACGGAGACGCATTCGCTGCTGCCAGACATCACGCTGATCCGCTGCGGCGGGCACTTCCCCGGCTCCAGCGTCCTCCACTGGGCAGCGGGCGCGGACGGCAAGGGCGTGCTGCTGACGGGCGACACGATCATGGTCGTGGCCGATCCGCGCTGGGTGACGTTCATGTACAGCTATCCGAACGACATCCCGCTCAATCGCACGGCGGTCGAGCGCATCGTCGCCGCCGTCGAGCCATATGCTTACGACCGCCTCTACAGCGCGTGGTGGGAGAAAGTCGTGCCGACCGACGCGAAGAGCGTCGTCAAGCGCTCGGCAGAACGCTACATCCGGGCGATCAGCGATTGAGAATTCGATACACGATGTATGGAGACGTGCGATGAAGACGACCTTTACCACCACCGTCGTCCAGGAAGAAGGCAAGAACGCCACCGGCCTGCGCATCCCGGCGGAGGCCATCGACGCGCTGGGCGGCAAGAAGCGCCCCGCCGTCAGAGTGACGCTTAGCGGCTACACCTATCGCAGCACCGTTGCGGCTTATGGCGATGTCTTCATGCTGCCGTTGGCGCAGGAGCACCGGGAAGCGGCAGGCGTCAAGGCGGGCGATCAAGTCGAGGTCACGCTCGAACTCGATACCGAGCCGCGCACGGTCGAGGTCCCGGATGACCTGGCGGCGGCGCTCGCAGCCAGGCCGGGCGCACGCGCGGCGTTCGATGCGCTGGCCTACTCCGCGCGTAAGGAGCACGTCCGCCAGGTCGAAACGGCCAGGGCGCAGGAGACGCGCGAACGGCGCATCGCCAAGATCGTCGCCAGCCTGGGCGTGTCCTGAGGTTGGTCTGACGACTGAGGTTCGCCATTTTGGGCCGAAAGTGGCACAATCGCGTTCAGGCAGGGGAATGAATGCACGTCGCGATTTCCACGTTTGGCACCAGGGGGGATATTCAACCGTTTATCGCGCTGGCAGTGGGCCTCCAGCAAGCGGGGCATCAGGCCACGCTCGTTACATCCAACACGTTCACGGATTGGATTCAAGCCTACGGAGTGAATACCCACCCGCTGCATTTTGACCCGCAGGAAATTGTGCAACATCCCGACACACAGGCGGTCATGAAGGGGCGCGGCAACCCGATCCGGGCATTTCGTGTCATGCGCGACGTGCTGGCGCGCGCGACCGGGGCGCTGGATGAATTCTGGCAGGTCGCCAGGACGGCGGATTTTGTTGTGCAGGCGTATGGCGGCGCCGGGGCATTGGAAGCGGCGGAGAAGCTCAAGCTGCCCGCGGCCATTGTCCATCTGTTTCCCTTTACGCCCACACGCGCTTTTCCATCGCCCTTTCTTGGGTCGCTCCTTTCGCGCTTTTCACTGGGCGCGGGCTACAATCGGTTGACGCATCTTGCCATGCATCAGGTGCTCTGGTCAGTCGTTGGCGGGCCAATGACCAATCACTGGCGCAGGGGCCTCGGCTTGCGGCCATGGCGCTCCTACGGCGATATGTATGCCCATGCCCGCCGTCTGCACATACCTACGCTGTGCGCCTTTAGCCCGGCATTCTTCCCCAGGCTGCCGGATTGGGATGATACCCATCACCTGACAGGTTACTGGTTCTTGCCTGCGCCCTCCGCCTGGCAGCCGTCTGCCGAACTCTTGCACTTTCTAGACAGCGGCCCGTCGCCGGTCTATGTTGGCTTTGGCAGTATGAACGCTGGTGACGGCGCAGCTAAAGTGCAATTGGTGTTGCAGGCGCTGGACATGAGCGGGCAACGCGGACTCATTCTCACAGGCGGGGGCGGTCTCGCGCGCGGTGCAGACTCCCCAAATGTAGTGTATGTAGACAATGTCCCCCACGAATGGCTGTTCCCACGGATGGCGGCAGTGATCCATCATGGCGGCGCTGGCACGACGGGTGAAGGCTTGCGGGCGGGCGTGCCAAGCATCATCACACCCGTCGTCGGCGATCAATACGTGTGGGCGAAACAAGTGGTGAAACTCGGCGTTGGGCCACAAGCACCAGATTTGAAATCGCTCACGGCTGAAAAACTGGCCGAAGTGATACGAATCGCCGTGCGTGATCCTGGCATACGAGACCGCGCCGCCCAGCTTGGCGAAATAATCCGGACAGAACGCGGTGTGGCGCGGGCGGTTGAAATCATGGAGCGCCGTGTGGCGCAGTTCAGACGACAATGAGGCCACCAGCGCGCTCTATAGAGTCCACCGACCACCTATGATTCCGGGCACGTCGGCGTGTCGTCCAGGCCATACATCTGGCGCTGCTCTCCCGTGAAATCAGAGGGATAGAGATGCGCACAGGCGTAGGTGGCGAGGTCGGGTTGATCTCCGGCCCAAAAGCGCAGCGTGCCGTCCGCACCCCACGAGAGCAGGCGGCCATCGCTCAGTTCTAGCGCGCCATTTACTCTGTCCGTATGCCCCATGAGTGTGGTGATCGCCCTCCCGTCGGCGTCCCACAGCCGCAGCGTGCCGTCCTCACTCCACGAGAGCAGGCGCCCGTCCGAGAGTTCCTGCGCGCCCGTTACCCGGTCCGTATGCCCTTCGAGCTTGGCAAGAGCCTCACCCTCCGAGTCCCAAAGGCGCAGTGTACCGTCACCGCTCCACGAGAGCAGGCGGCCATCACCCAGTTCCTGCGCTCCGCTTACCCCTCCCGTATGTCCTGCAAGCGTCGCGAGCGTGCGCCCGTCCGCGTCCCACAGCAGCAGCGTCCACTCACGATTATTCCACGAGAGCAGGCGGCCATGACTCAGTTCCAGCACGCCCCTCTCACCGTAGACATGCCCCACCATCCTGGTCAGCGCCTGCCCACGGGCATCCCAAAGTTGTAAAATCCTATCCTCACTCCACGAGAGCAGGCGGCCATCAGACAGTTCCAGCGCGCCAATTACATAGTCCGTATGCCCTTCCAACGTGGTCAGCACCTCTCCGTCCGCGTCCCCCAGCCGCAGCGTTTGACCACTCCATGAGAGTAGGCGGCCGTCAGACAGCTCCAACGCACCATCTACCCAGTCCATTCCCGTGTCCCTTCGTCCTTCGAGCGTGGTCAGCGCCTCTCCGTCCGCGTCCCATAGCCGCAGCGTGCTATCCTCACTCCACGAGAGCAGGCGGCCGTCACTCAGTTCCAACGCGCCCATTAAGTAATTCCTCACCCCTTCAAGACAGGCAATGTGCACCCAATCGGCGTCCCACAGCCGCAGCGTGCCGTCACGGCTCCACGAGAGCAAGCGGCCGTCAGACAGCACAAGCGTGCCAACTACAAAGTCCGTATGCCCTTCAAGCATCGTCAGCGCCGCCCCATCGGCGTCCCACAGCCGCAGCGTGCGGGAATCCCACGAGAGCAGACGGCCGTCACTCAGTTCCTGCGCGCCAGCTACCGCATTTGTGTGCCCCTCGAGGGTGGTCAGCGCCTGTCCGTCCACGTCCCACAGCCGCAGCCTGCCGTCATCACTCCACGAGAGCAGGCGTCCGTCACGCAGTTCCAACGCACCCAATACGAAGTCCGAATGCCCCTCGAGCGTGGTCAGCGCTCGCCCGTCGGCATCCCACAGTCGCAGCGTTTCGTCAGCACTCCACGAGAACAGGCGTCCGTCACGCAGTTCCAGCGCGCCGCGTACTGCACTTGTGTGCCCCTCAAGTATGGTCAATGCCCTCCCGTTCGCGTCCCACAGTCGCAGCGTGCCGTCATCGCTCCACGAGAGCAAGCGGCCGTCACTCAGCTCCAGCGCGCCGTTTACATAGTCTGTATGCCCCTCAAGCGTGGTCAGCGTCCCTTCGTCCGCATCCCACAGCAGCAGTGTGCTTCCATGATCCTTCCACGAAAGCAGGTGGCCGTCACTCAGCTCCAGCGCGCCCCGTACCGCGCCCGAATATTTCTCAAGCGTGGTCAGCGCCCTCCCGTCCGCGTCCCATAGCCGCAGCGCGGTGTCGCACACAACGCCGTCGCAGCCTCCCCAAGAGAGCAGTCGACCGTCCGACAACTCCAGCGCACCATCTACCGAACCCATATGCCCCTCGAGCGTGGCAATGGCCCCTCCGCCGGCATCCCACAACCGCAGCGTGGGGTCGCACTCAAGGACGTCACAGCCTCCCCAAGAGAGCAGGCGACCATCCGATAGCTCCAGCCCGCCATCCACCGGACCAGTATGCCCCTCGAGCGCGGCAATAGCTCCTCCGCTGGCGTTCCACAGCCGCAGCGTGCCGTCACCGCTCCACGAGAGCAGGCGACCGTCCGATAGTTCCAGCCCGCCATATTGCCCCTCGAGCGTGGTCAGCGCTCCCCCGTCGGCGTCCCACAGCTGCAGCGTGCCATAAACGCTCCAAGAGAGCAAGCGACCGTCGCTCAGTTCCAGCGCGCCGCGTACCGCGCCCGTATCCCCGACCAGGGCTGTCCCACGCAAACTGTCGACGACCCGCGATAGAGCCCGGTCGGCTTGCACCGTGTAGGCGGTCTTCATGGCCCGAACGCCCAAGAGAGCAGCAGTCAGACGATCGCCTGTGGGGTCATTCAGGATGTTCACCGCCTCGGCGGCCAGGCGCAGCGACTCGATGCGTGCCTCGCCTTCCCCCACCTGAGTCGCGACGGCTTGCAGCGTTGGAGGCACCGACGTAAGCGTCGCGTTCGCCTGTGCCACTTCTTGGCGCGCTGCGGCGACTTCCGTCGCCAGAGTCGCCTGCGCATTCAGCGCCTGCCCTTGCGCTACCGTAGCTGTCGCCGCACTGCTTTCCGCGATGCTAGTCTGATTGATCGCGAATACTGTCGCCAGGATCGCCAGCAGCCCCACGACGCCGGCAATCACCGCCGTGAGTCTGAGGCGGCGTGTGCGGCGGACTTGCTCGGCAGCTTCCTGCGCGGAATCGTCAGCGGCGGCGCGGCTGGAGTGGACAAACTCGCGCTGCCGGTCGGTCGGTTCGGGTCGCCTCTTGTCGACAGCATCGTCCCACCCGTGCAGCCATGCCTCCGCCGCATCCAGATCCGCCCCGCGTAGCAGCGCGTCCGGGTTGCGACCGACCTGCTCCCAATGGGCGGCGCTCTGGAGCAGCCGCGTGTGCATGCGCACGTGGTCGGGGTCGGTGTCGACCGTCTCGATCAAACCGGCGAAAGCGGTGTCGAACTCCGCCAGTTTGGGATAGTTGATCCACTGGACAGACTTGAGAAACTCCCAGTTAGCCCGCGCGAGCGTTTCGACGGGCCGCATCTCTACACTGGCATACCAGCCGCCAACCAGCAGCGCCTCGTCAGTCGTCTGGTAAATGAAGGGGATGATACGCTTGCCCCGTTGGCGTGCGTACTCGATCTCGCGATGGCAGTAGACGGAATTCAACGCCTGCGGGCTGACGACCAGCACGAAATTATCGGCATTGTCGATGCCCGCGCAGATCTCCTCCCACCATTTGGTCGAGTAGTCGATGCCCTGCCAATCGACCCACGCCGGGCGTCCCTGTGCCGCGAGCGCCTCGAAGAGTCGCCGCACAAAATCGGTGTCTTTGCGCGAATAGGAGATGAAAACGTCATAACTAGACATCTGCCGCTAAATGCCTAAGTATGCTTATTTGAATGTCCAAACTATAACGGTATCTGCCGAAATGGGCAAACTACCCCTTACGGCGTGCGCACGGCCAGGAAAACCAGCTCCGTCTCGGCTTCGATGCCGCGCGCCGCGCCCGCTGGCACGATCATCGTCGCCCCTGCCGTGATGGCGTGGCGTTCGTCGCCCACCGTCATCCAGTCGCTGCCCTGGAGAAAGTGATAAACGCTCTGCGTCGCCGGGTGCGGCGGGATCTTCTGGACAGGCTTCAACCCGGCAAGCACAACCTTCATCTTTTCGTTCTCGATCAAGACCGTGGGCTGCGGGCCATCTGTGCCAAAGGCGACCTTCTCACGCCAGTCTGGATACAGCAAAGGCATCATCGTCAGGCTCACTTCTACTGTCGAATTGCATCTGGCGGATCAGTGTAACAAAGCACCGCGCTTTCGCACCAATGGCGGAGCAACCTCTCGCTGGAAGGCGGTCAGCGAAGGCGATGTTGAAGAAGAGAACAACCCACTCTCTTCGATCAATGAGCATCCCCTGTGCTCATTAGAGAGTGCCCGGCGGTCGCGGTGGCCTGAGCGAACTGGTCAGCAATCGAATACGAACCAGCAATACTCATTGCGCAACCTCTGGTCGTCAAGCACGAGTTCTCGGATTTCGTCGGGAAGTTGTGCGCGCTGCCACTGGCACTCCAGACGACCAGCCTCCATCCGCTGATCTTCTGGAGCCGCCGCGCGTGCAGCCCGGATCGCATAGGCCGCTGCGCCCAGTTCGTGAGCTGCCACATGCGCCACCGCCGCAGCTTGCCCGGCGGCGTAGGCCGCTTCCCGCGCAGGGCCGCTCAACACTCTGGCAGCACCCATGGCGTGCCCGGCGGCGGTACGGGCTTGAGTCATCGAAACTTCACCTCGCACCCAAGCATGCACCTGTTCAAGCGCCCGGCGCGGGCGGTCGTCATCGGGTTGCACTTGCTCGAAGAAATGCAGCACGTGCTGCGCGCAACCAGCCGCCCACACTGCCAGAAGGCGATGATCGGCGTCCTGTAGGGTGCCGCCGCGACGCACGGTGATCAGCCTGGGGTCTCGGATCTCGCTGAAAATCACTTGTCTACCTGTTTGTGCGCCCTTTGACCAACACGATTAGGCGTCACTCTATAATGCCCAGTGCTCCCTAGATCGTGAAGCGGTGTTGTACCTGCATCCCGAAAGCTGACCGCCAACACATCGCAGTCGGCGTAATCATTCGGCCCGATCCTCGATCTCCCAGACGTGATCGAGTGCGTGCCAGGCCACGCGGCGAACGAAGTAGCGCGGCGTCCAGCGGAGTCCGCCCCGCGGCCCCCGTGCGGGTATCTCGCCACGGGCGGCGGCGCTCAACGTGGTCAGCATGGCCTCGCGGGTTTGCGCAAGCGCGCGGCCGGGATCGTCGGTGTCGAGCTTGAGCGTCCCGCCCAGGCTGCGGAGATAGGCGGCATCGCTCTCGCGCGCGTGCTCGACGATCCTCGTCAGATCGCGCCCACCGCCGCGCGGGCCTGTGCGCAGGATCTGCCCGGTCGCTGCCTCCACAGCTGCATCGAACGCCCGCCAGCACGCTTGCAGGATCGCGCCCCAGCGCTCCAGCTCCGCCGGATCGACAGGCTCCGTGTCACCGGGTAGGACAGCGTCGGGCGCGCCAAAATCGGTCGTCGCGTTGCCCGGCAGCCGCTCGATCACCGCTATCGCCGACATGTCAGATGGCGCATGGAATCCGAGCGCTGTCGCCTGGAGCACGCGCGCATAACGCGGCGCATAATCGCACAGCGAATGCAGGGCTGTGGCCTCGTCGCGCCCGCCGCGGCTCCAACCCGGCCAATCAGGGACAATAGCGAACGTCCGCTTCTGGCCGACTTCCAGGTAGACCTCAATAGGCTTGTCAGTTGTGCTCATGAGGACAGCTTCTCCGATGCCTGCTTGCTCCAGATCAATACTAGCTCATGTGTTCTAGGCAGTCAACAAGCTGCCAAAGGAATCTACAGGACAATCGAAATGGATCTAGCTAGCTGACTGAGCACGCAGCAGGGGGTGAATCGCGACGGGATTCGCGGGGCTTGCTCGCACTGTACCATTGTCAAAGACTGCACAACGATCGAGGCAGGCCCGGCCACTGATGGCACAGGCCCGCCTCTATCAGCTTTTCTAGTCTACGACGTCAATCGGTGATCGCCACGATCGGCCGATCCAGGTAGGTATCGTATTCGCGCCGGATCGGTGCGTACGACTGATTCATCAACGGTGAGGAAATCATGTAATCCGCAGTGGCGCGGTTACACGCGGTTGGGATGTTGTAAACGACGGCAATGCGCAGGAGCGCCTTGACGTCAACATCGTGGGGATGCGGCTCCATCGGGTCCCAGAAGAAGATGATGAAGTCGATGCGCCCTTCTGCGATCATCGCTCCCAACTGCTGGTCGCCGCCCAGCGGTCCCGACTTCAGCTTGATGATCTCGACCGGTGGCTTTTCAACGGCCTCCTCAGATGTGATGCTGCTGAGCGACTCTTCGACGAGCCGACCGGTTGTGCCGGTGCAGACAAGCGTGTGCTGTGACAGTACCTCGTGATTCCACTTGACCCACTCGACCAGATCATGTTTCTGGTGGTCATGGGCGACGAGAGCGATATGCTTGACGACTTCCACTACAGTGATCCTCCATACCTCGTTCAAGCGTCACGATGGCGAGCGTGTTCGCCGCCTCCATCGCTCTTTGCAGGATAAGGCAATCCACCAGGCGGAGTTATGGCACATAATCACCAAAAGAAATCGGAAATAGACCGTTGCTTTTTACTGAATCACTCATATTTCAAGGGTGCAGAAACCGTCGTGGGCATCTTGACCGGGTGCTGCGTCTACTCCAAGATCTGCATATCCGTGCCACGCGCCTTCATAGCCGGGTTCATCGCATCGTCGCGCAGTGCTGACCATCACGCAGATTCGTTATACTCTGCCCATGCGCCATTCCAATAGATACGAATCATGTCCAACGAACTCCTCTTAGGCATCGACATCGGCACGACCAACGCCAAGGCGATCCTGGCGACGCCGGACGGCAAGGTAGTCGCGCAGGCCACGGAAAGCTACGGCCTGCTCACACCGCGCCCCGGCTGGGTCGAACAGAATCCGGAAGACTGGTGGCAGGGCGTCGCCAGCGTGACGCGCCAGGTGATGGCGCAGTCGGGCGCGCAGCCGGGGCAGATCAAGGCCATCGGCCTGAGCGGCCAGGGCGCGGGCGCGGTCTTGATCGACGCGGCGGGCCAGCCGGTGCATCCAGGCATCATCTGGATGGACGCGCGCTCGGAAGCCGAGTCCGCCATGCTCCGCGAGCGCTGTGGCCCGCGCATCCTCGCCATCAACGGCAAGCACCCCGCGCCCTACAGCGTCGATCCCAAGCTCATCTGGCTGCAAACGCACATGCCGGACGTGATCGCGCGCGCGGCGACCTGGCTGACGACGACCGGCTACGGCACCTTCCGCCTGACGGGCGAGCGTGTCCTCAACGTCTCTGACGCCAGCATCGCCTTCTCGCTCGATCAGTTGGCGGGCGATTGGTCGGACGAATTGATCGAGGCGTATGGCACGCCGCGGCGGCTCTACCCGCGCGTCGAGCCATGCCAGGCGATTGTCGGCGGGCTGCTCCCGCAAGCGGCGGCGGCGCTGGGCTTGCAAGTGGACACGCCCGTCATCGCCGGGGGTGAGGATACGTCGGCAGCCGGGCTGGCGGTCGGCGTCAGCCAGCCGGGGCAGGCCATGCTCTCACTCGGCACGGGCGGCTCGATCTATATCGCCCAGGATCGCCCGCTGGCACACCCGCTGATGCTGATCTTCGCCCACGTACTCGAACAGCAGTGGTTCGTCGGCGGGACGATTGTCGCTTTTGGCGCGTCGCTCGCCTGGATGCGCGATCTGCTCGGCCACACCGATTTCGAAGCGATGACCGCGCTCGCCGCTCAGAGTGAACCGGGCAGCAGCGGCCTGCTCTTCCTGCCCTACCTGAGCGGCGAACTCCAGCCGATCAACGACGGCCACGCGCGCGGCGTCTTCGCCGGGCTGAGCCTGAACACGCGCCAGCCGCAGTTGATCCGCGCCGTGCTCGAAGGCACGGCTTTCGCCATAGCGCACAACATCCTGGTGGCCGAGGAGGTCGGCGCGACGCTGACCGAACTGCGCGGCGTCGGCGGCCCCACGCGCAGCCCACTCTGGTGCCAGATCATCGCCGACGTCACCCAGCAGCCGCTGACCGTGCTCAAAGATAACCCCGGCGCGCCGCTCGGCGATGTCTTCCTGGCCGCGGCGGCCATCGGCCTGATCGACGATGCGGGCGCGGCGGCAGCGCGCGCGGCGCAGGTCGAGCACGTCTACCAGCCGGATACATCGTTGGCGGATGTCTACGCGCGTCAGTTCGAGGTCTATCGCGGCCTCTACCCGGCGCTCAAGCCCTCGTTCGCAGCGCTCAACGGCTGAGGCGATGATCGGCTTGCTCGTGCGGCTGGGCGGGCTGCTGATCGCCATCTTCACCGCCGTCATGATCGGCCTGCACGCGCGGCCCTACGACGACGGCGGCCTGCGCGATCTGCTGCTGCCGCCCGGCTGCGATGCGCCGTGCTTCCTCGGCATCCGCCCCGGCGTGACCGGCCTGGATGACGCGCTGGCGATCCTCGACAGTGAACACGCCGCCCACGCCCGAATGGAATTCGAGCTGCAATACCGCCGCGCCAGACTGCCGCTCTACCGGCTGATCCACTGGAGCGGCTACCTGCTCTACCCGCTTCAGCGGCGCGGGCGCATGGAAATGAACCATGATCCCGCACTGCCGGACGTGCCCATTGATACGATCTACGTGCGCGTCGATCCGGGGCTGACGCTCGGCGACGTCTATCTCAGTCTGGGGCGGCCAGCCGATCTGAGCGCGGGCTACTGGTATCACGACCTGGGCACGCAGGTCAGCCTGATCCTGCATCACAACTATGCGGGCGGCGCGGTCGAGGTCGTCACGCGCCATCTGTGCGGCCTGCGCGCGTCAGAGTTCTGGAAGACGCCCGTGCTCTCCGTGCGCTACAGCGCCCTCTCGCTGAGCGATCTGCAACCGATCAGCCTGGAAGCCGCGACCGGCCCCTACGCCTGCCGGCGGCGACGGCAGTGAAGATTTTGAATCACAGAGAACACAGAGGCACGGAAGGAAAATCGGGAAACCACAATTTGAACCGCAAAGGCACGAAGGACACAAAGGGAATGTCTCAAGAATGACGTCCGTAGGCCACAACCGACTGATGTGGCGACAGGGCGCACCCTGTCCGACGGATAGCCTAGCAGTTTTAGGTCGGCGTAGACGTATTCGATGGACGCGCCATTGCGCGCCCCTACAGTATTACCCTTTGCGTTTTTGCGCCTTAGCGGTTCAGTTTGTTTTTCCCCTCTGTGTCCTCTGCGTCTCTGTGGTTTAGACCTCACACCGGCACGACGATGATCTCCGTCTGCGGCTTGCCCAGCCATTCGTAGCCCGTCTCGGTCACGACCACGTCCTCCTCCAGGCTGACGAGGCCGTAGCCCGGCACCTGCACGCCGAGTTCGAGTGTGAAGCAGTTGCCCGCCTCGACGATACCGAACGGCGTCTTGCCATAGCGCTCCCAGCGCGGGCCGAGCAGCGTCGCGCCGTCATGCACCGTGCGCCCGATCATGTGGCCGACCGCGTGCTGATACTCCGGGTACCCGGCGGCGACAATCGTGTTGCGCGCGGCGTCATCGACGACACAGCCCTGCACACCCGGCTTGAGCACAGCGCCCGCAGCCAGAATCGCCGCCCGCACCGAGTCGAAAGCGTGCTGCACCGGCGCGGGGATGCCTGTCGCGCCCGCTGGCTGCAAGTACCAGACGCGCTGGATGTCGCTGATGTAGTGATTGAGGATGACGCCCTGGTCGATGCGCACGAGCTGCCCGGCTCTGGCGATGTAGTCCGCCGACGGCGAGACGTGGCCGACCGGCGAGTCAGGGCCACAGGTGACGGTCGGGCAGTGACCGGGGTCCCACGAGGGGATGACGCCCTCTTTGCGGTATTCGGCGTGGATGTAGTTGGCGATCTCCAGTTCGCTCAGGCCGGGCTTGAGATAGGCGGTGATGCGGTCGATGATGTCGTCCGTCAGCGCCACAGCCGCCCGGATACGCGCGATCTCACCCGGCGTCTTGCGCCCACGCAGCGGGTTGAGGATGTCCTCGGCAGAAATGAGCGTGTACGGCTTGCCCGCCAGGTAGCGTTGGAGCGTCAGGTACATCCCGTGCGACAGGCCGTCGGCGGCGGTGTCGCTCTCGGAATAGTTGACGGCGATCTGGCGCGGGCTGAGCCGGTCAAGCACCTCGATCAGCGCGGGCTGGATGCTCTGGTCGTATTTGATGCATTCGTCCCAGATGCCCATGCGCTCGAAGTTGACGATCTCGTAGCGCCCGGCGATGGCGACCTTGTGCCCGTCGCGCGTGATGATCAGCGCCGTGTGCCAGGTGACGTTCGACGGCGAGATCAGCGGCAGCGCCGGGTCGGCGTTGTGCTCAGTCTCGCGCACGAACGTCAGCCATAGATCGACGTTCTTCTCTTGCAGAATGCCGACCGCCTGCGCGATCTTCTCAAGCTGGATGGTGAAATCAGCCACGGTGACTGCCCTTTCGTGAATGGTTGTGATGATGAGTGGAGATTATGCAACCGGACGCGCGCATCAGCCATAGGAATTCAGATGCGTGCGCGAAAGGAGATTTGAACCGCAGAGACACAGAGGCCACAGAGAAGGAAACGATCTCATCTTGAGGGCCGGTAGGGGCGCATCATGATGCGCCCGCCACCAGGACGACGGTCATTCATCTTCACCATCGCGGATGTCTCGCAGGAGACTGACGACATCCATGGACGGGAGCTTGTCGCCATGACTGACCTGTATCGCCTGTCGCAACGTCTCAACGTCACGAAACCAGGCATCATAATCAAACTCAGCCGCGCCAGCCTGTTCCTCTGAGTTTGCTTCCTGAACGATCAGTTCAAGGACTCGCTTTTACGCATCCCTATCCAACTGATGAAATTTCTCGACAACCTCGCGTTCGAGTGCGCTCATGTCGCATTACCCTCATTCACTGGCTGTACAATTGTACAACGCCTTGCATAGCGTTTAGCGTTCTATCAAGACGTGCAGACTATCGCCACAGGTGCGCACGATCTCCGTGTTCTTATGAGTTGGATTGAAATTCCGACCGTCTTGCCACAATCACCGCAGCGACTTGGGATCGAAGGCGTCGCGCAGGCCGTCGCCCAGGAAATTGATCCCCAGTGTCGTCAGCATGATGAACAGCGCCGGGAAGAACCAGTAGTACCACTGATTCAGATAGCTGTTTGCCTGCCCCATGATGTTGCCCCAGGTCGGGGTCGGCGCACGCACGCCCAGCCCCAGGAAACCCAGATACGCCTCCAGCAGGATCGCCGCCGCCACGCCGAGCGTCGCCGAGACGACGATGGGCGCCAGGCAGTTCGGCAGCACGTGGACGAGCACGGTGCGCACGCTGCTCGCGCCGATCGCGTGTGCCGCTGTCACGTATTCCTGCTCCTTGACCGAGAGCACGACCGAGCGCACGATCCGCGAGACGCGCATCCAGCTCGTCAGGCCGATGACGAACACGATCACAATCATGGTTGCGCTGTACTGCCGACCCATGAACGTGAAATCGGGAAACTGCGTCGGATCAGAAAACAGCCGCAGCGCGATCAATGCCAGGAACAACTGTGGAATACTCAGCATCGCTTCCGCCAGACGCATCAACACCGAATCGACCGCCCCGCCCAGATAGCCTGCCGCGACGCCGACGAACGTGCCGACGAGAATCTGCACGATCACGGCGGTGACGCCGACGAACAGCGACACCTGCCCGCCATAGACCACGCGCGCCAGGATATCGCGCCCGATCACGTCGGTGCCGAAGGGATGTTCGACGGATGGCGCTTGCAGCGCGCGCGAGGGATCGTTGTAGCGCGAGTCCGCCTCCGGGATCAGGATCGAGCCGACGACGACAAACAGGATGACGAATGTCACCAGCGCCGCGCCAACCAGGGCCATGCGATGCCGGCGGAGTTGGGCGAGGCTGCGCGCTAGATTCGACCTACCCGCGACGTAAGTATGCTCGTTGAGTTTCGGAATGGGTTGAGATTTTCCAAGTGTAGCCATCGGCGTCTCTCCCTAATACCGAATACGCGGGTCGAACCAGGTATAAACAACATCGGTCAGCAGTTGGAAGGCGACGACTAACAGACACAGCAGCATCAAGATCGCCATCATCACAGGCACATCCGCGCGTTCGAAACTTTCGATGAACAGGCGTCCCATCCCCGGCCAGGCAAAAATACGCTCGGTGACGACCGCGCCTGCCAGCAGAAACGGCAGATCCAGGCCGATGAGCGTCACCAGCGGCAGCGACGCATTCTTAAAGGCATGGCGTTGGACGACCCGGTTTTCGCTCAGACCTTTGGCGTGCGCCGTACGAATGTAATCCTGGTTGAGCACATCCAGCATCGACGAGCGAATAAAGCGAACGTAACCGGCGAGCTGGATTGCGACCAGGCAGAAGACCGGCATCAGCATATGCACGAGCAGATCCGGGAACGAGCCGTTGCCCGTGCCGCCGATAGGTAAGCCGGGTAAGTTCCATCTGGGGAACTGCACCCCGAATATATAGATCGTCAGCAAGGCGATAAAAAAGATCGGCATCGAATAAAAGAAAAAGGACAGGCCGGTAATCACATTGTCGGTCAAAGAATACTGCCGGATCGACGAGTAGACGCCGATGCCTATCGCCAGCACGACCGTGATGATGTACGCCGGGACCATCAGTGTCAGCGTCATCGGCAGCCGTTCCTCGATGCGCGTCCAGGCGGGTTTGCGCGTGACGAACGACAGGCCAAGATCGCCGCGCAGGACGCCCTTGCGCGTCCCCGGTTCCATCACGCTGCCATCACCACGCACGTCGACCAACATCCAGTCGTTGCCGACCAACCAGACAAGATACTGCTCGAAGATCGGCCGATCCAGCCCCAGGCGGCGCACCAACATCTCGCGTTCCGCTGCCGAGGGGCGCTGGCGTGACTCGGCGAACACCGCCAGGGGATCGCCCAGGGCGTTCGTAAAGGCGAACAGCACGAAACTGATGATGAACAGGAGGGGAATGGCCTGGAGCAGGCGTCGAAAAATGAATTGAGTCATTGGCTTGCCAACACGAATATCAGATAGCCGGAGACGGGCACGACGGCCCGCCTCCAGCGCTAAACAAACTCTAGACTAGCCGCTCAGTTGCCAGTTCAGGATGTCGAACCACTGGTTGCCGACACCCGAACCCACGCGCGGGGTCTCCGCGAAGCGTGCGGTCACGTAGGCGTAGTTATCACCACGCGGGAACAGGTTGATCAGAGGGGCCTGTTCCTTCATGATCGCCTGAATGCCATAGGCCGCATCCAGCCGCTCAGCCGCGTCAAGCGAGGTCAGCGTGGTCTGCGCAAAGGCGTCCATTTCCGGGCTGCAGAAGCCGGTGAAGTTCTGGCCACCGGGGTTACTCTCGCCAGGGATCTGTTCGCAGTTCAGCGCTTCGTACACCGTGACGTTGGCCGGGTTGGTCAGTGCGGTGTTGTTGGCATACTGGGCAATGTCGTATTCGCCGACGGCGTTGATACCGTTATTCGCCCACGCGCCGAAGAATTCGCTGGCCGGGTAGGCTTCGAGGATCGTGCCGACGCCGACCTGGGCGAGCTGCTGCTGCACGACGGCCTGGATGTTGTTGCGCCAGCCCGCGTTCGTGGTGCTGTAGCGCAGCATCAGTTCGACGCCGTCCTTATCGCGGACGCCATCGCCGTTGCTATCGACCCAACCGGCCTCATCGAGCAGCGCCACGGCGGCAGCCGCGTCGTGCGGGGTCACGCCGAGATTGGGATCTTCAAACGGCGAACCGGCGTAGATGCTGTCGGTTGGGCTGACGGTGCCAGCGAGCAAATCGTCGGAAATCGCCTGACGGTTGAGCGCGTAGCGGATCGCCTGGCGGACGCGCAGGTCCTGGAGCGCCGGATGGCCGGCGCGGGGAGCTTCTTCGGTGCGCACGTTCAGCCACAGGCTTTCGATGTAGCCGCCGAAGACGGTCAACTGGGACACGCCCTCGAAACCGGCGATGCGCGGCTTGTCGCCTTCGCTGATGTTCGGCACGAAGTCAAGCTGGCCGGCTTCCAGAGCCGCGTACTGCGTGTCGGTATCCGGGAAGAAGCGGATGATGACGCGGCCAATCTGCGGCTGGCCAACGATGTAGTTCGGGTTGGCTTCGAAGGTCATCGACTCGCCACGACGCCACTCGCTCAACACATACGGGCCGCTGAAGACGGTCGGGTCCTGATTTTCATCGGCAAACTCGATGCTGCCTTCGCTCTCATAAACCGGGCGGAAAATGTGCGCGGGCAGAATCGTGGACAGACCCGGCGAACCGGCCATGTCTTCCGGGAACGGCTTCGGTGAGTTGAAGGTCAGGGTGAAGGTCGTCTCGTCTACAGCTTCCACAGAGACCAGCGCGTCACGGATCGAGCTGGCCTGGAGCATATTGTTGGCCGGGTCCATGACCATCTGGAAGGTGAAGACCAGATCATCCGAGGTCAGGGGCGTGCCATCGCTCCACATCAGGCCCGGCTTGAGCTTGATCGTGTAGGTCATGTAGTCTTCACTGATGCCGCCGTTTTCAACCGATGGGATTTCGTCCACCAGTACAGGCACGGATTCCAGTGTGTCCGCAATATCCCACAGGCTGGCCTGCACGAGATCGTTCGCCCACTGCGCGAACGCCATGCTGGTGTAGAAGCCGTTCATGCTGTCCGGCTCCTGAGCAAAGCCGACGGTCAGGGTCGGCACGTCCTGCGCGGCGGCGGGCGCCAACGCCAGCACCAGGGTCAGCGTCAGAATGAGCGCGAGACCAAGGGCTTTCTTCATCCGATTCATAAGTATCTCTCTCCTAAACAAAGCGAACAACAACGAGTTTGCGCCGGGCACGCTCCGGCTGTACGACCTGTGGTGGGTCTACCCTTCTGCGAGAAGCGATGCGGGTCTGGGGCAGATTGCAGAATGGCATCTATGTCAGTTTCCCCCACCTGTGCGTGCGCTGGGGGGACATTCTATCGTTACGATCTATCGAGTTGCAAATCGAATTTTGAGCGTAAACTCGACCGCAGACCGGATCGACCTGCGTAACCTCCCCATCTCCGGCAGGGAATGCGCCCGTAAATGGATCTCTTATCCTGAAATTTTCGCTCATCTAACCACGGCGGCGAAAATCCGCTGCCGTCCCCTGCCTGCCCCACGCCGGTTACATAATATAGTCCTTACGATTTTTGAAGGTTCATTCGCCGGTGTTTGCGCGGCCATCGTCAGCGATATAGTCTGTCCCTAATGCAGCCTCAGAGTATATAGCTTGAGTCGTCTTTCATCCCCACCCCTGAACCTGCGGTTCGTCCCCTCCCCATCGCGATGGGGAGGGGATTGAGTGGAAGGGAGACATTCACAGCGTCACCGCATGGCCCTAAGACTTGAACAGCCCCCGACTCGGTCGGCATATGGTATAGTCTGCGCCGGGTCTTAAAGATTCTTTAACAGTGCTTGCCGGGGGCCGGCGAGCCTGCACCACGCGCAGGGGTAAATTTATGTCTGACCAAAAGATACGCGGGATGCTGACTCTCGACCAACTGCGGCAGGCAATCGTGGATGGCACGATTGAAACGGTGGTTGCGGTCTTCACGGATGTGTACGGGCGCTTCATGGGCAAGCGAGTCACGGGCGAGTTTTTTCTTGACCAGACCGCCGAGTCCGGGATGCACGCCTGCAACTACCTGCTGACAGTCGATATGCCGATGGAGCCGGTACCGGGCTATCGCTACGCCAACTGGGAACTCGGCTACGGCGACTTTCACCTCGCGCCGGATTTGAGCACGCTGCGTCGGGCGACCTGGCTGGATCGGTCGGCGCTCGTCATCTGCGACGTGAATGACGAGACAGCCCACGCGCCGGTCGCCGTTGCGCCGCGCAGCATCCTGCGCAAACAGATCGAAGCCGCGGCGAGCCAGGGCTACAGCGCGCTCGGCGCGTCTGAGCTGGAATACTTCATCTTCGACGAGACCTACGCCAGCGCGCGCGACAAGGGCTACGTCGGCCTGAAGCATTTCGGCGCGTACATCGAGGATTATCACATCCTCCAGGGCACACGCGAAGAAGTGCTGAACGCCGCCGCACGCAAACACCTGACCGACAGCGGCGTGCCGGTCGAATTCAGCAAAGGTGAATGGGGTCCCGGCCAGCATGAACTCAACATCCGCTATGCGCCCGCCCTGACCATGGCCGACCGCCATGCCATCTACAAGCAGTGCTTCAAAGAACTGGCTTACGCGCTCGGCCTCTCGGTCAGCTTCATGGCGAAGGTCGATGAGCGTTACGCCGGGTCGAGCAGCCACATGCATCTCAGCCTGTGGGACACGGACGAAACACGCAACCTGTTCGTGGGCGACACGCCGGTGGGGCCGGTGCATGGCTCGGACATCTTCCGCTGGTTCATGGGCGGCTGGATCGCCCACGCGCGCGAGCTGATGGTCTTCTACGCGCCAACGATCAACAGCTACAAGCGCTATCAATCCGGCTCGTGGGCGCCGACGAGCCTGGCCTGGAGCGTCGACAACCGGACGGCGGGCTTCCGCGTCGTCGGGCACGGCAAGGCGCTGCGCATCGAGTCGCGCATCCCTGGCGCGGACATCAACCCGTATCTGGCGTATGCGGCGGCGCTCGCCTCCGGGCTGGACGGCATTCGCAACCAGATCGAGCCGCCGCCGAGCTTCGAGGGCGACATCTATGCAGCGCAGGGTCTGCCGCAGGTGCCGCGCACCCTGCACGAAGCCATCGACGCCTTCGCGGGGAGCAGCTTCGCCCGGGCAGCCTTTGGTGACGACGTGGTCGAGCATTACCTGCACTTCTTCAAGACTGAACAGGCTGCCTACGACCGCGCGGTGACAAACTGGGAGCGCGCGCGCTATTTCGAGCAAATTTGATTGGAGGGTAATTGGTGGTTGGGTGTTGGCGGACAACCCACGGGTCGTCCCGCCGAAATGCGAGGTGCGTTGTAGGGACGAGGCGTGCCTCGTCCGAAACGATAGATAACAGGGTGATTGCATCAATTCTTGTGTAGGCGACAGAAGGACAAACGGTTCGTAGGGACGGCATTCTTGCCGTCCGTGAACTCGGACGCGAAAAATCGCGTCCCTACAGGTCGATTCCCGATGTTGATGCAATTGCCATGCAGAATATTTACCTAAGGACGCCGCGTCTGCACAGACTGCGGCGGCAGCGCAGGCAACAAGAAGGGAACACAACCATGCGATTGGAAAACAAAGTAGCGCTGATCACGGGCGCTGCGAGCGGCATTGGCCGCGAAACGGCGCTGCTCTTCGCGCAGGAAGGCGCGAGCGTGGTCGTCGCCGACGTGAACGACGCCGAGGGCCAGGAAACCGTGCGCCAGGTCGAACTGGGCGGCGGCAAAGCTGTGTATGTCCACAGCGATGTCTCGAAGGCTGCCGACTGCGAAAACATGGTCAACGTTGCCGAGACGACCTACGGTAAGCTGAACATCCTGTTCAACAATGCCGGGATCATGCACAGCAACGACGACAACGCCATGACGACTGAGGAGGCCATCTGGGATCTGACGATGGCGATCAACCTCAAGGGCGTCTTCTTCGGCTGCAAATACGGCATCCCTGCTCTGCGCCGCGCGGGCGGCGGCTCCGTCATCAACACGGCGTCGTTCGTGGCGCTGCTCGGCGCGGCCACCCCGCAGATCGCCTACACGGCGAGCAAGGGCGGCGTGCTGGCGATGACGCGCGAACTGGCGATCATCCACGCGCGCGAAAACATCCGCGTCAACGCGCTCTGCCCTGGCCCGCTGCGCACCGAACTGCTGATGAGCTTCCTCAACACCGAAGCCAAGAAGCAGCGCCGGCTGGTTCACATCCCGATGGGTCGCTTCGGCGAGGCCAAAGAACTCGCCTACGCCGCTCTGTATCTTGCGTCGGATGAATCGTCGTATGTCACCGGCACCGAGTTCGTGGTTGACGGCGGCATCACGGCGGCTTACGTCACCCCGGAATAGGACGACGATCATGACCACTCAGCAAATTCCTTTCGAAGGCCTGGCGAGCGGCGGCAAGCGCAGCGCCAGCAGTGACGGGCGCACCGCCCCGGCCTACAACCCGGCGACCGGTCAGCCCATCGCCGAGGTCGCGCAGGCCAGCGCCGCCGACGTCGACGCGACCGTCAAGCTGGCGCACCAGCGCTTCAGCACCGGCGCGTGGAAGACGATGCGTTCCCGTGAGCGCGGCCAGATCTTGCAGCGCATTGCCAACCTGATCCGCGAGCGCCAGGAGATGCTGGCGCAGATCGAATCCGCCAACGGCGGCAAGCCGATCAGCGCCGCGCGCGGCGAGATCGGCGCGGTGGCGAACACGTTCGAATACTACGCAGGCGCGGTCAACAAATTCCACGGCCAGACGATCCCGGCCAACGCCAACGGAACGGCGCTCACTTTCCGCGAGCCGCTCGGCGTCTGTGTCCTGATCGTGCCCTGGAACTTCCCGCTGGTGATCACCGGTTGGAAGGTCGCCCCGGCGCTGGCGATGGGCAACACGGTCATCGTCAAGCCCGCGAGCGCGACGCCGCTGAGCGCCCTGGCGCTGGCGGATCTCGCGGTCGAAGCTGGGCTGCCGGAAGGCGTGCTCAACGTGCTGCCAGGTTCCGGTAGTGTGGCGGGCAGCGCACTTGTGACGCACCCACTGGTGCGCAAGATCTCGTTCACCGGCTCGACCGAGATCGGCATGGGTGTGATGAAGCAGGCAGCGGATGGCATTAAGCGTGTGTCGCTCGAACTTGGCGGCAAGTCAGCCAATGTCGTCTTTGCCGATGCCTATCTCGATACGTGCGTCGAGTCATCAATCTTCGCCGTCTACGACAATGCCGGGCAGGACTGCTGTTCGCGCAGCCGCATCTTCGTCGAGCGCCCGATCTTCGACGAGTTTGTCGAGCGCTTCACCGCCCGGACGAAGAGTCTCAAGGTCGGCGACCCGACGCAGGAAGCGACCGAGATGGGGCCGCTGATCACGCCGCAGCACCGCGAGACGGTCATGAACTACCTGAATATCGGCGATGCGGAAGGCGCGAAACGGCTGTGTGGCGGCGTCGTGCCGACCGAGGCCGAGCTGGCGAACGGCAACTTCCTGACCCCGGCGGTCTACGTCAACGTGCAGACGGGGATGCGTATCATGCAGGAGGAGATCTTCGGCCCAGTCGTTTGCATCATGGCCTTCGAGGGTGAAGCCGAGGCGATCCGGCTGGCGAACGACACGCCTTACGGCCTGTCCGGCTCGCTGTGGACGCGCGACATTGGCCGGGCGCTGCGGGTGGCACGCGCCATCGAGACGGGCATGCTGTCGATCAACAGCAGCAGCAGCGTTCACATCGAAGCGCCGTTCGGCGGCATGAAGCAGAGCGGCCTCGGTCGTGAACAGGGCATGGTCGCGCTCGAACACTACAGCGAGTACAAGTCGGTCTTCATCGCCAATGATTAAGAACGGATCTAACCACGGAGACACAGAGGGCACGGAGAAAGAAGGGGAATTCGAACCGCACAGTCGCAAAAGCGAAAAGGGAAAGGCGTTTGAACCACAGAGGCGCAGAGGGCACGGAGAGAATTCATCTCTATGTCCTCCGTGCCCTTATCGAGCGGTTTTGCGCGGAGCGAATGATACAGATGTCCACATTTTCTTTGTGTCCTTCGCGCCTTTGCGGTTCAATTTACCCAATTTCCTCTGTGTTCTCTGTGTCTCCGTGGTTTACATCATTCGCTCTACACTCTGAGTTCGGCAGGCGGGCGCATCTTGGGTATAGTAGACCCTACGCCTGCGAACCCATAAACACATATCTGGAGACAACCTTATGTCGAAGACGCGCTGGGGGATTTTGAGCACGGGTTATATCGCCGGGATGCTCGCCGAAGGTCTGTCGGTCGTCGATGATGCCGAGCTGGTCGCGGTCGGCTCGCGCTCACAGGCAAACGCCGATGCTTTCGCCGACCGCTGGGGCGCGCAGCACCGCCACGCCAGCTACGAAGCGCTGGCCGCTGATCCTGACGTGGACGTGATCTACGTAGCGACGCCGCACCCATATCACTACGAAAACACGCTGATGTGCCTGAACGCGGGCAAGCACGTGCTGGTCGAGAAGCCGTTCGCGCTGAACGCGCGCCAGGCCGGTGAGATGATCGCGCTGGCGCGTCAAAAAGGGCTGTTCCTGATGGAGGCGATGTGGACGCGCTTCATCCCGGCGATGGCACAGGTGCGCCAGTGGCTGGCCGACGGCGAGATCGGCGACGTGCAGCTTGTGCGCGCCAACCTGTCGTTCCACCACGACTTCAACCCGGAGAGCCGCCTGTTCAAGCGAGAACTCGGCGGCGGCGCGATGCTCGACGTGGGCATCTACCCGATCTCGTTCGCTTTCATGGTGCTCGGCTCGCCCACGTCCGTCTTTAGCACGGCCACACTCGGCCCGACGGGCACAGACGACCGTTCGGCCTACATGTTCGGCTACGAAGGCGGCAAAACGGCGCTGCTCTCGTCCGCCGTGCGCCTGAACGTGCCGGTCGAAGCCGACATCATCGGCACAGACGGCATGATCAAGATCCACCAGTCGTGGATCAACCCGCGCAAGATCACGCTCGGCAAGCTCGCGCCCGAAGGTGTCGTCAACCGCCTGATCTTCGAAGGCCGTCTGTATGACACCCAAACACTGCACATCCCGACCGAGGGCAATGGCTACAACTACGAAGTGATGGAGGTCGGGCGCTGCATCCAGGCCGGCAAGCAAGAGAGTGACATCATGCCGCTCGATCAATCGCTCGACATCATGCGCACGATGGATACGATCCGCGGCCAATGGGGTCTGACGTACCCGACCGAATAGCGTCCCTCATCCCCACCCCACCTCGCTGCGCTCGACTCCCCTCCCCATCGCGATTGTAAAGGGGACGACACTATTAACCAAAGGATTGTCTGGGAC
>JAHDWN010000025.1 GCA_023382675.1 Anaerolineae bacterium
TGTCGATACGATGGGCATATTGGTGTAGACGTAAGAAACAGTCTTGAACGATGTCTTCAGCAGCGGCCGGATCATGCAGAACTGCCACGGCTGTGCGATAAAGCTGAGGGGAATAACGGTCAAACAGAACGCCCAATGCTTCAAGGTCTTGATCGCGCAAACGCTCTATCAATGCTGCGTCGCTTACTTCTGCGGGGTCGGTCATTTTCCCTCCGCATCCTGGCAAGCTTAAAAGCCTGCAAAATTATGGCCGCTAAAGTCACCCGTCTCGTAATGAGAACGATGAATGATATTGTAATTATTTTAGGCATGACATACAAATTTTGTTCTCAAGACAACAAAAAACCGGGTCATTCGCCAAATCTGGCGTGTATCTCCCCTGTCTCAGGCTATAATTGAACTGAGGACACTGCAAACCAACTATTGGTGGGGTAAAAGTTGGCAGCGCGACTTCAGGCTTTGATCGACCGTGTACCATCCGGGCTGAGGCGGATCATTATTGCTGTGATCGTGCTCGTGATCCTGGCCTTTCTCTTCCCACTCACCGATGATGATCACCGCCGGAGTCCGCCTATCTCCGACTTGGTACCGCCGACGCTTTTCCAGGCCACACCGGCCATAGAATCTTCGCCGATGATCGCGGTTGATACACCCGTCGCTACCGCGCCTGATCGATCGACACCTTCTTCATCTCAACAGGATGTGCTTGCATCACCCGCTGCTGCCACGAGTAGGCCCTCAGCGACGCGAGTCGTTGCTACCAGAACGCCCACGCCTGTGTTCATTTGTACGCTCTCTCCCCACACCGACTGGGAGCTTTACACTGTTCGTCGTGGAGATACACTCCAGGCAATCGCCCAGCTCGTGGGAGTGTCGGTCGCAGATCTGGCCGAGGCAAATTGTCTGCAAGATCCGAATCGCATCACTGCCGGTCAATCGATCTGGGCACCCGCTTTGCCAAACCCATTCGCCACGCCAACGCGGACGCCGCGGCCTACTGTCACCAGGACGCCGACGCCGTCGAATTGAAGATTCACCAGCCGTTTGTGGTTCTGATGTAGGTGTATGCCTCATTGATGACCTGGAAGCGGCGTTCGGCTTCATCCTTGGGCAGGTGGCTCACGTCAGGGTGGCACTCGCGCGCCAGCTTGCGGAACGCAGACTTAACGTCATCCTCCGCCGCATCGCGCGTTAAACCCAATTGCTTGTAGGCAATTTCGAGCTTGGCATCCTGAAGCATCGGCACAGTGCGATCCATGTAAGCGCCATAGGCACGCTCACTCGACCAATGGTTAACGCGCTGGCCTTCGTATTTTGCCTGTTCCGTCAATCGTTCTGCGCGGAAATCACTTTGCTTCCAGAATAGTTCGTTTCCAAAATTGGCAATCAGCCAGTCGCCGCGAATACTGGGCGTCTTCACCCACACGCGGTAAAACGGCAGCCCGGATGGTGTCACATCCGGCCCATACCAGACCTCGCGCAGATTACCTCCGTACACTCTGAAATGTACCTGTCCGATAATCGCCTGCTGATTGTCTATCCGGTAGGTGTAAATCCGGCCGCTAGAGAGTTCGTGGAGCGCAATCTGCCAATCGGCGGGTTCAACCCGCGCACCATCGGGCGGCAAAAGCCGGGCGTCGATCAAAAACAACGCGCCGATGCCCAGGCGTGATGTTTCTTGAAGAATTCGCTTGATCTGGCGTGTCTTGGGCACAGCATCGAAGACGTGAATGTGTACCGCTGCGCCGCTCCACAGATTGGCGGACAACACATTATCCTGCGTCAGCGAGCAGTTCTTGACGCTGTTAAGACGTTTTACTTGTTGTGCCAGGCTTTTTTGCAGCGTCGTAATCATCGCCGGTAGCCCGCTGAGTGAACAATGAATCTCATTGTAGCATCGTTCCTTGCCGATTCCCCAGGACGGGTGCATTCGGATTCTGGGGCACGCCCGCCCATGAAATGGGACGGGCTACGGGAAACGCCCTCTCCGAGGGCTGTGACAGCCGTTATGACGCCACTGAGCCTCCGCAGGAGGCGCACATTTAGACGGGGAATTACATTCCCCGGCGATGAAATGGCGCATTTGCCCCAATCTCGAATTCACCCCCTCAGGACTATCGGCAGGGATACAGAGTGAGGACACTGCCTGCTTCGTGCAAGTGTAAAATGGCACAATTCCTGTTGCGAGACGTCCGGCGAGCGAGATCGGCGGCCGGGCACTCTGTCGCGCGGCTCATTTCAGGCAGCAGGTTTTTCTCCCCAATGTACCGCCATGGTCGCAAACATGAAGGTTTTGTAGCCGACGTTGACGAGGCCGGACGCACGCATCAGCGCTGCCAGTTCGTCAGGCGTCTTGAATGCCTGAGTCGACTCTGGCAGATAGCGATAAGCATCAGCGTTCCGGCTGATGAGCCTCCCCAGGGTGGGGATGACGTATTTGAGGTGAAAGAGAATGAATGGGCGCAGGAGGTTATGCGGCGGCGGGGAGGTGTCGAGAATGACAACGCGACCGCCTGGTTTGAGGACACGGAGCTGTTCAGCGAAGGCGCGCGGAATGTCATAGACGTTGCGAATGAGATAGCCGGCGGTGATGGCATCGAACGTGTTGGCAGCGTAGGGCAGATTGAGCGCATCAGCCCCGCTCCACAGGACATTTTTGCCGAGAGGCAGCCGCTTGCCAACGCGCATCATCCCCAGCGAGAAATCACCGCCCACAGCCATCACGCCGGGGATCATGCGCAGGGCTTCAAAGGCGATGTCGCCTGTGCCGGTGGCGAGATCGAGCAGCTTCCCCCCTGGCCGCAAATGTGTCTGGCGGACGACGAAACGCCGCCATTTCATATCCTGCCCGAACGTCATCACGCGGTTCATCAGGTTGTAACGTGCCGCGATCCGGTCAAACATATCCTGGACGTAATCCGCCCGCGCTTTGCCTTCTAGCGAAGCCATACCTTCTCACTCTGGTGTGGTTGTGGACAAATCTTTCGCTATCTTACTCGGGATCGGCGCATAGACCAGAGTCGTGATAGCGGATATTCACCGGACGCTTATTCGGCGACCAGTGTCGTAGAGCGCAAACGGTCAGGCGCTGCCGATTGAGTGCCAGCGATGGTTTCACTCAGTGCCCAGAGCCGCCGCTGGAGCGTCTCATCGTAAGACAGCGGTGATGAAGCGACAGGTGTTGACCTGGTGAAGTAGCTCCCGCTGACGTTGGTGACTTCTGGCGACGAGGCGAGATAGATGGACGTTTGTGCGCCTTGCTCATCCGACATGCTCAGCATGTGGAAAGCCCGGAACATCACCTGGTTGATCAAGCCCCGGTTGTTCATGCCAAAGCCCGTTGCGACTGCGCCGGGATGTAAGGTGTTGGCCGTCACACCGGAACCGGAGAGCCTGCGCGCCAGTTCATAGGTAAACAGGACATTCGCCAGTTTGGAACGGCCGTAAGCGGCAAACCCCTGATAATGCTTGGGGTTCCGGATATCGTCCAGCTTCAGAGCACGGACGGTGCGATGAGCATCCGAGGCGACATTGATAATGCGCGCCGGAGCACTGACTTTGAGCAGGTCGAGGAGCAGATGCGTGAGCAAGAAGTAGTTCATGTGATTGAGCGCGAAGGTCATTTCCAACCCATCGGCGGTGATCTGCTTGCTGTTGAAGATGGCTCCTGCGTTGTTAAGCAGCACGTCGAGCCGGTCGTAACGATCCTCGATTTGCCGTGCCAGCGAGCGAACCCCGGACATGACCGAGAGATCGGCAACGGCCTTTTCGACACGCTTGTTGCCGGTGGCGGACTTTATCTCTTGCACGACACTTTCGGTTTTGTCGGCGTCACGCCCGGCAACGATGACGGTTGCACCCATACGCGCCAGTTCGCGAGCGGCAACTTTGCCGATACCATTGGTAGCGCCTGTGACGAGGGTAACTTTTCCTTGCATGATTCCGTTAAACCTCAGAACTACGAGTATCCCTTACCACAACGACATTATAGGACAGCAATTGACGTTCAGAGCGCAATTCTCACAGATTGTTTAGCGGTATCCAACGCAAGAAACAGATAGCGTTCGCAGGGGGAGAAATGATAGGCTTTAGCAGTAAAAGAGAGGTAGGGACACATGACAGAGCAGGCCAGACAAACACCCCAAAGGCTGAGCGATGAAACACGCTGGCAGGCGACGATCATGCGCGACGCGCGCTATGATGGCGCATTTGTAGTCGCGGTCAAGACGACCGGCATCTACTGTCGCCCATCCTGCCCAGCCGTCAAACCGAAGCGACAAAACGTAACGTTCTTCCTGTTGGCTGAAGCGGCAGAATCCGCTGGATACCGCGCCTGCAAACGCTGCCGCCCCCAGACGTGTCCACCGGTCGATCCTCAGGTGGAGATGGTGCAGCAGGCGTGCCGCTATATCGAGCAGGCCGGAGCCATGCCCGCGCTCGCCGAGATCGCCGACGCTGTACACGTCAGTCCTTACCATTTGCAGCGCACTTTCAAGATGATGCTGGGCATCACGCCACATCAATATGCCAATGCTCTGCGTACGGACGCGCTGAAGTCGTTGTTGAAGGATGGCAAACCGGTGACGGATGCCATGTATGAGGCGGGCTACGGCTCCAGCAGCCGTCTGTACGAACAGTCCGATGCACAACTGGGCATGTCACCATCGATCTATGGCAAGGGAGGCAAGGGGATGGAGATCCGTTATACCATTCAGCCGTGTACACTGGGGCGCGCGCTGGTCGCCGTGACTGACCGGGGTGTATGCGCGGTCTATCTGGGGGATGATGACAGGGTACTGATAGATGCGCTGCGGGAAGAATTCCCTGCCGCCGAGCTTTCGGCAGATTCACGGGACTTATGCCAGTGGGCGGCGCAGTCGCTTGAATACCTGAATGGGTGGACTCCCAATCCAGAACTCCCCTTCGATTTGCAGGGAACGGCTTTCCAGCAGCGTGTATGGCAGACGTTGCGCCAGATCCCACGCGGCGAGACACGCACGTATCAGGAGATCGCCGTTGCTATCGGCGCGCCGACGGCAGCCCGTGCGGTAGCGAAAGCCTGCGCCGATAACCGCGTCGCTGTGCTGATTCCGTGTCATCGGGTCATTCGCAGCGATGGCAGCCTGGCCGGTTATCGGTGGGGGATTGAACGAAAGGAAAAGCTGCTGGCACGCGAGCGCGAGCCACAGCTATCATAAGCGAAATAAAGCGTAGGCGAGCAGGAAACCCTGCTCGTTTTTGCTGTATACCTTTTGATCGAGAAGACAAGCTCCGGCAGAGTTTGAGATTCGGAACAACACAAACCATCTCTTGCATCAATTCGATACGAGATATGGATAGCTTGAGATAATCCACATTTTGTCCGCAAATCGTCAAGGGTTTTGGCTCTATGAGTGAGGCCTATAAATAAAATTGAGAAAAAGTTGTGAAGATTGATTAATTTCTCATGTAGTTATTCTTTCTTTACGTTACAATAAGTTGGAGAGCATGAGGCACACTACCAATCAAAGAGGAAGCTTCGGATGTCATTGCCGATGAACGTGCGTCACGGATGGTTGCAACACCTCGCGATTCAACTTCACCACCAACGTCTGCACAGCGCTTCGATTATGGAAACTGCACTCGACATCATGAACGAAGTCGTATCGGCTCAATTTGCATATCTGGTCGTCTTCGGCGCAAATTACGAGATCGAAAGCGCTTATTCCTTAGGTGATAAGTATGGTGTGTTCACCCGTGGGCGTTGGGGGCAGCTGCTTCTTCAGCGTTTGACACAAAGGATTCAGGAGCGGTATGCCCCTGTTGTTTTCAACAATCTGCAAACAGAACCTGAATTGGGCCAACTAATGCACAACTTGCACATCCCCCAACCCTATTCGGCGTTGGCGTTACCGCTGATGTGTGAGGATGTGTTGCTGGGAGCGGTCGTCTTTGTTCATGCCGAGCCGGAAGGCTTTGATGATGCATTGATCGCCGACCTGGCTGAAGCTGCCTCATTCACGGCGTGCGCCCTGGCGAATGCGCGCGAGCACCAGCGCACGATAGAGATTATGAGCCGGCAGATCGAACAGGAAAGACTGCGGCGGGATCTCAGCGCGATGATCTATCACGATTTGCGTGGGCCACTGCACAATATCGCCGGCAGTCTATCGCGACTTGAGCGGTTCATGCAGCGCGATTCTTCGACGGCCTCGTCCCTCATCCGGATCGCAGCGACCAGTACACAGCAGATGATGCGGATGATCAAGAGCCTGCTCGATATTGAGCGGCTTGAAAGCAATTCGTTTGTCGATCTCAAACCTGTGACGATCAAACACCTCTTGCAAGAAGCTGTCGATATGGTCAATACGCTGGCCTATGAATCGGAGCAGGCGATTTTGCTGGAGTTGGATGAGCAAGACCTGGTCGTCGAGGCTGATCGCGACATGCTGCTGCGGGTGATGATCAATCTGTTGGAGAATGCCGTCAAGCATACCCCGCGCGGCGGTCGGATTGTCGTGAGTACACAGCGTTTAGAAGATGACATACAGGTGCGAGTTACAGACACAGGCCCCGGAATACCTTTGCATCTTCAGCAGGAGATTTTCGACAAGTACGTCCGCTTGAAATCGAGCTTTGTGCGCGATGGCTACGGCCTTGGGTTGGCCTTCTGTCGTCTGGCAGTAGAGGCACATGGCGGACATATCTGGGTAGAGAGCGACATGAATGGCGGTGCGGTCTTTGCCTTTAGTCTGCCAGCCGCGCGAGAAGCCGTCATCGCATGAGTAAAACCAGGTAGACCACAAACATAGCATTTGCAGTCTATGCGGTCTACATGACCGCTGGTTCAAGGCTGGCAAGCTTGCCTACAAAATGCCAAAGCGTTGAAATTCGTGCATCAAAATCGTTCCTGAGTCGGCACGCAAGGTGATCATTTAGCTTGTCAATCTCTCACTGCGGGTGTGAATGTCGGCATTTTCTGACAATTTGTTGATACAGCCTCTACGGCATCTTGCTATTGTCGTTGGGTGGATCGCGCTATACTGTGAATGATTATCTGGGTGCATAGGATTCTATCGTCCTATCTGCGACGGAGGACGCGAAATGCCGCGACAAGCCGCCAGCCGCACAACAGCAGTGCATTCTTTGTCGATCATATTGGTTGCAGCCGTTTTGTTTGTGCTGCTCGCAAGTCCGGCTCTGGCGCAAGTCACAGCCGTCGATGATTACGTTTTCACCTTTCTGAACACACCGTTCAACATTGACGTTTTGGCGAACGATAATCCCTTCGGAAGCCTATCGATTGCGTCCAACACGAATGTGAGCAACGGAATCCTGAATTTGCAGCCGGACAATACGTTCGACTATGCGCCCGCCACAGGATTTTCGGGCACTGACTCATTCACCTACACAGCGACGGACGGTACAAATACATCCTCGGCCACGGTCTACATCAACGTGGCAAATGGGCCAAATGCGGGGAATGATACCTATTCGACTGTGCTCAACACGCCGTTAACCATCACCAGCGCGGCAGGCCTGCTCGCCAACGATCAGGTCAACGGGGCTGGATCACTTGTCGCCGAACTCGTCACCGGTATTCCGGCAACGCAGGGTGTGCTGGTGCTCGATCCGACAGGCAATGGTGCGTTTACGTATACGCCTCTGGCGGGTTTTTCCGGCGATGTGACATTCACGTATCAGGCACGCCGGAGCGATGGCATCGCCTCGAGTGCCGCTACCGTCACCATCACGGTCTCAGGCGGGACGATTATCGCTCAGAACGACTCGTATACTGTCACAGCCAATACCGTTTATACGGTGGCTGCGCCTGGGGTTCTCCTAAACGACTCTGGCCCTGGCGGCCCTCTGACTGCGCTACTCGTTGCCGGAGCCAGCAGCGGAACGGTGATCCTCAATAGCGATGGGTCGTTTACTTATACGCCGCAGGTGGGTTTTACGGGCGTGGCAAATTTCCAGTACCGTGCTACCCAGGGCAGCTCGCAATCGAATATCGCGACGGTGACTCTCAATATCACCGGTGGCATCATTGCCACGGCAACACCCTTGATCACGCTGACACCTGTGCCAACAGCTACGGCGACACGAATCCCACTTTTTATTCCCGGCCCAACACCCGTGCCACAGGCTGTGCCGAACGGCGGCCAGCTTGCCAGCCTGGTGTGCCCACCCGTGCCCACCGACGTGACGGTGGTGGTTAACCGGGATGGCGTGAACGTTCGGTTGTTCCCGGCGATTGGCGCAGAAGTCCTCGGATTCTTGAATGCGGGTTACGACACGGAGGCGCGGGCACGCAGCGCTGACAACCAGTGGGTAAAGGTGGAATTCAGCGGCGATGAAGGTTGGGTCGGTTTCCCGGTGATCACGCTGATCAGCGGCAACCTTGAAAGCCTGCCGGTTGAAGATCCACGGACGGTTCCCTACGGCGGTTTTGGCTGCCCACGTGCGGGTTTGACGGGCAGCACCAGCGCCATCGCCGGTATTCTGCGGGACAGCGGCGTGCGCGTGCGTTCCGGCCCCAGTCGTTCGTATGTTGTCCTGGCAAATGCGCCGCGCGGCAGTGTGTTTCCGATCCTGGGGCGTACATATAACAATGCCTGGTTCCAGGTGAATTTCAACGGCGTGCTGGGTTGGGTGATCGCGCGTGAAGTTGAACTTCAGAGCGCGAACTTCACCGACATCCCGCTTGAAGGGATCGTGGCGGATGCGCTGCCGATTTCGCAGCCCACGACAGATAACTACATCGGCACGCTCAAGCTGCTGTTGTCGCGCCTGAATCTGGCACAAGAATCGCTGGATGCGGCACGTCAGCGCTGGACGGATGCTGCGCTGACCGGGACCCTTGCCTGCGGTTACTATCCTCCCAGCCCCACCGACCAGGCATTGGCAAACCCGCTAGCGGCGGCCTTCAACGATACGCTGGTGCCACTGGTCAACGATTTCAATGCAGCCATGGCGCTCGTGCGGGTTCCGGTCGATCTGCTCTTGAGTTCCTGTACGGAATCTCGTGGCACGGTGGGACAACCACAGATTCAGATCGCGCTCCAGGCCATTAGTGATGCAGATGGATTATTCACGGCGCTGCGCCAGCGGTTGAGCCAATTGATCCCGCCTGATCGCGAGATCGGCCCCGACGACTGCCCATTTAGCTTTGCGCGCCAGACGGACATTCTACCCAGGCTGGGGCAGGGGCAACTGGCTGTGGTGCGGCTTACGGGAAACAACTATGTCGTGGGTTTCTGTGTCGATGCAGCGGCAGGACAACAACTGCGTGTGGAGGCATTGGCCTTCCAGGGCAACGCGCGCCCCTCAATCGCCGTCAGTCCGTATGACAACCCGACGAATTTCATCGGGCTTGGGCGTGCCTCTGGCGATAACCAACTGGTGACAGTTGGGCCGATCCTGATCGACCGCACAGGTGTATATCTGGTGATCATCAGCGATTTCAATGATGAACGAACAGCGCCACTGGACTCGCAAGTGGCACTCCTGGTCACGGACATCAGTGCGTTTGGCGGAGGCGGCGTCCAACCGGGTCTCTACATCGATCCGAATACCGGACAGTTGATTGCCAATCCGAATCCGTCAAGAGCGATACAAGGCACCAATCCGCTCCTGGACGCTTTTGCAACACCGGCAAGCGGCCCGCTACCGTCCCCATAGAACGGATAACGGTCGCTATTGAGCAATGGTGTAGTAGCGATAACAAAAAAGAGTGGGGAGACACCCACTCTTTTTGTTGGTGGTAAGGCTGCGTATCAGTCGCCGGAAGGGGCTGGCGAAAGCGCTGAAGTCCCCAGCCCGGCAGGCGTTTTGCCGTCCATAACTTCCTCGAACTGCTGGCGGTCGAGCGTTTCATGCTCGATCAGGATGGCTGCGAGGGAATCGAGCTTATCTCGGTTCTCCATGAGGATGTTCTTGGCACGGTGATAAGCCGTCTGGAGAATGCGTTTGACTTCGTTATCGATTTCTTCTGCGGCGGCTTCGCTGTAATCGCGCGTTTCATAAAGCTCGCGCCCCAGGAAGAGGGAACCGCCGCCGCCGCCATAGCTGCGCGGGCCAAGCGTCTCACTCATGCCGAACTGCATCGCCATCATACGCGCTCGTTGGGTTGCCTGCTGGAGATCATGGCTCGCGCCGGTGGTGAGCTGGCTAAAGATGATCTCTTCGGCAGCGCGCCCGCCCATGGTGGCGCAGATCATGTCTTCGAACTGCTCTTTCGAAACGAGCGTGTTGTCTTCCTCCGGCATAGGCATGACATAGCCGCCTGCGCGCCCACGCGAGACGATGGTGATCTTATGTACCGGGAACGTGTGCTCCAGAACGTGGAACAGGATGGCGTGTCCCGCCTCATGGAAGGCGACGACGCGCTTCTCTTTCTCCGAGATTACACGCGATTTGCGTTCCGGGCCCATGACGACACGCTCCATGCTTTCCTGCATTTCGCTCATGCCGATGGCCTTCTTGTTGCGACGCGCGGCCAGGATGGCGGCTTCGTTGATCAGATTTTCGAGGTCTGCGCCGGAGAAGCCGGGTGTGATCTTGGCGATGGATTCCAGATCGACATCCGCGGCCAGGGGTTTGCCCTTGGCATGGACGCGCAAGATCTCCAGCCGCCCTTTCACGTCGGGGTTATCCATGATGACCTTGCGGTCGAAGCGACCGGGGCGCATCAATGCCGGATCGAGGATGTCCGGGCGGTTGGTGGCAGCCATGATGATGACATTCGTGCCCGTTTCGAAACCGTCCATCTCGACCAGGATCTGATTGAGCGTCTGCTCACGCTCGTCGTGACCGCCGCCCAGCCCTGCGCCACGATGACGGCCTACCGCATCGATTTCATCGACGAAGACAATCGCCGGGGCTTCGGCTTTGGCGCGCTCGAACAAATCACGGACGCGACTCGCGCCGACGCCGACGAACATCTCGACGAATTCCGAGCCGGAAATGCTGAAGAAGGGGACACCCGCTTCACCCGCGACTGCGCGCGCCATCAGAGTCTTACCCGTGCCGGGCGGGCCGATCATGAGGACGCCTTTGGGAATACGTGCGCCCAGGCGAATGAACTTCTCAGGTTCTTTAAGAAATTCGACGACTTCCTGAAGTTCCTGTTTGGCTTCTTCGGAACCGGCGACATCCGAAAACGTCACCTGTGGACGCTCCATATCACGGACGACGCGCGCCCGACTGCGCCCGAAGCTCATCGCCTGATCTTGCCCGGTGCGAACACTGCGCATCATCCGCCAGAGCAACCAGACGATAATCAGGGTCGGCACGACGGCGATCAGGAGCTGGAAGAGAAAGCCGGTGGTATTGTCACCCGGTTCCTCATTGAATTCGACGCGGCTAAGTTGATCCTGGGTAACGCCGAAGGCTTGCAGCGCTTCGAAGAGGTTCGTCTCACGCTCTTTGTAGTAGTAGGCGCGTCCGCCGCTGCGCAAGTCAACAAATACGTCGGTGCCCGCACGAACGGTGATTGCGGTGACATCACCCTGCTGGATGCGATCTGCGAACCGATCAAGGGTGATCGGGTTGCCGCGCTGCCTGGGGCTGGCCTGGCCGACGATGACGATAAACAAGAGAAGGACAATGATGCCCAGTACCAAGACCATTCGCTGACCATTACGGCCTGCAAAAGGCGAATTGCTGCCAGGCTGTTGTTCTGGTGGTTTATTGTTCACGGGCAATCAACTCCGAAGACTCACAGTGAACACTCAAAACTGGGAATGTGTACCGAAGAAACCGATGTAGAGGTTAGCGTCCTTAAATTACAGGGACATGAGACGACGAAATGAGTTTTATTGACATGCAGGGAGGACACTGTAAATTGAACATACTGGAGAAGTATACATAGATTCAGCACAGCAAGCGAGGGTAACACGGAATGATATTGGCCTGATGTCTGGAAGCCGTCGGGAGGCGGTCAGGCGAGATTGCGCGTACCGCTGATGCCATGACACATCTCAGGATGAATTTTTGGTCATTTATAACGAGCAAAAGTAATATTGACGCTTCATGGTCGATGACTAATGGTACAATAGCACTGACATGTCGAAAGCAATGCATCGGTGGGTGTGGTCAACCCATAAGAGGATAGAGGATCGCCACGGTGAAAACGTGCTCGAACTGCAGAGGTGAAGTTGATGGCAAGGTCTTGATTTGTCCGTTCTGTGGTTCGCTTCTACAGAATCCTTTGGAAATCACAAGGTCATTGGACGATATAGATTTAGAAGAAGAGATAATCGCGCGCTTTGGAACAGCACATTTTAGCCGGACGAGTCTAGTTTTACAGGTACGAGGCGCAAGTAAGACCTATGTTTTTGATGCTGAGACGATTACGGAACTCACCCTTGGCAGATTAGATCCAGACACAGGTGAGTCCCCAGAAGTGGATTTGCAGGACTGCGGCGCTGTCGAAAAAGGTGTTTCCCGCCGTCACGCGGCTGTGCTCAGGCGTGACGATAAACTCCAGCTCATGGATCGAGGTAGCCCGAACGGTACCTATTTGAATGGGCAGCGCTTGATCGCCAACCAGCCTCGAGTGCTGCGCGACGGTGATGAGATACGGCTAGGCCATCTGGTGCTGGTGGTTTCCTTCGAAAAGTTGTCGCCACTCGGCATCGATAGACGTTAGATCTGTGCAACCGGATATATTTGCCGCTATATTTGCAGCTTGCAGGCGATAATCAAGTTGCACCGGGCGGGCTTTCCCCAATGACTGAACGCACAAACGAACAGTGGACAAGCGATCTGCGCAGTGGGGGTGCTGTTCAGGCGGCGGCGCTTGAAGATTTACGGAAGCGGTTGCAGCGCGGCATTCTCTACTACTTGAGTCGTGAACGAAGCGATCTCTCTCATTTCTCGAATCACGAACTAACGCAGATGGCCGGAGACCTGGCTCAAGATGCAACGCTGCGGATCCTGGAAAACCTGGATACTTTTCGCGGCGACAGCTTGTTCACCACCTGGGCGACACGGATCGCTGTGCGTGTAGCCATCAGCGATTTGCGGCGTGCGCGTTACCGGGACTTCAGCCTGGATAACCTGACGGCTGATGGAGATTTGCTGCCCTCGTCCACGAATAATCTGCTTGGTCCCAAACCGCCGGGACCTGAACGGTCTGCCGAGCGTGAAGAGATCCTCAGACGGATTGACGAGGCACTGGGTGATGCGCTGACTGAGCGCCAGCGCCGGGCGCTGGTAGCGGTGGTGGTACAGGAAGTGCCACTCGAAATCGTCGCTGAGCAACTGGGCACGAATCGAAATGCGCTGTATAAGCTGCTGCATGATGCACGGCGCAAGCTGAAATCTACGCTAGAGGCGCAGGGATTGTCGCTGGATTATGTGTTAGGGTTGTTTCAGGATTAGCAGCAAAGCGCGCTATTGCTACGTAAGATCGGGGCGGTGCTGGTCGTCCGTAATGTGAGTATACGTTGAGGTAGACAGTGTTGTGGAAAAGCAACATCTTCACAAGTTAGTGGAGTCGATATTCACGGTCCATGCGGATGAGAACGAAATCGATTGTGAAGGCTGCGGCTGCCAGATCGATCACCTGGCCGAGCTGGTGGCAGGCGGAGCAAATCTGAGGGAGTTGCTGCCGGCAGTTGAGGCTCATCTGCGCTGCTGCACGGATTGCCGGGAGGAATTTGAGGCGCTGGTCGCCATCATTCGCAGCCAGAATACAGAAAGCCCGCTTGCCTAGTCGAAACGCCCGTTTCCCAACAACCAGCATCGTTACAACGATTACAGGAGTATTCAAAGCATGTCAGAAGTCAAGAAGGTGCGTGTGGTGGTCATTGGCTCCGGCCCAGCCGGGTTGACCGCAGCTCTGTATACGGCGCGCGCGCTCTACAGCACCGTGGTCATCACGGGGAAGTATATGGGTGGGCAGATTGCGACCACCAGCGACGTCGATAACTTCCCCGGATTTCCCGACGGTATTCAAGGGCCTGAACTGACCGAGCGGATGCGCGCGCAGGCGGAACGGTTTGGCGCGGAATTCGTGTTTGACGAAGTGACCGAGGTCGATTTTGAGCACGGTTCGCCCTATCGGGTGAAGACGTACAACACAGAATACGTAGCCGACTCGGTCGTGGTGACGATTGGCGCCAGCCCGCGCCATCTGAATGTGCCGGGCGAAGTCGAGTACACCGGTTATGGTGTCAGCTATTGCGCGACCTGCGACGGCTTCTTCTTCCGGGGCAAAGACGTGATCGTCGTCGGCGGCGGCGACTCGGCGCTGCAAGAAGGTATCTTCCTGACCAAGTTTGCCAACAGCGTGACGATTGTCCACCGGCGTGATGAACTGCGCGCGAGCGTGGCTTTGCAGAAGAGAGCGTTCGCCAACCCGAAGATCAAATTCATCTATGACACGGTGATCGACGAGGTCAAAGGCGAGACTCTGGAAGACGGTATCCGTAAGACGACGGGCGTGATGCTGCGCAACGTCAAGACCGGCGAAGTCAACGAGCAGCCAATTGACGGCGTGTTCATTTTCATCGGCTACGATCCCAACAGCCGGATCTTTGGCGACCAGGTGGCGAAGAACGAAGACGGCTATATGCTGGTCGATGACAAGATGCGCACCAGCGTTGAAGGCGTCTTCGCCGGCGGTGAGATCCACGATTTCACCTTCCGGCAGGCGATCACGGCTGCGGGACAGGGATGCTCGGCAGCGCTGTCGGCCATTCACTGGCTGCAAGATCGCGAAGATGAACTCCAACCCCTGGATGAGGCCGCGCCGACGCTGGAGACTGCAAGCGGCGACTAGGGTGTAACGGAATAGTAACCCGTGACGTTAAAGCGGTGACGGCTGTCACCGCTTTATTGTTTCCAGGGATGATATAATCGGTCCGGCGAAGGGAGGTTCCATGAGTGAAACGATATTCAATCTTGCACGCGATCTGAGCGAAGCGTCCGAGATGGCAGCCCTGCTGCCCGACTATCTGATTGGCGATCAACTCTACGGCAGCATGAGCGGCGGGATATTTGGCAGCGGCTCGAAGCCGGCACTGACACTCGGTGCGCTGCTGCTGCGGCTGCGTCGGCTGCGCCAGTTGGAGAGCCATCTCTCCAGCGACCAGCAGGCGGTGTTAGCCAAGGCGGAGCGCGATCACGAACAGGCGCGGCGCGAATGGCACGTCCATTACGAAGAGAAGCTGGTGCATGAGGCCAATTCACGGCTGGACGCGATGCGCACATTCTTCGATGAATGCACACAGAATCCACGCCAATGTGCCGGACTGTATCTGCCAGAAGCAATGCGACGTACGATTGTCCAGGAAATCGCTCTGGCGCTGGCCGCCGAGGATATAACGAGCACCGAACTGACGACGAAAATGCGCGAGATTGACTCGCAGCTGCGCCGGCACGTGCGTACCTCTGAATTTGTCTGGGCGAATGAACTCGCGCCAGTGTATCCGCAGGAGACCTTCTGGTGGCTGTATTCGCGGCCTCCGGTGGTGAGCTGATCTCGACCGGGTAGGACGAGCGGCGGTTGCCAGCGGTGGACGCGTCGGCTAAGATGGCCGGTGCTCACGCGGGTGGGCTTTCTGTCAATGAGTTTGAGTAGACGCGATGTCTGACGAACTTGAATATCTCGAACAAGAACCTGCCGATCATCTGGCAGATACCAATCCGATGCGCCCGATCGGGGCAGAGCGGCTGCCAGCGTGGCGTCGTCTTGTCGGCCTGTTCAGCCTGCTGGCCGCAGTCGGTCTCACGCTGGCGACCATCGGCCTATTATTCGTACCGCAGGCGGATGACACGCCTAGGGTTGGCACAGCACCTACTGCTGCTCCGCCCACGGCACTGCCGCCGACACCTGAGCCGGTCGCGGTTGAGAGCACACCCGAACAAGGCGCTCAACCTGTGGCGGCGTCTGTGATCAGCCCGGAGCTTGGCGCGGCGCTGCTGAACCAGCCGCTGCAGTTTGTGTCGCTTGACAGCGGTTTTGCCGTCACGCGCAACGAGTTCAAACCGTTCACTTTTGTGCCGGATCGCCCACGCAGCGAGATCATCGAGTACGAGGTAGTGAGCGGCGATACCATGTTCTCGATTGCCGAACGCTTCGGGATCAAGCCAGAGAGCATCGGCTGGTCGAACCCGCGCAGCATTATCGGCAATCTGCGACCTGGAATGGTGCTGACGATCCCGCCGGTGGACGGCGCAGTCGAGCTGATTGCGAACGACCGAACGATTGCCAATCTGGCGACCGGTTACGGGGTCGATCCCTACGCGATCATCGATTGGGAGAGCAATGGATTGTACGGTGCGTCGCCCGACACCATGCTCTTGAGCGGTATGAGAGTCTTTGTCCCCGGTGGCACTGCCGAACAGATCAGTTGGACACCGAGGGTCGAACGCACCTCTGGCAACAGCGGCGGAGTCGGCACGATCTCCGTCGCTCCTGGTGAGCCAGGTAGCTGCGGACAGGTAGCGAACCCCGGCGGGTTTGGCGCCTGGGCGCGCCCCATCGGCGGCTACACGTTTGTGCAGGGTTTCAGCGCCTGGCACGCGGGCGTTGACCTCGCCGCGCCGGTGGGTACCCCGGTATACTCGGCGCTGGGTGGCGTTGTCATTTTCCGTGGCTGGAACAGCTTTGGTTACGGCTATCTCGTTGTGCTGGCGCACGGGCCGTTCACGACTGTATACGGCCATTTGAGCGATATTTCCGTGGGCTGTGGGCAGTCCGTTTCGCCCGGCCAGGTCATCGGCGCTTCCGGTAACAGCGGCAATTCTTCCGGGCCCCATCTGCATTTTGAAATTCGCTACAATGACGTGGTGCAAGATCCGACGACTGTGATGGCCTTTTAACAGACGACCTTATCCGTCGCGGTTGGTTGGCGGCTTGCGCAGGGACAGATACATGACGGTCACATCTGGCGATATTGCGCTCGCTCGCTATCGACTCTCAAGGTATTTGACGCCGACGCCACTTGAGGCAGCTTCCGGGTTGGGCGAACACGTCTGGCTCAAACTGGAAAATGCGAATAAGACGCACTCGTTCAAGATTCGTGGTGCGTTGAATGCCATGCTCGCGCTTGATCCAGAGGCCCGCGCGCGTGGAATCATTGGGGCATCATCGGGTAATCATGCACAAGGGATGGCCTGCGCGGCCAATCTCCTGGGTCTGAAAGTGCGCATTATTATGCCTGCCAGCACTGCCCAGCGCAAAGTCCGCGGCGTGATCCGCTGGGGCAGTGAACCCATCCTGTTTGGCGAGGGCTACACCGAAGCGGAAGCCGAAGCGCTGCGCCTGCGCCGGGAGAGCGGCCTGACATTCGTGTCCCCCTACAATGATCCGCATGTGGTCGCCGGCCAGGGGACGATTGGGCTGGAGATTATCGACGCGCTGCCGGATGTCGAACGTGTGATCGTGCCGACGAGCGGCGGCGGCCTGATCAGCGGGATTGCGCTCGCGGTCAAAGCGCTGAAGCCCTCGGTAGAGGTCGTCGGCGTCAATCTCGAACGATCACCCGCCATGTACAATCTGATGTACGGGACGCAGTTGCCCGTCTTTGAAGACAGCCTGGCCGATGCGCTGCCAGGCGAAGTCGAAGAAGGCTCGATCACGATTGATCTTGTGCGCCAGTGGGTAGATCGGATCGTGCTCGTCTCCGAAGAAGCCGTCGCCCAGGCGATGCGCTGGATGGTCGCCGACGCCGGGTGGATGGTCGAAGGCGGCGGCGCAGTCGGAATTGCGGCGCTCCTGACCGATGCGGTCGCCGATGATGGCAAACGGACAGTGGTGGTCGTCAGCGGCGGCAATGTCGATGCAAACGTGCTGACACGTGTGCTCGCGGACACGTCGCCATGAGTTCCATTCAACATTGGCGGGTCTATGGTCATGATTGGGCGGTCGAGCAGCTTCAGCGCAGTTTGATCCACCAGCGCATTCGGCACGCCTATTTGATCGTCGGTGCAGAATCGGTCGGTAAGGAGACGCTGGCGCGCACCTTCGCGATGGCACTCAATTGTCTGCACGATGACGTGCTGCAGCGCCCCTGTTTCGAGTGCCGCATCTGCCGCCAGATCCTCAGCGGCAATCACGCCGATGTGTTGTACTCACAATCCGACCCCAACAGCGGCATTCTGCGCATCGAAGAAGTGCGCCTGATGACGGGACGCATCGCGCTCAAGCCGTTCGACGCGCGCTACCGTGTGGCAATCTTCCGTGATTTCGACAATGCGCAACCGCGTGCCCAGGATGCGCTGCTCAAGACTCTGGAAGAGCCACCGCCCCACGCCGTTCTGGTGCTGCTGGCGCGTTCGCAGGAGCCGATTCTGTCAACGATCACGAGTCGCAGCCAGATGATCCACCTGCGTCCGGCGAACGCCCATGACATCCACCATACGCTGACCAGCATCTATGCAGCCGACGATGTTCACGCGGAGCTGCTCGCGCGGTTGAGCGGCGGGCGGGTCGGCTGGGCGATCCGCAGTCTTGAAGACGAGGCGGCGCTTGAGCAGCGTAGTGCGGCTCTGGATTTGCTGGAAGATATTCTCAGCAAGTCACGTGTGGGTCGCTTTGCCCTGGCAGAAGATTTGAGCAAAGACAAGCTGGCGCTGATCCCGCTGCTGGAGTTGTGGCAGAGCTACTGGCGCGACCTATTGTTGTTGGTCACGGACTGCGGTGTTGCCTTGATGCACACGGATCGTACAGCGCATCTGAGCCGATTGGTCTCACAGGTGAGCGAGGCGGAAACGCTGACAGCTTTGCGCGCGACACAGGCGCTGCTCTCGACGTTGAAGACCAACGCCAATGTGCGCCTGGCCCTCGAAGTGATGCTTCTGGATTATCCCGGTCTTATTCAGAACTGAGTGAAAGCCTCATCCTTTGTAACGGGCGGCGCGCTCACGCAGCGCGTGAACGCATTCCGGCGGTGGATTGGTCACACCAGGTTGAAGATTGGCCTTGATCGCTTCGCCATGGAAATCTGATCCGCCGGTCACGACCAGATCATACTGCTGCGCCAGTCCTTTGAGATTGAGCCGCACCGTCTGATTGTTCTCCGGATGATAGACTTCGACGCCATCGAGACCTGCTGGTATGAGACGCTCCACCATCGCCCGATAATCCGGCAGCAAGCCGGGATGCGCCAGCACAGCCGCACCACCCGCGCCATGGATGAACTGAATCGCTTCTTCGGGGCTGAGTCGATAGCGCGCGACGTAGGCAGGGCCGCCGTTATACAGGAAGCGGTCAAAGGCTTCGCGGACACTGCCGACATAACCCGCCTCGACCAGTGCGCGCGCGATGTGGGGACGCCCAATGGAGGCGTCGCCTGCGATTTCGCTGACGCGCTCCCAGGTAATGGGCATGTTTAAGCCGCTCAGCTTTTCGACGATGCGCTGCCCACGTGACAAGCGCTCCGAGCGAAAGCGTTGAAGTTCGCCCTGGAATGCTGCGTTGTTTGGATCGATGAGGTAGCCCAGGACATGCACATCGCCCTGTTCATCTTCAGCACTCAACTCGATACCAGGGATAACTTGAGGATAGCCTGCGCTCGCGGCTTGTGCCTGAGCGATACCTGCCGTCGTATCGTGATCGGTCACGGCGATAATATCGAGACGGTGCTTGCGCACAATATCTATGAGTTCGGATGGCGTATGCTGTCCGTCAGAGGCGTTCGTATGAAGATGTAGATCAATACGCATGTTTGACTTGCTTTTAGCGACGAACTTCTACGTTGAAGCGGACCGCAGTACGTTCCTGACCTTCAATGTCGACTTCTCTAAAGAAAGGCACACATACTATATCAATGCTATCATCTTGTAAGTATCCACGCGCAATCGCCAAAGCTTTCACCGCCTGATTGACAGCACCGGCGCCAATCGCCTGTACCTCGGCATAGCGATGTTCACGAATTACCGCAGCAATAGCACCAGCTACTGCTGTCGAACGGGACTTAGCCGAAACTTTAATTACATCTGGCTTTCCCGCCGTGTCAACAATGGGCTGATTCGCAAACTCATCCGAGTCGCTATGAGCGGTGTCGTCGTCGTATGCATCGGGCATCGCGTCACCTCCGCTGTTGATGCATATCGTCATGCAGAATGTAACCGCATTTTGATTGTACTGGAATTTTCGTAATAAGTCTAGAAAGTGTAATATAAAAAGTCATATTAAGACATGTTGAAATTCGTGTTAAAGGGCATTTTCACAAGTTTCTGCAGAACTGGGGAGAAATTATCCCAATGTTAAAATGTTTGCTGCCCGTCAGACTTTTTCTAAATCTGATCAGCTTAATCTGGGCACAGGTCATTTTGGACACAATATTAGCGCATATGCCTGGGAAATATCATAATTCATGGGCGAATCAGGCCGTCGAATAGAGGGCGACGAACGCTACGATTTGTATTTCGTAATATGCGTCTCGGTAGAAAATATCCCAACCTTAAAATATTCAATTTTTTAAGGTTGATCGACCTGGAATCGGTTGAGATCACACCCAGGACTCGTTATACTTGACAATACGTTGATCACCAAAAGCCCTCCCAAAAAAAGGGCCTCATGGGGGAGCCGCGAACCACTCTTCACGCGGCAGACCAATCTACAACGGACAACCGGTTTATAGACACGCGGCAATCGGGGTAAATCACCCGATCCTGGCTTTTTGTATTTTGCTATCGGGCGTTGAAAAGTACGCGAAGCACTCACCAGGCAGACAAACGTGAACGCTCAAGAACTTTGGAATACTGCTTATCATCAACTGGAATTACAGCTTGACCGCGCCAGTTTCGAGACGTGGTTGCGCGGTGCTAACCTGCTGGCAGTTGACGGTGATGTCTTTGTGATTGGCGTTCGCAACGAATACGCCCGTGATATGCTGCAACATCGTCTGTATCGCAATGTGCGCCGTGTGCTGAGCGATGTGGCAGGCAAAGCTGTCGAACTGCGGTTTGAACTGCATAAAGTGCCGGTTCGCCAACCGGCGGCGGTTGAAGAGTTGGTACAGATGCCGCTGTTCCAGTTGATGGCGCAGCAAGATGCCAGCCAGCCGAGCGCGCCGCTGCATCAGCAGATCCTGCGCCCGGAACGTGCGCCGCTGCCGGATCACGATCTCAACAGTAAGTACACCTTTGACCGCTTCCTTCCCGGCAACGAAAACCAGATGGTGTATGCTGCTGCGCAGGCAGTTGCCGATCTGCCGGGCGGGAGCTACAACCCATTCTTTGTTCATGGCGGTGTTGGGCTGGGCAAGACTCATATCCTGCAAGCCATTGCGCACCGATGCCGCGCGCGCAATCTGCGGGCGATTTACGTGCCCTCGGAAGTGTTCATCAATGATCTCGTCGATGCTATCCGCCAGAAGACCACGGCCATGTTTCGTGACAAGTACCGGTCCTGTGATGTGCTGCTCGTGGATGACATTCAGTTTATCGCTGGCAAAGAAAGCTCACAGGAAGAATTCTTCCACACGTTCAATGCGCTCTACACCTTCAATAAACAGGTGGTGCTGGCAAGTGACCGGCCACCGCGCGATTTGCAGACGCTAGAGGCACGGCTGCGGTCGCGTTTCGAGGGCGGCTTGGTCATCGACATCCAGCCGCCGGAACTGGAAACGCGCGCGGCGATTCTTTGCCAGTGGGCTAAAGAGAACAACATCGCCCTTCCGGCGAGCACATGCGAGATGATCGCGGCCAAGGCGCGCGCAAACGTCCGTGAATTGGAAGGCATCTTCAACCAGATCGTCGCGACGATCCGGCTAAGCGGCGCAAAGGTGACTCCCATGTTGACCGACGACATCCTGGATGGTTACCGTCGGCCTCGTCACCGGGTCACGCTCAAACACGTGCTGGAAACGGTCGCCAACCATCATGGACTGAGCACCGATGATCTGATCGGGCCCAAGCGGAATGGGCCGATCAACCAGGCGCGCCAGATCGCGATGTATCTCGCCCGCGAGTATACGACGGCGTCGCTGCCGCAAATTGGCGATGCGTTTGGCGGTCGGAGGCACAGCACCGTTCTGCATAGCTGTTCCAAGGTCGAGGAAGAAATCCGCACCAGTGACGCCTACGCCGGGATCGTCAATTACTTGCGTGACAGACTGCTCAAGCTGAAATAGACGCACGGGTCATTCATCGGGAGGACGCTGGCAACAGCGTCTTTTTTGATTCCGGCAGAGGTGATTTTCTCACAGTGGTTTGGGCATTCCTTTATCTGGCATTCATGCAGCGATGCCGAAATGACCATATGATTAGCCCTGTTAATCGTTAGTACGCCTAAAAGTTGGTAGTGCTATGGAAATCAATGACGAACGGCGTGAAATCGCCCGCCTGATTCTGGAAGTGCTGCCGCTGACTATGCGTGTCCTCGCCGCGAAGATGCGCGATGCGCGGCACTCGCTATCGACGGCGCATTTGCCTGTGCTGGCTGCGCTCGAACATAAGCCATACACACAACGTGAATTGGCCGAAATGATGTCCGTCAGTGGCGCAACGATGTCCAACACACTGACAACGTTAGAGGAACGCGGATGGATTGCGCGTGAACGTTCGAAAGAGGACAGGCGGCTGATCCTGATCGAGATCACAAAGGGCGGGCATACCATCCTGCGTGAAAGCCTGGAGGATATGGAAATCCAGATCCAACAACTGTTGGTCGATCTTGACGAGCGCCAGCACGAGGAATTGAAGCAGGGACTCGTGATCTTGCAGTCCATCTTTGCGCGCGCTCTGGTAGACATCACACAAGCCAAAGATGGGTAAGAGCCGACACAACGGGCGGCCAAAACGTGTGTCAAATCAGTGATGAAGCTGAGAAGGTAGGAGTAGAGCCATGTTTGATCGAGAGATAATCGCGGAGCACCTGGTCAAGCGCTATAACGGCAGTGTGATCGCAGTCAATGAAGTATCGTTCAAAGTGAATTCTGGCGAGATTTTCGGCTTTCTGGGGCCGAACGGCGCAGGTAAGAGCACGACGATCTCGATGCTGACGACGCGCAGCCTGCCGACTGGCGGTCGCGCGACCGTGTGCGGCTATGATGTCGAACGGCAAGCCAGTGACGTGCGGCGATTGGCGGGGGTGGCGCTTCAGGAAATCGGCCTTGATCCATTGATGAAGTCGATCGAGATGCTGGTCATTCAGGCGCAGTTGTTCGGTATGTCGCGAACACAGGCGCAGAAACGCGCCGAAGAACTACTGGAGATTGTCAAGCTCTCCGACGTGACTGACAGGCCGGTCGGCAAGTACAGCGGCGGGATGCGTCGCCGGTTGGATCTGGCGATGGCGCTAGCGCATGAACCGGCCGTGCTGTTTTTGGATGAGCCGACCACCGGGCTTGACCCTGCCAGCCGGCGCGACATCTGGGCGGAAGTGCGCCGTTTGAATCGCGAGTTGGGGATGACGATCTTCCTGACGACGCAGTATCTCGAAGAAGCCGATGAACTGGCGGATCGGGTGGCGATTATCAATCACGGCCAGATCGTCGCAGCCGGCCAACCGGCAGAACTCAAGGCGCAACTCGGTGGCGACGCTATCAATCTGACTTTTGCTGACGATGCAACCGTCGAGCGTGCGCGCAAACAATTGAGCGATATGACAAATCGCACCCAGGTTGATCGCAACATCCTCCGTCTTTATCTCGCCAATGCCGCGGCTGCTGTGCCCGCTGTGATCAATCGGTTGCAGCAAACAGGCTTGCAACCGTCATCGCTGACCCTGACGCAGCCGACGCTGGACGACGTATTCCTTCAGGTCACAGGCCAGCGTTTCACGGTCGAACCAGAAGTCGAAGACAAGGTCGCTTGAGATCAAGCGTTCAGCCTACCTACTCGAATAAACTCTTGAACATGGAGCAAAAGCAATCATGAGTGCGATCACGCTCTTTCCCAGCCGCACAGACGAACGTTCAGGGACGATGCTCTTTCTCAACCAGGTCTCGATGATGGCTCGACGCAGCTTGACGACGATCTTTCGGGAGCCTGCGTCGGTGATTCCGGGCTTGATCATCAGCGTGTTCTTCGTGCTGGTCTACGATGGCTCGCTCAATGGTGCGGCGCGCTTCTTCTTGCCGGGCCAGAGCTATCTGGGTTTCATTCTGCCGGTGTCGATCATCAGTTCGGCCCTATCTGGCGCGAGTATCGCCGGGCAAGCGATTGTGCGTGACATTGACAACGGCTACTTTGACAAGCTGCTGCTGACGCCCATCAGCCGCTCGGCGCTGCTGCTCGGCCCGATGATTGCCGGCGCGCTGGTGCTGGTGCTGCAAACGGCGCTTGTCATATTGGTGGGTTTTCTGCTGGGATTGCAGCCAGAAACGGGCTTCGTTGGCGTGCTCGCCGTGTTGGGCTATGCGCTGCTCATCGGGCTGGCGTTCTCTGGCTTTGTGATCGGTATCGCCCTGCGAACGGGCAGCGCGGCAGCTACAGGCGGGGCATCTTTCCTGTTCTTCCCGCTGACCTTCCTGACAGCGACGTTCACGCCTGTGGAACTGTTGAGCGGGTGGATTCGAACAGCAGCGGATTACAACCCCATCACTTACATTCTGGAAGCGATGCGTGCGCTCTTCAACACGGGTTGGGACGCGGAAATCATGCTGCGTGGGTTGACCGCCTCGATCATCATCGCGCTTTTCACATTCGCGTTCGCATTCTTCAGTCTGCGCGCCCGCGTGCGTCGCAAGTAGCCGGACATGTGGCCAGGGACGAGATGCCTCTCTCGTCCCTGCTTGTTCTTTTGTGCCCCGATCCTATTCCTCGACGACATACTCATAGAGCACGAGCGATAATCCAAAATAGACAACATCGATCACGAGTAGAAGCTGCACCCAGACGAACCAGTCTTCCTGCGGCGTGCCGCGCAAGATGCCGGTCGTCGCGCGGACGGCGCAGAGCATGACCGGCAGCGCAACCGGCAGCATGACCAGCGGCAGCAGCGCTTCACGGGCGCGTGTCTGCACTGTGATCGTCGCCAGGATTGTGCCGACTACAGAGAAGCCGATTGTGCCCAGGAACAAAGTGATAAGCACCCACGGCTGCAAGATGTCTGCGTTGTAGAGAATGGTCATGACCGGCAGCAGCGCGACGCTGACAAACAAAACGAACAACGCCCCGCCGATCAATTTGCCGCAGAGAATGGCAGCGCGCGGGATAGGCGAGATCAGCAGCGCATCCATGCCACCGCCTTCGCGCTCGCTGGTCATACTCCGATTCAGGCCAAGGATGCTCGCGAAGACCACGGTCACGTAGAGGACGCCGCTGACCGCTTCGACTCTTGCCTGACGATCCAGTTCGAGGGCGAAACTGAAGACGAGAATGCTCATCAGCGCGAACAGGCCCATGGTCGCAACTAATTCACGACTGCGCAGCTCGGTTTGCACATCTTTGCGAGCGATATGGAGCACTGCGGCCAGGAAGGGTGTATTCATCGCTCACGCTCCCTTGTCATGCCGGTGACATCGGTGTAGATGGCAACCAGTTCCTGGCTTGATGTCCCGGTAAGCGGCGCATCGTAGCCGACGCGGCCACGCGACAAGATCAGCGCGCGACCGGCGATGCGCGGCACCCGTTCGAGTTCGTGCGTGGTCACGACGATGGTGTGACCGTCATCTCGCGCCTGGGCGATCAGGGTGTCCAGGGTGGCCGCGCCTTCCTGATCAAGGCCGGTGTAGGGTTCGTCGAATAGGAGCACCGCAGGCTGATGCACGAGCGCGCGGGCAATGCTGAGGCGCTGCTGCATTCCGCGCGAGAAAGCGCGCACACGGTCATCAGCCCGTTTGGCGAGACCAACTTTGTCCAGCAGCCGGGCGATTCGCTCTTCACGGACAGCCGTATCGACGTTGTACAGACGCGCGAAGAAGCGCAGATTCTCGCGCGCGCTGAGATTGTCGTAGAGCAGCGGTTTGTGACTGACCATGCCGATTTGCGCGCGCACAGCGGCAGCTTCTCGCGGCATATCCCAGCCGCCAATAGTCAGTTCGCCGCTGGTGGGCTTGCTCATACCTGCGAACAAGCGCAGCAGTGTGGATTTGCCACTGCCATTTGCACCAAGCAGCGCGACGCATTCGCCGCTCAGTACGTCAATGTCAAGTTGGCGCAGGACGAGGCGAAGATCATAGGCCTTGTTGAGCGCACGCGATTGGATGAGAGCTTTTATGGGCGGCGAAGTTTCGGTCATGAGTCCTTCAGTGATTGACGGTGGGTGTTTCGATGAGCGGCTAATCTACCTGATTGCAGCAGGAATGCCAACCGGGTGAATTTACCGAATGCACAAATCACGGGAGTATAATAAGGGGTATTGCGTATGCGCATCTAACGTAGATGTGCTAGCGTAAAAGATGTGATGCATGAGCATCATTGATGAATTGACCCCCATTGGAATTGAGGCTAGGTATGGCAGCGCTTGAAATCGTCAAAGTTGACAGCGCCGTGCCCTACGCTGAGGCGATTGATTGGTGGATCAAGACACGCTGTGCGCTGCGCGGCGAGAATCCGCTGACTCACAGCCATCTCTACGATCCATCGTATCTCGCCTGGGAAGACGTACGTCTAAAGCGAAATCCCTTCTTTTCGCAGGGCACCGGTCTGGAGGGGTATCTTGTCGGAAAGGATAGTTCACCCGGTCGGGCGATGGAGGAGATCCTCGCTATCGGCAAGAATATCCTTGACAGCATCGCACGCTTACATCGATACGATTATGCCCGCAAGACCCGCTTGATGAAAACGCTGTCGGGCGAGAAGCAAGATCCACACGCGATCGATGAATGGTCTGCTATTCTCGGGGCGTTGCTGGGCAAGCTGCGTGCCAATCTATACAGCAGCCCCGAAGCAGAGCTGTTCCAGCACCAGACGTACGAGATTGTCAGCAAGCTACCGCGTATCCGCTACGACATGGACGGTGGCCGTGAACCGCTTCATCAGCATTATGCCATCGGATACTACCCGAATCAGCCGACAGGCTTCATCTCGGTCGAGCCACACCTGGTCAAGGCCATCGATCAGGATGCCTGGCATGTCGCCGAGGAAATCGGCAAGTTTGGGCATCCGCTGCTGCGGGACTTCGTGCGACACAGAGCGAACTAATCACTCGCTGCCAGTTTGATCCATCAGGTCTGCGAGGCGACCTTTCAGGGGGCCACGCTGCCTTCGATATTGATCCACGTCGATTTCGCCACTTTCGTAAGCGGCATCCAGTTCGGCGATTTGCTGCACGAGTGTGTCCATGATCGCCTGGTGATTGGCTGGCGGGGTGGTCATTCTCTGGCGTCGTCGGCGTCGATACCAGAGATACAACCCAACGACGAGTGCGATTTCTGCCAGTGCGCCACAAATGAGCAGCGGCAGAAAATTGTTCGAACTGACGACAGGGCCGTCATCTCGCGCACCTGCGCTTTGCGCGCTGCCGCTCAACTCGTAGCGCAGGGCATCCCCGGCTTCTAGAGACAGGTTCCCCTCATAGACCTGCCATTGATTCTCGCCGATGGTTTCTTCGCCGGTCGAATCCAATTGCTCACTTTGCAGGCCGATGCTGTCCGGCCTGACGAGCACACGGGCTGCACCATCAAAGGCATAGTTGAGAGGCTGTTCAATGATGGCGCTGGCTTCGTAGGGGATGATGTAGACAACGCCGACCGCATGTTCCTCACCGGGCAGGACAGGCAGGGTATCGGCAACCGCGAATTGATCTTGAATCGCAGCGTAGCGATTGGCGTTGTCTGGAAAACCCCAGATGACTGAACCTGGTGGCAGCGAGATGACAGCGGAGATAGCCCGTCCATCCGGCGTCGTCTGGCTGGTGCTGTAGGCACGGTCGCTGTTGTTACGCAGGGTGAAGACCTGGGTGATCTCTAGGCTGTCGCCAATCGCATTCACCTGAGCGACCATGTGGTCGATAGCGATGACGCCGGGGTCTTCAGTCAGCTCGTAGATGACGATGGGAATGTCGAGTATCCCGCTTTCAGGTGTGCCGGTGAAGACTTCACTGACGAACGTGCGTTCACGATAATTGACCGCGACGATGTAGCGCATTGCCGCGCTCATAGGCACTTGATCGAACTGGTAATTGCCGTTGGCATCCGCCGTCGCTCCAACCGACGTTTGCTCCAGACTCTCGTCAAAGTAGACTAGAGTCACCGGCAGGCTGGGGGGCACGCTGCCGCCTGCGCTTCGATTGACGATCTGCCCACGAATAACACCTGGGGTGGTTGTGCCTGGCTCTGCCGTTTGAGTAACCTGATTTGCAGCAAAGTTGACAGGGTAAGTTCGCACACCGAGCAAAATCAGCCCGATGAGAAGCAGGCCCAAGCTTTGCATACTCCTGAGGAAAATGTTCAATTGGGAATCTCCAGCGTGTTCAAGTGCGCTGTAACTCTATTTCGCGGTGTGGGCGCAATCTTACCATGGGCGGGTATGGGGTGCGATGATGGATTGAGCGCCGCCATTTTCCTGTCGAATGTCACGTCGAACGAATGACCATCAACGCCGGACTTCCGCGCATAATGGGGTCAAGCAGGGTAAGGAGGGGTGTTATGTACAACCATATCCTGGTTCCACTGGATGGTTCGTCGATCAGTGAAGAAGCACTCCTCGAAGTGCGCCGTTTGCTCGATAAGGGAGCAAAGATCACCTTAGTGACGGCGGTCGATGTGCCAGAGCTTCCGGCTCATGGCTTCGACATGTATGGCGGCATCGTGCTTTCCGACAGCGAAACTCAGCGACAGATGGAAGACTGGGCCAAGGGCTACCTGGAAAACATCGCCAGTACACTGATCGGTGAGGGCTTCGAGGTGAAGAAAGTCGTTGAGATTGGCGATCCGGCCAAAGTGATCGCGGATACTGCGACGATGGAACACGTCGATGTGATTGTGATGACGACGCATGGGCGTTCCGGTGTCAGCCGCTGGCTATTCGGCAGTGTTACAAACAAGGTACTAAACGTCTCGTCGTGTCCGGTGTTGGTTGTGCCGAGCAAAGAGAAACTCAAATTACTTGCAGGAACCTCGACAGAGGAATTCTACGGTTGACGTGCCTACACGTCTTGAGATTGCAGACGACGTGACGGTTTGAGTAGAGGGCGCTCCCTCAAACATAATACTTCTTTCGCCGGAGGATGCGTATGTGCGTCCTCCGGCATTTTATGGCCGTTCGGGTTTGATCAAGGCCAGGACGCGCGATAGCCGCTTGAGATCATGCGACAGCAGAGCGGCCAATTGGCGTCCTGATTGAACCAGAAAAGCATAGCGCTCGCTGTCCGGATAGGCGGCGGCAGCATTGCGGATCGCCGCGGCCAGTAATTCATCTGACGGCACTTCGGACGCACCGAGAACGACGCGGAAATAATCAAAACGGCGGGTGAAATAGTAAATTTCGTCCGGCGAACAAAGCTGTACTTCGCTCAGGCTCAACGGCGGGCGGGGCGGCAGTGCCTGGATGACGTTCGCCCCATGGGTATAGCCTACATTGATAACGGCGATTTCGACCGGCACCATGCGGTTCTCGCGTTGGTCGAGCAGCGCACTGTTATCGACGACCGCCGCCATAACCAGTTCGCGCGCCAACGGATCGTCTTCAATGCGGATGGCGTAAATCAAGCCGATAGCATAGGCCGAGTAATCCTCCGCAATCGACACTTTGACAAACGAGCCGAATACAAAGTGCTCGTTGATATGGCTGCCGCGTGTGCCACAGTCAAAGCCGGTGGTGCTGGCGCGGAGGACGCGTCCGACAATTTCGTGGTTTGCCTGTACGCTCATGAGCAAAGCCTTTCGCTCATCCTTTCAGACGGTGCTGACGGCGTTCGCCGCGCGCCAGGTATTTCGTCTGCAATTTATTCGACATCTCGGGTTGCAGGCCATTCTTGCGCATTTCAATGCCGATCAATTCGTTGAGTTGTTCACGCTCGGCACTGCTGACGACGGCCATTTCGTCGGCGCGCGTCAGAGCATACGGATAACGCTTGCGCCCCTGAATGCTGCACTGGTGCAAGAGAAGCGCGTGCAGAGAATCGACCGCCGCCGGTTCGCGCGCCACCCAGAGCGGCGCATCGACTCGGGCGATGACAGGTCGCCCATCCGGCGCGGCATTCACGTAGAACGATGCGATTTCGAAATCAGCCCCACGGCGGATGTATTCAACGTTTTGCGGTGAATTCTGGGTGATGAGCGCCGAACGCTGCCCAGCGCCAAGCACCCGTGCGAACAACTGCGAGTCGGTCAGACCTTCGAGTTCACCGTTGGTCTTCAGATTGACATCATTCAGTTCTGAGTCGGCGAGGCTCATGAGATGGAGCAGGCTGATGAGATAGGTGCTGCGCGGATTATCGACATAGCCACAGAGGACGGTTCCTGCATCACGAAGCTGCTGGAGCGCATCCATGTAGTCGGTTTCGACCTGCTTGACGTAGGCAATCTCGGTGCCGCCGAAGAACTTGAGCAGGTTGCCATCGTGAATCGCGACCAGCGGGCGTGATTGATCGCGTAGTTCCCAGGCTTGACGCGCCAGCGAACGCATTTCCTCGACCGAACGCCGCGCATTCACTGTCTGGTTGTTGATCAGCCGCCCGTCTTCATCCTTCAGTTTTGAATCCGCGTAGGCCAGTTCTGGCGATGAAAGCTGGCCGGGGAGACGCGGTTCACCATGATGATAGATATAGACGCCGATGTTGATCAGGTAGTAGAGGGCGGCAATGTGCTGATCGGGATAGATCTGGGAACCATCGGCAGCGACCAGTGTCGCGCTTTCGGGCATAGGCGGGGAATCGCCAACGCCACAGATGAACTCGCTGTAGGGCTTGGGGAGCGGTGCTGCGCCTCGATAACCGCTGATGCTGGAATTGCGGACGTATTCGATGCGGTGGTGGATGGCGTCTAAATCGGTCGCGGCGTAAAATCGTTCGAGTGCGAGAGCGAGACGATCACTTTGCGAAAGGTTGCGCTTGCCTAAGAAGCGCCCCATGCGCTGAACCTGATCGATCACTTTGTTGAATTCGAGTGCCACGTGGCCTCTTGCGAACAGATTTTCTTAACGCCAATGCCCAGGTTAGCACTCATGTTCGTTTGTGTCAAGCAAACCTTCTTAACACAGCATCAAAGCGACGATAAATCTCATTGCTTGCAGCGTTAATTTTTGATAGATTTCTGCAAGTTTTGATAGATTTGATCGGTGCCTATAGACAGGAATGGTCATCATGCTGTCGCTTCCGCTCATGTTGTCTGCGATAACGGCGCTCACCAGCGCTGTCTTCGCTGTGATCGTGTTTCGCCGCTGGCTGGACAAGCGACGCCCTCACCTTCTGGCCTGGGCGATTGGCCTGGCGTTGTATTTTCTGGGTAGCCTGAGCCAGGTGGTGCTGACTCTGACCTGGAGTCCGATCTTCTTCGGTCTCTGGTACTGGTCGGGCGCATTGATGGTCGCGGCGTGGCTGGGCCAGGGGACGGTCTACTTGTTGCTGAGGCGGGGCAACATCGCGCGCAACATTCAGATGGCGCTGATCCTCGTCGGGTTGATGACTCTGCCCTGGACGCTGTTCTTGACGCCCTTCAATGACTCGGCGTGGCAGCCCGGCACGGATATGACGCAGATCTACCGGGACGAAGTGGATGCGAATGGCAATGTCATCCGTGAAGGCATCATGAGCGGGAGTGCGCGGGGTTCGGTACGTTTCTTTTCACCGATCATGAACGTGTGGGGGACACTGGCGCTGGTGGGCGGCGCGATCTATTCGGCATATTTGTTCCGACGCAAGCAGATCATGCGCAATCGTGTGGTCGGCAACTGGCTGATCGCGGCTGGTGGTCTGCTGCCGGCGCTGGGAGGGGCGCTCATCCGCCTGGGCGTGCCTGAATTGAAGTATCTCGGCGAGATGTTCGGCGTGATCCTGATCTTTTGGGGCTTCTGGCTGGCGACGCACGCCGCGGATGCCGACGACTCTCCACAGGCCAGGCCGCATCCAGCAGCGGCAGGAGACTAGATGCCATACCATCTCTATCCCGTTATCGAGCAAGTACATTTCTACTTCAGCCGGGGATTATTGATCATCGCGGTGGCGATGTTCGCGCTGGCTGTCTATATCGGCCTGATCCGCCATGGCGACGTGACCCGGACGTTCAGGCGTGGCGCCTATGCTGTCACGGCTCTTGTCGTGATCGATGCGCTTCTGGGTGTGCTGCTGTACGCGATGAACGGACGCCCATTTGAGGAAGTGCATCTCATCTATGGTCTGGGGGCGGTGCTGTCGCTGCCCTTCTTCATCTTTGTTGAGACGACTGCCAAGAAGCGCCCGGCCATGGGCAGCTATATCTGGGGTTTTGCGCTGTTGGCCGGGATCATCATTCGCGGGATCATGACCGGGCGGGCAGGTTAGCCGAATCCACGGCTGCCCATGTCCTTGTGTTCGGTGTCCGGGGGTTCGCCGGGTGTGCGCCAATAGGCGGAGCCATCCTTGAGCCGCTGGAGATAACCGCGCTCGATCAATTCGCGGCGCAGCAGGGCGGCGTCGCCGAACGTGTGCAGCTTATTGAGCAAATCGTTGACCTGGCGCTCGGTATAGCGCTGCCCGGCTTCGAAGCGAGACGCAAGGTATTCGAGCGCCATTTCCTGTAAGCCTTTGCCTTTTCTCGGCGAAGGCCAGGAGATCAGCCGCCCCTGGTCATCCATATGTGGCTTGAGGTCGTCGAAGATTTTCATGAGAATATTTACTCCGAGGATGTCGCAGGCTTTGACGAGTTGGCTGCCGAGTCTTTGGCGTCCTTGATCACTTCTGCCTGCTGCACGGTGCTGGCGGCATCTTGCCCGGACTGGCGGAAAAGCTCGTTGACTTCGTGGTGGTTGCCGCCTTCGAGGACGGAGAGCATGTCGCCGGAAGTCATGCCCGTGTAGTTGCGCGAGCCTGTTTGCAGAGCGACATTGGTGATCATACGTTCAAGATCGCTGCTGCCACAGTGCGGGCAGGCAGGTGTGGCCGCGTCATAATCCTTGTAGGTTTTATAGAAGAGTGAGACTTCTCGCCCACACGAATTGCAGCGATAATCGTAAACTGGCATCGGCAACCCCGGTGTTTTTGTACGTATATCATAGCATTTCAGCCGTGCGAAAGATAGCTTGACCATGCTCGACAACCCCGAACCACCGGCGCGCAAGGTGCATCCGTTAGAAGCGCCTCGGCAGACTGTACCAGGGCGACCAGCAGCACAGACTCCGACGGTGAGACGCCGCTTGATCTTTGCGCGCACGTCACGCACGCCCTATGTCATGTATGCCTTGATCGTGATCAACGTCGCGATCTTTATACTGCGTGCACTGTCACCGACGCTCGATGTGCAACTGGTGACGCTGGGTGCGAACAGCGCGCAAGGCGTCCTGCGTGAAGGCGAGTACTGGCGGCTGTTTACGTCAATGTTTCTGCACGCGAGCATCTACGATTTTCGCGGCGGCTTTGCCCTGCAAAATGTGACCCACATCCTGTTCAACATGTACATCCTCTACGTCTCCGGGCGCGTTGTCGAGCGCTTCTTTGGACAGGCACGCTTTCTGTTGACCTACCTGCTCGGCGGGATGACGGGGTCGCTGCTCAGCGCGTTGATGGGCGTCGGCCTGTCGGTCGGCGCATCCGGGGCGGTCGCGGCGACACTTGGCGCAGAATTCAGCTTTTACAGCCGTCATCGTGAACTGCTCGGCGAACAGGGGCGGGTGATGCGCGCCAGCCTGATCCGTCTGGCACTGATCAACGTCATCTTTGGTGTTGCGAGCGCGTACAGTGCGAACTTCCGTGTCGATAACTGGGCGCATCTGGGGGGCGCGGTTGGTGGGCTGGCGCTGGGCGCACTGGCAGGGGCGCACTATGTCGCGACGGTGCGTGGTCTCGACCAGCGCGTGGTCATCGCACGCGATCACAGCGATATGCGCGGCAGTTTGATGCGGCTGGGGCTGTATGCGGCGGGCTTTGTGCTGATTCTGCTGGGACTCGGCACCCTCAGACCCGGATAGCGTCGTAGACTTGGCCTCATTGATGTGCCCGACGCCTGATGCTATACTGCTGATAGAGTGTAATTGCTCGTAACCTCATTCGTCGTAGTATCTCCCGGAGCTTTTTTCATGGTGATCAGTACAAGCCTTCGTCCCGGCCCGCAAGGCCAGGCGATTATTGCGCGCGATGACCAGGTCATGTCCACATCAATGACACCGCGTTATCCTTTTGTGATGGAGCGTGGCCTGGGTGCGCGTGTTTGGGACGTCGATGGCAACGAATACATCGATCTGGCGGCGGGGATCGCCGTCAATGCCACCGGGCACTGCCATCCGGAAGTCGTACAGGCCGTGGTCGATCAAGCGCACAAATTCCTGCACATCGCCGGCACCGACTTCTACTATGAGGTGCAGGTGCAGTTGGCAGAACGGATGGCAAAGATTGCGCCCTTCAGCGATCCGGCGCGCGTTTTCCTGTGCAATTCCGGCGCGGAAGCCGTCGAGGGTGCGATCAAAGTGGCGCGTTGGCATACCCGACGCCATCACGTGATCGCCTTCTTTGGCGCGTTCCATGGGCGCACGATGGGCGCACTGTCGCTCACGGCGAGCAAAGTCGTCCAGCGTGAAGGATTCACGCCCTTCATCCCCGGTGTTCATCACATTCCGTTCAACAATCCGTACCGCTGTATGCACGGTCGCGAAGAAGCGCAGTGCCGCGCCGACTGCATCTGCGCCGATTATCTGGAGAAAGTTGTTTTCAAACGGATTATCCCTGCCCATGATGTGGCCGCGATCATTTTCGAGCCGATTCAAGGTGAGGGTGGTTACGTCGTGCCGGATACGCGCTTCGTGCAACAACTGCGCGAGATCTGTGACAAACATGGCATCATGCTGATCGCCGACGAGGTGCAAAGCGGCATGGGGCGCACGGGCAAGTGGTGGGCCATCGAGCACTACGGTGTCGAACCGGACATCGTTACCAGCGCTAAAGGCATCGCCAGCGGAATGCCTCTCGGCGCGATCATTGCTCGCGAGAACGTGATGCAGTGGCCGCCCGGCGCGCATGGGACGACCTTTGGTGGCAATCCTGTCTCATGCGCCGCAGCCCTCAAGACGATTGATCTGATCGAGCGCGAGTACATAGCGAACGCAGCCGAACAGGGCGAATTCCTGATGGATGCGCTGATGGAGATGCAGCCGCGCCATCCATCGATGCGGCATGGACGCATTGATGGTAAGGGGTTGATGATGGGCGTCGAGCTGGTCATGGATGAGCAGCGCACCCCGGCGAACGGACTTCGCAACCGCGTCGAGCGCATCGCGCTTGAGAATGGCTTGTTGATCCTGGGCGCGGGTGAAAGCACGATCCGTTTCTGTCCGCCGCTGATGATCGAGCGCGCGACTCTGGAAAGCGGCCTGGAAATCTTCGAGACTTCGCTGACGGCAGCGGAGCAGGAAGTTGGCCTGCTGTAGTTGATGTGGAAGTACACTGCCGGTGTCAGCGAGTGGCTAGCTGACACCGGCGGTTGCTTTAGCTGCGCTTGAAGCGGCGGAGCAATAATGCAGGCAGGGCGCTGGCTTCATTGACGCGCAGCAGCAGCGCCAGGCCAAAGAAGACCGCTATCCCCAGCGGCACCCCGATGATCACCTGCATCCAGACGCTGTTGATAGATAGATTGCCCATCACCCACCAGATGAGCACACCCATGCCGACGGCGGCGAAAGTAATGCGAATACTTGTGGACATGACTCCTGCGTCGTCTTTCCAGCCGATTCGGCGGCGGAGCAGCAGCCAGAGCACACCAGATTCGAGCAGAGTCGTCAGAGAATTGGCGAGCGCCAGCCCGGCAAACGCGCCGCGCGCCAGCTCATCAGGATTGCCGACAAAGCGCACGAGAATGATGCTCAGGGTGATGTTGACGATCATGGCGACCACGCCGACGAAGACAGGCGTGCGCGTATCTTCCAGCGCATAGAAGGCGCGGGCAAGAACTTCGAGCAAGGCGTGACCAGGCATACCGATAGCCAGGAGCGACAGTGCCCAGGCTGCGGCTACGGAATGCTCAAACGTCCATAGTCCGCGTTCGAACAGCACGCGGATGACTGGCTCACCGAGGACAATCAAGCCCACGGCGGCGGGCAAGGCCAGAAACAGGACACCGCGCATGGCGCTGGCAAGCCGATCTTTGTAGCCATCGTGATCGCCAGCGGCAGCCAGCGCCGATAACGAGGGAAAGAGTGCCGTGCCCACACTCTGGGCGACGGGTCCCAGGACGAAAAACATGAGCTTCCAGGCCTGCGTGAAGACACTGGCGCTGCCGGCGATCATGCGCGGGGGATAGGCGAGGGCGACGTTGACCAGGAAATTGATCTGCACGACGGCCAGACCGAGGACACGCGGCCCCATCATGAGCAAGACTTCGCGCGTGCCCGGGGTGTTGAAGTTGGGCAAAAAGCTAAAATGCGCGCCCACACGTCTCAAGCCGGGAAGCTGCACGGCTAGATGCAGCACCGCACCGATGACTGTCCCCCAGGCAAGGCCGTAGATGTTGGCATGGCTCTCGCCCTGAATGACGAGCGCCGGAAGCACACGCGCAAGCACGAGCGCGCCGAAGATCTGTCCGACGTTATACATGGCTGCGGCCAGGGCCGGGAGCGTAAAAAGCTGGTGCGCATTGAGCACGCCCATCAGCAGACCGCTGACGCTGAAGATCGGCACTGTGAGCAGCATGATCTGCGTCAGCGCGGTTGTCAGATCCCGGAGTTCGGCAGGCGCGTCCGGTGTGATGAGGCCGGAGACGATGGACTGCGCAGCGAGCGCCATGACGATTGCGAGCAGCGCTGCCGTCAGGAGTGCGAGCGTCATGACTGCGCTGGCAAGTCGCCACGCGCCCACGGTGTCACTTTTTTGCAGGAAACGCGCGAAGATGGGAATGAACGAAGATCCGAGTGCGCCACCGGCGACGAGTACGAAGAGCAGTTCCGGGATGCGCTGCGCATAGGCAAATGAATCGAGCACCGCCGACGCGCCGAAGGTCGAGGTGACGACCGCGTCACGGATCAGGCCGAGCGCACCGCTGGCGACGAACCCCAGCAAAACAGTGACGGCGGCGCGGGCAATCTGTCGGTTTGTCAGGGCGGCTGGGGGTAAGCTCATGGCATGTGGCACAAATGAAATGAGCGCATGTGACTGCGCTCATCATACACGTGCGTCTTCGATTGTGCCAGCGGGCGAAATCCATCAGTCCATGGCACCAGCGAGAATTGCCGCCGTATCTGCTTGTGGACTTTGCTCAGAAGCGAATTCGTGAACCCGCACCTGGTGCAGTGCCCAAAGTGATACGATCAGCCCAACTGCGCCGATAGCAAAGGCCACGCCGTAGGAGAGCGTAAAAGACTGGCTGAGTTGGAAGCCCAGGTCACGCAAAATGCCGCCGCCGCTCACGCCGATGCCGCGCGCAAACGTCACCACCAGCGTCCAGAAGCCGAGGAACGTGCCTGCACGGCCAGGTGGGCTGAGTTCGACCATCAGACCGAGCGTGCCGATATTCCAGACGCCGAGACCGAGGCCGAGCAAAATCAGCCCTGGCGTCACCAGGCCACGGATCTCAGCGAGTGCCGAGATCGCGAAGACGGCAAAGGTGATGACCAGCACTGCAACACCGATGAAGGACATGGTGGCGTTGGTCAACCGCTTGTAGCGCCGTGACATGAAAAGGAATGCAACCGTGCCCAGAATCGCCATACTGCCCCAGTAGGCTGCGAAACGCGACGTGACACGCGCGGGCATGTCGAATACGTCACCGGCGAACGGCTCCAGGATCAAATCCTGAGAGAAGGCGAACGCCATCGAAAGCGCAAGATACCAGAAGAAGAAGCGCGCCCGGCGGCTGCGCCAGACCAGCGCCAGATCTTCTTTGAGAGATGTCTGCGGCCCTTCGCGCTCGGTCTGACTCGATGACGCCTGTCGGCTGCGTTTTTCCTCGCCCAGCACTGAGAACAGCCATAGGCCGCCCATGATCGCTGCGCCAATCAGGAACAGATTCTGAAGTGTTTCGGGCGAGTAGAGCGGCCCAGCCGCGGTAGGTTCAACCACAGCGGTGGCGTCCGTCGCTGAAGCGAAAACGTCGGAGTGGCTGACGCTGTTCGGATCTTTATTCTCCGGCAGCAGCACGCCAAACAGGATGCCACCGATAGTGAAACCAAGCAGCAGAAATGTCCAGACGACGCCGACCGCACGCCCGCGTTGATGCTCTGCGCTGCGATCGTAGATAAGCGCCAGGAAGGTGCTGCCGGAAAAAGCGTATCCCAGGCTGAAAAGGAGCAGCGACAGACTGATCACGCCCCAGATGAGGACATCTGCCGCACCGCCGCGCGCGATGTGTGCAGTCGCCAGACCAAGCGCCGCAATCGAAGCGACCATCAGGCCGCGCCCCAGCCAGATCCAGAACAGGCGTCGATAGCCGCCGATGGCGTGTCGGTCGGACATACGGCCAGCCCAGACGCCGAGCGGGGCGAGAAAATAGCGTAGGGCAACGAGCAAGCCGATGGGGGTGGCGCTGAAGCCGAGGTCGCTGATCATGATGCGGTTCCAGACGCCCGTGGTGATCACGTCCGCCATGCCCGACCCAAGATGAAAGAGACCGATCTTCAAGTTGCGCGCGGTGCTGAGATGCGGTTGATTGTCTGATTGCATATGATGATTTCTGTAGATTTCTATAGGATCGTTTGGGAAGTATACAGAAATCTACAGAAACGTGTCAATCAGGGATTTCTCAGTTAAAAGAGATAATCGCGCAGATGGCGACTCCGCATTGGGTGGCGCAAGCGGCGCAGGGCACGGCCTTCGATCTGGCGGATGCGTTCGCGCGTCAGACCGAATTTCGCGCCGACCTCTTCCAGGGTGTGGCTGCTTTCGTTGCTCAGCCCGTAGCGCAGACGAAGGACACGTGCTTCTCGCGGCGACAGCGTATCCAAAAGCTCCTCAAGCTGTTCGCGCAGCATCTTGTCTTCTGCTTCCTGGGCGGGCATCGGCGCGGCGTCGTTGGGGAGAAAGTGTCCCAGTTCGCTTTCCGAGTCATCGCCGACAGGTGTTTCAAGGCTGACCGGTTCAAGCGCGATGCGCAGCATCCAGCGCACTTTGCGCGCTGAAAGCTGGAGTGCCTGTGCCAGTTCGTCCGGCGTCGGCTTGCGCCCTAGTTCCTGTTCAAGATGGCGCGCGGTCTTTTGGAGCTGGCGGATGCGGTCACTCATGTGGACGGGCATCCGAATCGTGCGACTCTGATCGGCGATAGCGCGCGTGATGGTCTGGCGAATCCACCAGGTGGCGTAGGTGCTGAAGCGATAACCCCGGCGGTAGTCGTATTTCTCGACCGCTTTCATCAGCCCGATGTTGCCTTCTTGAATCAGATCGAGAAAGGCGATCCGCGAACTCATGTACCGCTTGGCAATCGAGACGACCAGGCGCGTATTGGCGCGGATCAGTTGATCACGCGCATCCAATCCCAACTGTGCCTCACAGCGGAGCCGATCCGCGTCGGTGTGATCTGGTTGTTTGGCAAGCTGCCGGGACGCTGCCCGCCCGCTCTCGATAGCGCGAGCGAGTTTGACCTCTTCGTCCGCATTGAGCAAAGGGACACGGCCCGTTTCGCGCAGATAGAGACCGACCGTATCCTGCGAGGGAAAATCGACCGCGCTTTGAGGTTCGTCGTCATCGCCCTCGTCTTCCCATTCTATGAGTTCCTGACTATCGTCGCCGTCAGGCCATTCCTCATCTTGACCATGATAACTCAGGAGAATTTCCCACTCGGCGTTAAGGGCTGGATCGTCACGCACACAGATCTCCTTCTCATGAGCAAGATACCGATAAAAATAATGTCGCCTCACAGCGACATTTCTACAAATTGATCGAAAATTGTGGATGTGGGTGCTAACGCATCTGATCACGCAGGGCTTTGAGCTTTGCCATACGTGGGTCGATGGTGTCATCGGCACAGCTACACGACCCACGATTGAGATTTTCGCCACATTCGGCGCACAAGCCTTTGCAATCAGGCTTACATAGAATGCTGTGCTCTTCTTCGATGAGGATTTCTGAGCGGATCAATGGAGCAAGGTCGAGAATGCCATCTTCTGCGATGCTAAATTCACAATCGCCTGGCTCAGGGTAGCCGAATAATTCTTCGATCTGCAACGAGACTTCGCGCTGGATAGGATCGAGGCAACGATAGCATTCAGTCTCGAATCCGGCCTGGAGTTCGCCTTGAACCAGGATGCCTTCTTTTGTGCGTGTCAGGCGGAGGAGGCCTTTAAGATAATCGAGATCGACATCTTCAGCCACGCGAATCGTGGGAATATCGAGTGCTGTCTCATGAATATTACCGGGGCCGTTGGCAAGCAGAAAACCGACGTTCAACTTGAGAACGCGATTGCCGATGTAACCGTTGCTGTAGTGTTTCACGGGCTTGCCTCGGTACTTATCAGGAGATCAGTTGTTAAGGTTGAACCTCTTGGAGAGCATTATAAGGATGTCGATCAGTCATGTCAAGCAGACTTATAGAACACTTATTCTAATTTGTGTTAAGGCTGTTCAATACCCAGATCGGTTAGAATCGAGTCATTCACGTGAGGGATATTATGGACACGAGTCACAAGGTGGTTGAGGCGCTTTCACTGGCCATCAACCGGCTGGATGAACCGCCTGTACTTGAAGCTTATCGTCGGCTAATCGAGATCGTAGACACGCATCTGGGGGCGCAAACTTTTGGGGGCGGCAACCTGCGCGCTCTGACTGAGCCGCAACTGGTGCTGATCAGCTATGGATTGAAACACTTGAAGGCTGCAAATTCTGGGCCGCTGATACGGGCGACAGATCGGTTACTGGCGGTGTTGGCCGGAGAACCCGATCTGGAATCCGTAGCTGATGCCGAGGATGCCGAGCTGGGGGCGGATACCGAAGTCGCCTGGCAAATGGAAGAAGACAAGCTTCCAGAAGAGAAACCCGCGGCGGCTGCCGCCGAGCAGCCGCGGCCATCGCCAGCGACAACGCACGTTGAACAGCATATCGAAAGAATCAACGGCGGTACTGTGACGATGATCGGCGTTCAGACCACCCATCATGCTGCGCCAACGCCAGCCGCAACTTATGACGCTGATGACGACGATACCTCTGAGATGGCGGCTGCACACACTGGCAAAACAAGAGAAATCCCGAACGATGTTTTCATTAGCTACAGCCGCAGAAACGCTGAGATCATGCGACGCATCCGCGCCGACCTGCGCTCAGGTGGCATGAACGTCTGGACGGATGAAAATTTGCAGCCAGGCACGCCGTCGTGGAAGCGCGCGGTCGAGGCCGCGATTCGCGGTGCGCGCACTATGGTGATCATTATGACTCCCGATTCCAAAGAATCAGAATGGGTTGAGCGAGAATTGAACGCTGCCAGAGAACACGGCGTGCCGATCTTCCCGATTCTTGCGCGCGGCAATAGCAAAAACGCGGTGCCGTTACAGCTCAATTCGTACCAGTATGTCGATATTCGAAAAGAAGAAAACTACCGAACCTCAATAATGAAACTGGCCAAAGCGATTCGCTCAGAGATCAAGCACGCGAAGCGTTGACCATAATAGCGAGCACAACGTCATCACAAAGCATAATGCGTCCAGTGGTCGGTCTGCGGTATGGTTGTCTCTGGCAAACGCAGAGATTGCACGACCATCGGGCACGCGCCCTGCACATGCACGTATATGACGTTACAATTGAAGGATAAGCGTGCAGAAGAAAAGGACATTTTTATGATGGGGAAGAAGCTGAACCAGTCGCTGCGATGGGTCATCGCAGTTTTCTTGCTGGTTGCGCTCATGATGCCCTCGTTAGTGGCATTGGCGCAGACGGGGAGCGGTCAAATCACAGGCGTGTCACGCCTGAACGTACGCTCAGGGCCAGGCTCCGGTTATCCAGTGGTCGTGATTCTCGACGCCGGCGCAAACGTCACGCTCATCGGGCGCAACGGCGATGCGTCCTGGGTGAACATCCAACTGGCGGGTGGCGTGCAGGGCTGGGTGAATGCCCGCTACGTCACCGCGAACATCGCGATTGCCAGTTTACCGGTGAGTGCGCAGGGGACGGCTGCCAGTGCCACAGTCAACGCATACTATCTCAACGTGCGTACTGGCCCCGGTGTCGGTTTTGCCATCATCGGCCCGCTCGGCCAGGGGGACGGCGTCAGCATGATCGGGCGCAATGCCGATGCGTCATGGGTGGAGATCGTTTTGCCCAATGGTACGCACGGCTGGGTCAACAGCGGCTGGCTGATTCCGAGCATCCCGGTGATCAATCTGCCGATCACGGACGGTCAAGGTGGTGGGACGACCAACCCGCCGTCCGGAGCGGTGGGCGTCGTCACGGCTTTCTTCCTCAACGTGCGCAGCGGGCCTGCCGTCACGTACCCGTCGTTTGCCCGGTTGTCGCAGAATGACGCTGTCAACCTGGTCGGGCGGAATGCGGATGGCTCCTGGGTACAGCTCGCACTTCGCGATGGCCGGCAGGGTTGGGTGAATGCTGGGTGGATGCGCTTGAGCGTGGCCGTGACCAGCCTGCCGATCACGGATGGATCGAGCAGCGGTTCGCCCCTGCCGCCTCCGCCAGGCCCGAATGCGACAGTGACGGCCTTTTATCTGAATGTGCGTTATGGGCCGTCCTCGACGTATGGAGCCTTCACCCGTCTGGCTCGCGATCAGGTCGTCAGCCTGGTTGGGCGCAACGCCAGCGGCACATGGGTGCAGATCCAGATTCCGGCGGGCGCATCGGGGTGGGTCAACGCCAACTACCTGATTCCATCTGTGGCGATTAGCACGCTGCCCGTGACTGGGTAGGCAGTGCTCCTCTGTGCAATTGAGCGAATTGGGGCGCATGAACTGCGCCCCTCGTTTTTGGCATGACGATTACCTCTGCGCATCTCACTTTTTTGACATCCGCTGCGGGCATACAGCTCCTCGACCGGCTCAGATATGAAGACCTGAGCGACGCTAACGCCTTGACGTTGCTTACACGCTTACGACGGGAGTACAGCGGCGAGCAGGCGGGGGCCGCGCTGGAAATGGCGCGGCTGCGCCTGGCAGCGGTCGGCAAGTTTGGCGCTGACGCCGCGAAACTGTTCTTCACGCGCGAGGCGCTGGAGCAGGCAAGCGATCCGTCGATCCGGCAGTGGCGCGCATCCTCGTGGCAGGCGCGTTCGGTGACGGATGTCTGTTGTGGCATTGGCGCGGATGCCCTTGCATTCGCGCAGGCGGGCGCGGCTGCGCATGGGCTGGACATCGACCCCATGCGCGTGGCGATGGCGGAGTTGAATGCTGCGGCGTTGGGGCTGAATGCGACGTTCGAAGTAGCAGACGTGAGATTGGGTGTGCCTGAACAGGAGCTTGTTTTTTTCGATCCGGCGCGGCGCACGTCAGATGGACGACGCATCTTCGCTGTCGAGGATTATCAGCCGCCTTTATCATTGGCGCGCGCATGGCGTTCGCCGTCCGTGTGCGTCAAGCTCTCGCCAGGCGTGGATAAACAGCAGCTTGGCGAGTTCGCCTCAGGCTGGAGCCTGGATTTTGTCTCGGCCAATGGGGATTTGAAGGAGGCAAATCTATGGCGAGCAGATCGACTGGGGCCTGCGCTACGCGCTGTCCTGATCGCAGGCGCGGTGGCGTACACCTGGGATAACAATGGAACACACCCTGGTGTGCCGCTGCATGAGCCGCAGGCATGGCTGTGCGAGCCTGATCCTGCGTTGATACGCGCGGAACTGGTTCAGGATGTCGCGTCGGGGTGTCAAGGTACACTGCTTGATGAGACTATCGCCTACTTCACGACCGAACACCAGCCGGATAGCCCCTGGGTGCGCACCTGGGAAGTCGAAGCCTGGATGCCATTCAGCATCAAACGGCTGCGCGAATATTTGCGTGTGCGTGGCGTGGGGCGGGTGACGGTCAAAAAGCGTGGGACGGCGGTGACACCAGACATACTGATCCCGCAGCTCAAGCTCAAAGGCAGCGAAGACAGACTCGTCGTGCTGACACGGCTGCGCGGCCAGCAGATCGCCATCGTCTGCGCTCCGTGAGCAATGAGCAGCAAAAAAGCGATGCACTTTGCGGGCATCGCTTTTCGATTGCGAAAGCTACGCTTCGATATTGATCAGCGCTCTTAGAACGGGATATCGCCCATGTCGTTGCCGCCGCTGCTGCCATACTCTTCGTACTCGCCGCCCTGTTGGCCGGGGCCACCCTGACCGCCCAGGAAGCGAACGTCTCTGGCGCGTAGCTCAAGGGTTGCCTGCGGTTGGCCGCCCTGATCCATGTAGGCGCGTGCTTCGACGGTGCCGATGATCATTACCTGGCGACCCTTCGCCAGATAGCGCGAGCACGTCTCTGCCTGTGGCCCCCAGACGGAGACTCTGAACCAGGTGGTCTTTTCTTTGCGCTCATTGGTCTGGCGGTCATTCCAGACTTCGTTGACGGCAACGGAAAACCCGCAGACCGCTTGCCCCGTCTGGGTGTAGCGAATCTCAGGATCGCGACCCAGATTACCGACGATGATGACTTGTTGGTAAGCCATGCATTACTCCTTACAAGCACAGAACTCACGTATAGGCACAGATTAAAATGGAGCTTCATCGATTGACCGGGCGCAATCACCTAGGGAAATATGCGCTTCGTCTTTCGTTGCATCCCTTAATTTTAACACAAAATTTCGAGAAATCATAGAACATAAATTCTGTTATTGTCACGTTGAATGGCTTTGGTTACAATGGAAGGTGTTCATCGAAGATCCGCGCAGAGAGCGCCCGGTTCGCCGGGACGCCGAAGGGGCAAACCAACGGAGGCGCAACCGTTTGGTGAAACTCTCAGGTCCAAGGATGCGTGGGTCGAATCGCTCTGAAAGTGAAGCATCTGACAGAGCACACGTGGCGCGTTCGCCCGTGTGCTCTTTTTGTTTCACCATCAGCGAGCAGGATGTAAACCTTGCGCCAATCATCAATTGAAATAGGAGGCTTTGATTCATGAGTTCGCAAACCCCATCTGAATTGAAATACGCGCGCACGGACGAGTATCTTCGGCTGGAAGGCGAAAATGCCACCATCGGAATCAGTGATTTCGCCCAGGAGCAATTGAACGACATCGTTTTTGTCGAACTGCCAGAAGTGGGCGCTCACGTGGCGCAGGGTGAACCATTTGGCGCAGTGGAATCCGTCAAGGCGGCTTCAGACTTGCTGATGCCGGTTGGCGGCACAGTGACCGAGGTCAACAGCCAACTTTCAGATGAGCCGGAACTGCTGAACACATCGCCCTATGACAAGGGGTGGATCGTGAAGATTAAGGTGGATGATCCAAGCGAGGCCAATGCGCTGATGGATGCAGCCGCCTACATTGAGTATTGCAAAACACGGTAGTCAGGGGCGGGCGACAGCCCGCTTCAACATATACAGGTACAGTCCATGAGCTATATTCCTCATACCGACGTCGAACGGCAGCAGATGCTGGCGGCCATCGGCGTCACAACCATTGAAGATCTATTTGAGTCTGTCCCCTCGCGCTATCGGTTTCCCAAACTGAACCTGCCGAAAGGCCTGAGCGAGCTTGAAGCCTGGGCAGAAGTGCAGGCGTTTGCGGAAGCCAATGAGCACGCCGGTGATTATGCGCTGTTCCGTGGGGCGGGCGCGTATCACCACTATATCCCTGCGGCAGTGAATCACGTCCTGCTGCGCAGCGAGTTCTATACGGCCTACACGCCCTATCAGCCGGAAGTGAGCCAGGGCACGCTGCAAGCCATCTACGAGTACCAATCGATGCTGTGCGCGCTGACCGGTATGGATGCGGCCAACGCCAGCCATTACGACGGCGCGACGAGCCTGGCGGAAGCGGTAACGGTCGCGCTGGAGGCTTCGCGGCGCAAGCGCAACAAAGTCGTGCTGCACCCCGCGATTCATCCACATTACCGGGCAGTCGTGCGCACCTACCACCAGGGGAACGGTGTCGAATTCGTCGGCGATACCGGCAAGACCATCGAGCGAACGACCGCCGACGACCTGATCAAACTCATTGACGATCAGACAGCACTCGTCGCTGTGCAGTACCCGAATTATCTGGGCAACATCGAAGATTTTTCCAAGCTGGTCGAAGCGACGCATAACGCCGGCGCTTTGATCTGTTTTGTCGCCAATCCGATGGCTCTGGCGCTGTTCAAGTCGCCGGGTGAGCTAGGCGCGGACATCGTGGTCGGCGAGGGGCAGCCGCTGGGCATTCCGCTCAGCTATGGCGGGCCGTATCTGGGCTTCTTCGCTGTGCGGGATGAATACGTGCGCCGCATCGCCGGTCGTATCGTCGGCGAGACCATCGATCACGACGGCAAGCGCGCTTTTGTGATGACTCTGCGCCCGCGCGAGCAAGACATCCGCCGCGAGAAAGCGAGCAGCAACATCTGTACCAATCAAGGCTTGATGGCTCTGGCAGCGTGTGTCTATATGTCGCTGATGGGGCGCAGTGGCTTGCGGCGTGCAGCCGAGATCAGCTACCAGCGTGCGCATTATGCTGCGAAGCAGATCAACAAGCTCAAGGGCTATAAGGTCAACGTCGGCGCGGCCTTCTTCAATGAGTTCCCGGTCAAGTGCCCGAAGCCTGTCAGCGCGATCAATGATTTTCTGATCGAGCGCGGCATCATCGGCGGCTATCCGCTTGAAGGGGACTATCCGAAGCTCAAGGATCACATGCTCGTCGCCGTGACCGAGATGAACAGCAAAGACGAAATCGATCTCCTGGTCGAGGCTTTGGCGGAGGCAGCGAAATAAAATGACGGAATCACTGATTTACGAGATCAGCTCGCCAGGGCGCACGGCGGTGACGCTGCCGGACGTGGGTGTCCCGGAGGTTGAGCTGCCGAAAGACCTGCTGCGTAAAGATCTGGATTTGCCCGAAGTGAGCGAACTCCAGGTGATGCGGCACTTCGTCAACCTCAGCCACTTGAATCATTCGATTGATACGGGGCTGTATCCACTTGGCTCATGCACGATGAAGTACAACCCGAAGGTCAACGAGGATGCGGCACGGCTGGCTGGATTCGCTTATTTGCACCCATTGAGCGACGAGGAAGGCAGCCAGGGCGCACTGGCGCTGATGTACCAGCTTCAGACGTGGCTGGCGGAGTTGAGCGGCTTCACGGGCGCGAGTATCGTGCCGGCGGCGGGTGCGCAGGGTGAGCTGGCCGGTATCTTGATGATCCGCGCTTATCACCTGGATCGAAAAGATCACAAGCGCACGAAAATCCTCGTGCCCGACAGCGCCCATGGCACCAACCCCGCGACTGTGTCCATGGCCGGCTTGCAGGCCGTCGAACTGCCGTCGGACAAGAACGGCGATGTCGATTTGAATGCGCTGCGTGCGGCGCTCGATGACTCGGTGGCCGGGATGATGATCACCGTGCCGAGTACGCTCGGCGTTTTCGACACGAAGATCCGCGACGTGATCCGTATGGTACACGAAGCGGGCGGGTTGATGTACATGGACGGCGCGAACATGAACGCGCTGATGGGCGTCGTCAAGCCTGGTGAGCTGGGCTTCGACGTGATGCACTACAACCTGCACAAGACGTTCAGCACGCCCCATGGGGGTGGCGGGCCGGGCTGCGGTGCGGTCGGCGCGAATGAGAAACTGGTCGATTTCCTGCCAGGGCCAATCGTCGAGATGGTTGAAGAAACGGAAGACGAAAATGATGCGCCGCTGTATGGCCTGAAGATGCCGGTCAAGAGCATCGGGCGTCTGAAGGCTTTCCAGGGCAACTTCGGAATGCACGTGCGCGCCTACACCTATATGCGCATTTACGGTGGCGAAGGGCTGCACGAAGTCTCACGCCATGCCGTCTTGAACGCTAACTACGTCCGCGCTAAGCTGCGTGGTGTCTACCCGATGCCGGTGGATCGCATTTGCGGTCATGAATTTGTCATGTCCGGGCACTTCGAAGGTGTCGAGGGGATACATGCGCTCGACATCTCCAAGCGGCTGATGGATTTCGGCATTCACCCGCCAACGAATTACTTCCCGCTGATCGTGCCGGAAGCACTCTTGATTGAGCCGACGGAGACGGAAGACAAGGCGACCCTCGATAACTTTGTCGAAGTGATGAAGAAGATCGCCCAGGAGGCGAAAGACGATCCGGAACTGCTGAGGAGTGCGCCGCACACGACGCCAGTCAAACGCGTGGACGAGGTGCGCGCGGCCAAGCAATTGATGGTCTGCTGCCGCCCGATCCCGGATTACGATCAGCAGCGGACTCCATCGGGAGATTAGCTCCCCGGAGCAGAGAAAGAAAACAGGGCGAGTCGTGTTGGCTCGCCCTGTTTTCTTTCATGGTGAATGGTGAGATCAGGCGATTTGCCCCGCCGGTTCGCTAAGTGACTCCTTGCCCGTGAACCTCATCACCCAGGGCGCACCGAACTGGATGACCATGTCGGCGGCGAAGTGCGCGAGCATCGCCCATTCAAGGCCATAGTGCCAGTAGAGCCAGCCGAAAATGACGCCGCCGATGCCGTTGAGCACCAACGTGCGCATGACGACCCAGGGCGTGAGTGGCGTCAACATGGCCACACTCGGCAGATGACCAGCACCAAAGAGGATGGCTGCGACGAGAATCGCCAGCCAGGCACCGGCGGTCGCTTCAACACCTATCTGGCGCAGCAGCCACAGCAAGCCCGACATGAGGAACAGGCGAAGAAGGACTTCTTCCGTGATGCCACCGTAGAACCCGGCCAGGAACCGTTTCCATGGCGCCAGGTCATAGACGTTGAGATTCTTCAGCGCCGCAGGGAGGTGGCGATAGAAAACGACCAGATCGAGCGCAAGGATGGCAGCGCCTGCCCCTGCACCGAGAACCATCGCCAGAAGCAGGGTGATCGTCTCGATGCTGTTTGATCCATCTGTCAGCAGCGCGTCCAGAATCGGTGTTCGCAACCCCACTGCTCGCGCTGCCAGCAGGCCGAGCGCCGCCGCAACACCGAGCAGAATGCCATTCTGAATCAGACTCAGCAGAATGATACGGCTGCGCGATATGTGCGCCAGGGGTTCTCTCATGAGCTGATTGCCTGTGAGTGCAAGCTGGTAGGGGAGGACGGCGACGACGCCGAGCATAGCTGCGAACCAGAGCATAAGCCAGTGTGTGACAGGGAACTCATTCATCGTGATCACTTTCTTCTTGTGCCGCATCGGTTGCTGGCATCAGAATGGTTGAAAGTAGGAAACGCTGCCGACCTTCGGGCGAGTGCTGTGCGAAATCCGCAATTATCTGGCCGAAAGCCTTAAGGTCATCTTCGTTCAAATAGACCGGGCGCTTGTGATAGCCAAGCGGCTGGCTGAGCGGGTCATCAGTCGTGTCCAGGTACTGGCTGAAATCGACGATCAGGCTTGTGACCAAGGCTGTGAATGCGCGCAGGTGATCGGCTTTGCTCCAGGTCGCCAGCTCTTCGACGGTCAGCGCGCTTTTCTGCGTATCGGTGCTGTAGACCTTTTCGACCACGCCTCGAACCGGGCGCTCCTTCACTACTTCGATCAGGTTTGCCTCCACCAGGATATTCACCTGACGATACAGGGTTGTCTGTGGCACATCTGGGAGCGCCTGAGCGAGTTGTTTGACCGTGCAGGCCTGTCCGCTCAACGCCACCAGGATGCGCATTCGGATCGGGTGAAGGATAAGATCAGCTTTCGACTGCGACATACTTATATTTCCAAACATGGAAACAATATCTCCAATTATATTTCCAAAATTGGAAATATAACGTCTGTGCAAGACCAACCCCTAAATAATGGGGGGTAGTGGCTGGCGTGATGCTTCTGAGCCGGTTGTCACCCGGCGCGCGCTTGCCCTACGGCCCCCGTATGCTGCTTGCATCTGCACTTGCCTTTGCTACAATCGGTTGTGATAAACCCAATTTGCAGCCTATCAAGACAACGGAATTTTCACCGCTGTTCTTGTGACCGGAGAACACCATGCGGCTTCGCCTTGTCATCCTGTTTAGCCTCATCTTGCTGGCTATCGCAGCCTGCGATGGGCCACCGCCAACGATGGTTGTTCTTGTCGTTACAGCCACGCCGGACGCCAGCGTTATGCCGACCGCTGTTGCAACAGAGACAGCGGGCAGCACGCCGGAGAGCACACAGGCAAGCATTCCTGCCACGGTAACTCCGACGCCGACCGAGAATGCAGCCCCGACAAGTGCGCCCACGCCGACACCTGACGTATTTCCGACGCCGACTGTGGGGCAAATCCAGGTTGCTGAGCAGTTGTTCCAGCGGGGGCGAATGTTCTGGGTGCAGCCGACACAGCAAATCTGGGTGTTGACTATCACGGGCGAAGGACGTGGCACGTGGACAATCTACCCGGACACCTTCGAGGATGGTGTCGATCCGGATCTCGACCCGGCTCTGGTCGCACCGGAAGGTTTGATCCAGCCGGAACGTGGTTTCGGCAAGCTCTGGCGCAATAATCCAGAAGTGCGCGAGGCACTCGGTTGGGCTACGACGCCGGAATTTGGGTATGTTAGTGACTACGAGTACCATCCTGGCGGGAGGGTTGATGCTCAAGGCCAGTATGTTGCCGCGCCGGGGTATCATATTCTGTATAGTCTGTATCGCGAACAGTTCCGCTTTAACGAGGTGGACAGTACCTGGCAGCTCGGCGGCGGATAATCCGATTCATTCCCATAAAGGAATGCTATGAGCGATTTGCGCGCCTGGCAACTTGAACTTTCGCAACCCTACGCTCTGCAAATCGCCGCTGATGCGCGTCTATCCGTGATAGATCCTGCGGATGATCAAGCCTGGGAAGTCGTGCTGGGGCAAGAGGATAGAGCTGCTATTGCCGTGCAGACGCGCTACGGTGGCCGCGCAGGGCTGGTGTCGCTTGTGCCAATGTGGCAAATCGCCGGGCACGTCATCTACCAGGCCAGACAGTACGCTTCACCCGTCCTTGTGCAGCGTTTTTCTCCTGCGTTTGTTCAGCTCCAGACTCAAATCACCTCTGACGTTGCCCTCGCGGCTGAATTCTGGGCTATTGACTCGCATGTGGTCGGCGGGCGCTGCCGGCTGCGTAATCTGAGCACCACGCCGCAGCAGGTGCGCATCGACCTGTTGGCGTTCGTCGGCATGGAAGGGCAGGAGCAGGCAACCAAGCTGATCCCGATGGTCGGTGGCGGTCACGCGCTTGCCTTAGGCGCAGTCGGCGATCTGTATCCGATGGTGATGCTGGATAATGGCGCGGCGGCACCGGATGGCGGCAGCCATAAGATCGGGGCTGACATTTCATTGGAGTCGGAAGGGCGCGCTTCTGTTCGCTTCGTCTGCGCCGGTCTAGCTGACCCGCGAGACGCTCTCAGCACAGCACAGCATTGGCTGGGCGAGAACTGGAGCAAGCACTTCGCCAGGATTGCGGACGCCGCAGTTGCGCTGCCTCAGATTGAGACGGGTGACATCAATCTTGATGCCACCATCGCCTTTGGCTACATGCAGCTTACCCAGGCGTTTATCAAAGCACCGGCGAGTGGGCCAAGTTCTGTTCTCGTGCCGATGCGCGTGGCGGGCAATTTTGCGCGGACACAGGTGAGTGCTCAAGTCGCTTATGCAACCGCCTTGGCGGCAGCAGCAGTCGATGCAAAGTGGGCGCAGGGCGTGGTACGCGGCTACCTGGCGGCTCAGCATGAAGATGGCTGGATCGACGGGGCAGCCCGTCTCGGCAATCGTTCGGGGTATTTGTGTTCGCCGATACTGGCGCGACTCGTGTGGAGCATTTTCCAGTACACCGAAGACGATGCGTTTTTACGCGAGTCGTTTGTGCCATTGCAGCGGTTCTTCGAGCGCTGGCTGGCGGCAGATCTGGATGCAGATGGCGATGGCGCGCCCGAATGGCAGGCGGGTGGACAGCTAGGTTTTCCGTCCCACGTGGTGAGTGGAAACCATGTCGATACGCGCACGTTCGAAACGCCGGGATTGATCGCCTATCTGCTGTCCGAAGCCAACAGCCTGCGCGAAATCGCACACTATTTGCGCGAGACCGAACTGGAGCAGCAGTTTACCACTCATATTGAGCGACTTCAGGCGACGCTGGCGACCTTCTGGGATGCGAATAAAGGCCGGTTCGTCTATCGTGATCGCGATACGCACCAAACGCCATCAAGGCTGGAAATTCTGCGCGACGGAAACGGCGACCAAACGCATTTTGTGGCCTACGTACTGCCGCAACCGGGTCGGATCGTCGTCGAAGTTGTCGGCGGGGTCCAGCATACCCCCAAATTCACGCTGACTGTCGTCGGCACAGGGGCAGGGGGTGAAGACATCCGTGAGAGCGTGAGCGAGGATGCGTTTGCCTGGCAGACAGGGCGCGGGTCGTACACGACGAATGCAGTCTTTGCGCAGGTGGACAGCATCCAGTGTGAAGGGCTGGTGCGCGTTTATCAGGTGTCTGCCTACACTGCCGATCTGACGCCGTTCGAGGTCGACGCGCTGCTGCCGCTGTGGTCGTTGGGGGCCAGTCGTGAACAGGCGGATGCGTTGGTCATACAGATCGAGCACAATTTCTGGACGACCAGCGGCATTTCCGAAACCGCCGAACCACACGTGGAAACACCGACAGTTTCGACCTTCTTTGTCACTGTGCTGGGCGAGGCGCTGCTGGAGTACGCGCAGGGCGATGCTCGTGCGGCGTTTCCGCTGCTGGATCGGTTCTTGAAAACGCAGATTGAGTCACTTCGACAGCATAAAAGCTTCATGGAATATTATCGTGCGGACAAGGCGGAAGGCGCAGGCGAGCGTGGGCACGTTGCCGGGCTTCCGCCGCTGCATTTGCTGCTGCGGGTGTTGGGAGTGCGTGTGATCTCACCGACGAAGGTCTGGACAGGGGGGCCGTTTCCCGGGGGTGGCCCGGTCAGGATCACACAGCACGGCGTCGTGATCGAGCGCGATACTGATGGCACACGGGTGACTTTCACCAGCGGTCAGGTCGTGGAACTGCCGGCGGATGCTCCATGGCAGGCAGTCGTCGATGTATCCGGCGCTTCTTCGGGGGCCTGATCTGATGAACAATACCAATGCCGACGTGGCGCAGATTCACCGATATTTATTTGAGCGCACCGGCGATGGGGTGCTGATCATCGACGCGCGCGGCATGATAGAAATGATCAACCCGGCGGCGGTGGCGATGTTGGGAATCACCGGCGTAAAGGCACGTGGACAGCGCCCGGCGAAGCTGTTTCGGAACAATGCGTCGCTGGTCAATCTCATAGGCCGCTCTGGGGAGCAGGTGCTGGACGTACATTTACCCCGGCGGCGGTTGGCGCTTGGTAGCGCGTCCGAACTCGAAAATGGTGGCAAGCTGATCATCCTTCAGGATGTGACCGAACAGCGGCGCTTCGATGTGCATCGGCAGGAACTGGTGCAGCGCATGGCGCACGACCTGCGCAACCCCCTGATGGCGATGAGCGGCTTTGCCGAGCTGATCGAAACCATGGGCGAATTGACGCCTCAGCAGCATCACTTTATCGCTCGCCTGCGCCAGACGACGACGAAACTTTACGACGTGGCCGCTGAATTGGTCGATCTCGTCTGGATCGAGGCGGGACTGCCGATGCAGCACCGGCCATTCCGCCTGCAAGAACAGATTGCGCAGGTCATTACCAATCTCTCAACACTGGCGGAAAGTCGGCGTATTGTCATCGCATTTTCTGTGCAAGATCCTCTGCCATTGGTTATGGGCGATCCGGACCGATTGTATATGGCGGTTTTTCAGCTTCTGGAGAATGCGATTCTCTATTCCGAGCCGGATAGCAGCGTGGCGATCCATGCCTGGGGCGATGGCTATGATCTGTATTGCAGCGTCGCCGACAAAGGGATCGGGATTTCAGACAATGAGCTGTATCTGGTTTTCGACCGCCTCTATCGCTCGAACGATGCGCGTGTGCAGGCGATTCCTGGTGGCGGACTGGGCTTGACGCTGGCAAAGAAGATCATTTTGCGCCATGGCGGGGATATTTGGGCGGTGTCCAATCTGGGCAAGGGCAGCACATTCACATTTGTGCTGCCCGCTGTCGGCGCATAGGGATGCGGCCATGCGACGGATCAAGATCACCTTGCCTGCGACAATAACCGACCTGGGGCCAGCGTTGGGTGGGCTGGGCCTGGCGGTCGGCCTGTACACCACCATCGAGATCAGTGAGCGCTCGGACGACAATCTGCACGTGGAGACCGAGGGCGAAGATGCCGGTCGTTACAGTGTCGGCCTGCGTCACCCTGTCGTTCTGGGGCTGATGCGCGTGTTTCAGATGCTTGAGAAGACCGTGCTGGGCCTGAACGTGCGGATCGAGAATCAGATTCCACACAGCGCCGGGCTGGGCGTGGAAGCCATCTACATGGTGGCTGGGATCGTCGGTGCGAACAATCTGCTCGGCACGCCGTTCAATCGCAGCCAGATATTGGAGATTTGCGCCCAGGAAACGAGCCGCCCGAATCAGGTGACGGCAGCTATTCTGGGCGGGCTGACGGCGGCTGTTCTGGATAATGGCAAGCTCGTCTATCGCAGCCTGCCGGTCGAGACGTTTCAGCTTGTGATTGTCGCGCCCGATCTTGATGAGTATGCCGAGGCGCTGCGGGATGCCGTGCCAGAGCGTGTGTTACTACGCGATGCGGCTGCCAATCTGGCGCGTGTGCCGCTGCTGCTCGATGCGTTGCGCAGTGGAGACGTGCATCTGCTCGATCAGGTAGCCGATGATCGCTTGTATGCGCCGCACATTCGTGAGCAGCTTCCCGGCTTTCACGAGGCGGTCGCTGCTGCCAGGCGTGCCGGTGCAAAATCGCTCCTGCTCGCGCGCGGCGGCATTCTGATCGCGTTCGCAGAGCGCGATCACCGGCAGATTGCGCAGGCAATGCAGACTGCACTACAAGACGCCGGCTCGACCGTGCATTACTGGACGCTGCCCATCGACCGCCAGGGAATTGTCATCAGTGTGGCGCAGACTGGCTGATGCAACCTTAGCGGCGCGGATGCGTATAATGAGATGTGAAATGTGATCACGGATGAGGAATACGAAACCATGGATGAGAAACTGAACGGAAACGGAAATCCAGAAAACACAGAGCAGACTACCAATGATGTGTGGGATGCTTTCACCCGTTTTGCCGAACATCAGCGGAAAGCGATTGACGAGGCCGGGAGGGCCATCGATGCGCTGTTCCCGCCGGGCTTCAAGGAGCATGGTGGTGAGGCGCGCCGCGAATTCGTCAAAGGCTTCAAGGTCCTGGTAGACGCCGCAATCAACGAGCTGGAGAAGGCGAACCGCGAACTGGAGAAGACGCGCAAGCCGCAGGATCAGCCGCCGACTTCGACGACGGGCAAGGCCAAAGTCAAAGTTCAGATTGACTGAGTGTCCAGGAATACAAACACCCCGCCAGATATGACGGGGTGTTTGTTTGTGGCGGAGAGGGAGGGATTCGAACCCTCGATGGCCTTACGACCATACTCATTTTCGAGACGAGCCCGTTCAACCACTCCGGCACCTCTCCGTATTGATGAGATTATTTTTGACCATCGGCGCGAAGGCTCGCAAAAAAAGCGCGGATTTGTGCCGCTGCTTCGTCTGCCAGCAGACCTCCCTGCACATCGACCCGGTGGTTGAGCCGGTCGTGTCGCAGGATGTCCATAATACTGCCGCCTGCGCCTGCCTTCAGATCTGGCGCTGCATAGACCAGGCGCGGTATTCGTGCCAGAACCATCGCCCCTGCACACATGGCACAGGGTTCCAGTGTGCAGTAGATCGTGACAGCGTCGAGTCGCCAATGATGGATGGCACGCGCAGCTTCGCGAATCGCGATCATCTCCGCATGTGCCGTAGGGTCGCCGTCGCGCTCGCGACAGTTATAACCCCTGCCGATGATCTCTCCCTGATGAACGGCGATTGCGCCGATAGGGACATCTCCGTGCGCGACCGCTTTCTCAGCTTCTGCGAGCGCAAGGCGCATCCAGGCGGCATCATCCATGCGCCGATTGTAGCAGACTCGCCATACGGTGTGAAGTCCGGCTCATTCGTCGCTTTTGCCCTGTCAAAATTCAGGGCAGCCGGTCGGCGATCAGCTCGACCACATCTTTGATCTCTGGTCCGTCGGTGACGGCGGTCTGTGCAGTCGTGAACATCTGCATACAGAAGGGGCAGCCCACGGCCAGCACCTCCGCGCCGGTGGCTCTGGCCTCCTCATAACGCTCGATGTTGACGGCTTTGTCGCCGTGTTCCTCCTCTTTCCAGAACTGCGCGCCGCCCGCGCCGCAGCAGAACGAACTGCTGCCGTGCCGAGCCATTTCCGTCACGCCCGCGCCCAGACTTTCGAGCACAGTGCGCGGCGCTTCGATCACGCCATTGTGGCGGCCCAGGTAGCAGGGGTCGTGGAAGGTCACGTTCGACTGTTGGCTGGGGTGCGCGCTCTTCGGCAGTTTGCCCGCGGCGATCATTTCTTCGATCAGTTCCGTGTGGTGAATCACGGTGTAATCGCCGCCGAACTGATGGTATTCCTTGCCCAGATTGTGCAGGCAGTGCGGGCAGGTGACGACGATCCGTTTCGGATTGACCTCGTTCAGGATTTCGACGTTGGTCTGCGCCAGTTCTTGATACAGATATTCATTACCGGCGCGCCGAGCGCTGTCCCCGGTGCAGTTCTCGCGCTCGCCCAGCACGGCAAAGCTGACGCCCGCTGTATGCAGCACCTTGACCAGCGCACGGGCGGTCAACTGAGCGCGGGCATCGTAGCTGGCGGCGCACCCTACCCAGTAGAGCACATCGAAATCAGGATTTTCTTCGACCGTCGGTACAGGGAAGTCGAGGCCGTTGGCCCAGCGGAAGCGGCCTTCGCCAATTTGCCAGGGATTACCCTGGCGCTCCATGCCATTGAAGGCCGCCTGAAGTTCTGGCGGAAACTCGCCCTGCGTCAGGACGGCGTCGCGGCGGATGTCGAGGATGTCGAGCATCGGTTCGTTGCCGACCGGGCAAATGTCGATGCACGCGCCGCAGGCCGTGCAGGCCCAAACAGCGGACTCGCTGATGGCGCTGCCGACGAGCGAGAACGGTGATGCTGCGCCACCCGCCAGGTCGTGCAGATTGTCGCGCATGAGGTAGCGCTTGTTGACTTCATAAGCCGAGGGCGAAAGCTCTTTGCCCGTCGTATAGGCCGGGCACACGTCTTGGCAGCGGTTGCACATGATGCAGGCGAAGCCATCAAAGATGTTGGTCTTCGTCAGGTCTTCGAGTTTGTTCGCGCCGAACTGCTCGCGATCTTCATCTTCAAAGTCGAGCTTTTCCATCTCGCCGAGCGAGGTGCGCTGCGGGCGGGTGAGATAGTTCAATGGCCCCATGAACAGGTGGGCGTGCTTGCTGTAGGCGAAGTAGGGTGTGAAGACGAGGATGCCACCCAACGCGAGCCACCAGAAAAGGTGTTCCCAGATTTGCGCGACGTCCGGCGTCAAGCCTGACCAGATCGGCGCGATCAGCGACGCAAAAGGCATGAGCGGATCGGCACTCTGTGAGACGATAACTGTTTCCCCAAGAAAGCGCGCGCCGACGTGGATGAGGATGAAGATGGCGACGATCAGGGAATCCTGGGTGATAGCGCCAGCTTTGACCTTGGGATGCAGCAGCACATTCTCATGATACTGAAGCTGTCTGCGCGCGGGCAGCACAAAGCGACGCAGAATGAAGTAGATCACGCCGACGAGGACAGCGATGCTCAAAACGTCGGCGAACAGGCGATAGAGATCGTAGATCAGACCGAGATTCTTGAGCGAGTCTTCGAAACCAGGAATAAAACCTCGTAGACCGTCAAGGATGTTGACCAGAAAATAGAAGGTGAAGCCCCAGACGACGCCGAGATGAAACAGGCTGGTGAGGCGACGCGCGCGCAGCGTTGTCCTTTGCGACAAATAGATCCATAGAGCATCCCAGGCGCGACGCAGCAGGTGATTTAAGTAGAGCTTGCCCTGTCCGCGATTGATCGTCAGATACATATCGCGGAAGCCTGCATAGGTGGCCCCAATGGCGAGCAGCGCAAGCATGACGAAGGCCATTTTCTCAACCAGGGTCAGCATAAAATGTCTCCTGAACAAGTCTGTTCGGCGTGGTGACGAGACAGCCGCGCCCGTGATTCGTGCGCCGGAGTTTACCACTGCCTCTGCACTTAGGCGAACGGGTTATTCGGGCAATGTTTGAAATGAACTTCTGCCGAGTTATTGGGCTGACAGCACCTGGAGGATGGTTTCGCGCAAGGCAAGGCGAGCTTGTAGATCGTAGGTCACATCCAGGCTGCGAAGCAGCGGTGCGGGCGGCGCACCATTGTCATCATAGTAGACAGTGAAATCCTTGCGCATGAGTTTGTGATAGACCTCGGCTTCGTAGAACGGGGCGGCGTAAGGCAGTGTGCGTTGGCCCATGATGATACGCACCACGTGCGCCTCTTGAACCGTCCACACACCGCTCAACGACAGAGTTCTATAGCCAGTATAGCCGCTGGCGCGTCGCCACATGATCACGCCCACCCAAGGCGAGGGCGTATCCCCTTTGACGGTTTTGGGACCCCAGGCAATGAGGCGTGAATAGCGGGCCAGGGCGGCTTCAACAGCCGTCCACGCATCCAGATCATCGAGAATTTTCGCTAGTTCGGCCTGTACCGGTTGTGCGCGCAGCTGCCGCACCTGTTGGAGGATCGAACTCGGCGACGGACGCGACCGTTTCACTGTCTATCCATCAAGCGCAATCGCCGCGACAACTGTGCCGGTCGGGGTGTCGCCGGAATAAGTCACGACGAGCGTATACAACCCAGGGGATGCCAGCGGGAAATTCTCAATCAATGCTGACGGGTCGGTGTTGCTGGTGTCGTCATTGGCGACCATCGGCGTCCCATCGGGTGCCAACAGGATGATAAGCGGATCGACCTGGCTGTCCTGCCCAGGCACGGCAATCGCGCTCAAATTCTGCGGGCGGTCAATCGTCACCGGGATCAGATAGACGCGCCCTTCGGCAAACTCAAGCTGGCGCGGCTCATCGGGATTAAAGGCATCTGCCTCGCGTACGTCCGTGCCAATGAGAGTCGCATAGTCCATGTAGTCAGCCGCCGCCCCGCTCGAATCTCCGCGGCTGGTGTTGAAGAAACCGCGCAGGAGGTGCAGAAACGGCGGACTCTGATCGCCGCCAAGAGCCACCGCTTGATCAATATCGGCAATCGCCTGATCGAACGACTCTTGCTGTGCAAACAGAAAGGCGCGATTGGTGTAGGTCTGAACGGTCGGATTGATGTCCAGGGCTTCCGTGTAGCTCTCAAGTGCGGAGGCAGTGTCTTCAAGTGCTGCGTAAATATTGGCCTGTAAGGTGAACAGGTTGGCACGGTAAGTCGCAGGATAAGCATCTTCCGGCGCAAAACGGATGGCGGTCTGGACATCGGAGAGGGCAGCATCATTGTCTTCTCGACCCAAATAGCCAATGCTGCGTATGAAGTAGCCCTGGCTATCCGTCGGATTCAGAAGCACAAACAGGCTGGCATCCAGAACCACGCGGTCGTAGTCCTGATTCTGGAGTGCCTGCTGGCCGCTTTCAAAAAAACTGATCCCTACCGGCTGCCAATCGGGGGTCTGCGTGGCAGATTGTTCCTGTGCCAGCGCCGGGAAGACACTCACTGCGGACAATAACAGCACGAATACAACCACCAGCCGCCTGTTCATCTCACGCCACCTTCGTCACTCAAATCAATGATTATCCTACTCGAAAGTGCCGGATATGTATCAATTCGCGCAGCCTACATTCCTGCAATGCTCATTTACGGTGCCATCTCTGCGTGCTGGCGGGCGCAGCGCTCCAGGGCGCGTTGGGCTTCACGAACGTTGATTTTCGGCGCAACGTCCTGGTAGAACCGGGTTGCGGTCGCTTCGATGGTCGCGCGTGCAGCGTCGCTCTGGACATCGAGATCGAGTGTGTAGTTAGCTTCGTCGAGACCTTCGATGGGTTCAAGTTTGATCTCAGTGACATTTTCGCGGCGAACACGCTCAAGATTGGCACGCCGTTTATCTGCATCAGCAGCACGCGCCGCGTCACCGGCGGATTGATAATAGTCGCGCAGTCTCGTTTCCATCTCGATGGCAAACGTCATGATCGCGCCAAAGGTATTGAGAGAACTCATGCAACATCCTGTGTCGTTGGGCAAATCTTATGTGCCGAAGATTACAACAGGCGAGTGTGCCTGCGCAACGGTCGGCCAGGCACTAGCGGGGCGGTGTCTCATGTTTAGCGCCACCCGTGAGATAAGACACACTCATCCACATCGAGCGCGAGTGCCGGTAAAAGAGCACGACAAAGACGACGTTATAGACGATCCAGAAGATCAGATGGGGCAGGACGGGTGGTTGGTAAGCACCGTGGATCAGGAAAAATCCACCCATGGTGGTCAGTTCGGCCAGCGCCAGATTGATGTACATCCCGCCGACCGATTCACCATCTTCATGCTCAAAACGAAGGCCACATTCGGAGCAGGTCTGGTTGACTTTTAGCAAGCCACTGAAGGTGCGTCCGCGTTCGCAGTGTGGGCAGCGCAGGCGTGCGCCGACCCACATCTTATGCAATACAACCCCCAGCGACATCGTCATACGCCTGCCTGCCGGTCGAAGTTGCGCATGATCATGCCGGAGTAGCGGTTCATGCCGAACCGTTCGTAGAAAGGCTGAAGCTCTGGGTCACACATGAGGTCGATCACGTAGAGATGACGCAGTTCAGCCAGAATGCGCTTCATCAGCTCGCCGCCGATCCCCTGCCTGCGATAATCCGGCAACACTTCCAGGAGCGGGATGTAGGCGGCGAGCACATGATCGCTGATGGCGTTGACAAAGCCGACAACGGTCTCCCCGTCCAACGCGAGCACGACGGCAGCGCTGTTTTGCAAGCTGCGCAGATGTACTTCAGGCGCTGGCGGATTCGGCCAGCCTTCGAAGAACCCCCCACGCAGTTGAGCGGCGGTGATGCCGTCCGTGTTGGTCAGATAGCGAATCATGAGGTGCGACTGATCCGGTTTGAAACCTCAGCCGAAGCTACAGCCAGCGCTCAATCAGGATCTTCTTATCGGTGAAGAACTCAATCGAGTCCGGCCCCTGGCCGTGCAAATCGCCGAAGAACGATTCTTTTTGCCCGCCAAATGGGAAGGATGCCGTCGCGGCGGCCACGCCGACGTTGATGCCAATGTTCCCGGCGCGGATGCGATACTTGAATTCGCGGGCATACTTGCCATTGCTGGTGAACAGGCTGGCGGCGTTGCCGTATCTACTCTGGTTGATCATGTCCACGGCGCTGTCGAAGTCTTCTGCGTGCATGATCGACAAGACCGGGCCGAAGATTTCGTCACGCGCCACCGACATATCCGAGGTCACGCCGTCAAGAATCGTCGGGCCAACGAACGAACCCGCCTCGAACCCTTCGATAGTGCTGCCGCGACCGTCGAGGACAACCTGAGCGCCTTCATTTTCGCCGGCGCTAATCATGCCTTCGATGCGCTGTTTCGCTGCGTCGGAAATCACCGTGCCCATCTGGGTGGTTTCTTCGAGACCATAGCCGACGCGCAGCCCACTAGCGCGCTTGAGCAGCTCTGCCTTGAGCGGCTCATAGGCATCGCCGACGGCCACCACCACCGACCCGGCCAGGCAGCGCTGCCCCGCGCAGCCAAACGCCGATCCCATGATGTTCGCGACGCTGGCGGCCATGTCCGCATCCGGCATCACGGCGATGTAGTTCTTCGCGCCGCCCTGTGCCTGGACGCGTTTGCCATGCTTGCCGCAGGTTTCGTAGACGATCTTCGCGACCGGCGTACTACCGACGAACGAAACACCCACAACGTCCGGATGTTCCATAACGGCCTGGGATGCCTCGGCACCCCCATGGACGAGATTGACCACACCTTCCGGTAGGTCGATTTCGTCCATGATTTCGTAGAACAGATCCATGCTCAGCGGTGTCTGTGGCGACGGCTTGATCAGGTAGGTGTTGCCGCAGGTGATAGCTGTGGGCAGGAACCAGAGCGGCACCATGAACGGGAAGTTGAACGGCGTGATCGCAGCGAAGACACCCAGAGGCTGGCGTTCTGCCGTTTCATCGATACCACTGCTGATGTCCTCGACTTTGTAACCGCGCATCAGCGAGGGCACAGAGATGGCGAAATCGACGCTTTCGATGGCGCGGCGCACTTCGCCACGGGCCTCATCGCGCGTCTTGCCATTCTCTTCGACGACGACGCGCGAAATATCTTCGAAACGCTCTTCCAGAATATTCCTCAGGCGGTGCATATATTGCGCTCGACTGAGCACGGGCGTGCTGCGCCATTCGTCAAAGGCTGCGTGGGCCGCTTTCACAGCCTGATCGACATCGGCACGGGATGAATCCGGGCATTCGCCAATCAGTTGGCAGGTGGCGGGATTGTGTACCGGGATATAGCGATCCGCGCTCGCTTCGACGAACCTACCGTTGATGTAATTCTTCAAACGCTTGACCATGATCTGGTGCTCCAAACAAACTCATATACGCCAAGGCGGGCAATCTTAACGTCGATGCATAGGCGAGCGCAATAAATGCACGATGGATCGAAATTTCTGGTCGATGTTATGCGCCTGGAATCTACAGGCAATGCCGACTAAGCGGACGTGCCCAAAAAGCTGAAAACGTATACGCTGAAGCCGCTGGAACGAATGCGGAGCATCAGTTCGTGCGCCTCCTGGCGACGGTTTCGAACGAGATGATAGACACGCGGATGGTCGATCATGATATTACCGGTGGTACTCACATCGTCGCCTCGTTGCTCATCGGCCAGCGGGCGGTCATCCTGCCAGACTTCGACGCTCATGACCTCTGGATTGAGCATCCGCTCGACCAGTTCGTGGTGAGGGCTGAAGACAGCATAGATTTCGGCAGCTTCGTAGGGCATGTGGATGACACCTTCGGTCTGGCCGACGTAAGTCAGCTGTTCTTCACCCGCCTGCCATGCCCCCTGAATGTAGAAGTGCCCGGCGCGTCGTTGTTCGGGCAGGCGATAGAGGATGGGCGCATGAAGGGAATAGCCTTCCGGGTTGCCGAGGGCACCGCGCTGCGCGCCGGTGAATAGCTCTTGGATGCCTGGATCGCTTTGTTCAGATGCGGGCTGATCAAGCAGAGGCAAACTGGCTGAAGGATCGAGATCGCGCAGTGTCTTGTGGAGCTGTCGTTCAAATGCAGGCACACCGTAGATGCTTTGACCGACGATCATACCTTTATGATTGATCAGGTAGGCCACCGGCACGACCGGAATATGGAAGGCGCGGGCAGCGGCGTGCTGATTGTCCAACAGCGTCGGATGGGCAAATCGGAGTTCTTGTGCGGTGCGCTCGACTTGATGGCGCTCGCGCTCGAACGAAAACAGGGGCGTGTGAACGCCTATGAAGGCCAGATTGTGCCCGGCATAGCGTTGTTCGAGGCGGCGGATCTCTCTTAAGAAAACAAGCGAAGCTAATGAGGCATAATCCCAGAAATAGACGATGACAGGCTGCCCCCGCAGCGCTGAAAGATGGATTTCTTGCTCGTGCAGCCATTCGCTTGGTGGGAATTCAGGCGCAATGGTCATGCGCTCAGGACGGAAACGAATGTTCACCGCTGACCTTGTATGACTCGCCTTAACGTGAGATGAGAATACAAACATTTGTGGTCGCACGCAATAAGATTGAAGTGCTTTAGCCATTCTCGCCGAGGTGATCTGGATATGCCTACACTCCCTTTGGTTCGTACTGACACCAGCAATGCTTTTGCCCATAACACGATGAGCGTGCGTTCTCCGCACATGCTTCAGGAGATCATGAACTTCAATCCTGACTACCCGGCGGCCATTCGCAGAGGGCTGACCCGGCTGCAGGATGCGTTGGTCGCGGACGAGACGATCCCTGATTTGCGTCTGCCTGCGCCCGACTATGCAGATTGGGCAGCAACCCGTGAGCAATTTCCCGGCGCAACGTGGCTGGGGACGAGCTGGTTCTATGCCGAAGCGTTTCTCTATCGCTATCTCATGGACGTTGTTCGCTGGTTCGAAACTGGGCGTGATCCCTTCACCCACAAGAAAAGTGTCGAAACGTCCAGCGAAGCACTCTGGCATACGCTGGAAGAAGCGCTCGCAACCCGCACCCTCGCCCCGGAGGAGCGGTTGGGCGCGCTCCTGGAGTTCGATCTGTGGGGCAATCGTATCGATCTGAGCCTCGCGATTGCGGCTGCGCATGGCACAAAAGCTGACGACGGCGATTTGCTGGTGGATGACACCGCGAAGGTGGTGCCGCATCTGATGAGCGCGCCCGGCCAGGTGGATATTATCTGCGACAACTTCGGCACCGAGTTTGCGATGGACTGCGCACTGACGGATGCACTCCTGGAACTGGGCCACGATGTGATGCTGCACGTCAAAATGCACCCCTACTTTGTCAGCGATACCACTGCCGCCGATGTGCTGCCGTTCTGGCAGCTTCTGGTTGCGCAGGGGGGGGCTGCAGGCGCGCTCGGCGAACGCCTGCTTGCCGCCTTTGAGGTTGGGCGACTTCGCTTTGTGCCAGATTTTTTCTGGAACAGCGCACGCTTCATGTGGGAAATGCCGGATTATATGCGCCGTGTGTTCGCGAGTGCCGCGCTTGTGATCGTCAAGGGCGATCTGAATTACCGCCGTTTGCTGGGCGATTATATCTTTGAGGCCACCACGCCATTCGACCAGGTGGTTTCTTATTTCCCTGCGCCGCTCGTGAGCTTGCGCACGCTGAAAAGCGATACGATTGTGGGTCTGCCCGCGGGATTAGCACAGACACTCGACACTCGTGATGCAAATTGGCGTACGAATGGTAAGCGCGGGCTGATTCAAAGCCGACTGCGTTGGTAGCGCTTGGCGATTGTCTTTGTGTAGGCGTGGGCTACAATACGCTCCTGCAGTGCCAATCACACAATCCAGGGAAATACCATGCGTAGTGACAAGCATAAACGGCTGGTTATTCCAGGCCCGGTCGAGGTGCGTCCAGAAATATTGGACGCGCAAGCTCAATGGATGATCGGCCATCGGTCGGCGGCGTTTGCGGACTTGTTCGCCCGCTTGCAGGCTAACCTCAAGCAGGTCTTCCTCACTCAATATCGCGTTTTTATCAGCGGGTCATCCGGCACGGGCTTGTGGGAAGGCGCATCGCGCAACTGCATTCGCGATGATCGCAAGGCCTTGCATCTGACCGGCGGCGCATTCAGCGAACGCTGGGCGGACGTCAGTCGTTTGAATGGCAAGCAGGTCGATGTCATCGCGGTGGAGTGGGGACAGGCGCACACGCCGGACATGGTTGCCGACGCGCTCAAGCGGGAGCGCTACGACGCGGTTTGTGTGGTTCACAACGAAACCAGCACGGGTGTGGCCAACCCGATCAAGGACATTGCAGCGGTTGTGCGCGAGTACGACGACACACTGCTTATGGTCGATACGGTCAGTGGGATCATGGGGGCGGAATTCCGTACCGACGAGTGGGGGATCGACGTGGCGCTGACCTCGTCGCAGAAAGCCTTCGCGCTGCCTCCCGGCATGGCGCTTGCCAGTGTGAGCGACCGTGCGCTCGAACGAGCAAAGCAAGTCAAGAATCGTGGCTACTACTTCGATTTCGTCGATTGGGAGAAAAGTCTGCAAAAGAACAACACGACCTCGACACCGCCTGTCTCGCTCATGTTTGCGCTGGACCAGCAGCTCAATGACGTTCTGGCGGAAACGCTCGAAAGCCGTTGGGCGCGCCATCTGCAAATGCGCGATATGACACACCAATGGGCGATCTCGCGCGAGTTCGATCTGTTTGCACAAGATGGCTATCGTTCGCCGACAGTGACGACGGTCGCGAATCCCCAGAAGATCGATGTGGATGAGATGTCGAAATTCATGGCTGCCAAAGGCTGGGCGATGGACAAAGGCTACGGCAAGATCAAGGGGACGACCTTCCGGATTGCGCATATGGGCGACATGCAACCGTCGGAACTGGAAGAAATCTTGAGCGGTCTTGACGAGTTCGCCGGCGCATAGGTAGGAGTGACCATGACCTTCCACGTTCTTATTCCCGATAGTGTTCACCCGTCCGCATTAGAAGTCTTCCAGTCTGCGCCTGAGATCCGCGTGTCGGCTTCCGGCCAGCTCCAACGCGCGGAGACGTTGGCTGCGATAGCCGATGCGGATGCCTTGATTATTCGCAGCGCGACCAAAGTCGATGCGGAGATGTTGGCGGCGGGTTCAAAACTGCGCGCTATCGCCCGTGCGGGCGTAGGCGTTGACAATGTCGATGTCAAGACGGCCACAGCCAATGGCGTTGTCGTCATGAATACGCCGGATGGCAACACCATCGCGACCGCTGAGGAGACGTTAGCGCTTATGCTGGCGTTGGCGCGTCATGTGCCGCAGGCTTACCTTTCCATGCGCGAGGGTAAATGGGATCGCAAGTCCTACATGGGCACAGAACTACGCGGGAAAACGCTCGGCATTGTCGGGTTTGGGCGTATTGGCCGCGCGGTTGCCAAGCGGGCGCTGGCGTTCGAGATGTCGGTCATTGCTTATGATCCGTACATCCCTGAAGATATCGCCGCTGACCTGGGAGTCGATCTGGTCAGCCTGGACGAAATCTACCGCCAGTCAGACTACATCACGCTGCACACCGTGCTGACCGACGAAACGCGCGGCATGATTCGCCGTGAGAATATCGACAAAATGAAACCTGGTGTGCGCATCGTTAATGCGGCGCGTGGGGCGCTCATCAACGAAGCTGATCTTGCTGAAGCGATCAAGAGTGGCAAGATTGCAGGCGCGGCACTCGATGTGTACGCTCAGGAGCCGCCGCCTGCGGATCATCCCTTGATCGGGCTGCCGGGTGTCGTGCATACACCGCACCTCGCCGCCAGCACGGAAGAAGCCCAGATCGCGGTCGCTGTCGAAGCCGCAGAACTGATCGCGGATGGCCTCCTGAACGGAAAGTGGCGTAATGTCGTCAATCCTGAGGTGTTGCGGGCGTAAGAACTGGCGTGTGACAGCGTCCATAGTATTGTGCGGACGCCTTCATTGCGTTTACCGTTGAGCGAATAAGCCAAATTCGTATGTCCGCACCGGAGCGACGACAGTATAAGAGGAAACATGAGTCAACCAATCGAACTTACCGACAGCAATCTGGACAGCGTCCTGAACGGCGAGAAACCTGCCCTGATTCTGCTCACGAACGGCGAAGGGCTGCGCGGCGACTTCAAGACCAGCTTCAACAAGATGGCTGTTGAGAAGAAGGGCGTCGTTTTCGCAACGCTTGATCCGAGCAAGAACCCGCAGTCCGCTGCTCATTTCGGCGTCGGCGATAAGCCGGTGCTGGTGGGGTGGTACTGTGGCGAAGAAGTCACGCGGCGATCCAAGCCGTGGGGCGCTGATTTGCAGCTTGCGCTGGAGATGGTTGAACGTGCATTGCAGAACGATCCGAATGCTGCGCCTGTTGCCGAAGCCGAGGAACAGGAAGCGTCTGCCACACCGCTGCCGGTGGTTGATACGCCTGTCAACGTCACCGACTCGACATTCGAGCCGGATGTGCTCGAAGTCAGCAACGAAATGCCGGTCATCATCGATTTCTGGGCGGCATGGTGTGGACCGTGTCGGATGGTCGCGCCAATTCTGGACAAGCTCGCCAAGGAATTCGCGGGTCAGGTCCGAATTGCCAAGGTCGATGTCGATGCGAATCCGCGCTTATCGGCGACCTTCCGCATTCAGAGCATCCCGAATTTGATGATCATCAAGAACCGGACGATCATCTTCAACCAGCCGGGCGCGCTGCCAGAACCCGCGCTTCGTGATCTGATCCAGCAGGCGATTGCACTTGAAGTGCCGCCGCCGGAAGAAACTCAGAAACCGCAAGCCTGAGACCAACCATCTCCCTGACTTGTCAGCGCCGTCATTCTCGCGTGAGAGTGGCGGCGCTTTTTGTTTGCCTACAAATGCTCCAAGATGCATTTCTGTGGTCAGCCGTTGGTCAAGAGGATTCTGATCGCTGGGCTTCGTTAACCTTTGTACACTTCGTAGAGAAAGTTTTGGACTTGCTGTAGAGCGTGTTAAAATCGCGTTTCAAACCGAAAATTGACCACCTTCTTGTCATCCGAGAGATGACAAAAGGTATGTTTCGGCTGCGTCCTTTGTACTGGCGTATGCAGAATCCCATGTTATACTTGCGCCATTCGTCACAAAGTGCGCCAGTTTTGACATTTTCATACACCGGATCTCGGGAAGCAGTTACGATTGCTTGAGGCAATCGCATGAAGCTTGCAGGAGTACAACGCCGATGAATGTTATCAATGAGTGGGCGTTTATAGGGGTTTTTGTTGCCATTGCGTGGGTTATTCCCACGCTGCCTATCGCGCTGGCGGCGTTTGTCAGCCCGCGCAAGCCAAACGCCATTAAGATGCAAACCTACGAGTGCGGCGTCGAGACAGTGGGCGACACGTGGGTTCAATTCAAGGTTCAGTATTACATTTACGGCCTTGTCTTTCTCGTCTTCGACGTGGAAATGATCTTCTTGTTTCCCTGGGCTTTGGCGTACAACCGGCTCGACTTTTTCGCTTTCGGTGCTGGGCTTCTGTTTATCTTCCTGCTCACCGATGCGTTGATCTACGCCTGGCGCAAGCGTGCGCTGGAGTGGGTCTAATTTGCCATGCAGCCAATCGGCGTGAGGGGCATCATCTATGGAATGTAGAGACATTATCAACACGCTGGCAGCCTGTTTGCAGGTAAGCGGCACCGATCCGGGTCTGGCACAGTTCATTCAGATCTTGCTCGGTGTTTTGATCGTCACGATGGCGCCACTGATCGTCGTCATCCTGCTGATCTGGGTTGAGCGTAAGTTCGCGGCGCGTGTTCAAGATCGTATCGGCCCCAACCGTGTTGGCCCGTATGGGCTGTTCCAAACGGTTGCCGATGCGCTCAAATTGATCACCAAAGAAGACATCACTCCCGCAGGCGCTGACCGCCTGATTTACAATCTTGCGCCCATCGTGTCGATAGTATCAGTGATTTTGATCTGGGCGGTCATCCCCTTCAGCCCGATCCACATCGGCGTCGATCTCTCGATTGGCGCGCTCTACTTCGTCGCCGTCGGCAGCATCGGTACGCTGGCGATCATGATGGCGGGCTGGTCCAGCAACAACAAATACGCGCTTCTCGGTGCGTTTCGTGTGGTCGCGCAGCTTGTCAGCTATGAAGTGCCGATGGTTTTTGCGCTGCTGGTGCCGGTGTTGATCGCGGGCAGCATGAGTATGCAGGGCATTGTCGAGGCACAACGTGGTATGTGGTTCGTCGTGCTCTCGCCGGTTGCAGCGCTGATCTTCTTCATCAGCACGCAGGCGGAAACGGGGCGCGCCCCGTTCGACTTGATCGAAGCCGAGTCCGAACTGGTGGCCGGTTTCAACATCGAGTATTCCGGTATGAAGTTCGGCCTGTTCTTCGCCGGTGAGTTCGTCCACGTCTTCACGAATGCGCTGCTCATGGCCGCGCTCTTCTTTGGCGGCTGGGTGGGCCCAGGGGTCGATCAGATACCGGCACTTGGCTTCGTCTACATCGCGCTCAAGGCGACGGTTTTCTATCTGGTTTCACTTTTGCTGCGCTCCACCTTGCCACGCGTTCGCATCGATCAGTTGATGTCCTTCAACTGGAAATTCCTGGTACCGGTGTCCATCGTCAATGTGATTGTCGTCGCCTTCCTGCTTCAGGTTGTGCGGGCGCTGGGGCTTGCCCCGGCGGCAGATTTGGCGAATGACTTTATTGCCAATCTACCACAGGCCATCGTGCTCTTGCTCGGCAGCTTGGTGATTGTCGCCTTCGTGTTGCAGCAACTGCGCAACTTCGGGCGGCAGGAACGCGCAGCAGCGCAGACGGTGATGGTACGTAAAGAAGATGATGTAGACATGCTGCCTGCACAGGCGGCACACTAACTTGCGTCACAAGACAGGTGCGCGACACGATGCGCACCTGTCTGTCTTACGCAGAGGATGTGATAATGCTTGAACTCAATGCGCAGTCGATTGGCTTTCTCGTCTTCTCGGTGTTCACGATCGGGGGCGGGCTGGGCGTTGTCACCAGTCGCAACCTGATTCACGGCGCGCTCTTTCTTATATTGAGCTTGTTTGGCGCTGCCGGGTTGTTCGTACTCTTGAGCGCCGAATTCCTGGCCGCCGTTCAGGTGCTTGTCTACATCGGCGCGATTGCCATTCTGATCATCTTCGCGGTGATGCTCACGCGCAGCATGACGCGCTTGAGCGAGGTGTTCAACCGGCAGTGGTGGTTGAGCGCGGTGGTGGCGGTTGGGCTGTTTGTGCTTATACTCGTCGGCGTCATTCTGCCGGTCTTCGGCGGCATGGATACCGCGAGTGTTGCACCTGATGTTGCGACGACGGTTGATCTGGGTGTGGCACTAGTCGATGGCAATCAGTACGTACTGCCCTTTGAAGTGGCATCGATTCTTTTGACGGCAGCGATGATCGGCGCGATCGTGATTGCACGCGATAACGAGTAGGGGACGCGGCTCATGGTACCTTTGTGGATGTATTTGTTGGTGGCAGCGGCGCTGTTTTGCATTGGCGCTTATGGGGTGCTGTCGCGGCGTAATGCGGTCGCGATTCTCATGAGCGTCGAATTGATGCTGAACGCCGTCAATATCAACTTGATTGCTTTTTGGCGTTATCTCACCCCGCAGAATATGTCGGGGCAGGCCTTCGCGGCCTTTGTCTTTGTCATCGCTGCGGCAGAAGCGGCGGTCGGTCTGGCGATTATCATCTCGGTCTACCGCAGCCGCCGTTCGGTTGTCGTCGAAGACGTGAACCTGCTGAAAGGCTAGGTTTAGAGTATGGATTTGAATGCGCTTTTCACAGATGTGAATTGGATGCCCTGGCTTGTGCCAGCGTTTCCGCTGCTGGCCTTCTTTGTGATCACATTGATTACGAATCGCAGCCGGCCAATTCTTGCCACCAGCCATGGTTACAGCGGGGATGGGCAGCACCCGGCCTATCCTGGACTGGCAGTCCACTCGGTGACGAATGCTGGTCGCCTGGTCAGCATCATTGTCGGCATGAGCGGCATCATCGCCGCCTGGCTGGTTGCCTTGCGGATTGTAGGTGACTCATTCAGCCTGCATGATTTTGGCAAGAATGTTTTTCACAGTGCCGTGGAGTGGATGTCGACCGGGACGACAACCTTCAGCATGGGCGTCCTGGTCGATCCGTTGACTGCCGTCATGCTGATCATGGTGCCGATAGCGTGTCTGGCTATCTTCATCTACAGCATTGGTTACATGGCGCACGATCCGCGCCAGGCCCGTTTCTTCAGCCAGATCGCGCTCTTTGCTGGTGCGATGCTGACCCTGGTGGTGGCTGACAATCTGCTGCTTATGTTTGTCGGCTGGGAAGTCATGGGCTTGTGCTCCTATCTGTTGATCGGTTTCTGGTTCGAGAAGCCGAGCGCCTATAACGCGGCGATCAAAGCCTTCACGACCACGCGTGTCGCCGACGTGATCATGCTGCTCGGCATCGCCTACCTGTATTTCTCCACCGGAACACTGAGCTTTCGCGAGATCATGTATGATCCGGCTCCCGGCGCTGCGCCTGTCGCTGCTGAAACGGCAGGGGAAGCTCCGGTGGCTGAAGGCGAACATGGTGAGGGTGCGGCTGTGGCGGTTGAAGAAGTCTACGCAGAGACCTGGGCGGAACGACTGGCACAGACCCCGGCGATCATCTTCCCCGGCCTGAGCGCAGCCGCCTTGATCGGTATCTTCTTGATCATCGGGACGATTGGTAAATCGGCGCAGTTCCCGCTGCACGTCTGGCTGCCGGACGCGATGGAAGGTCCAACGCCAGTCAGCGCTATGATCCATGCGGCGGCGATGGTGTCCGCCGGTATCTATGCCATTGTCAGGATGTATCCGCTCTTTGAAGCGGGCGGCAATCCCCATCATGGCGATTTCACTGCGCCGCTCTTGCTGATGGCAATCGTGGGTTCCGTTACGGCATTGTTCGCCGCGACGATTGCGGTCGCGCAAAACGATGTCAAGCGCGTGCTCGCTTACTCGACGATTTCGCAGCTAGGCTTCATGATGGCTGCGCTCGGTATCGGCGCGTACATCGCGGCGGCTTTCCATCTGATCACGCACGCCTTCTTCAAGGCACTGCTCTTCATGGCTTCGGGTTCCGTGATTCACGGCATGGAGCACGGCCATCATCATGCTGAACATGCCCATGGGCATGGACATGGGCACGATGAGGCCGATCATCCGCACGAAGCGCATGAGGCTGTACATGACGAACACGGCCACGCGATTGTGCCCGCACCGGCAGCGCCACTCGCCGTGGCCTCGCAGATGCCGGGCGCTTTCGATGCGCAGGACATGATGAACATGGGCGGTCTGCGCAAGACGATGCCCGTTACGTACATCACGTTCCTCATCGGCGGTCTGTCGCTGGCGGGTTTCCCGCTCATCACCGCCGGTTTCTGGTCGAAGGACGAGATTCTCGCTGACGCGTGGCTCGGTGTGACCGAAGGCTTCGGGCCGCATACGCTGGTCTTCTTCTTGCTCGCCATCGCCGCCTTCTTGACGGCGTTCTATACGATGCGCCAGATCGGTCTGACCTTCTGGGGTGAGCCACGTACTGCCGCGGCCAAACACGCTAATCTGGGGCAGGGTGCGGTCAGCGCGACGATGACGCTGCCGTTGATCATCCTGGCGTTCTTTGCTATCGTCGCAGGCTTTGTCGGTGTGCATCCGGATTTCCCGCTGCTGGGCGGAATCTTCTCGCCCACTGCCGGAAGCATTCCTTTCAAGGATTTTGTCGGTCCGACCCTGCTGCATAAGCCGGAATTGATCGCGTTCAACATCTTCCCGGTGCTGGTTTCATTCACTGTTGCGCTGGGCGGCCTGGGACTGGGCTACTGGATGTACTGGCGCAAGCCGCTCCAGGCCGGTGAGGTCGATCCGATGGTCAGCATCCTTGGGCCGGTCTATGACCTGCTCAAGAACAAGTACTACTTCGACGAGCTGTACGAGCGCGTGCTTGTCCAACCGTCACAATGGTTTTCGCGCGAGGTCGCCTATCATTTCCTCGATCAAGGCGTCATCGATGGGTTCTTGCACATGCTGGGACGTGTGTTCACCTGGATCGGCGATCTGATCAAGATGCTCAACATGTGGTTGATCGACGGGTTCGGCGACGGCGTGCCGGAGTTGATCCAGCGCTTCGGTGGCTACTTCCGCCGCATTCAGACCGGGCAGGTTCAGCAGTACATGCTGTTCATTGTCCTGGCGGCGCTCATTATCGGAATTCTCTTTGCACTTTCGTCGGGTGTCTTGCAGGCGGCGGGGTAAAAGCGGTGTTTCTCTAGCTCTGTGTGCGATGCAGCGCACACTGGAAGCGGAGAGACATCAATCAGGGAAGCGAATATGTCTATACTCAATATCGACGTTCTCTCATTTCTCGTGTTCTTCCCGGCAGTCGCAGCGTTTATCGTCCTGATTCTGCCGCAGAACAAGCTGCTCGTGCGCTGGGTGGCGCTGCTTTTCGCAGCCATCATCACCGGCGTGAGTGTGGCCGTTTATTTTGCCTACAACGCGACCTCGCCTGGATTTCAGTTTGTTTTGCAGACGGAATGGTTCGCCGTTCTGGGGGCGAGTTGGCACATCGGCATTGATGGCATCAGCGCGTCGATGGTGCTGCTGACAGGAATTCTGGCGCCACTGGCTGTGCTCGTGAGTTGGGAAATCGAAGACAGACCCAACATACATCTGGCGCTGATCCTGTTCTTTGTCACCGGCTCGATGGGCACCTTCGTCGCCATGGACCTGATGATCTTCTTCATCTTCTACGAGCTGACCCTGGTGCCGATGTACTTCCTGATCAATCAGTGGGGCGGCCCGAACCGGCGCTACGCGGCGACCAAGTTCTTTATCTACTCGATGGGCGGCACGCTCGGTATGCTGCTGGCGACACAGCTCATCGGCATCACTGCCGGGACCTTCGACATGGTTTCGCTGACGCAAAACTGGCCCCGCTTCGATGGTGCGGGAGGGACATTCCTGGGCATCAGCGCGAGTACTGTCAAGGCGCTTGCCTTCCTCGGTTTCTTTGTCGCGTTCTGCATCAAAGTACCGGTCTGGCCGTTCCACACGTGGCTGCCCGATGCGCACAGTGAAGCGCCAACGGCTGGCTCGATGCTGCTGGCGGGCGTCATGTTGAAGCTCGGCGCATACGGTTTCTTGCGGCTCGTTATCCCGTTGTTCCCGGATGTCTGGGTGTCACCGGTCAATATCCTGGGCTTCATGGAGACCAACTGGGCGGGAATCTTCGCCTTCCTGGCGATGCTCGGCATTGTCCTGGGCGCGTTTGCGGCCTTTGGTCAAACGGACATCAAGCGGCTCGTCGCTTACAGCTCGGTCAATCACATGGGCTTTGTAGTTATGGGATTGGCCGTGGCAGCGCTTGCGTATGGTGAGGCGTTTGTCAGCGGCAACTCAACGCTGACGCAGGACGCTATCTTCGCCACCAACGGCGCGGTGTTGCAGATGTTCAATCATGGCTTAAGCTCGGCAGGCATGTTCTTGCTCGCCGGAGCCATCTATCACAAGACGCATACGCGCGATATGACCCAGTATGGCGGCCTGTGGGTGAAAGCGCCGATTTACGGCGGCATCTTCATCTTCACCAGCATGGCAAGCCTCGGCCTACCCGGTCTCAACGGCTTTGTCAGCGAATTCCTGGTTGTACGCGGCTCCTGGCCGGTCTACACGGTGTTGACGTTGATCGCCATGATCGGGCTGCTCTTCACCGGCGCTTACATCCTGAAGGGTATTCGCGGTGTGCTCCACGGGCCGTTCAATATGGCCTGGAAGAATACGCGTCTGGAAATCGAAACACGCGAGATTATCGCCATCGCTCCGCTGATGGTATTGATGCTGATTACCGGCCTTGCGCCAAACTGGGTGCTCTCCGTCATCAATTCGACGGTGACGATGATGCTCAACGGCGGTTGAAAGGTAGCCTGAATGCAAGCCTCTGCTTTTCCAGTACTAAGCCTCATCGTATTTGTGCCGATCGTTGCGGCAGTGATTATTCTGTTTCTGAATCGTGAACAGAGTGATCTGGCGCGCGGAATTGCGATCACGGCAGCTGGGGTATGCTTTGCCCTCAGTTTGTTCGTGTATTTGACCTACAACGACCAGGTCACGTCTATCGTCGCCAATCAGGAACTGATACAGCAGGCTGGTGCTGAAGGCAGTTCGACGGATATGTTCCAGGCGGCTGTCGCGTTTGAAGAACGGGTTGACTGGATACCGTCTATCGGCATCAGCTATCACCTCGGCGTTGATGGCTTGTCTGTGCCCATGGTTCTGCTGACCGGCATGGTTGCCGTCGCGGGCGTGCTTGTCTCGTGGAAGATCGAGGATCGCACGCGCGACTTCATGGCCTTCTTCTTGCTACTGGTCGCAGGTGTCTACGGTGTATTCGTCTCGCTCGATTTATTCGTGCTGTTCTTCTTCTATGAGCTGGCCATCTTCCCCATGTACTTGCTGATCGCAACCTGGGGCTGGGTCAAGCTGCGTGAATACGCGGCGATGAAGCTGACCCTCTACATCCTGATCGGCTCGGTCATCGCGCTGGTCGGCGTTATCGCTATGTATTTCACGGCGGGCCGGTTCTTCACTGACAATCCACAGTTCCTTGCGCCGGGTGAATCTGCTTACAGCTTTGCCATTTCGCACATGATGCGCGCAGCGGAAGCGGGCGCGTTCCACATCCCGGTGCTGGGCAATATTTCGTTCGAGCATCTGTGGTTCCCGTTCATCTTCCTGGGCTTCGGCGTCCTCGCGGGCGTGTTTCCCTTCCACAACTGGTCGCCAGATGGTCACGTCGCCGCGCCGACTGCTGTCTCGATGATCCACGCCGGTGTCTTGATGAAACTCGGTGCGTTTGCAGCCTTGCGTGTCGGCGTACAACTGCTGCCTGAGGGCGCGAGGGTCCACTTGCCCTGGATCGTCTTCCTGACGCTTATCAACGTGGTCTACGGCGCTTTCATCGCCTTCCGCCAGCGCGACTTCAAGTACGTCATCGGGTTCTCATCGGTCAGCCACATGGGGCTGGTCAGCATGGGCTTCGCGACGATGAACCTTGTCGGGATGACCGGCGCAGGCTTGCAGATGTTCAGCCACGGCGCGATGACGGCGCTCTTCTTCGGTTGCGTCGGCATGGTCTATGATCGTGCTCACACGCGCGACCTGCCGAGTCTCGGCGGCTTCATGAAGGTCATGCCCTGGGTGGCGATTGCGTTCATCGTCGGCGGTTTGACCAGCATGGGCCTTCCGGGCTTGAGCGGCTTTGTCGCCGAATTCCCGATCTTTGCCGGCATGTGGCAGGCGTCTGAACAGATCAGCCTGCATATTGGCAGCTTCACCCTGTCAAACTACTATTCGGTGCTGGTCGTGATCGCTGCGTTGGGCATCGTGCTCACCGCAGCCTACGTCCTGCGCGTGGTACAACAGGTCTTTTTCGGCGAGTTTGATCGCGTCAAATATGCGGATGTCAGCGACATCACAGCCCGTGAACGGTTCGTGCTGCTGTTTCTCGGCGCGCCGCTGGTCATTCTTGGCGTTGCGCCGACTGTGATGGCACCGATGCTGGAGGCGGGGTTCAAACCAGTGCTGGCAATCCTCGGGGTAGGAGCTTAATTCGTGGGCGAATTCAATTTTCTCCAAAGCCTCCCGGCGATTGCGCCGGAAATCGGCTTAACGATCATGGCGATAGTGGTGCTGTTCCTGGACCTATATCTGCCAGAGAGCCAGCGCCGCAATATCGCCATTGTCACCGGCGTTGGCCTGTTTGCGACGGCGCTGCTCTATCTCTTGCTCTGGTTTCCGACCCTCACCGAGCCAGAAGGTCTCGGTGCGCTGGCTGGTCTCTACTGGGGCGGCATGGTGCGGCACGATACGTTGGCACAAATTTTCAAAACGACCGTCTTGTGTGCGGGTGCGCTCACGGCGCTGATGACTATCGACGTGCGCGGCCTGGGACGCAAAGGGGAGTTCTATCTCGTCGTCATCGTCGCGACGCTGGGCGGCACGTTGATTGCCGGTGCGTCTGATTTGATCATGGTCTTCCTCGGCCTGGAGACGATGACGATTCCGCTCTACGTGCTGGCAGCTTTCCGCCGCGACGACAAGCGTTCAGCCGAAAGCGGCATGAAGTACTTCCTCTTTGGATCGTTCGCATCCGCAATCTTGCTCTACGGTTTGAGCCTTCTGTACGGATTTACCGGGCAAACCAGTCTCCAGGGCATCGCCGCTTATCTGGGCAGTGACGCCTTCAGCGCAAATGCCTTCCCGGTCTTGGTTGCCATGACGTTGATCGTCGTTGGCTTCGGCTTCAAGATCAGCGCCGCGCCGTTCCATTTCTGGACACCCGACGTTTATGAAGGCGCGCCGACACCCGTTACAGCGTTTCTGAGTGTGGCGAGCAAGGCAGCGAGTTTTGCGCTGGTGGTGCGTTTTCTGCTGATGGTCTTCCCGATTGAGATCGTCATCGACAATCAGTTACTGTCGAGCAATCTCGTCATCAACGGGCAGTCAATCCCGGACTTCTGGGTGAATCTGGCGGCGGTGCTGGCCGTCATTTCGATGACGCTCGGTAACGTCATTGCCCTGGTCCAAAAGAACATCAAGCGACTGCTGGCCTATTCGTCGATTGCCCAGGCCGGGTATACACTGATTGGTGTCGCTGCCATGAAAGCTGCGCCCGAAACGGCGATTGCGGCGATTGGCTTCTACATGCTGATGTACACTTTCAGCAACTTGCTGGCTTTTGCGGTCATTGTGCTTTTCAGCGAGGCGACTGGCAGCGAGACGATTGCGGATCTTGGCGGCCTGAGCCGGCGCAGTCCCTGGCTGGCGCTGATGATGACGATTGCGCTTTTGTCACTGGGCGGCGTGCCCCCGGCGGCAGGGTTCTTCGGCAAGTTCTTCCTGTTCCAGGCTGCCGTCGAGGCGAATCTGGTCTGGCTGGCGATTGTGGCTGTGCTCAACGCCATCATCGGCTTGTTCTACTATCTGACCATCATCAAGGTCATGTATGTCGATCACAGCCCATATGAAGAGCGTGAGATTGCTGTTTCAAGACCACTGGCATGGGTGCTGGGAATTGCGGCGCTGGCCGTGATTGTGTTGGGGACTTTCGCTGTGCAACCGGTCTTCGATTGGGCGCTGCGCAGCGCGGCTTCGCTGTTCACATAAGGATTCTCTTGGGGGGCAGAAACGCCCCCCAGTGATGATTTCGAGGAGAAAAGATTAGCATTATTTATCTATTTCTAAGAAAGTGCATGGTTGGGATTCGTGATCTGCTTGTGATAGAATTCTCTAATGAGTGAAAACAAACCGGGAAGTAACCAATCGTCCCGACTTGCTAACATCACTTTGGCAGTTGTGGCGGCTCAATCGGGGTGTTTTACCCTGTTTCTGGTTGTGGGAGCCCTTCTATTGGGCTTGTGGTTAGATGCCCAGTTTGGGCAGCGCGGTCCTTTCACAATCGGGTTATTGTTGCTCAGTGTTCCAGTCAGTTTATTTGTAATGGTGCGGGTCGCTCTTGGTGCGGTCAGACGCATTCAACCACCTCCGACCCAGAATCGCCCGCGCCAGGGCCAAGTGGACCAAGAGGAGGGATAGCATTGGCGGATTATTGTCTTAGGCGAAGTAAAGGAGTCCCGGTATGAGCGCAACGATGCGTGGCGCGATTATCTTCGGTATTCTGATTATCGCCCTCGTTTTGTGTAGCTTGCTGACGTTTAGTTGGCTTCCGAACGCAAGTGTTGCGGTCGGGTTGCCGGTGATCACGGTTCCAGGTGAAGCCTATAACGGCGCGCTGCCAAGCGCTGACGCCTATGGTGTGGGCAATGCCATTGGCGGTTGGACGAACACGTTCGTTGCAACACTCCTCGCGGACGTGGTGGTGCTGGTGTTCGTGTTCCTGGCCTGGCGCGCTTCCAAAGGCTGGACACGCGAAGTTCCAACGCGGTTTCAATCCTGGGTTGAAATGGTGGGGGACTTCATCTACGGGCAGACCAAGAGCTTTGCAGGTGTGAAACCGCTGGCAAAGAAGTGGTTGTTCCCGCTGGCCGCGAGCATTTTTGTCTTTTTGCTCGCCGTCAACTGGATGAAGTTGTTCCCCGGCGTGGAAAGCGTCGGCTACCTGCACTGTGCTCACGAGGGTACGAGTGGTTATCCGTCGATTCAAGTCGGCGATAACGCCTATCAGTTGTACATCGAACGTGCATTGTATGCGGGTGTACGCGCATCGCACACGGATTATGAGGCTTGCGAGCATTTCAAAGAGAATCCGGCGAACAAGCCTTCCCATGAGGCACTTCTTGTCGCGAGCGAAGAACTGCACACTGAAGAGGCGGCGCTCCTGGAAGAACTCGACGCCGATCCGGCGCTGACTCAGACAGAACGTGATGCGCGCATCAACGCCTTGCGACTCGAAGCAACTGAGGCGCTTTATGCAGAACCGTCATTTGCGCTGACCGCCGATCAATTAGAGAAAGGCGTTGTCCCCTACGTACAAGTGGTGACTCCGTTTGTGCGCGGTGGTTCGACTGACCTCAACCTGACGATTGGCCTGGCGTTGGTGACGTTTGTGGCGATTCAGGTCTTCGGCGTTGCGGCGCAGGGGCCAGCCTACTTCATGAAGTTCATCAACCTCAACGCACTGGGGACGATGCACAAGAAACCCCTGGGGGCAGTAGACTTCCTGGTGGGGTTGTTCGAAATTGTCTCGGAAATCGGTAAGATTATCTCACTTGCCTTCCGTCTTTTCGGCAACCTGTTCGCAGGCGGCATTCTGCTTGCAGTCATGTCGTTCTTGATCGCGGCCTTGCTGCCGGTTATCTTCTACGGCCTTGAAGTCATCGTCACGACGATTCAGGCCTTTGTGTTTGCGGTGCTGACAATCGTGTTCTCAGCCCAGGCGATGGAAGGCCATCATGGCGACGAAGAACATCACGAAGAAGGCGCTGAGGTACACGTACACTAGTTTGCTGAGTTGAAATCGAAGAGCATACTCGTATCACACGAAACAGAGAAGGATAAGTCAACATGATTGAAGGTTCGATCCAGATTGGTCTCAAGGCGGTTGGCGCAGGTCTGGCGATGATTGGCGCTTTGGGCCCCGGGATTGGCATCGGTTTGCTGGTGCAGGGCGCGCTCCAGGGTATCAGCCGCAATCCAGACGCTGCCGGGCAGATTCAGGCGAACATGATTCTGGGTATCGTGTTCGCGGAAGCGGTCGCCATTTACGCTCTGGTGGTGGCGCTCATCGTTCTGTTCGTGCTCTAATGTGGCAGCCGAGGAGATCGATATGCGTAATAAATCCATGATCGTCCGGCTTCTGCTGCTCGTGCTGGTGCTGACGTCGCTGGTCATCGTGCCGCTGGCTGCTGCTCAAGAGGGTGGCGATGCCGGGCATGAAACGACCACCGGCGAGGTGGCTGCCGAAGCTGAGCCGTCGACCAATCCTTTGACACCGCTTGGCATCAACACCGGGTTCCTGATCGCCCAGATCATCAACTTCCTGCTCATCTTCGTCTTGCTGACCGCGTTCATGTGGCGTCCGCTCACCCGGATGCTCGACTCGCGTGCGAAGAAGATCGAGAAGGGCCTGGAGGATGCGGCGGCAGCAGCCAATGCGCGTCGCAACGCTGAGGCGGAGGCCGATAAGATCCTGGCCGCCGCTCGTGCTGATGCGGCTCGTGAAGTCGAAGCGGCACGTTCACGAGGTGAAGAAGTCGCCAAGCAGGTGATCAGCGAAGCCAACCAGGAAGCCGAGCGCATCCGCACCGAAGCGCGCGCGCGTGGCGAAGAAGAGCGTAACAAGCAGCTTGCCGACCTGCGCAGCCAGGTTGCCAATATCTCGCTGGCTGTCGCCAACAACGTCATCCGCGAAAACCTGGATGCCAAGAAGCAGTCGGCATTGATCGACAACTTCTTTGTCAGTGTGCCGGAAGGCGCGAAAGCGCTCAAGGGTGCCAAAGTCGATGTTGTCAGTGCAATGCCGCTCAGCGAGGCCGAGCAGAACAAGATCAAGAAAGAAATTGGCGCGTCGGAAGCGACGTTCATCGTCGATCCCAACATTCTTGGCGGCCTGGTCATTCGCAGCGCCGACCGTGTGGTGGATGGCAGCGTTCGCAGCAGCATGAGCGAACTCGCAGGGCGACTGCGCTAAACCAGAATTCCACAGACATAGCAGGGGAAGGGCGTACTCAGTACGCTCTTTTCTTTTCAGGCGCGGTTGACCTTGCTTTGTTCATGCTTTACACTAATTGGCGAGGGGGCAGTGGCGGAATGGCAGACGCGGGGGTCTTAAAAACCCCTGCTCGTGAGAGCGTGTGGGTTCGAGTCCCACCTGCCTCAAGTGTTCAGCGTGTGATCGATCTTGTTCGCGCGCTCTTTTCCGAATGATCTCTACAATTGATTACCCCACATGCTTGTTTGTCTCACAACGCTCTGCTCTTGCGGCCTATGCTACAATAACGCGCGTCCTGAAAAGTAGCTGACGGGTCTCTATGAGCACCTTTCCCGCTGATTCTCGCTATGAATCTGTGCCGCGTCGCGGTCTTGATCCCTGGCTGCTCCGCCTGCCCATTCTTTTCTTCACCGGTGCGATCCTGACGTTGACTGCGCTGACTATCTTTGCAGGCGTGGCGCAGCTTGCCTTTCGTGATCGCATTCTGGCGGGTGTGTCATCCTATGATGTCGATTTGAGCGGCATGACCATTGCTGAAGCGACCGCCGCGCTGGATAGCCGTTTCACCTATGATGACAGCGCGGTTTTCACGTTCCGCGATGCGGATCGTTTCTGGCAAATCAGCGCCGGAGACCTGGGCGTCAGTTTCGACGCTCAGGCGACGGCGACCGAGGCATTTGTCGCCGGCCATTCGAGCAATCCGATTCTTAATGTGATCGATCAGTTTCTCATCTGGCTCAATGGCCAGCGCGTAACGCCGGTCATTCGCTACGATCAGAATGTGGCGACTGAACGGCTGATGGCGATTGCGCGCGAACTGAACCGTCCGCCAGTCGATGCGACCCTCAGTATCACAGTGACTTCTGTCAGTTCGACGCCCAGCAGTATTGGCCGCATGGTCAATATCCCGGCGACGCTGGCGCAGCTTGAAGCGAACATTCTCGGCCTGACGACCGGGGCGGAAGTCCCGCTGATCATCGAAGAGACAGCGCCCCGTATTCGTGATGCTGAGGCTGCCGCAGCCAAAGCGCGCAATGCGTTGTCCTCGCCCCTCCTGTTGGTGGCGGAAGGCACGACCGCAGACGGCACGGCACTCGGCCCCTGGACGGCCTCAGTCGAGCAGATCGCATCGCTGCTGTTGGTTGGCCTGATCGAAAATGGCGACGGCACTTACAGCTACGATGTCAGCTTCAATCCAAGTGCGTTTCGGGATTACCTCGGCAGTCTTGCAGATGGCTTGTTCCAGCCGGCGCGAAATGCGCGCTTCCACTTTGTCGATGAGACGGGCCAGCTTCAAGTGATTGAGCCTTCGGTGAGCGCGCGGAGTCTGGACGTGGCGGCGACCCTTTCGCGCATGGAGGATCAGGTCTTTAACCCCAGCAATCGGATCGTGCCGATCTCGTTCGATTATGTGCCTGCGTTGTACCACGACAATCTGACGGCTGCCGAGCTAGGTATCGCCGGCTTGATCTCCCAGGGCGAGAGCTACTATACCGGCTCTTCGCGACCGCGCATCGAGAACATCCTTCAGGCGACGAGCCGCTTCGATGGCATCATCATTGGCGCGGGCGAGACATTCTCGTTCAATGAGTGGGTCGGCGATATTTCGCCGGAAGAAGGCTACGTCTCCGGTCGCGTTATCTTTGGCGGACGCACCATCGACGGCGTGGGCGGCGGCGTTTGCCAGGTGAGCACGACAGCGTTTCGCGCGGCATTTTACGGTGGCTTTCCCATACTGGAGCGCGCGGCGCACGGCTATCGCGTTGGCTATTACGAGTTGGGCGGCTTTGGGCCGGGCCTTGACGCAGCCATCTACACCGATCCGGATCCGAATAGAGCGCTTGACTTCCAATTCTTAAATGATACTGGGTCGCCAATTCTGATCGAGGCGTCGGTTTACCCTGCGACAAACATGGTGCAGTTCCGTATCTATGGCGCAGACACAGGGCGTCAGGTGGTCAAAGATGGTCCTATGATCCGCGACGTGGTGCCCGCGGCAGCGACACGCTACGAGCCGAACGCCGACTTGCAGCCCGGCCAGCAGTTGCAGGTCGATGTCGCAGCAGAGGGGGCGTATGTGCAGGTAACACGTCTTATCCTCGACAAGAATGGCAACGAGATGGGGCGTGATGTGTTTGCCAGCCAGTATCAGCCCTGGGGCGCGATCATTCAGGTACCGCCGGGCGACTCGCGCTTGCAGACGGGTTGAGGCTAAAGCTCCGCCAGCGTGCCATCGTCGAGCAGCTTCTGCACGCGCAGTTCTGCCTCATCGAGCAGCGCCTGGCAGCGCGTCGCGAGTTGTCGTCCACGTTCATAAAGTGTGACCGACTCGTCGAGCGGTAGTTCGCCACTGTCGAGCCGCTCGATAATCGTTTCCAGTTCCTCGAAGGCGGTCTCAAAAGAGAGTTCTTGAATATCGCTCATGACTGTCCTTGTCTTCGACGCGCGCTTTGAATTCACCATCGTGTAGTTGTACGGTAACGCCCAGGCCGGGCTTCGCCTCTTGAGACGACATGATTCTTTCGCCCGTCTCGCTCAGGCTGACAATCGCATAACCGCGCTTGAGAATGGCTGTCGGACTCACGCCGGACAACGCGGCAGATCGTGCGGCCAATCGCTCACGTAGCAAACGCAGCCGTGCCCGCTGCCCGGCATTCAAGCGGGCTGTCCAGTCGTCAATGCGCTGGCGCGCATTCCGGATTTGGGCTAATGGCGACACCTGGCGCAAGCTCCACACTTGATCGGCGACACGCTGGTGACGCTGCTGGAGATAGTACACGGCGCTGGCATCCAGGGTGCGCGTCAATTCGGCCAGAGTCGAGCGCAGTTCAGTACTGTCTGGCGTCGCCAGTTCCGCCGCGGCGGAGGGAGTCGGCGCGCGCAGATCGGCGGCGAAATCGGCAATGGTGAAATCCGTCTCGTGGCCGACGCCGCTGATGACCGGGATGCGGCTGGCGACGACGGCGCGCGCAACGTTCTCATCATTGAACGCCCATAAATCCTCGATGCTGCCGCCGCCCCGGCACAGCAGAATGACATCGCAATCCGTGTGCTCGTTCAGGCGTTTGAGCGCGGCGACGATCTGCGCGGGTGCTTCCTGCCCCTGCACAAGCGTTGGCGACAGAATGACACGCGCCAGTGGATAACGCCGGCGCAGGACATTCTGGATGTCCTGAAAGGCGGCTGCGTCAGCAGATGTGACGACGCCGATCATGCGTGGGTATTCCGGGATTGGGCGTTTACGCTGCGGATCGAATAGACCTTCCGCGTCCAGCTTCGCTTTCAACTGTTCGAACTGGAGGTAGAGATCACCGACACCAGCGGGACGGATGCGATCGGCATAGAGTTGGTAGACGCCGTTCTGCTCGTAGACGCTGATCGCGCCATGAACCATAATCGCATCGCCATTCTGGGGCTGATACGACTGTCGTTCGGCGCTCGAACGCCACATGACACACTTAAGCTGCGCGCGGCTGTCTTTCAGCGTGAAATACAGATGTCCTGATGCTGCCCGCGTCATATTCGAGACTTCGCCCTCGACCCAGACATCCTGCATTTGGTCGTCTGTGTCGAAAAGTTGACGGATATAGGCGGTCAATTCGGCGACGGAATAGGTTTCGGTCATCACAACCCTTTGGGTCTTGGCTGGTGACATTATACAATTGTGCCTATGTTTAACGAAAATCTGCTGCAACAGCGAGGACGAGCCTGATATGACGTATATGAACGCGGAACAGCGCGAACAACTTGCGCAAGAACTGGTCGATCTCAAATTCAACCAGGCGAAATGGCGTCTCCTGAAAATGGATCCCGACGGGCGGCTGGCTTACTTCCGCAACACCCAATCGGTGGGCTATTTGATGACCCGCTTCGTTCTGCCCACGCATGGGGTTACGGTGACGCTGTATGAGCATCCCGGCTCGAAGACCGACCCGGCCACGCAAAAGACCAAGGTGGCGAACAGCATGGCACAGGTCGTCGTCGAACCCACACCCGAAAACAAAGCCTGAGACGGAGCACAATTATGTTGCGCACACTTCCACAGACTCGCGATTGGACACCCGTCCAGCGGCTGGCTGGCATGATCGTTTTCGCGCTGGTGACGGCCATCTCTGCACGCATCAGCATTCCGATGGAGCCGGTGCCGTTTACATTTCAGCCGCTGGCGGTACTGCTGGCAGGCATGGTTCTGGGCGCACGTGATGGGATGGCGAGCCAGCTTTTATATGTTCTCATGATCGCAGGCGGGCTGCCGGTGGACTCGCGCGCGCTCGGCCCCGCTGCCCTGGTCGGCCCCACGGCAGGTTACATCTTCGGCTTTGTCCCGGCGGCCTTTGTCGTCGGCTGGATCGCGCAGCAGCGACAGAGTGCTTTCTGGCTTCAGCTCATGGCAGGCGTTGCCGGTATCGTCGTCATCTATGTGTTCGGTCTTTCCTGGCTAATGTCCACGCGCGCGCTCGACTTCAATGCCGCGTGGATCGCAGGCGGCGCTGCGTTCATCCTGCCCGATCTGTTCAAAGCCGTCATCGCCGCGACCTTAACGCAGGGGGGGCGGATGCTTTGGGATCAGCAGCATACATAAGGCAGCGAAAAGGTACGCTGCTGAAGGCGCATTGCGCTCAGGCGGTATCGTTCAAAACAAAGGTAGCTGCTGCGCCGGGCGGCGACCATCGAGCAGGATGTAGGGTGCAGCTTGCTCCGGCGCACGCATGAGTTTCCGTAGTTGCCCAATGTCGGTCAGGTGTGTCTGGCGGCGGATGCGCAAGATAGCGTCCGCCGTTTTTGGGCCGACGCCGGGGATGCGCAAAAGCTGGCTGCGCTCGGCGGTCATCAGGTCGATGGGCGTCTCGCGCAGATTGATTTCCGCCCAGGCGCGTTTTGGGTCCAGGTCGAGGCGCAGATTCCCTTCACCCACGAACGGCAGGTCTTCGACTTCCCACGCATAATCGCGCAGCAGGAAGCTCGCCTGATAGAGACGGTGTTCACGCAATGGATCGTTCGCGGCGACATTTTCGAGCGGCGTTTGCTCGACCGGGCTAAAGCTGGAATAGTAGACGCGCTTCAAGCCCGCTTGCTGGTACAACCGGCTGCTGAGTGATAGCAGTTCCAGGTCGGTGTCGCCGACCGCGCCGACGACGAATTGCGTGACCGAACCGGCCAGCCTCTCGTGCGGGTGCTCGCGGCGGATCTGGGCAGCGAGCATGAGCATGTTTAGTAATTCACGCGTGAATTCTTTCTTGGGGGCGAGGGCTTCCAGCCGCGCCTGCGTGGGCGCTTCCAGGTTGATCGAGATGCGGTCGGCCAGTTGCATCGCCCGGTAAAGCTGGTCGTACTCCGAGCCAGGCATGATCTTCAGATGGACATAGCCGCGATAACGATACTTGCGGCGTACGATCTCGGCCGTATCGATGATCTTGTCCTGAGTTGTTACACCGCCTTTGATGATCCCGGACGACAAAAACATCCCATCGACGTGGCCTGCGCGCCCCATCTGATCGAGCGCACTCGCCAACTCATCCGGTGTAAAGGTGACGCGTTTGGTCTTGGCGCGTCCGGCGCGGAAGGGGCAGTAATAGCAGTTGCGCTCGCAGGCAGTCGTGATCATCGTTTTGAGCACCGGCATCTTCCCGCGCGGCGTGGTTACGTTAGTGATGCACTCGGCCAGACTGTGCGACTGGTAGCGCCCGCGCCGTTCGCTTTCGGGCAGGTCGCCTGCCGGTTCGAAAGCGGTCGCATCGCCGATCTGCGCCAGTTTTTCGAGTGTGTTTGGGATAGCGCGTACAAGCATCTGGCAGCCACCGCCATCAGGCACAGGAAAACACCTGTTCTAATTATATCATAGAACAGGTGTTTTGAGCAGCAGTCAATCATTGGATGGATAGTTTTATCTGCCTGTGAAATCGCGCAGATACAGGAAATCGTGGCCGAGCGTTCGGCGGCTGAGCTTGGCGACGTTAGGCATCGTCCGTTTGTAGTGATTCGATTTTACGCGCTGCCAGACACCTTCGACAAAAGCGTGCCCGAAGCCTTCCTCGACCGCTTCATCGATGGTGTAGCGCTCATCGACAAGTAGATAGAGCAGTTGATCGACTTCGGCGTAGGTGTAACCCAGCTCGCCCTCGTCCGTTTGCCCAACCCACAAGTCCGCTGACGGCGGCTTATCGATAATGGCCTGGGGGACGTTGAGCGCAGCCGCCAACTCACGCACCTGCGTCTTATATAGATCGCCGATGGGCTGGAGGGCGACGCCGCTGTCGCCATAAATGGTCGAATAGCCGAGCAGAATCTCGGTTTTGTTGCTGGTGCCCATCACCAGCCCGCTCCAGGCTGCCGACTGATCATAGAGGATGGTCATCCGCAGACGCGCCATGATGTTGCCTTTGCGGACGTTGCTCATATCCGGGAAGCGCTCGATGAGCGGATTTGCCATGTCTGTGATCGGCACGGTGAGCGAGGCCAGCCCCAGCGCCTGAATGACGCTTTCGGCATCGCTCAGGCTGTTCTCCGCCGATGTTTCATAGGGCATACGCACCGCCAGGACGTTTTCCGCTCCCAAGGCCTCGGCGGCGAGATAGGCGGACAGCGCCGAATCGATGCCACCGGACAAGCCGATGACAGCGCGCTTCATACCTGCTTTGGCGATCTGGTCGGCAATGAAGCCAACGATCATGCGGCGTGCGAGATCGGTATTGATGCGCAAACGCGGCGTGATGTCAGTGCGGTTGATCTGTGTGCTCATCGGCTGTCCCTCGCCAGGATGCGCGACAATTCGCGCTGCATCAGTTGTGGCTGTTCATCGCGCAGAAGTGGCAGACGGCTGCGTGTGCGGTGGATCTGATTCAGGTCGATCTGCTGCACGAGCAGCGCTTCGTCGAAGTATGTGCCCTGCACGAGGAAGTCGCCATCCGGACTGACGACCGAGGAACCGCCCCAGAAATTCTTGCCATCCTCATAGCCGACGCGATTGCAGTGGATGACATAGTTGGTGAAGAAGCTGCCGTAAGCCTGATTCACCAGTTCGACCCAGCGCGACCCGCTGAGGCGATCACTGGCATCCAGCCCGCGCGACGGGCTGGCGCTGTGAAAGAGCAGCACATCCGCCCCGTCCATCCAGAGCAGATACGGCGTGGTGACGTGCCAGAAATCTTCGCAGATCGCCATGCCGAAGCGCCCGAAGCGGGTATCGAACGCGCGCGCCGCTTCGCCCTCATCGAAATACCGGCCTTCATCGAACATCGCGTAGGTGGGCAGGTAGATCTTGTGGTGGACATGCAGGCATTCGCCGCCGGACAAGTACGCCGCCGCAATGTAGAAGCGCTGTCGCCTATCTTCATGCACGAAGCCAAACATGATGTCCAGCCGCTTGCTCTGTTCAAGGAGCGCGCCGAAAACGGGATCGTCAGGCGCGGCGCGAATGGCGAGTTCGGGCACCAGATCCTGCACCTGATAGCCCGTCAGCGAGAGTTCCGGGAACACGAGCAGATCGACACCTCGATCGGCTGCTTGCTCGATGTAGTCGAGATGTTTCTCCAGGTTGGCAGGCACATCGCCGAGTTTGGGGTAGATCTGCGCAAGTCCGATGTTGAGGCGCATGACGAAGCCTTTGCTGGTCAGCCGTATAGCACAAACGCGATCATACCGAAAACCGGTTTGCGATGACAGTACCCTGCTAGACCGTTTTTGTCTCAGGGCGGGCACGCAGCAGGCAAACGGCGCTGAAGCCGAACACGATCAGGTCGAGTACCTGATCGACCCGCAGACCCAATATGATGAGTGTATTGTTTGCACGCGCGAAACCAATCAAGAACATGCCCAGGCTGACCAGCGCCAACAGCAGCCAGAAGCGGCCGCTGCGATTCTGCGCCCGCCAGGCGACCAGCAAAACGAGCACTGCCCAGGCCATGCCAAACACAGGGGTATTCAGACGCGGCGCAAAGACGCCATACGTGTCAGGCAGCTCGGCAGCGATCAGGGATGGATAGTCGGCCAGGGTTGCCACCTCATAGCCATAGCCGCAGCCCGCAGACCAGCAGCCGAACCATGCCGCCAGCATCAACACAGGGATGCCGAATGCCAGTGCGTCTAGAAGTCTGGCAAACTGCTTATGTGCGCTGGGATGCAGCCGCACCCGCCATCCGATCCCCAGGCCGACGAGCGCGCCCAGCACAGCGCCGTGCCAGCCAAGACCGCCTGCGCTGAGGAGCAGGATTTCATTCAGGTTATCCGCGAAGTAAGCCCAATTGAGCAGCACATGCTCGACACGCGCCAGCGCCAGCGCCAATGCCAGCGCCAGCAGCAAGACATCGACTGTGCGTGCTCGCTCGCTGCGTTCAAGCTTGCACATATACAGAAGGGTGATGATCAGCACGCCAGCCGCGACTGCGAGGGTATATGTTCGGATGCTGCCGATGCCTATGTCAATGATTACGGGTGGCATTCAGTTCCTTGATCTGGATCATGGAAGGGATTAATTCTATAGACGACCAGCTTCACCCCCTAAAAATGGGGAGGTTGAACCCGGTCTTATCATACGCTCACAACCTGAGGATATAATCTGCGTATTGATTCTCGTACACATCGTCACCTAGGGGAGCAAATTCAATGGGCATTGCCGGAATCTTTAGCATCTTGGCCCTGATAGCATTCGTACTGTTTCTAGCAGGGATTGGCGGCGCAGTCGTCGCTGCATCTCAGGGGCGCTCAGCGCGCAGCGGCGTGCTTCTGGCGGTCGTCGGGCTTGTGGCGGGTATCTTGTTCAGCGTCGTTGGCCAGGGCATTCTGATCGTCCAGCCGCAGGAAGTGGCGGTCGTCTTCAATACGCTGTCCGGTAGCCTGGACGAACCGCGTCGTTCCGGAACGCACATCGTCATCCCGGTCATCCAGCAGGCGACCATCTACCCGATCTCGCAGCAAGAATACACCATGGCTGGTATCACGGAAGAGGCTGCGCGCCAGGGAGACGATTCAGTGCGTGCACGGACGATCGACGGGCAGGAAATCCGCATAGACGTTTCGGTGATTTTCGGCATCGATCCTGACAAGGCGAACACGATACACGAGCGCTGGCAGACTCGATACACTGACAATTTCATCCGCCCGACCGCACGTGGTATCGCCCGGGATGTCGTATCCGGTTTCCGCGCGGCGGCCATCTATGGCCTGGAGCGCGGGGCGATGGAAGCGGAAATCACAGCGCAGTTGGCGGAGCGCATGTCAGAGGAAGGCATGATCCTGACTGACTTGCTCGTGCGCGACATCACGTTTACGGAGGAATTCGCGCAGTCGATCGAGCGTGCGCAGATTGCCGAGCAGCGCGCCGCGGAATCACGCTTCCAGGTCGAACAGCGTGTTGCAGAAGCCGACCAGGCACGCGCGGTCGCCCAGGGTGAACGTGACGCCGAAATCGCGCGGGCGGAAGGTGAAGCCCAGGCGATCATCCTGCGTGCGCAGGCCGAAGCTGAAGGCCTGCGGCTGGTGAGCGAACAGATTGCGGAGAATCCCGAACTCATCCAGTACGAATATGTGCGCCGTCTGGCTGATAACATCAACATCGCTCTCGTGCCGTCAAGCGGCCCATTCCTGTTCGATTTCAACAGCCTGACGCAGGCAGCACAATCGACATCTTCGACGCCGACGCCAGATACCAGTACTGCGCCGGTGATTGAACCCACGCCGACACCAGGGTCATAAATCCGACGTGCACCCATAAACAACAGGGCATTCACGTGTGTGGATGCCCTGTTTTGATTCGAGTCTTCGGTTGTGGTGTTCGCTGGTCAATCACTCAGTTGGCAAAGACCACTAGCGGTTCATCCGTGAGCGATGATGTGGTTTTTCCGGGCAGCCGTCCCTGCATACTCCACGGGCCGGTCCAGGTGATCTCGACGTCGGCCAGTTTGCCCATCCAGTTCGCGTCATCCTCAAAGAAGACGAGCTTGTTTTGCGGCGTGCGGCCACGCCACTTGCCTTTGTGCTGTTCCTCGACCAACACCTGGACGGTCCGGCCCAGGTAACGGCTGTTGATGTCGGCCACGACGCGCGCCTGAAGCTGCTCCAGCAGCGCGAGGCGTTGTTTCTTGTCTTCTTCCGGCACGTCGTCGTCCATGCGCCGTTCGCTGACCGTATTCGGACGTGGACTGTAGCGGGCAAGATGCGCCTTGTCGAGCTTGAGTTCTTCCAGGATGGCATATGTGCGCATGAACTGTTCGTGGGTTTCGCCTGGGAAGCCGACGATGATGTCCGTATGGATGGCTACTTCGGGGATGCGCGCGCGGATGCGCTCGATCAGGCGGCGATACTGCCCGGTTGTGTAACCGCGCTTCATATTGTCCAGCACGGTGTCGTCGCCCGCCTGGATCGGGACTTCGATGTGCGGCATGACGCGGGGCAGTTCCGCGACGGTATCGAGCAGTTTGTCGGTCATCCAGTTCGGATGGCTGGTCAAGAAGCGGATACGTTCGACACCCGTCTCTTCCGCGATGTCGTGGACGATCCGCAGCAGATCAGCCAGATCCGGGCCATCGGCGATGTCTTTGCCGTAGCGGTCAACGATCTGGCCGAGCAGTGTGACTTCTTTCACACCCTGGCGCGCCAGGCTGCGCACGTGCGCGACGATTTCGCCCACGCTGCGGCTGCGTTCCACACCACGCCTGAACGGGATGATGCAAAAAGTGCAGGCATGTGAACAGCCGTACACGATAGGGACGTGCGCGCTGACAAGGTTCTGTTGCTCGTAGAGCGGCAGAATCAGTTCGCCGTCTTGCATCCGGTCACGCTGCTCACGCATGGCATTGTCCAGCGCCAGAACTTCGTTTTCGCTCATCCTGCTCGTCAGGAAGTCGATCATCGGCTTCGGTTCGCTGGGTGCCATGAAAACATCGATATAGGGCAGACGTTTACGCAGCTGCACCGGATCACGCACACCGACGAGGCAGCCCATCACGCCAATGATCTTGTCTGGCTGCTCACGCTTGATCGCGTTGAGCAGTTCAAGGCGGCCAAACGCTTTGTCCTCCGCGCTCTGGCGCACGACGCACGTATTGACGACGTAGATATCTGCCTGTTCCGGGTCTTCCGCCGCATGATAGCCCAACTTCTCCATTTCGGAGGCGAGAAGCTGAGAGTCTGCCGTGTTCATTTGGCAGCCGAGTGTCCAGATGTGATATTGCATGGCGTTGAATTTGCAGTTTATGACGATCCGAATGAGCATAATTGTAATGGCTGCGTCTGGTGAGGTCAATCCGAGGCGAAGTATGGGGCTTGGCGACAGGATTGTCGGGGTTGTATCATCGGCGCTGCGGCTTGATTTTCAAACATGATTGCAGGTCAACTGTATGCAGCATTACTATGAATTATCCGATGCCTATCTTGATCGACCTTCTGTGGTGACAATTGGGGTGTTCGATGGCGTCCACCGAGGGCATCAATATTTGATCCGCAGGTTGGTGGCCGAAGCGCGCGCGCAGGATAAGCTGGCCGTTGCGCTGACGTTTTTCCCGCACCCCGACGTTGTCCTGCGCAATCTGAAAGGGCGCTACTATCTGACCACGCCGGAAGAACGCGCGCGGTTGCTTGGCGAACTGGGGATAGATTACGTCGTCACGCAGACGTTCGATGATGCATTTCGCCATATTCGCGCGGCACATTATGTCGAGATGTTGCAGCGTCACTTGCGGCTTTCTGCGCTGTGGGTTGGCGCAGACTTTGCGCTGGGTTACCAGCGCGAGGGCAACGTTGCCTTTCTCAGGCAGCAGGGCAAGCAGCGCGACTTTGAAGTCGATGTGATCGATTTGATCGTGGGTGATCATGACGATGTGGCGATTAGCAGCACAGGGATTCGCAATGCTTTGCTCGAAGGGGACATTGAACGCGCCAAGCATTGGCTTGGACGGCCTTATTGTCTTGAAGGTGAGGTTGTGCATGGGGAGAAACGTGGCCGTCAGATCGGCTTTCCAACCGCCAATATCGACGTTTGGGCTGAGTCGGTCATTCCGGCCAACGGTGTTTACGCCGGATGGGCACATGTAGACGGCGCACGCCACATGGCAGTCACCAATATCGGCGTGCGCCCGACCTTCAACGGCAGCGATGTCACTGTCGAAGCACACCTGCTTGATTTCAACCGCGATATCTACGGTCGAAAATTGATGCTGACCTTCGAAAAACGCCTGCGTGCCGAAAAGAAATTCAATGGTATTCAAGAGCTGATTGCACAAATTCACGCCGATGTCGAACATGGGCGCGCATACTTGAGCACACAGGAATAACATATGCGGACATGGTGGCTCGTGTGTGTGCTGCTGGCGCTCCCGTGGCTAACGCCGCAGTACGTCATGGCTCAGCCTCAATGTGGCTTTGTCGACTCTGTCGGCTTCCCGGTCGATGTGGACACCTTCCAGTTGATGCAGGATTTCGCCGTGCCGAGCTACCGACATCGGGGTTGGTATCACACAGCAGAAGATTGGTTTGGCGGACGCGGCACGAGCTATGGGCAGCCGGTGCGCGCTATTGCCGCCGGACGGGTGACTCTGTCCTCGCCGATTGTCTGGGGGCGCGATGGCGGCGTTGTCATTCTGGAGCATACCTTTCCCGACGGCAGCATCTATTACAGCCAGTACGGTCATCTGATTGAAAGCGACGCTGTTCGGTTTCCTCAGCCCTATACCTGCGTTGCTGCGGGCGATATCCTCGGCCTGGTAGGTGAGGCGCGGCCTGCTCCGCATCTCCATTTCGAAATCCGCGTGCGCAATGCCGATCTGCCCGGCCCCGGGTATACGGAGCGCGATCCGATTGAAGAGGGCTACCGCCGCCCCAGCCAGATGATCCGCAACTGGCAAATCTGGCTCAGCCCGGCGCATCGTTGGCATCTGGGGCTGCTTGATGAGACAGGGCCTGCGACGCCGCCTATTTCGCTGGGCGATGAGAGCCTGATCTTTCTGGACACGGATCGCGTGTCGCGGCTGACGCCTGATGGGCGTGTGTTATGGCGCGTCAATCTTGAGCAGACGGCGGTAGCGCTCCTGGACACAGCCAACTCAGTCACCATCGTCTATGACAACGGTCACATGCAGCAGGTGGATTATGATGGCGCTGTGCAGCAAAGCTGGGATATAGGCAGTTCGTTTTCAGGCGCACCCATCACCCCCAATAATCTCTATGTGCTGCCGACGGCTGATGGCGCGCTCGTCGCCCTGTCGCCGAATGCTCATGAAATCTTGTGGCGCGTTCCTGATATTCCGGCGATCACCAATTGGGCGTTCGAGGGTGGCCTGCTGGCGCTGATGACCACCACGCGCGAATTGATCGTGCTCGATCTCAATGGGGCAATCCTTCAGCGTGATCGTCTCGATGGCTCCGGTGCGGTAGCGGTCATTCCGTCGGGCGGCTTACTGGCCTATGCCAATGGCGGCCTGTGGCAAATTCAGACGGCGCGATTGGAGAATTCAACATCTGCGACGCAAGGCGGCGCAGCCTTTGTGGCCGAGGATGGGCGTGTTTTTGTTTTCGATAACGAGGTGCTCAGCGCGTTCGACAATGCTCGTCAGGTGGTCTGGCAGGTGCTCTTGCCGGGCGTGACGGGGACGACGACACTTTCACTGTATGGTGACGTGCTGCTGCTTATCACTACTCAGGGCAATATTGCCGCAGTCCGGGTGTCTGATGGTGGCCTCTGCGGCATCCTGCATATATATGGCGACGAGCGTACACGAACATGGCACCGGCTGGGTGGCGATGGCGTGCTGCGTATTGCCATCGCCGGGCAAATTGTCGGCCTTGATTGGTCAACCCTGCTTGGGGTGTGCGACTGAGGCAGCCGATGGGCTACTCGTCTTCGCTGGCAACGGGCGCTTCGAAATTCCTCAATTCGTGATGATGTGAGTCAAGCTCGCGTTCCAAATGGCGTACCTGGCGCTGATGCTGAAACGGGAGCAGTGTCGCCGGCAGATGCGCATATACGACGGCAGCATTCAAGGCATCGGCGGCCTGAACAATGCCTTCGGCCAGATCACGATATTCAAACACGCGCGCGTCAATCTCGACGCCATGTTCCTCTGCAATCGCTCGATATTGGCGCAGCTCATCATACTCGGCCTGTGTAAATGCATAGTTATCCGGATCAAGTCCTGCCAGCGTACATTGACTTTCCGAGAGGAGCAGTGCCACGACCACTTTACCGCCGATCTGTTTGGCTTCTGGACAGGCCGCCTTGAGTGCCTCCGCTGTCCAGCGAAGATCGTCCATTTCCACCATCACAATTGGCGCAGTCATAAGATTCTCTCCCCAATTTCTCGTTCGAAAGAATCGCCTTTTAGATGATAAGTATAACTTCATATGTTTCTTGTTGCATGTGGCCTTAAGGTTGTGTGTATCACCCGAAAGTAATTACAAACGTTATGCAGCCAAGAAGTGTTTTTTTCAGTTGGTTGGGGAGAGATCAAACTAGCGGTGTTTGGAGAAGCGCACTAGAAACGCAAGAGGCAAGCCAGTCGCTTGCCTCTTTGCACTTCTGTAAGATACGAATCGCCGCTTCAGACAACGACGACCGAGTTATCGCCACTAAAGGGGTTAGGCACGTAGCGGTCTGCCTGCCAATCGTTGTGCCACTCGCTCCCGTTCACCAGGTAGCGAAACTGGTACTCACTGCCTTTCGACAGTTCGAGCGTGACCGTGAAGCTGCCATCTTTCTGACGCTTCATCGGAGTGGTTTTCTCATCCCATTTATTGAAATCGCCCACGAGATACACGGTCTCGCCCTGGACAGCCGCTGGCAAGGAGAATGTCACCTTGCACGTGTCCTTGGTCTTGAAATACTGCTTCTTCAGCATTGTACTCAATTTATCCTCCAGGAGTACTTATGCCATTTGCCAGCCGATTCTATCACAATCTAATGTGATAGCTATACAAAATTCTCTTGTGCTATCCAGGATATTACCATCAAAGTTCAAATTTTCTGTCGCTGCCTGTCACGTCTTCTGCTATGATCCGTTCGTACTGCGTTGACTTCAGGAGTCTCTATGATCAAGCCTGTCACGACTGTCAGTGTTACGCCTGCGATCCCAGAGTCGCTCAATCGGTTACATGAGTTGGCTTACAACTTGCGCTGGTCGTGGGATCACGAAACTATCGGGCTGTTCCGTCGCCTCGACAGAGAACTATGGGAGGAGACCTACCACAATCCTGTTCGTATGCTGGGTAGGTTGAGTCAGGCGCGCCTGGAAGCGGCAGCCAATGATCCGGCGTTCATCGCCAACTATCAGCGCATCCTTTCGGAGTTTGACGCCTACATGAAGTCGGACGACACTTGGTTCAATCGTCATTTCGGCCACTTGCGGCGCAAGCCTCTGATCGCTTACTTTTCGACCGAGTTCGGTATCACCGAATGTTTGCAGAACTACTCCGGTGGTTTGGGCGTTCTCAGCGGAGATCATCTCAAGAGTGCCAGCGACCTCGGCGTTCCCCTGGTCGGGGCTGGACTTCTCTATCAGGAGGGCTATTTCCGCCAGTATCTGAATGCTGACGGTTATCAGCAAGAGCTGTATCCCATAAACGACTACGCCAATCTCCCGGTGACACTTGTACGCGATGCCAGCGGACAGCCTTTAACTGTCAGCGTGCCGCTTCCCGGTCGCGAACTGTACGCGGTCGTTTACAAGGTGCAGGTCGGGCGTATAGCGCTGTATTTGCTCAATTCCAACATCGAGAAGAATCAACTTGAGGAAGATCGCAGCCTGACCGACCGCCTCTATGGCGGCGACCGGCGGACGCGCATCCGTCAGGAGATTCTGATGGGATTGGGCGGCATTCGTATGTTCAAGGCTATGGGCATCAAGCCGGATATTTTCCACATGAATGAAGGGCATTCTGCCTTTCTGGCTCTGGAACGTATCCACGATTTGATGGTGGACAACAAGCTGAATTTCGAGCAGGCGCGAGAGATCTCCTCTGCGTCGAATATTTTCACCACACATACGCCCGTGCCCGCCGGATTGGAGAAATTCGGCTACGATCTCATGGATGAGCATTTCACCGATTTCTATCGCTCATTGGGGCTGTCACGCGAGCAGTTTCTTGAGTTGGGGCGCGAGGAAATCGAAGGCTCTCAGGTATTTTCGCTGCCTGTCCTGGCCTTGAAGCTATCGGCAGGCGCAAATGGGGTGGCGAAACTTCATGGGGATGTTTCACGCAACATGTGGCAGTTCATGTATCCCGATTTGCCTGAAACCGAGGTGCCGATTAGCTCGATCACCAATGGCATTCACGTGCAGACGTGGATCAGCGCCGATATGGGGATCTTGCTGGATCGCTATATCAATCCAAACTGGCGCAAAGATGAGTCGCAGCCGGAAATCTGGCAGAGCATCGACACGATCCCCGATGCCGAGCTTTGGCGCATTCATGAGCGTAGGCGCAGCGATCTGATTTTGTTTGCGCGCAAGCGCCTGGTTGAGCAGCTCAAACGGCGCGGTATTTCGCGAACACAACTCGAAGCTGCCGAAGAGGCGCTGAACCCGGATGCGCTTACTATCGGCTTTGCGCGCCGCTTTGCAACCTATAAACGTGCGACGCTCATTATGCGCGACGTGGATCGCCTGGCGCGCATAATGAATGATGCTGATCGCCCGGTGCAGATCATCTTTGCTGGCAAAGCGCATCCACATGATACCCAGGGCAAGGAATTCATCCGCCAGATCGCTCATCTTGCTGGCCATCCACAATTCCGGCATTCAATCGTCTTCCTGGAAGACTACGATATGCACATTGCGCGCCGGTTGATCCAGGGGGTCGATGTCTGGTTGAATAACCCACGCCGACCTAAAGAAGCCAGCGGCACCAGCGGGATGAAGGTCATCTATAACGGTGGTCTAAATTGCAGCGTGCTCGACGGCTGGTGGGCGGAAGCTTATGATCCATCCGTCGGTTGGGCGATTGGGAATGGCGAAGAATATCCTGAAGATCAGCTCGAACATCAAGACTTTCTCGAGAGCGAGGCGATTTATAACTTGCTCGAGCAGGATATTGTGCCGCTGTTCTACAACCGCAGTCGGGATGGCCTGCCGCGTGACTGGATCGCCAAAGTCAAGAATTCGATCCACAAGTTGGGGCCAGTCTTCACGACGCACCGGATGGTTCAGGAATATACCGAACAGTTCTATATGCCCAACTTCGAGCGTGTGCTCAGCCTGACGACACCCGACATGAAGAAAGGCCTGGACTATGCATCGTGGCGGGCCAATCTCGACAAAGCCTGGGGGCAGGTACGTGTGCGTGATGTACAGGTCGACCGGCGGCAGGTCAAGGTTGGCGGCAAAGTCGAAGTGACGGCGGCGATTCAACTTGGCTCGCTCAAACCTGAGGACGTTTCCGTGCAGGTATACTACGGAACGTTGACCCCACGGGGAGAAATCGAACAAGGGTTAGTCGCTGATATGAAGCCGATCAATGGTAATGGCGAGAACAGCTATACCTTCGCAGCTCAAATCGAATATGAATCGAGCGGCGAGCGTGGCATTTCTGTGCGGGTACTCCCTAAGCACCCATACCTGCCGACGCCTTTCCTATCGGGTATTATTCGCTGGCCGCAGTAATCGGCCAACAATATGTGATCTGTCTCTGCCACACCACTGGGCAGAGACAGATCATTCTTGAGTGAAACGACTTCGATGGATGACATTGCACGGCCGGTTCACTGGCGAGCACTCCTTTTCATGCCAGGCGATGACCGGCGTAAGATCGAAAAAGCGACCGGGCTGGGCGTCGATGCCATCATCATGGATCTCGAAGATGGCGTGGCACTCAATCGCAAAGATGCCGCGCGCTCAGGGATCATAAGCGCGCTAAATGAACTCTCGTTTGGCAGCAAAGCCTGTCTCGTGCGCATTAATCCCGTGAGCACGCCTCTCTGGCAGGATGATCTTGAAAGCGCGTTATCACCCAAATTGAATGCAATCGTGCTGCCCAAAGTTGAGCACGAGGCTCACATCGAGATTGTCAGTGAGCGGATAGCTGCATTTGAGCATCGGCACAATCTCCCCCTCAGGACGATCTCGCTGCTTGCTATCATCGAAACAGCTTTGGGGGTGGTCAACCTGCGAGAGATAGCAAAGGCAGACGAACGCTTGTCGGCACTTGTCTTCGGTGCAGAAGACCTGGCGGGTGATATTGGTGCGACCCGGACGCCTGGAGGTGAAGAAGTCTTCTATGCCCGGAGCGCCGTTGTCCTTCATGCAAGAGCCTATCAACTGGCGGCCATTGATACACCCTTTGTCGATTTTCATGATGCTTCAGGCCTGCTTGTGGAGACGGAACGTGCTCTACGCATGGGCTATACGGGCAAATTAGCGATCCATCCCAACCAGGTCGAGGTTATCCAGCAGACCTTCACCCCCACGGCGGAAGAAATTCGTCGCGCGCAGCGCCTGATCGCTGCCCATGATCTTCAACAAACTGCCGGTTCGGGGGTGTTTGCTTTCGAGGGCAAAATGGTGGATATGCCGATGATCCGTGCAGCCCAAACGATCCTCGCTCGTGCGAAAGCTGCCGGTAGCGCTCTGGAATAGCTGACGCGCACATTTGAGTGCATGTGCCATCAATCAAGTGGAGGGGGAAACATGCCTGCTTTTGATCGTGTTCCAGAATCTCATCGCGATCTGCTTGATCGTCCAATTGTGGTTGCGCTGGTGACGATCATGCCTGACGGCTGGCCGCAAGCGACGCCTGTATGGTGTATGTACGATGGTGAGCACATTATCATCAACACGGCCAGAGGCCGACAAAAAGATCGAAATATGAAACAAAGAGGGCGTGTCACCATCCTGTCTATCGACCCCGATGATCCTTATCGTTGGATTGAAGTGCGTGGCGAAGTGATTCTGGTCACGGAAGAGGGCGCGGTTGATACTATCAACTCTCTCGCAAGAATCTATCGCGGCGTCGACTCCTATTATGGCGGTGTGACACCCGAACACCGGCGCGAGCAAGAAACCCGTGTCACCTTCAAAATCAAACCGAGCCGTGTGTTGACAGGGGGATAGGCAGGACGTATAAGTGGTTTGCGTCTAGGATTCGAGGTAAGTGTCTATGATTGATGTCAATCAATTGCGAAAGGGAGCCACCTTCTTAGAAGAGGGGCAGATCTACAAGGTATTGGATTACACTCACAATAAAACGGGACGCGGCTCGGCGACAATACGCTTGTCGGTGCGTAACATGCGCACAGGCGCCATTCGTGAAATGACCTACAATAACGGGGTGCGCGTCCAGGATATCAGCGTGGATAAGCGCATCGTCGAGTATCTCTACGCGGATGGTGATTTTCTTACGTTCATGGATATGGAGACCTATGAACAACCCCACATCCGGCGCGAAGTGCTTGGTGATGACATCCGCTATCTCAAAGAGAATATGCAGCTCGAACTGGTCTTCTACGAAAATGAAGTGATCGACTACGCATTGCCCAATACGGTCGACATGGTGGTTGTCGAAGCGGAACCCGGATATGCGGGAGATACGGCAAATAATCCCACAAAACGTGTGACGGTGGAGGGGGGATTTGTCGTTCAAGTTCCTATCTTTGTGAACCAAGGCGACGTGATCCGTATAAAGACAGAAGATGGTAGTTACGTGACACGTATTTGATGCTACGCTCGTAGACAGAGCTGTGCTCTCAGAGATGGTCGCAGCCGGGCACGTGGCACGATCTGGATACACTGTGTTCTAAGGATAGCGCCATGGGGATTAAAGTACGCGGTTGTGTCGGATATGTGGTAGTTTTCAATCTGTTCATCGTGTCTGCGATGCTGGGATGGGGCGCAGGGCTTCTTGGTTGGATTTTGCCTTCGCTTCTGGTCGCTGTGGCTTATATGTTCGTCCAGATGATCTTCGATGTCATTCTGCTGATGATGGGCGCTGGAGACGCCATCGACAGCCCTTACGCCGAGTGACGGATTTGTCGGTTGATTTGGCATATTTTGAGGCTAAATCTGAGGCAAATTACCCTTGCGCGGGGAAAAAAGTATGCTATCTTTGAGAGGTGAGCGCGCGGGGAAGC
>JAHDWN010000026.1 GCA_023382675.1 Anaerolineae bacterium
CTCTAGCCCATCCAGACCGGGCAGCATGATGTCGAGTATGACCAGATCAGGACGGTATCGACGAAAGTGCGCTAAGCCCTCCAACCCATCTTTAGCGACATGGACTGTGCTGCCGTCAGCCTTCAAGTATGCTTCAACCAGATTCAGAATAGGCGCTTCGTCATCGATTACAAGTATGGTCGCCATGTGTGCGTCCTCTCGTGCCGCATATGCCTCCATTTTAGGGCAGTTGTTGACAAGTTTGATCGGCTTGCACATTCTTTCATTACTTGCACAAAATCAAAAATTGAGTCACATTATAAGCGCGCCGAGTACGGCAAGATGTATTTCGAACGGACTTTAGGAGGTGATACCAGGCATCACAAGAGTCTAGTAGGTTCGAGCCAATTGAATTACAGCACGATATTAAGGATGGAATGCTTATGCGTACACGATCTGTATTCTTCGTTCTACTTGTCCTCAGCATCCTCCTAGCGCTAGGTGTGAGCCAGGTAGCCGCGCAAGATACCTTCATGGGCAAGACTGCTGAAGAGCTTTTCCCCGGCGCTGCCAACGATCAAGAACGAGCGTCGGCGATGGCTGCGCTGCTGGCAGCCAATCTGCCGGACGCCACCGGTCGCTTCGCCGGCCAAACCCTGACTGTCTCTGTGCAGCAGGCAGGCGCTCGCGGCGGTATCTCTGGCCCCTATTACTTCTGGCGTGATGTCTTCGAGACCGCAACCGGGGCGACGCTGGAAATCGTCGAAATCCCGCAAGCACAGTATTTCACCACCACTTCGACGGACTTCCTGACCGGGCAGAACAGCTACGATGTCATGAACATCGGTGCGTGGTTCCTGGCCGATTACGTCTCCAACGCCTGGATCCAGCCTGTCACCAGCTATGTGGGTCAAGATGGCTACCCGGCATGGAATACGGAAGACGTGTTCCCGTCGCTGGCAGCCCTCATGCAGTGGCAGGGTGACTGGTACGGCGCGCTGAACGACGGCGATGCCCAGATGCTGTATTTCCGCAAAGACATTCTGGAAGATCCGGAATGGCAGGCGGCTTTCGAAGCTGAAGTCGGCTCCCCGATGCCATACCCGATTGAGACCTGGCAGGATCTGCTGGCGATCACAACGTTCTTCAATGGCAAGGATTGGAACGGCGACGGCGACCCGGATGACGGCATCAGCCTGCATCTGCGCAGCGGTGGACAGGGCTTCTTCCACTTCATGTCGCTCTCAGCACCTTTCGCCATTACCCCGGCAGAAGGCGACGACATCAAGCAAGTCACCAAGTACGACAATGTCTATTGGTTCGATCCTGACGACATGACCCCGCTGATCAACCAGCCTGGTCACGTTGCAGCCCTCGAATACCTCAAGACGTTGGCGGCCACCGGCTCCGAAGCGCAGTTCGGTTGGGAATTGGCAGAGGCCTGGGATAACTTCCTGAACGGCAACGCCGTCGCGACGTTCTCCTGGGGCGACGTCGGCTCGCTGGCACAGGACCCGACACGTTCGACCATCACCGGCAACCTTGGCGGCGCGCGCATTCCGTGCTCCGAACGCTGGTACGATCGTGAGACCGGCGCGTTTGTTGAAGACAGCGAGAACCCGAACTGCGTCGGTAACACGACCGGCGGCTCCTGGTTCCCGGTGATGTCGGCCTTCACTGATGTGCCGGAGCTGGCCTACTACTTCATGGCGATGCACGCGAACAAGCCGATCAACTTCTGGAACGTAGTTTACGGCTGGACGGGCGTTGATCCGGGCGCTACTTACACTCTGTTCCCGCCTACTGGCACGGCTACGGTCGAAGACTACGTGAATGCAGGCTACAACGCGGGTGACGCCGAAGAATTCATCACGGGTTACGGCGAAAACTTCTTCAGCCATCCGATCTACGAGACGTACCTCCGTATTCCTGGCACTGTTCAGTACTGGGACATTCTGGATGTACGCCTGGCGCAGGCGATGACCGATCAGTCTACCCCGCAGGAGGCACTGGATCTGGTGGCTCAGGAATGGGATGCCGTTACCAATGACCTCGGTCGCGATGCGCAGATTGCGATTTACCAGGCTTCGCTCGGCTACACGCCCGGCGGCTAGTCTCAACGCAGTCTCATCGCGTTCGTATGTGACACCAGGGGGAGAGGACCTTGTTCCTCTCCCTTTGTCGAACTCGTTTCAGAGCAGCGGCCTAAATTAGCGTTACATAGAGTACAGGTTGAGGCATTCATAGAGTCGCCCCAGCTTCATTAGGGATATGAATATGCCTGATATTGAAACCGGAAAACTATTGGCCGGGTTAATCCCTGGCTTGATACCCGCAGCCGTGGCAGCCTTTCGGGGCCGCTACATACTCGCGGTTGTGGCGCTGGTCGTCTGTACCCTCGCCGGTCTGGCGGGAGAGTACATCTTCAGTATCCCCATGGCGATCAACTTCCTGGTCACGGCACTTGTGTTACGCGGACGGCGTGGCAAGCAGGAAGAAGTATCGGCGGTCTACAAACGCAGCAATGCGCGCTTCTACTTCTTGCTGCCGGGGGTGTTCTGGATCCTTACCTTCACGCTCTTTCCGCTCATTTACTCGCTTTATTTGAGTTTCACTAACGCACGGCTTCAGAATATCACGCGCGGTTGGAGCCTCATTGGGCTGGAGAACTATTCCAGTATTGGCAGCGACCTGCGCGTGTCCGAGACGGTTGTCACCTCGGTGTTTCTGACGCTGGGGAGTCTGGCGCTGACGCTGATTCTGGGCACGTTCATCGCCTGGGTTTTCAATCACGATATCCCCGGCCTGCGGATTTTCCGCTCGATCCTGACGATGCCCCTGTTTGCCGCACCGATTGCGCTCGGCTTCATGGGGTTGATCCTCTTTAACGAGAATAGTGGCTCGATTAACTACATGATCCGTGGTTTGGGAGGCCAGGGGGTCAACTGGTTTACCGATCCCTGGTCAGCCCGCGCAGCCGTGCTGCTGATCGATTCCTGGCAGTGGACGCCGTTCGTCTTCATCATCATTCTGGCAGCCATGCAATCCATCCCGGACGAACTGTATGAAGCGGCGCGTCTCGATACGAATTCGGGCTGGTCGCTCTTCCGCAGCATCACCTTCCCGCTGATCGCACCGGCGTTAGGGACGGTCGCGCTGCTGCGTTTGGTCGAAACCTTCAAGATCCTCGACATTCCGTTGTCGATGCTTGGCGGCGGGCCGGGGACCGCTACCCAGACCTATTCGTATTACATCTACCAGACCGGCTTGCGCAATTTTGACATGGGGTATGCTTCGGCGCTGGCCTACATTCTGGTGATCATCGCCATCATCATTACAACGATTTACTTCCAGCGTATGCGCGCGCGCTTCGAGTAGGGCGAGCGGAGTACCCCTATTATGGCAACGCAATCCGCGATACGGCCTGGAAATGCACAAACCAAGAACACAGTGACGCCCGGCTGGACACGTGTGCTCATCTGGCTAACGATTATATTCGTCACCTTCTGGGTGCTCTACCCGTTCGCCTGGGCGATTATCACATCCTTCAAAACGCAGCGTCAGGCGCTTGAACCGACCTTCGTGCCCTTCCTTCAATTCAATCCAAGCATCGAGAACTGGTCTGCCGAGTTGGGACTGGCGGGCCGCGAAACGGCGACGGCCATCGGCAATAGTATTGCCATCTCCCTCGGAGCGACGTTCGTCGCCACCATTCTGGGCACATCGACGGGTTATGCACTGGCGCGGTTTCGCTATGGTATCGGCAACGTGAATGTCGTGTCGTGGGTGCTGTCGCAGCGCTTCCTGCCGCCGGTGGCGACGATGATCCCCTTCTTCTTGCTCATCCAGCGATTACAAGGCATCGACACTATCTGGGGCATGATCCTCGTCAACACGACCTTTGTTCTGCCCTTTGCCATTCTGATCATGCGCGACTACTTCGCTGATTTCCCGGAGGAAATCGAAGAGGCGGCGCTGGTCGATGGCGCAAGTCCGGTGCAGATTCTCTTGCGTGTGGCGCTGCCCCTGGCAGGCCCAGCGCTCACGGCAGCGGCGGTGATCTGCTTTGCGTTCGCCTGGAACGAATATCTGTTTGCGAGCGTCATGGCCGCCAACAAAGCCAAGCCGTATACATTCCTCGTCGCCAGCACCAGCACTTCGCGCGGTGTTCACTTTGGTTATCTGGCGACACGTATGTTGATCGCGATTACGCTGCCGGTCGTGCTCTCGCTGTTCGTGCAGCGTTATATCGTGCGCGGGCTGACGCTCGGCGCGGTCAAAGGCTGACGTATGCGCAGCGATCATGACTGGGGCACGGCTTGCCTGAATGAACTACACGATGAGATAGACCTTGGCGCTGGCCTGCATCCTGATGATTATCGCCGTCATCATGACGGCGGCACACCTCTAACATGTGAGTCCGCGCTTCGAACAGGGCGGAAGGAGTAACCGCATCATGGCAGCAACACAAACCGCGGTACGACCGCGCGACACGCAGAGCAAGAACACAATGTCGCCAGGTTGGTCACGTGTGCTTATCTGGGTGGCAATTATCTTCATCACCTTCTGGGTGCTTTATCCGTTCGTCTGGGCGGTGATTACGTCATTCAAGACACAGCGCGAGGCGCTCGACCCGACCTTCGTGCCCTTCCTTCAATTCAATCCAAGCATCGAAAACTGGTCTGCCGAACTGGGGCTAGGTGGCCGCGAAACGTCGCTGGCAATCGGCAACAGCATCGCTATCGCCGTAGGCTCGACATTGCTGGCGACGATCCTGGGCACACTGACAGGCTATGCGTTGGCGCGTTTCCGTTATGGCATCGGCAACGTAAATGTCGTGTCCTGGGTGCTGTCGCAGCGCTTCCTGCCGCCGGTGGCGACGATGATCCCCTTCTTCCTGCTCATCCAGCGGTTGCAGGCCATCGATACCGTTGGCGGCATGATCCTCGTCAACACCACCTTTACGCTGCCCTTTGCCATCCTGATCATGCGCGACTTCTTTGCCGACTTCCCGGAGGAGATCGAGGAGGCGGCGTTAGTCGATGGCGCAAGTCCGGTGCAGATTCTCTTGCGCGTGGCGCTGCCCCTGGCAGGCCCGGCGATCACGGCGGCGGCGATCATCTGCTTTGCCTTCGCCTGGAACGAATACCTGTTCGCCAGCGTGATGGCACCCAACAAGGCCAAGCCCTATACATTCCTCGTCGCCAGCACCAGCACTGTGCGCGGTGTGCATTTTGGCTATCTGGCGACACGCATGTTGATCGCGATCACGCTGCCGGTTGTGCTCTCGCTGTTCGTGCAGCGGTACATCGTGCGTGGTCTGACCCTGGGTGCAGTCAAAGGCTGATGATCGACCGATGAGGCTCTTTGCCAATCGCATGGGGGCATGGCATCGTCCATGCCCTTATCGTTTCAGCATTGAGATGCCCCTACTGTCAATGTTTCAGCATTGTGATACCATTTACTAGTGCTATCTGTCTCGGATCAGGCCGATTCATGCAAGACCAGTTGATCAACATCAAGGGCGTGGGCGATGGATTGCGCATTACGCTCGATGAAGCCGAGGAATGGAGCAACATCACCGCGCTGCTCGCATCGCGCATCGACCAGCAGAGTGCCTTCTTTAGTGGCGCACGGGTCACGCTGGATGTGGGCGCGCGGCCTGTGCGCAAAGATGAGATGATGTCGATCAAAGCACTGCTCGACCGGCGTGGTTTGACGCTTGCGGTCGTTCTGAGCGACAGCCAGACGACGCTCGACTCCGCGGACGCGCTCGATCTGCGCGCTAATGTGAGTGCCGTGCCTGCGCCAGAACCGGTTGATGGCCTGGCGCCATTCAACCCGGAAGAAGAAGGTACTGCCGGGGTCATGATCCGGCGGACGCTGCGCTCCGGGCGAACTGTACGCAGCGCCGGGCACGTGGTCGTCTTTGGCGATGTCAATCCCGGCGCGGAAATCCAGGCAGTCGGCGATGTGATCATCTGGGGGCGGCTGCGCGGCATGGTTCACGCTGGTGCGCACGGCGATACCAACGCCGTTGTCTGTGCGCTGGATATGACCCCGACACAGTTGCGCATTGCCGGGTATCTGACCACGTCGCCGCAAGATAAACGCCAGAAACCCAGGCCGGAAATTGCCTTTATCCGTGATGGGCATATTGTCGTAGAAGCGTGGGAATGACAAGCCTGAGGTTAGCGGCTTCATCTGTGGGTGGGCCGACCGGCGTTTTTGATGACTGCACGATACAGCAACAGCCCGGGATGTTATTCTGCACAAAGGGGAGACCATGACGGGGAAAGTGGTGACGATTACGTCGGGTAAAGGCGGAGTGGGCAAAACGACCACAACCGCAAACCTGGGCGTGGCACTGGCACGATTAGGGCAGAAAGTCGTCTTGATCGACGCCGACATCGGTCTGCGTAATCTCGATATCGTGCTCGGCCTGGAAAACCGGATCGTTTATGATCTGGTCGATGTCGTCGAGGGTAGAGCCAAACTGCGCACAGCGTTGATCAAACACAAGAGCTTCCCCGATCTGTACCTCCTGCCGGCGGCGCAGACGCGCGACAAAACCGCCGTCAGCCCACAAGACATGATCCAGCTTTGCAACCAACTGCGCCCGGAATTCGATTTCATCTTGATCGACTGCCCGGCAGGGATCGAACGCGGATTTCGCAATGCGGTCGCCCCTGCCGATGAAGTGCTGATTGTGACCAACCCTGAAGTGTCTGCCGTCCGCGACGCCGACCGCATCATCGGTCTGCTGGAAGCGGAGCGCAAAGGCCCCGGCAGACTCGTCCTCAACCGCATTAAACCCGACATGGTGCGCAAGGGCGAGATGCTGGCCCCGGACGACGTGACCGATATTCTCGGTATTAAAATCCTGGGCATCGTTCCGGAAGATGAGAATGTTGTCCCCTCGTCCAACAGCGGCATTCCGATCACACTCAACGATAATTCCCGCGCCGGGAAGGCGTTTCACAACATCGCGCGCCGGCTAATGGGCGAGCGCGTGCCGTTCATGTCCTTGGAAGAAAGCGGCGGCTTTTTCAAGCGCCTGGGCCGAATTTTCTCTGGCGGCGGGGGTTAGGGGCGGACGATGAGCAGTTTCTGGGAGCGCCTGCTTGGGCGCAGCAATCTGCGGGGTACAGGCCAACAGGCAAAAGATCGGCTGCAATTCGTCCTGCTGCACGACCGGCTCAACATGTCGCCGGAACGCATGGAGGCGATGAAGCAGGAGATCCTGGCAGTCATCTCCAAGTACGTATCGGTCGATGAGCAGAAGGTCGATATTGCGCTCCAACGCCGCGATAGCGCCAGCCTCCTGATCGCTGAAGTGCCGTTCCTCACCACCATCCACAAGGACGATGACGAAGTAGACGAAAACCGCGAACAACAACAAGCCGAGGATGAGGTAGAAGCTCCGCCGCCAACCAAAAAGTCGCGCCGCAAAAAAGCCTCACCTGCCGAAGACGCCAACGAGATGCCTGAGGATGACGCCTGATAGGATTGGCGCGAACCTGACGCGTTTTTCGTGTGGAATTCACATCGTACAGCCGCCTCTGTTCGTTCCGCTTTCGCAGCGCTATAATGCCACACGGTTGATGTTGTAGACTTAACGGAACGGAATGCGCAGTCACCCCACCAGCCTCTGGCGACAGTTCGATTTCCTGCTCTTTGCCGTCACCATCATCCTCACCATCTTCGGCGTGCTCATGATCCGCAGCGCCACGCTCGACGCCATCGATCCTGACCTGATCGCGCGCGTACCCAATCAGATTCGCTACGGCCTGATCAGTCTGGTGGTCATGTTCGCGCTGGCGGCGCTCGATTACCGTCTGCTCGGCGGAATCCACGACTGGCTCTATGTGATCATGGTCGGCCTGCTGATCGCGGTGCTGCTCTTCGGCACAACCGGCGACGGCGGTATCACCCAGGGCTGGCTCAACCTCGGCATCCCGATCCAGCCTGCTGAGATCGCCAAAGTGCTGATCATCGTCACACTGGGGCGCTTCCTGGCGGATAACTTCGAACGCATCGACCGCTGGGGCACGATCTTCCGCTCGATTGTCCATATCGGCGTCCCCGCCGCGCTGATTGTCGCCCAGCCCGACCTGGGCATGACGATTGTCTTAGGCGTCATGTGGTTCGTGATGGTCTGGGGTGCAGGGCTGCCGATCAAGCGCATTTTGCAGGCGGTCGCTATCGTCCTGGTCGTTCTGCCGCTGGCAGCGCCGGTCGTCTGGTCACAGATGGAACAATACCAGCGCGATCGTCTGCTCTCGTTCATCTTCGAAGACAGCGACCCGGATGCCGCCTACAACATCCGCCAGGCGCGCATCAGCATCGGCTCTGGCGGTCTGCTCGGCGAGGGCTATGCGCAGGGATCGCAGAACACAGGGCGCTTCCTGCGTGTGCGCCACACCGATTTCATCTTCGCCGTCATCGCCGAAGAATTCGGCTTCGTCGGCTGTGTCGTCGTCATGATCTTGCTCGGCGTCGTCATTCTGCGCATCTTACGCGGTGCTCGGCTGGCGGTCGATCCGCTCGGCAGTCTGATCTGTTATGGCGTGGCGGCCTTTATCTTCTTCCAGACGTTCGTCTCCATCGGCATGAATTTGGGGCTGATGCCGGTGACGGGGCTGACGCTGCCGTTCATCAGCTCCGGCGGTACGTCGCTGCTCTCGACACTGGCGGGCGTCGGCCTCGCGCAGAGCGTCATCATGCGCCGGGCGCGGGTGTAGCGGAGATCGTGTTATGGTCAATCTGAAAGACACCGTGCGACAGGTCACATCGGAATACGCGGGTGAAGCGCTGAATGGATACACCTACCTGACGCACAGCGACGATGGCTCTGTCTTTACCGTCGTTGGCGTGGGAACGGTGCAGGGTAAACATGTGGCAAACATCAGCCTCTTTGTTCGTATCGTAGGCGATAAAGTGATTGTCGAACGCGATCAGAATGACAAACCACTAGTCGATGCGCTGATCCAGGCAGGCGTGCCACGGGAGCAAATCATCCTTGCCTATGCGGGCGAATCCGTGCCCGAAATGGCGTAACCGTCCGCAGAGGCAAAATCATCATATCTCGTTGGCCAAGCTTAGCAAGGGAGGTCCGCATGATCGCCCGACTGTGGCACGGTGTGACCAAAGCGGAAGACGCAGATGTTTACTTCGAGTATCTCAAGCGCACTGGACTGAGCGACTACCGATCCGTCAAAGGCAACATGGGCGTCCAGGTTCTACGCAGGATCGAGGGCGACAAGGCGCACTTCTTGCTCATCACCCATTGGGACTCGCTAGATGCCATCAAGCGCTTTGCCGGTGACGACTACGCCCAAGCTCGCTACTATCCCGAAGACACCCGCTACCTGCTCGAACTCGAAGAGCACGTCGAGCACTACGAAATCCTCGACATAGACGAATGACGTGACACATCTGAAGGCAGGAGCAAATTAGCGCATTAGCTTGCGTGCGGATGGACTGAACAGCCGAAAGCTGACCGCCGAAAGCCCTTCCCCATCCGGCCAATACCCAAAAACCCCTCTACCCTGGCACAATGCGCGTACCCGTCTCGCCGCGAATGGCGCGCACGAGGTTGGCCGGGTCGGTGATCAACGCCTGCGGGCCGCCCATCTTGACGAACTCGACCGCCGCTTCGACCTTGGGCAGCATACTGCCGACGCCGAAATGTCCCTCGCGGATGTAGGTTTGCGCCTGGCGCAGCGTCAGTGTATCGACAGGCTGCTGATCCGGCTTGCCGAAGTTGAGATAGACCTTCTCCACGCCGGTGCTGATGATGAACAGATCGGCGCGCAAGGTTTGCGCGAGCAGGCTGCTGGCGCGATCTTTGTCGATCACGGCGTAGATGCCGCGCAGCTCCCCCTCGTCGTTGCGGATGACCGGGATGCCGCCGCCGCCGACCGTGATGACGATGTAGTTTTCCAGGATCAGCGCGCGGATGGCGTTGATCTCCTGAATGGCCTGCGGTTTTGGCGAGGCGACGACGCGCCGCCAGCCGCGCCCGGCATCCTCCATCACCTGCCAGCCCTCTGATTCGAACCGGCGCGCTTCATCTTCAGTCATGAAGCCGCCAATGGGTTTGGTTGGCGTCTGGAAGGCCGGGTCATCTTCATCGACGCGCACCTGGGTGACGACCGTCACGATTGTGCGGTTGATGCCGCGTGAGCGGATAGCGTTGTCGAGCGCCTGCTGGATCATGTAGCCGATGCTGCCCTGCGTATCCGCCACGATCAGATCAAGCGGGACAGTGTGAATGCCCTCGCGCGCGGCGATCTCTGCGCGGCGCAGGATGTAGCCGACCTGTGGCCCGTTGCCGTGCGTGAGGACAACGCTCCAGCCTTCGGCGATCAACTGGGCGACATGTTCGCAGGTGGCGCGCACGGCGTCCCACTGATTGGTGATCTCCGGGCGTTTGGGATCGGTGATGAGCGAGTTACCGCCGATGGCGATGACGGCGAGATTTCCAACCATGATAAAGCCTCTTTAGCGGATGGTAGACGCCACAAGAATAAACGCTTTGAAATAGTTTAGCGCGAAATCGGGCAAGCCATTAGCGATGGATCTGGTAACGAGCGGCGGACATACAAAAGGGCGCACCCATGGGCACGCCCCACAAAATAAACCAACGAAAGTCCGGCCAAAAGCAATACCCTATCGCCGACGCCTAGCGACTCAAATAATTGAGCACGATGCTGTTGAACATCTCCGGCGTTGCGAACATGGCGAAATGACCGACATCTGGCATCAGCGTCAATTCCGCGCCGGGGACAAGCTCTGCCATCTCGTAGTCGTGCGCCGGGTAGATCGCCTCTTCTTCCCAGCCATCCAGGAACAGGATCGGCACGGTGATGCCGCGCATCTGCTCTTCGGTGAAGTTGGGTTCGGTCGCCCACATGTTGCCGATGTTCTCCAGGAAGGCATCGACATTATCCGGCGCTGGCGAAAGCACAGCATAGTCCGCCAGCGCGCGCTCGACATAGGCATTGAAGGTCGCGTTCTCGCCAACGTCTTCTTTCACACCAGAGGGCACATAGTTTGCGCCATAAGCCACCAGCTTACGCAGTCGCTCTGGATGGTTGATCGCGATATCAAGGCCGATAATGCCGCCATCGCTCCAGCCGACCAGATAGGCTGACTCGATCTCCAGATAGTCCATCAGCGCCAGCACATCAGACGCCATCAGCGAGTAGCCAATCGGCGTTTCGGTGACGGTCGAGCGCCCATGCCCACGGCTGTCAACAGCGATCACGCGATACTGCGCGCTGAAGGCCGGGATCTGATTGGCGAAGTAATCGGCATTCCCCAGCCCGCCGTGCAGCAGAATCAGCGGCTCGCCTTCGCCGTAGATGGCGTAATACATCTCGATGTCGTTGACTGGAGCCATGCCGCTTTCCACCGGTTCGGGCAGCGGCCCCATTTGGACGGGATCGTCCTGGGCAAAGACGACGGTGCTCAGGCTCAAGGCCACGATTACGAGCACGCCCCACACGAGCGAACGTTTGAACAGACCTGCCGCGTTCATATCTCCCCTCCGTAAATTGTGACACTGACACAGTGATGCGAGTTAGCAGAGCATACCACGACTGACGCAATCTTGCGTCAGATTGTTCGCAGATAGATTATTCAGATGTTGGAGGCTCGGCTGAGAGGATGGCTTCGAGTTGGGACGCAAGTTCAGGTATGTTCTCGGATGCGGTTCGCCAGAGGGTATCCTTTTCAACCTTAAAATACCCGTGAATTAGAATGTTTCGCATACCGACCACAGCGGGCCAGGGAATTTGTGGTGCGGCCTGCTGAGTCTCCGAGGTTACACGTGATGCTGCCTCTCCAATAATCTCGATAGAGCGTTCGAGCGCTCGAACAAGTAGCGGATCAGTATCAAGGTTCGAGCGCGACTTGTTGGTGGCAAAGGCTATCACCTCATGAGCAGCATCGAGCATGTGCTGGAGTCTCACCCGATCATTTTCGTTCATAAATCACCAGGGCGGACGCCATGACCTTATCCTTGATGTATGGACTCAGCATACCGGGCGTCCCCACATCCACCGAGCGCCCGATCATGGCCTGCAAATCCATTTGAATGCCACCAAGATCGAAGAGTGTGGGTCTCGCATCCGCTTCGAATTCCACCAGCACATCTACGTCGCTGTCAGGTCGAAAATCAGCGCGCAGCACACTGCCAAAGAGCATCAGCTTGCGGATGTGATGCCGCTTGCAAAATGCCTGGATAGCGTCAAGCGGTAGATCCAGGGCCGGGTCTGTCTGTGACATAGGCAATACTCCAGACTTTCAATTCTATTCTAATGACTGTCTTCATCCACGCCAACATGCGCGCCCGATGTCAGGCCAGACAACCTGCGCTACAATCACCGGTAGCGGCGGCGACGCACTCATGCATCCGCGCCGTGCCGCCCGGCGATCAGCGGATGAAACCAGCCTCTGAAGGAGCTTGCGAGATTATGCAGACAGATTTGCGCGGGCGTGATTCGATTGCCCCGGAACTGGAATGGACGCGCGATGAAATTGACACGCTGCTGGACGTGGCGTGGGATTTGAAGCGCAAGCGCGCGGTCGGCGAGCCGCACGCCTACCTGCGCGACAAGGTGCTCGGTCTGCTGTTCTTCTTCACCAGCACGCGCACGCGCGCCAGTTTCGAATCGGGCATGGCGCAGTTGGGCGGCCATGCGATGTTCATCGACAGCGAGACGACGCAGATCAGCCATGGCGACACGGCCAAGGAGATCGGCGAGATTATCGGGCGCTATACCGACGGCATCGCCATTCGCCAGTGCGATTGGAACTTCGGCAACCAGTACATCCGCGAAGTCGCCGCCGCCAGCCGGGTGCCGGTGCTGAACATGCAGTGTGACATCTTCCACCCATTCCAGATCCTGGCGGACATGATGACGATCCAGGAGAAGTTCGGGCGCGATCTGCGTGGCAAGACGATCAATGTCAGCTATGCCTATGCCAGCAGCTACCAGAAGCCGCTGAGCGTGCCGCAGAGCCTGATCCTGCTGATGACGCGCTACGGCATGAACGTGCGCCTGACGCACCCGCCGGAATTCGGGCTGATGCCGGACATTGTCGAGCAGGCGCGCGAAAACGCCAGGCAATCGCGCGGGTCGTTCGAGGTGCTGCACGACTTCGACGAGGGCTTCAAGGGCGCGGACATCGTCTATCCGAAGTCTTGGGGCTGCTGGATGACGACCGAGGACAAGGACGAATCATCAAAGCTCGGCAAGAAGTACACCGACTGGATCACTGACAGCCGCCGCATGGCGCTGGCGAACCCGGACGCGGTCTACATGCACTGTCTGCCGGCGGATCGTAACATCGAAGTCACCGACGAGGTGATCGACGGCCCGCAGAGCATCGTCTACGACGAGGCGGAGAACCGCCTGCACGTGCAAAAGGCTGCCATGGCACTGACGATGCGGTCATAGGGCTGTTGGCTTTCGGCGGTCGGCTTTCGGCTTTTGGGGTTGGAACCGCTGAGGCACAGAGGACACAGAGAGGGGTGCGGCGTGTGGTTGCGCCCCTTGTTCGCTGGAAAATTTGTTCTGCGATGAATTTTGGTGTATAAGTAAAAAAATAGCATTACTTGTTCAACTTATGACGGAGAACATCTTATGACCGATATCCATCCCTCCACCGATACCGAGATTCCAGAATCGCCGTTTGAGCGCATCAAACGAATCGATCCCGATGGTAATGAATACTGGTCCGCACGCGATTTAATGCCAATATTGGAATATACCGCTTGGCAGAAGTTTAGGAATGTCATTCTCAAAGCGCAAATTGCCTGTGAAAACAGCGGATACGATCCAAGCGACCATTTTAACCACGCGGCTAAAATGGTCACGATTGGGTCTGACGCCAAGAGGGAAATTGAAGACTTTCATCTGTCTCGCTATGCCTGTTACTTAATCGTACAGAACGCCGATCCCTCAAAAGAAGTCGTGGCTCTTGGGCAAACCTACTTTGCGGTACAAACGCGTCGCCAGGAACTTGCTGATGAAAACCTTCTCTCTGAGCTTGATGAAGACAAGCGTCGTCTATTGCTACGCGCGCGCATCAAGGTGCAGAACACAGGGCTTGCTTCTGCCGCCAAGACCGCCGGTGTAATCACCGGGCAGGATTTCGCGATCTTTCAGAATCACGGCTATCGAGGGCTGTACAACGGCTTGAACGCAGCCGACATTCACCGCCGTAAGAAGCTGAAGCCGAGCCAGCATATTCTCGATCACATGGGATCAACCGAGCTGGCGGCGAATCTATTCCGCAGCACTCAGGCGGAGGAAAAACTACGGCGCGATCAGGTGCAGGGCAAGGATGCCGCCAATCAGGTGCATTATCAGGCGGGTGTGGTCGTCCGGCGGGCGATTGCCGAGCTTGGCGGCACAATGCCGGAAGACTTGCCGACAGCGGACAGCATCAAGAAGCTGGAACGTTCGGAAAAGAAAAAGCTGAGCGCGCCAAAATCGAAGGGCAAGCAATGACCGCGAGTGAATTGGAAGCGAAAACGGTCACTTGGGTTCAGCGGTATCAAGGACAGTGGTATGTGATCGAGAATCTGCCTCCCATGGTGTGCAAACAATGTGCCGAGACGTATTTCACGCCGGATGCGTACGATCGCGTGGTGGAGTTGATCACGAGCGGCACGCCGCCCGCTCGCATGGAGACAGTGGCGGTGTATGATGCTGCAAGTTGTGGCTGAGTAGGAGTTGGTGAAGGTTAGGCGCCAAGACGTCGAGCCGATGATTGCTGGCGCGAAAACTGTTCGTACACGTAATCACTTATGAGGCGCTAGTCATCATCCCCTGAAGGCTCCGTCATATTATGTTGTTCTTTATGGCAAGAGCGACAAAGCAAGATGACATCCCTGTAACGCTCTCGACCCCGATTGCTATAACTCATGTGGTGAACGTGCATGTCTCTATAACCCCCCTCGAGACCATGGGGTTTACATCCACAATAACTACAGCGTTCTTCATTAAGCAAGATCAACGCAGATCTTATTCTGCGCCAATGAAACGTTCTCAGGTATTGAGAATAAGGTAAATATTTTAACATAAGTTGTTCTTGGTTATCGCAAATCACGACTATTTCATTGAACCAAATCTCGTCTAGCAATGGAAATAAACGCTCAAGTTCCTTGTACTCATTGAAACTTGTCGTGTTTGCGTCAGCTAGTTGATTGACATCTTTGAGATGAGACTCCAGAAATTTCAACACTCTACGATACGTCTGATCATGTTCTTCCAATCCACGTTCGTGCCGAAATGCTTGCCATTCTTTATTCAACCCCTTCTGTTCAATTTGCCAAAAAGCTTCCTGAGAAAACTCATCGAGATCGTGAATTTGCCTAAACTTTTCAAACGTAGTTTCCAGATGCGCGACACGTTGGTACAGATAAAACCGCTTAGCGTAGTCATCAAATACATTGGACCAACGGATATATGTTTTCGTCCACAAGAGGACATCGATCTCATTTGACTGTGGCTTCAATGCCAACGCAGTTTCATAAGGTAAGGCATTGAAGAAGAAGTAACTCTCAGGAGTCGTCGTTTCAAGTGGAGATGGCGAGCTTAAAATAAGCTCATTAGTTACTTGAGGTGAAGGAGGATTTCGCTCGATATAATACCATCCACAACAAGCGCACTTCCAGAATTTCTCACTGTAATTATCCCCAAATGATTGTCCCATATGCTTCAGGTAGCAAGCATTTCCGCAGTTTGGGCAAGGAACGTCATCGCGATCATACAGCCAATTGTCAGAGCGCATATACTTTGCTCCACGGATTGAATTCTTTGTGTAAAGATATTTTACTCCTTTGTGAATGGTCTCAGAAAAGCCTAATCTTATGTTGCCCTCTCACGGCCCCTGCTCGGAGACGACGCGGCCTTCGCTGACGAACGACAGCCCCAGCGCGCTGGACGTGTTGATCATGATCGCCTCGATGACCGGCTCGTAGACGGGCGATTCCGCGCCCCATTCAACCAGGAAATTTGCGCCCCATCCGCCCCGTGAGTCGTCCGCGGACACAACGAAACCGGTTGTCGCCAGCGGATTCAACTGCACCGGGCTTTCGACAAACTCACGCACCAGCACGCCGTCGGTGTCGTAATAGCGGACTGAGCGAATGACGATGGCATCATCCGGGTCGGTGTTGTGGATAGCGAGTGTGGTCGTCAGGGCGATGACGCGCTCACCAGCGTCGTAGAAGATTTCCGGGTAGGCGGGGACGAAGACCGTCTGGCCGCTCACGATCTGCAGGTCGGCGATGTCCACAGTCGAGAGCGTCGGTACCGCCTGCGGCGCTTCGGTAGCGACCGATTGACAACCGGAAGCGATTACGAGCAGACCGGCGATCACACAGCATTGGATGAGATGACCAGCGTTCATAAGCAATATCCTCAGCCTGCGTGCCCATAGCGTACCCTAAATCGAGACAACCTCGCCGCTACCTTCCAGCGCATGCCTAGCCTCTGGGCGCGCCTGATCGCTCGCCAGCAGCAGGATGCGGTCTCCCGGCTGAATCAGTGTGTCGCCTCGTGGGATGACCATGTCGCCGCCGCGCCGGATCAGCACGATCAGCGCATCTTTCGGCAGGCGCAGATCGAGGATCTGCCTGCCGACGGCGGAGGCATCGGGTGCGACCTCCAGCTCGATGAGATCGTCAGCGATGACGCCGTCATCAGTTACGAAGGACAACGGCGATTTCGGCGCTTCAACATGCGGGCTGTAGACGCCGAGCCACTTCGCCATGGGGATAATCAGCGTCCCCTGCACGAGCACCGACGTCAGCACGATGAAGAATACAAGGTTGAAGATGGTATCTGCCTTGCCGACCCCGGCGATCAGGGGGAAGGTCGCCAGGACAATCGGCGCCGCGCCGCGCAGCCCGACCCAGGCGATATAGAGCTTTTCGCGCAGTTGAAAACGGCTGAACGCCAGCGCAGCAAATACGCTCAAGGGCCGCGCAACGATGATTAAGAACAGGGCGACGAGCAGCCCCATAGTGCCGACGGAGGGCAGCCGCGAGGGAAACACCTGCAGGCCGAGCGCGAGGAACATGGCGATCTGCATCAGCCAGGCAAGTCCGTCATGGAAGCGCGTCAGGCTGCCCTTGTGCAGCAGTTTGCGCTGCCCCAGGATCAAACCGGCAATGTAGACGGCCAGGAAGCCGCTGCCACCCAGGAGCGCCGTCGTGCCATACGTCAGCAAAACGAGCGCGATCGTAAGGACAGGATACAGGCCATCGTATTCCAGGCGCAGGCGGTTGACCAGCATGATGATGCCCCTGCCAAACACATAGCCGAGCGCCAGACCAATGCTCATCTGCTGGACGAAGAGCACGATCAGGCTGGTGGCGGACTGGTCCGGATTGACGACAAGCTGGGTCATGCCGATGGTCAGGAAGACGGCCATCGGGTCATTGCTGCCGGATTCGAGTTCAAGCAGCGGCTTGAGCTTTCCTTTGAGGCGCACAGATTTTCCGCGCAGGACGGAGAAGACTGCGGCGGCATCGGTCGAGGCGATGATCGCGCCGAGCAGGATGCCTTCCGTCCAGGAGAACTGCAAGACGATGGCGGCGAACGCACCGACGGCGAGCGCCGTAATCGTCACGCCGATCGTCGAGAGCCACAGCGCCGGGCGCAGCACGGGGCGAACATCGTTCCAGGCGGTATCCAGGCCGCCGGAGAACAGGATGAACACGAGCGCGACGACACCAATCGCCTGCGATAAGGGGGGATTGTCGAAGTAGATGCCGCCAATGCCATCGGAACCCGCCAGCATCCCTAACAATAAAAAGAGCAGCAGCGCCGGGACGCCGAATTTGACGGCGATCTTGCTGGCGAGGATACTCGAAAGCAGGAAAGCAGCGGTGATAACGAAGACTTGTTCGACTGTGATCATCAGCCCTTGTTCACGATTCCCTGTGCAGTATATACAGTAGAGTGAATCACGCTTCGTCCCGTCTGTGCGTGCGATTTTAGCATAGCGCAGCCAATTGCAGCATGATGATATGCGCGGCGATTGGATCTTGCGAGGGCACGCCGGTACGATTGTCGAAGAATAACAGTCTGGTCCCTATGAGGTAAGGTTCGCCAATCTTATACGAATAGCTGCCTGATCACCACATACAGCAAGCCACTATTCCTCCCGCTTTCCGACTTCCAACGTTGCCCTCGCCCGACCATCATGCTAGACTCTCACGTGGAGGAAAGCACCCTTGCCCGAACAAGCGCTCTATCTCAAGTGGCGTCCGACGACGTTCGACGATGTGGTCGGCCAGGAGCATATCGTCCGCACACTGCGCAATGCGCTCAAGGCCGGGCGTATCCGCCATGCCTACCTGTTCAGCGGCCCGCGCGGCACCGGCAAGACCACCATGGCCCGCCTGCTGGCGAAGGCTGTCAACTGCCACGATCCGGAGCCGAACAACCGCCCCTGCAACCAGTGTCCGGCGTGCATCGCCGTCAACGAAGGCCGCTACCTCGACCTGATTGAGATCGACGCGGCCACGCACACCGGCGTGGACGACGTGCGCGATCTGCGTGAGAAGATCGCCTTCTCGCCTGGCGAGGGACAGTACAAGATCTACATCATCGACGAAGTCCACCGCTTCAGCGGCAGTGCCTTCGACGCGCTGCTCAAAACTCTGGAAGAACCGCCGGAACACGCTATCTTCGTCCTGGCGACGACCGAGATCGACAAAGTCCCGGCCACAATCAAAAGCCGCTGTTTGCAGTTCGAGTTCCGCCGCCTGTCGCTGCTCGAAGCGACCGACCGCCTGCAAGAGATCGTCGATGCCGAAGGTCTCAAGTATGAGCGGGAGGCGCTCGAAATCATTGCCCGTTACGGCACCGGCTCGATGCGTGACAGCATCAGCCTGCTCGACCAAATCATCACCGACCCAGATGAGGCGATCACGACCGCGTTGGCGCAGAAGGTGCTCGGCAGCGCCGGCAGCCAGGCCACCCGTGCTTTAGTCGAGACGATCCTGGCGCAGGATACGGCAGCGGGGCTACGTATCATCAACGAAGCCGTCGATGGTGGTGCAGATCCGCGTCAGTTCGGCCAGCAGGTCGTCGAACACCTGCGCAGCGTCTTGATCGCGCAGACGGCGGGTGTGGAAATGCTCGAAGCGTCGCAGGAAGACAAGGCGCTCTATACCGAGCAGAGCCAGCACATCGACCGGGCCATGCTCGTCCAGGCGATCCGCGCTTTCAACGATGCCATCAACAATTATCGCGGCGGCTGGCAGCCCCAGTTGACGCTGGAACTGGCGTTGATGGACAGCGTTCGCCCGCTTGAAGAAACCTACGTCAGCGCAGCGCCGGTGGTCGCGCGCACAGCGCCTGCTGCTGCTTCACAAGCCGAACGGCCTGCGCCAATCAGCGACGCGAACGCCGTCGTTGCCGCCACAGCCATCCAGGCGCAGTGGATTAATGTGCTCAAGGCGATGTATCGCTACAACAAGCAAAGCCCGTCGGTTATGGAGAATTTCCGCGTGCAGCGTGTCGAAGGTGGCATAGTTTACCTGGCGACCGATAACGTCATCTTTTACGAGCGCGTCAATCCGTTCCCGGAGAAAAAGCAAATTGTCGAGCGGGCGCTGACGGACGTGTTCAAGACAGAGCTCAAAGTGCAGATCGTCTTGATCGCGCAGGATGGCGGCGATGAGCAGCCCACGAGTGATGATCCGCTGCTCTCAGAAGCCTTCAAACGCGGCGGCAAAATCCGGCAAACTGATGATGACGCTCCGGAAACGACAGATGATGAAGACTGAGGTCATCCCAATTCAAGAACCCGATTGCAATCTAAGGAGTGATCAATGAGTAAGCGACGTGGCGGTATTCCAGGTGGCGGCGGCATACCGGGCGGCCAGAATATGATGCGCCAGCTTCAGCAGATGCAGCAGAAGATGCAAGAAGACATGGCTGCCGCGCGGGATGCGCTCGAACATGAGCTGTTCGAGATCAACAAGGGCGGCATTGTGACGGTCGTCATCAATGGGCATCAGCGCATCCAGTCGATCACAGTCAAGCCGGACGCGCTGGACACGAGCGACCCCGAATGGGCGACTGATCTCTCCGATCTGCTGACCCTGGCGGTCAACGAAGCCATCGAAGAGAGCCAGAAGCAGGCTGCCGCGCGCATGGAAGAGATCACGGGCAACCTGGGCGGCCTGGGCGATATGCCCGGCCTGGGCGGCCTGTTCGGTTAGCCCACAGCCCCTGACTCCGCGCACATTTTCTCACATCGAATGCTGACCACGGTGGCAGGGTAACGAACCTGCCACCTTTCCTCATAGCAATCTGCCGCCGTCAAGTTCGACGTTCGTATCTGCCAGATGATGGGCCGCGCCCAGCCGGGTAAAGATGGCGGACGCCTGCGCCAGATGCTGCGTGCGCTGGGGATCGTCCAGCGGCAGCCAGCGCCCCAGGTGATAATGCGCTAATCCCTGCTCGAACGGCATCGCCAATTTGGATGCCTGGCGCGCGCTTTCGCCCAATCGCGCGTGTGCTGTGGCCTGATCGCCCTCCACATGCGCCAGCCAGCCCCTGCACAGCAGGGCACGCGGTGATGCAATCGGAATCGTCTTCGCCAGCGCCTGAAGCTGCCCCAGGACGTGCGTCGCCTGCTCGATCAAGCGGGGGCGTTCGTTCGCGCTTTCCGCTGGCAGTGTCTCCAGCACCGTCAGGAACACTTCGGCTGCGCCGGCATACCCTTCCAGGAGCGCGAAGCCTGTCGCCTCAGACGCGCCGATCCACTCAACCGCCGACTGCGCCAGACGATTGGCGGCATCGACATTGCCCTGGTACAACTCGACCACGCCGAGCAAGCCGTATGCCTGAATCAGCGTCACCACGTCGTTGACGCGATTGTCTTCCATGACATTGGTTGCGTTCTTCAGCAGCCCCGAGGCATCCAGGAGTGCGCCTATGCGCAGCGTGTTCTGCCCCTGGCCGAGCAGCCCCCAGCTCTGATGCAGCAGGCTGTTGGTGCGCAGCGCCGAACGCTGTACCTGCGCAAACAGTTCCCGGCTGCGGGCGAATTCGCCCCGGTAATAGAGCAGTGACGCTAGAAAATCAAGGCTTTCCTCGCGCGACTGTAAATCGCCGATGGCCTCGGCGATGGTCATCGCGCGTTCCAGCGCCGCCTGCGCCTCATCCCACTGGCCCAGGCCGATGTCATACAGACTCGTGCGGCGCAGCGCGAAATCTTCGACCGAGGGATCGCCGACTTTGCGCGCCACGCGCCGCGCCTGCCGCTTGTAAATGCTCGCCGGTACGTGCTGGCCGATGTTGCCGATGGCATAGCACATGTTCGCGCTCGCCTTCGCCAACTCCGGCGAAATACCGGCTGACTCCGCCTGGTTGAGCGCGCCGACGCCATGGACGAGCATCGTCATCGTCTCGTTGGAAAGAAACGCGATCTCCGCCTCCAACATCGAAATACGATGCGTTTCCAGCAGCCAGTCGCGATCCTGGGCTCGGCGCGGCGGTGTAAACGGGCGCAGCCGGTGGCCGAGCTGGCGTGTGAGCTGCCTTAGAAAGACGCTGTTCTTCGCGGGCAGCGACCAGCCGAGCAATTCCGCCGCCTGGGCCAGGCACTGCCGCGCTTCTGGCAGATTGCCCTGGCGATAATGCGCATCGCCCTGCAAGCGCAGCAGTTCCGCTGCCTGAATGTCGCTCAAGCCCATCGCGTTGCGCAGGGCAAATGCGCGTGACAGCAGCATCACCGATTCGCTCCACGCGCCATTCTGGTAGGCATGTTTGCCTGCCAGCACCGCATATTGCCCCTCGCGCGCCGGGTCGCCCGCCATGCCCCAGTGATAGGTGAGCGTCGCCGCTTCCTGAGCCGGATCATGGGTCGTCGCGATGATCGCTTCCGCAACCTGCCGGTGCAGCTGTCGCCGCTCGTCTGCGTCGATTTCGTTCAGCACCATCTCGCGCAGTTTGGCGTGCGAGAAGATCCAGCGCTCGTCTTTCACCGTCAGCGCAGAGTCCGCGCAGCGGTTCAGCCATTCTTCAAAGTCGATCTCCGGCGCGATCTGCCGCAGGAGCTTTTCGTTGATCTGCTGCCCGGCGACGGCAGCCACGCGCAGCAGCGGCTGCGCGCTCAGCGGCACGCGCTCCAGGCGCTTCTGGAGGATGCGCTGGACACCGCCCGTCAGCACGCGGCGGTGCAGGTTGATTTCCGCCACCCGTTCCAATTCACCGGCTTCTTCCGCGAGCGCGCGCACGACTTCGACCACGAAATAGGCGTTGCCGTCTGTCTCGCGGCGCAGGAGTTCGATCAGGCGTTGGTCAAGCCCAACCTCGCCCAGCATCGCCTGGCTCAATGCGCCGATCTGCTCGTCCTTCAGCCGTTCCAGGTGCAGAAGCTGCATCTGCGGCAGCTCCTGCGGCAGCGTTGGGCGTTCGTCCACACGGTAGCTGCCCAGGACAAGCACCGGCAAGCGCCCAGCGATGCGCGATACCCAGCGCAGCAGCGCCAGCGTCTCACTGCCCGCGGAGTGCAGATCTTCGAGGATGATCACGAGCGGCAGTTTCAGACGGCGCAGCAGCATTTCAATCGTTGATAGCAAACGTGTTTGCGCAGCTTCGGGGTCAAGCGGCGGTGCGTCTGTCACTTCCATGCCGATGATCGCGCCGATGTTCGGCAAGATCGGTTTCAAAACCCCGGCTTCCCGCTCGGTGATGTCCGCCATCAGTGCCAGCCAGCGCAGCGGTGCACGCCATGAGCTGTACGGATTCGCGCCTTCGCTGGCGGTTTCGCCGCGCACGACCAGCACCCCGCGCACGAGCGCCATGGTCCGCAGCTCGTCGAGCAGGCGGGTCTTGCCGACGCCGCTTTCCCCGCCGATCAGCCAGGCTTCGCCCTCACCGTTGACTGTTCGTGAGAGCGCCTGGGCCAGTTGCGCGATCTCATCCTCACGGCCAATCAGGCGCGCCGCCTGCAAGAAGCTCTCGCGCGTCGCCCGGTTCTCTGGCGGCGGCGTCATCCCCAGCGCAGTGTACAAGACGTTGATCACGTCGCTGGCCCGGCGATAGCGATACTCTGGCTTCTTCATCAGCAGCTTGCCCACAATCGCTGCCAGATTGGGGTCCATCGCGCTCAGATCGGGAATCTTGTTCACGATGTTGTGGATCAGGTGGGCGCGATTTTCGCTTTCGAAGGGGTGCGCGCCCAGCAGCATCTCATGAGCGATCAGCCCGACCGCATACAGATCAGCGCGTTCATCGGGCGTTTCGCCGAAGAGGAGTTCGGGCGGCAGATAGGGCAGCGTGCCCAGCGCCGAGTCCTCTCCACCGTCCGAAAGCGCCAGGCCAAAGTCGACGACCTTGACCACCCGGTTCTGCACCAGCACGTTGCTCGGCTTGAGGTCACGATGCAGCACGCCGCGGCGGTGAAGATACACCAGTGCTTGCAGCATCTGCGCCAGGAGATCGACCTGATCTTCGACCGGCAGGCTGCGCGCCGTCTGAACGATGTCGTAGGCGTTCTCCAGCAGCTCCATCGTGAAATAGGGCTGTCGAGCCGCGTCGAAACCGTAATCGAGCACGCTGACGATGTTCGGGTGGCGCAGCGAGGCCAGCACACGGAATTCCTGCGCCAGCGCCAGGCGCAATTCGTTGTCCTGCGTCGGGGCGGTCGTACTCTGAGGATCGTCAGCGCGTACGACCTGCTTGAGCGCGATCTCCTGTCCCGTCAACCGGTCATATGCGCGGTAGACCACGCCCATGCCACCCTTACCGAGCAGTTCAAGCAGGGTATAGCGTCTGCCGACGATCGGCGGCGTTTCGATGGCGACCATGGATAGTTCCTGCGTGTCCTGGTGGCTACTTCCACTCAATCTTTCATTATAGCCACAGGCAGCAAGTCATGCAGCGATTTTTTAGCAGCTTGCCTAAGATGTCTATGCATTTGTACATTCTACTCACGGGCGCCACGAGATACTGGCTTCGATGGCGCGGTCGTGGGTCAGGCGCAAGGGGGTGGGTGTCGGCGTGTCGGCATGGATCAGATAGACATCGACACCGCCATCCATCAGCGCGACGTAGGCGATGCGCTCGCCATCACGCGACCAGATCGGTTGCTCGTTATACTGCCTGCCGACCGGCGCGATCAGCCTTGCATTGCGCCGCCGCTCATCCGCCAGATACACGCCCCACTGCCCATTGCGAAAGGCGATAAACGCGCTGCGGTTGCCGTCCGGCGAAATCGCCAGCGCCAGCGAGTTCGGATCGATGTCGAAATCGCGGCGCAGCCCGGCACTGACCTCTGCCGTCACCTCGAAAAACTCGCTGCCATCCAGCCGAACGCTGAAGATGCGCTGCGAATCCTGTGCGCCCTGAAACAAATAGATGTGCTGCCCGTCCGCCGACCAGCGCGCGGTGTGGAAAAAGCCGTTCCCCTCCGGAATCAACCGGTAGGTTTCGCGCCCGATGGCGTCCATCATGAAGACGTTGATGGCACCTTCGCGGTCAGACGTGAACACGATCCACGATCCATCCGGCGACCAGGCCGGGTTGCTGTCGTAACCGGGGCGACGTGTCAGATTGAAGCGGATCTGCCGTTCCACATCCATACGGTAGATGTCGGGGTCAGCGCCGTCATACAACGCGAACGCGATCTCGTTGCCGCTGGGGAAGATATGCCCGGCCAGCGCCGCCGCCGATAGGAGTGTGAATAACCCGCTAACCAGCGTCAAAATACGCTTGAGCCATCTTTCTGCCAGCTTTAATCGGTGGGATGGGGTCTCCATAGCGGCGTCCAATAATTCATGCTGCCGTCGGTTAGTCGGGTTGCCTGGGCATCAGGCGCTGTTTGAATATATACGTCATACCCGTCGCCAAGGCTCGAAATAAAGGCGAGCATCTCGCCGTCTGGCGACCATGCCGGGTCTGCTTCCGCAGACGGGCCGGACGACCAGCGCTGTAGATCGCCGCTGTCGATCTCAAGCGTAAACAGGTCGAAATCACCGCTGCTGAGCGAGACAAAAGCCAGCGTCCGGCTGTCCGGCGACCAGCTCATGTCGACGATCAGTGCCTGGAAATAGGTGATCCGCCGCGCATTTTCGTCACACCCTGGTTGATCGAGGCACGCAGCGTCGAGCAGATAGAGTTCCTCGCGCAGGTCGCGGTCGGTCAGGTAGGCGATCCAGCGCCCATCCGGCGACCAGGCTGCACTCGCCGCATTGCTCGTCGCGCTCGTGATCGCGTGTGCTGCGCCGGTGCCGTCCATCACGTAGAGCCGGCGCAGCCCGTCACGCTGGCTGACGAAGACAATCCGCTGCCCATCCGGCGACAGACGGGCTGACATGTCATTACCGACGGCCCGCGTCAGTGCCTCGGCCTGACCATCGTTTGGCGACAGCCGGTACAACTCAGTGCCGAATGTCTCGTCCATCGACTCGATCAACAGCCAACTGCCATCCGGTGACCAGCGGGGGTTGTCATCCCACCGCGCAACTGATGGCAAACAGCGCTCCGACGTGCTCGGCATGCGGCGCACGCACACCTGGCGCGGCTGGCTCTGGTCAGCTTCCTGGCGGATGTAGGCGAGCTGCGTGCCATCTGACGACCAGGCGGCATGATCCTCGTGCAACGTGGGGCTTCGCGTCAGATTAATCACGAGCGCCCGCGCCACATCCACCAGCATCAGGTCGCTGATACCGACAGTTTCGCTCTCGAACAGGATTTGATCGCCTGGCGGCAGGGCGCGCCCGATGCCGATTGCCAGCAAACTCGCCAGCGCCAGCCCCAACGCCAGCAGCGCGACCGGCTGCCATCGACGCATCACTCTCTACCTGCTGCTGCAACCCGGCGCGATGCAGGGACGCCAGGCATGACCTCCGCCCGTGAACACGCTCGTCGAGCCGACGCGGTGCAACTGATTGTTCAGCATATCCAGCACGAGGATGCCGCCGCCATCAACCGCGTTGGTATAAAAGGCGATTTGCCTGCCACCCGGTGACCACATCGGATCGACAAACACGCCGTTGCCGCCCACCAACCGCGCCAATGTGCCACCGGCGATGTCAAGAGAGTAGATGTCCGCGCCATAAGAATCGATCTGGTAGAAAGCAACGTGCTCGCCGTCTGGCGACCATGTGGGCGGCGAAACCGGCGCGAAGCCATTCATCTGCTGGCGCAATCGCTCTGTGCCAGCCATTACATCATAGACGACCAGCGAGACACCTGTGCGTGTCACGTCGAAGAAAGCGATCTGCTGCCCATCCGGCGACCAGGCAGGATGCGGATCGTCGCGGCCACCATAGTCGATGTAAGCGGTTGCTTCGTCCCGCCCTACGTCCATGATCACGAGGCGTGGGCTGGCATCATGCTCCATTTCCAGCACGATCTGTTTACCCCCCGGCGCGAGCGTCATCCTCCCCATCAGCATAAGATGTCCGCGCGGCAGGTGCAGCAGGCGGGGTGAGCAGAAGTCCAGCAAGCAGCTTTCGTCAAAGACAAGGATATTGCTGTCGCTTGTCCGGCAAGCCAGTGTACTGCCGTTATTGATGGCAGGGATGTTGGGATTACAGTCCTGCGGCAGTGTCGCCGCTCGTGTCGATCCGCCGATGTCGAGGATGGCGTAGGTGCCCGAAGCGTAAAAGAGGGCGCGCCGGTCGTTCAGCCAGCCGATGAGCGAATGTGTTCGGTTGGGCAGCCGCAGCTGGTAGTCGATGTCGCGGCTCACGTCAGCCAGCAGGTTATAGACGCGCGAAAAACGCCCGTCATAGACTGTATACACAAGCTGCCCGCTCTCAGGCAGAGCTTGTCCCAGTGCGACCGCACCAAACGTCAGGATGCAGATGACTGCCAGCAGCAGGCCGGTCAGGCGTGTGACGCGCATGGTTACGCTTCTCCTCAGAGTCCCCCGGAAATGGCGCGCCAAATCCCCGTCTGACCATTGGGATCTTCTGCCAGGATGACAGTTTCGCCGCGCACCGGCAGGTAGATCGCGCGCCCACGTTCGAAGTATTGCACCGTCGCCGCGTCGCCGAGTTCGTTTGTGATCGCCCAACCCAGCGAAGTGCGAATGTCCAGGTTCTGCCGCCAGACTTTGCCGAAGCCGCGTATCGGTTCGATCAAACCCGGTGGCGGGATTTCCCCGCCGCTGTCCGGGTCAACACCCTGCACCCAGGTGTCGTCATAGCGGTGGTAACGCCCATCGATGGTCAGCACGTAGATCGAGCGCGGCGCGCCGTCCAGATAGTACATCATCCCATTCTGGAACACCTGTGCCGCCCCGGCGAAGCGCACGGGCGTACCCGATGGGCAGCCCAGGGCGGTGCTCAAGCCGGGATCGCCCGCCAGCAAGCTGTTCAGCGCCGCCGGTAAGCTCCAGGGGCATGCGACCGGCGCGACCGGCAGTGGGGTGAAAGTCGCGCCAACCACGGGCGTGCCCGGTATCGGCACGGGAGTATCGAGCAGGATGGGCGTCGAAACCGGGGGGCGCAAGGTCGGCGGCAGCACGGTTGCGGCGGCAGCAGTCAGCGCCAACTGCGCCAGGCTGCCCAGATTAGCTGCCGGCGATGGCGAGGCCGTAAACGTCGGCGATGGCGTATCAGTGATCGTCGCGCTCGGCGTGACCGAGACGGTTGGACGCGGTGTCTGGCTGACAGTGGCCGTCGGCGTCGCGCTCAATGTGGGCGTCGCCGTCAGCGTCGGGCTGGGCGTAACTGTGATCGTCGTCGTGGTCGAAGGTGCAAGCGTGGGCAGTTCTGCCAACGTCGGCACGATCACGGTGTCCGGTGGCGTTTCGGTACAGGCAGCCAGCATAAACAACAGACAGAGGGCAACGTAGATTTGACGCATAACAGTTCGCTGCAAAATCGACGCGATTTAACAGAATGATGATAACATAGCTACGGATTTTCACGCACCCGCCGGGAGATCGACGCTCTATGTCCGACGTTTTGCTCCGCTTCATTCACCTGACCGACACACATATCACCGCCGACTCCTCGCTTGGGCATCCGGCACAGCCCCGGCCGCCGCTGGAAGGCGCGCAGCGGTTGATCGCTGCCGTCAAGAAGGTGCCTTTCACGCCTGATTTTATTCTGCATACGGGCGATGTCGTCTATGACCCGGACGAAGGCGATTATCGGCTGGCGCGTGATCTGTTCGCCGGGCTGCCTGCGCCGGTGTATTACATCCCTGGCAATCATGACGATCCGCTCATGCTCCAGCGCGTTCTCATCGAGCGCGAACCTGCGCCAACCTACGATCAGGAATTCGAGATCAATGGTGTGCAGATCGTGTGCCTGGACAGTAACCGGGCGGAAGATGGCCCGCACACCTATGTCACCGAAGCCCAGCTCGAATGGCTGCGCGCACACTGCACCGCCGAAGACCCGCGTCCGTTCATCGTCGCCACACATCACAATGTGCTGCCTTCCGGTGCGCCCTGGCTGGACGACTTCATGCGAATGCGCAACGGTGAAGATTTTCATGCAGCGCTTCTGCCCGCACGTGATCGCCTGCGCGGCGTTTTCCACGGCCACGTGCATATGGTCGGGCAGCGGACACGCGACGGCATCACCTATCTCTCGGCGGCCAGTTCGTGGATGCAGTTTCAGTGTCATCCGGGGCAGGTCGAGACGATCCCTGATCCGGTTGCGCGGCCTGGTTTCAACGAAGTCGTGGTCATGCGTGATGGCATGTACGTTCGCCATCATTATTTCGGCGTATGATGAACGCCGCCTGAACGTGGGTTTTCAGCAAGGGACAGCTCGATTATCATAACCGCCTCTGAATCGGTTATGCACGCTTGAAGCTGATCGCCCTCAATGCCCTACTGGATTGCCAACACACTCGCAACTACGCCCGCTTTTGCCTGGGTCTATCTCGGTGTCGGCGTCCCCTGGGCGCTCGCGCTTCTGCCGCGCGCTCTGTGGCGGCGTATTCCGGTCGTGCTGGCGCTGGCCTTCGCGCTTGGCCCGATGTGGCTCACGCTGTGGATGTTCATCCTGGGCACGCTCGGCGCGCAAACGCAGACACCGCTGCTGCGCCTCGATCTGATCCTGCTCGGTACGTTCGTCATCGCGCTCGCCGGTGCATTCTGGGCCTGGCGACGCCGGACGCTCGATTCTCCGCAGCCGGAACCTTCGGATGCACCAGTCCGTTTCGACGAACGCCTGCTCATCGCGCTGATCGTCATCGCTTTCGTTGTCCGCTGGTTCGTGACTGCCTACTGGCCGTTCATCGCCTACGATACGCTCTGGGTGTATGGCTACCAGGGCCGTCTCTACAGCCTGTTGGGCTATATCCCGAACACTATCGGCTATTACCCGCAGTTCCTGTCGCTTCAATATGCTTTCGGCCAGTTCGCGTTTGGCGGCGTCAATGACCATGCGGCGCGTGCCGTCATCCCGTTCATCAACCTGGGCAGCACGCTCTCGGTCTATGCCCTCGGTGCGCTGCCCTTCAACCGTCGCACCGGTATCTACGCCGCCGCTCTCTGGACGCTCTACCATCACGTCGGCGATTGGTCACGCATGGGTGATCTGGAGATCACGCTGACAAACAGTTTCACCCTGGCCTCGGCCTTCTTCACGCTCGCCTGGATGCGCAGCGATGCAGGGCGCACTCGCTCTGCCATTCTCGCCGGGCTGATGCTCGGTGTCGGCCTGTGGACGAAACCGACCATGGGCGCGTTCATCTGGGGCGTCGCGCTTGTCACCGCCGTCGCTCTGATCGCGGCGCTTGTGCGCAGTCGCCTGAACGTCGCGGATGCTGTGCGGCGCTGGCTGCCCTCTCTGTGGACGGCGCTCATCGTGGGGCTGGCTGCTGTGCCGCTCGGCGGCGTCTGGTACGTTCGTAATGTGCTGCTCGGCCACAATCCCATCGACCTGCCGCCCGATTTCTGGCTGACCCAGGCCATGCGCGGCGGCGCGGAGTTCGGCTGGCTGCTGCTGGCGGCCATCCTGCTGGCGGCCTATCTCCTATTCAATCGCCGGTTGCGCGGCAGGTTCGCGCTGGCGCTGCTTGCCGGGCTGGCGCTCATGCTCGCCGGGACGCTGCCGTCGATGCTCGTGCCACGCCACATGGAACTCGCCGAGGGAGTGCTGCTCCTGGCCGGGCTGGCCGTCTATGCCCGGGTTGTCGGGCAGATCTGGCCGGATGAGCGCCCGCTGCGTACCACGCTCATCATCCTCTGGCTGCTGGCGCTGCCCTATTTCGTCACCTGGTTCTGGTCATACAGCTATCACTACCGCCTGTCGTTCGCCATCGTCCCGCTGCTGCTGCTGCCGACGGCGCTCATCCTCGCACATTGGACGCACTCGCTCTGGCAAGGGCACGCCAGAGATGTTGCGCTGTCATCTGCGCCGTCGTGGTCGTGGCTCAAACCGGCTTATCTGCTCGCGCTGGTGCTTCTCGCCATCCCTGGCATCATCCAGCCGCTTTACGATCAGAATACCGGCTGGGATGTGCTCATTAGCGATGCTTATCCCGACGATCTCGCCCGGCAGCGCAGCGGCAACCAGGCACTGATCAACGTTGTTGATGGCCTGCAAGCCTATATTGACGAACATGGCACACCGCCGGTCGTGGTCGCGCCGAGTGTGCAAACGCTGCCCTTCTTCTTCCCCTTAGCCGATATACGTATCGATGAAGCGCCAACACGCCTGGATGATCTCGCGGGCGTCACCTACTTCATCGATAGCCATCCACAGGGCACAGGCGCATACCAGGGTGTGCCCGTGCAGGCGAATCAGGTCATTGGTGCGCTGCGGCGCGAGGACATCATGCGCCGCGCCTGGGGCATGGACGACGGCATCTTCCGCTACAACGTCTACGAGCTGCATCTCGAACGGCGGTTCCAGCCGCCGCCGCCCAACGCACAGGCAGAAGGACAGGTCGTGTTCGGCGACTTTGCGCGTTACCTCGGCAACGACATTGGCGCGCTCGACTTCTGGCCAGGACGCCCGGTCGTGCTGACCCTCTATTGGGAAAGTCTCGCGCCCACCAGCGGTGATTACATGATTTACGTCCATCTTCGTGACGTGCAGGGGGAAGTTGTTCAATCCTGGGACGCGCCCGTCGCACTGGATGCGGAAATCGCTCCGCCGCGGTATTATTCCACCCACGTCTGGCAGCCAGGGGAGTACATCGCCGACGTGCGCCGCCTGATCCTCTCTGAAGTGGATGCGCCGCTTGGGGCGGGCTATTCGCTTGTCATCGGTATGTACGATCTGGCGAGTGAGACTCGTTTGCCCGTCACGATTGATGGCCGGGACGCGGGCGATGGTTATGTGATAGATAATCGCATCACGCTCGTCTCACCGCCTTCTTGATGAGTTGGGACGCAGACTGCGCTTCCACATTGAAGGCACGTGTCAATATTGAAACAACCCGCCGATTCCAGGCAAAACCTGAGGCTAATCAGTGGCAAGTACTTGCGAATATTACCTTAATTTTCCATAATAAGTTGGGTCGGGATGTGCTTAATACATGATAAGAGCATTTGTGAATCTTGGAAAAATCAGGGCTCGAAAGAATAGTTTTATTCAAACAAACCAAAAGCAAATCTATAATGAACTATTATATGCATTATCGGTCTCATACTTTACAAAGTTCAAGATTTAACAACGATTGTCATTTCGCCAGCCCGGTCGGAGTCCAACTTCACCGAGAAAACTTTGCATGAAGCAACCCCGCATCCTCTACGTGAGCTATGCCAGTATTGAAGCAGAATTTGCTCTTCAATTATCGGCTGACTTGCGCAATGCTGGCGTCCAGGTCTGGTTGGATCGCTTGCAGCTTCCCGTGTCTGTAGATTGGCGTGTTCGCAGCGCCCAGGCTCTCGACCGTGCCGCCGGTCTGCTGGTTGTGCTCTCGCCCGATTGGTCGGTGTCTGTCTACTGCCAGCGCGAATTTCAGTTTGCTCTGGATATGGGGCTGCCGATCTTCGTCATCTCCCTGCGCGTCATGGCCGAGGACGACTATCCCCAGACTATCGATCCGCAGCGCGTGGTCGATTTCAGCGAATGGCGCAACGAGATAGTCTACCGCGAGCGGTTTCGCCGTCTCATGCTGCGCCTGCGCGACCAATCGCCTGATTGGGTCGGCGATGCCCCAGGCGATAGCACACGCTACTTGATCCAGCTCGTCGCTCGCATGGAGGCCAGCCAGGGATCGCTCGAATTCATGACCATGGCGCACAAATCGCGCCATCCGTCATCAGAATTGGCCGAACGCCCTGCACCGCGCCTCTCGCGTTACTGGGGGAACACCGGCAGAATCGTCACGCTCGACAAAACGCGTCACGCGCCGACTGCCGCGCCACGCTGGCGACGTGGCTATGCCAGCGACATCAAACATGCACTTGCGCGTCGTCCGCGTGCCATCTTGCTCGGGGAGCCAGGGAGCGGCAAGACGGCGACCCTCCGGCGACTGACGCTCGATGCCGCGCGCGCTCGCCTGGCCGATAATTCGCTGCCGATCCCCATCTACGTCAATCTCGCGCACTGGCAGGAAGACCAGGACTTTAAGGCTTTTCTCGTTTCGCGCGCGCCGATGCTGCCTGATGTCGTTTTGATGGCTGCGGCGGGTACAGCCCTGCTGTACATTGACGGGCTGAACGAGATCACCCAGCAGGTCGAGCAGCGTATTCATCAGATTCGCGACTGGTTGACCTCGCCGAGCGCTCCGCAGCGTGTCCTGTTTGCCTGCCGTAGCCGCAACTACAGCGAGGCGATTGACCTCGATCTGCCGATGTTCAATATCGAGCCGCTTGACGACGCAGTCGTTTGGAACGTGATCGGCGCGTGCGTCGGTGAGAATCACGTGGACGATGCCTTCCGTCGTATCTTCGCGCCGGAGTCCAATCATCCGATGGACGCGCAGACCCGCGAACTGGCGCGTAATCCGCTGCTGCTCAGCGGTCTGATCTTCCTCTACAAGAGTTCGCCGGAGGGCAACCTGCCGACGACTCTCGGCAGCCTCCTCAAGCGCTGGATGGCCGCTATGTGGGTCTGGAAGCGGATCGCAGCTATGCCCGCCTGGATGCCCTTCAAGGATGTCGAGGCGGCCCTGGCCCGGCTGGCTTTTGCCATGATCGAGCGCAACTTGCCGACGGGGTTGCCGTATGGGGATGCGCTCCGCCATATCCTGGATGATAAGCTCCTGCGTGCAGCGCAAAACGCCGGACTGATCGAGATTGAGGCGGATGTCGTCGCTTTTCGTCAGCCTGTCATTGCCGAGTACTTCGCTGCTGTAGGCGCAACGCGCTATCCTGTTATGGATCGCCTGCAACCGCCTGAATTCAATAGTTGGGGCGAACGGCTGACTTCGCGCTGGGACACGGTCTTGATCATTCTCGCGGGCTTGCTGCCGAATGCCGACGAAATGGTCGCCGAGATCGCTGCTGTTGACCCGTTCCTGGCGGCGCAGGTACTCGCAGGCGGTGTCGAGGTTTCCGCTCCTGTCTATGAACGCACGCTCAAGCTGCTGATCGAGATCACGCACTTTGTCTCTGGCGAAGGCCGGTTGGCTGCCGTGCGCGGGCTGGCGGATCTCGGCCATCCCGACACACTTTACGCGCTGCTCGAAGTCATGCGCAGTGGCACCTGGCAGGTGCGCCAGTCCGCCAATTGGATCTTGCATCGCCTGCCCTTGCCCGTGCCGCCGCTCCTGCTCGATGCCGTGCGCGAATGGAACTGGTCGATGGATGAGAAGGTCGCCATCGCGCTCCGCGAGATCGGCGTCGATGCGCTGCCGCTCTTGTTGGAAGTTCTGCGCGACGAACACTGGTCGCGGCGGCGCGGCGCAGCCTGGGCGCTCGGCGAAATCGGCGACTCGGCAGCTGTGCCCGGCCTGGTTGAAGCACTCGCGGATGACGAGAATCTCGTCCGTGCTGAAGCCGCCCGCGCCTTGCGGATGATCGGCGACATTGATGCGCTGCCGATGCTGATCGATGCCCTGCGGGATCGCGATGGGCGAGTCCGCCGGGCTGTTCTCGAAACCGTCATCACCTTCAAGGACGGCGCGGTGAGTGGATTACTGCCACTGCTCAACGATCAGACTGCATCTGTGCGTCGGATTACGCTGGAGATTCTGGCTCAAATCGGCAGCGTGGATATTGTGCCCTACGTCAAACCCCTGGCACGCGATAGGCAGGTCGAGGTACGCGCGGCGGCGCTGCACGTGTTGGGCAGCGTTGGCGGCGACGAAGCCGTTCCCACGCTGGCAGCAGCCCTCTATGACGACGAGAGACTCCCCGTCAAAGATCGTGAACTTCGTGTATACAATGTCGCTGCTCAGGCATTAGAGGCGATAGGCACAGAATCAGCCCTGGCTGCGCTCCATGCGCATCTGCGGGAGGAACAACAAACCATGCCGATCAAAAAACCGAAACTGCTTACCCGCCCGGCGTCAGGTTCGGCGGCAACAGCGAAGAATCGGCTGCCCGGACGCCAGAGGGGCGAGCCGCAGCGTCCATCTGTACCGGCGGGCAGACAATCTCTGCTGGCCTCACTCTATGACCGAGATTGGCGGATGCGCAAGACCGCAGTGGAAGGACTGCACACCCAGTCGCCGGAAATCCGCGTCCCTGCGCTTGTCCACGCGCTTCATGATGAAGAGACCCAGGTGCGCCTCGCCGCCGTTCATGCCCTGGCGCAAGAGCGTAGCGAAAAGATTCTGGATGAGCTGGTCGATATGCTGAACGATCCTGAATTTGTGGTCGCCGACGCTGCCGCCGAGGCTTTAGGCACTATGACGCAGTCTGTTTTTGGTCGGCTTCTGGAAGCGCTCTCTCATTCCGAAGTTAACGTTCGCGGACGCGCCGTTGACATCGTGCGCAAACTGGCCGATCCGGGCGCGATCCCGGCGCTTATCCCTTTGCTCGACGATCCAGATCGTCCGCAGTTCGATGGACAGCGCCTCTGCGATAAAGCCGTGGCGGCCCTGCGTGCCATTGGAACAGATGAAGCCCTCGACGCGCTCGAAGGCTGGCACGACGACGAAACACTGCCATCGCCGCCGCCCGACACGCTGGAATTGTTCGACTCGGCCATCGAAGAGAACAGCGATCTTGCGCCATCGGAATTGTTGCCTCATGCCGATTTTGATTTCGACATGTCAACCCAGACCGCTGCGACTTTTCAGGATGATTTGCCGCTTATCGGAGTCGAGTACGAAGATGAAGACGAGCCGTTCATCGAAGACTTTAAGCGCCAGCTCGCCCAGATGTTGATGCTGCTGCGCTCGCAGGACTGGCGCACGCGCCAGGAAGCTGCGCGCGAACTGCGTAACCACACCTATCGACTTGGCAGGATCACGGACAGCGGTGAATTCGCCGAACACTTGATCCATGCTCTGGGCGACTCGGAGCATCTTGTACGCTGGTCAGTTACAGAGGCGCTTGCCTGGGTGCATAATCCTAAAGTGCCGCTCGCATTGGCGGGGATGCTCCACGACAGAAGCTGGACGGTGCGGCTGGCGGCGCTGCGAGCGCTGTATGAACATGGCGATCCGCGAGTCGTGAATGCCGTCGTCGAAGCGCTGCGAGATGAGCACGCCCTCGTCCGCGAGTCCGCCGCAGAAGTCCTGGGCAAGCTCGGGCACGAAGATGCGGTCGCGCCGCTGACCGACGCTCTCAAAGATGAACAGGGCTTTGTTCGGCGCGCCGCTGCGGATGCGCTCGGTGTGTTGGGGGCGAAGGAAGCGGTTCCCGCATTAATCGAGTCGCTTCAAGACAGCGAATCGCAGGTTCGGTATGCGGTCGTCGAGGCATTGGGTAAAATTGCAGATCCGGCTATCGTCCGCAACCTGGCGCGTCTTCTCAGTGATACGCAGTCACCGATGTGGGCGGAAGGACGCTCACTCAGTCAGGTTGTGGTTGATGCTTTGGGGAGGATCGACTCGCCTGACGCAAAGAAGGTATTGGAATACTGGAATAACCGGCGAGCGCAGTCCGGCAAGGAGTCGTGAACAGGTCACTGTTCATAAGGGGAAGCCATCATGAGGATCTTCATCAGCTACGCACGGGTCGATAAGCCCTACTGCGTCCAGATCGCCGAAATGTTGGATATTCATGAAACATGGTATGACCAGCGCTTGTACGCTGGGCAGGATTGGTGGAAAGAAATCCTGCAACGGCTTGATTGGTGTGAAGGTTTCATCTACTTAATGTCGCCTGATTCTCTTGCCAGTGAATATTGCCAAAAAGAGTATTTGATCGCCCAACGCATCGGCAAGCCGATCTTCCCCGTTCTCATTCATTCTGAGGCGCAGATTCCGGAAGTGCTGGCGAAATTCCAATATGTGGATCTCAGCCGAGGGCTGACTTCTGAGGGCACGCGCGCCCTGCTCAACGCCATTTTTGTTACTGAGCGCAACATGAATTTCAACGGCAGATCGCATCGGCACGCGCCCGAACCGCGCTTGTTAACGACGACCGGTGGCGAGACAGGCAGTGCCACAGCCACCGCCGATGTCCATGACCCGGCGGCGGTGATCGGCAAAGCGGCAGAGGCCATGGAAGCGGGCGATTATGACGGCGCGGTTTTCCTCTTGCGCCGTGCCCTGGAAACCGGCTACCGCTCACGCTTCATCGATCTCAACGGCCTGCTCAACGAAGCCGAGGCAGCTTTGGAGCGCCAGACGCGCCAGCGGGAAATCGAACGTGAGTACCAGACCATTGCCGAACTGGTCAAGCGGCGGCGCACCCGCGCTCACGGCTGTCATGCGCTGGCGGCTTTCCGTAAAGCTGTGCCCGACTACGACCCGGAAAATCTGTACGAATTGTGCGCCGACGTCCAGGCTGCGCAGGCCGTGCGCCCCGAGTCCCTGCCCCGAATCGCCAGCAAACCACGCTTCAGCCTGCCCTTATTGGAGTGGTGCTCGATCTCCGGCGGCAATGTCATTCTCAGCGACCCGACGCACGCTGGCAACAGCGCGGGCAAGTCGCTGCATTTCGCCGGACAGTCACAGCTCGTCGAACCGTTCCGGATCGCCAAGTATCCCGTCACCAATACGCAGTATCAGATCTTTGTCGATGATCTCGATGGCTACTGCAATCCGAAGTGGTGGGGCTACTCTGCCTTCGCCCAGGCATGGCGTTCGTCCAACCCAAAGCCGGCCGATTCTCAGTTCAAGGGCGAGGAGCGCCCGCGTGAAAACGTCACCTGGTTCGAGGCGATGGCTTACTGCTTCTGGCTCTCGGAGAAGATGGATCTGCCGATTATGCTGCCGACCAAGCAGCAGTGGCGGCGCGCCGCGCAGGGTGACGACGGTCGTATCTATCCCTGGGGCAACGACTTCGACACTTCCTTCTGCAACACGCGCGAAAGCCGCATCCGCATGACCACACTCGTCATGCGCTATGATCGTGGCCTCAGCCCGTACGGTGTATACGATATGGCGGGGAATGTGTGGGAGTGGTGTTTGAACAGCGCTTACGACGACCTGGCGATCACAACGGATCGACCGCGTGCGGTGCAGGGCGGATCATTCATTGGCGCGCACGAGCGGGCACAGATCAACTTCAGCTTCGACCTCGCGCCCGATTATCACTATGGCAGCATCGGCTTTCGTCTTGCCTGTGCGCTGGATTCCTGACCATGGTCAAAATCCCGTCCAGGCTGATCGCCGGGATCATCTGCCTGGTCGCGCTCACCCTGTTCGGCGGGGCGGCCAACGGCCAGCCAGCGACGCGCCCGTTCTATCTCGGTTTTACTCCGTTTCCCTATGAGATCAGCCAGGCGGCGGTCGATTTCACCTACGATCACATTGCCGAGGATGCTGACCTGATCGTTCACCATTTCGACAACGGCGTGCCCTGGGTCGAAGCGCTGGCCGGCGACGCCTACCATAGCAGTATCCAGGATGATTGGAATTACCGCCGCTTCCGCACCCCGGCGACACACAAAGTGCTGGTGACGGTGACGCCCATCGCTTTCATGCGCGATGGTCTCGCCAACTACCGTGCCGAGCGCGAAGATATGCCGCTGCCGCCGCCGTTCGCTGCCTATGGCTTCGATCACCCGGATGTGGCGACCGCTTTCTTGCGCTACTGCGAAGACATCATTGCTCACTTCGACCCGGATTATTTCATGTTCGGCATCGAAGTCAATCTACTCATGAAACTGCGTCCCGATCTCTGGGACAGTTACATGACGCTGCACCGGCACATCTATACCGAACTCAAAGCGGCGCATCCCGATCTGCCGGTCTTTGTCTCTGTCGCCGGCATCGACCTGCTTGAAGGCTACACTGACGCTGACCACGCCGATCAGATGCGCGCGCTGGCGGACATCCTCGATTACACCGACGTTCTCGGCCTGTCGGTTTATCCGTACATGACCGCCTACATGACCAACAGCCTGCCCGAAGACATGTTCGACCGGCTGGCGGCGCTGACCGATAAGCCTATCGCTGTCACCGAGACTGGCTATCCCGCGCAATCATTCAGCATCGACGCGGGCAACGGTGTGCGCCTGACCTTCGAGTCCGACGCCGAGAAGCAGGCGCGTTATACTGCTCTGCTGCTCGACGCCGCGCAAGAATATGACTTTGTTTTTGTCGTCAATTTTGTCCTGCGCGATTACGATGCCCTCTGGCGGCAGATTGGCGCGCACGAGGATCTCACCATCGCCTGGCGAGACACCGGCCTCTACGACGAAGACGGTGGCACCCGCCCGGCTCTCGATCTCTGGCGCGCTGCCCTGGCGCTGCCCCTCCAATCGACTTCCTCCTAAGGTAGGACGCTCCCGTCCATCCTGCGCACGTTATCGCTCTGCGCATCCTGTGCTTGAATGAAAGCGACATCAGGACGCACATACTTTCAGTAGCGCTGCGCAGCTCTCTCTGATCGTTAGCCTCACATGATGTCGTCGGCTGGTTTCCCTTACGGAGCTATGCCTGTGTCGGCATGAAGCGTGCGTGACTCGTGGATGGCTCCGTTGCACTCAGAACGAACACCCGCCATCCGCTGGCAGCGATCAAGGAGCAACATTTGTCACGACCCGAAAAACACGCCACACATTCGCAATTTGTCACTATCTCAGGAGTTCATGATGCAGTTTTCGTCCATATATCTACAACGGCTGTCTAAGGTGGCCCTCGTTGGTGCCGTCGTCCTTAGCGCTGTGCTCGGGGTTCTCACCTCGCGCCAGGCGGCACTGGCGCAGGAGATGGCCCCGCAGACCTATATCGTTCAGGTTGGCGCGGGTGCTCCCGGCAACGCCGATCTGCTTCTGTTCGCCCCGAACAACCTCCAGGTACACCGCGGTGATACCGTCACCTGGGCAGTTGGCGGCTTCCACAACGTTCGCTTCGCCAGTGCGCCAGAACCGCTGGTCGTGCCGCAAGAAGTTAATGGTCAGCAGGCGCCCACCTTCAATCCGGCCATCGCTTTCCCGACCATCGAGAGCGGCGCAACGTATTCCGGCGGTGATGTCAACAGCGGCTTGCCCGGCGAAGTGCCGATGTTCTCGCTCGTCATCGACCTGGAGCCGGGTACGTATTCCTATCTGTGCGACGTTCACCCCGGCATGGCAGGTACGCTCACCGTGGCTGATTCGGCCACGCCGATCCCCAGCCCCACCGAAGTCACCCTTCAGGCAGGCGGTGAAATTGGCGCGACCGCCGGTGCAGCGCGGCAGGCGTTCGTCGAACTCTCCAACTCGATGCCTATGATGAGCGATGCGGACTCGCTCAGCGTTCAGATGGGTACTGCGGGTGCAGCCAACTTGAATGCCTTCTTCCCCTACGTCGCAGTTATCAAGGCCGGTCAGAGTGTCGCCTGGTCGCATCCAGAAGGCACATTCGAGACGCACACTGTTTCCTGGCCGAGTGTTCTGGGGCAGGAAATCATCCCTGTGGAGCGTGACGGGATGCCTCCGGCGCTGACGCTGGGTCCCGCCCTCGCGCCAGGCACACCCGATGGTTCGACCGTCGGTGCAGATGGCACCTTCAACAGCGGCGCGATCGTCGCCGGTCAGACATACACCCTGACCTTCAGCGAGCCGGGCGTCTACCCCTACGTTTGCAGTCTCCATCCGGGGATGCAGGGTGTGGTCGTCGTCCAACCGCAGTAACTCGTTCGCTCTGGGAGGCGGAATCAGCCGCCTCCCTCCTGACACCAATATTCGGTCCGAAACAATCATTCGTGAGGTCAGTCGGTATGATCGATCAACTTCGCAGCAGCACGAGCAGCGCTCGCCTGCGCCCGGTATTTTTTCTGGCACTCATTGTGCTCGTTTTTGTCGCCAGTTTTGGCGTAAGCACTCTTTTATCCAGCAACGCCGGACAATCGCAATCCGCCGCAGCGCCCGCGCCATCGAACGGCGGCGGCGCAGCGCGTGTCAACCCGCCGTTCCGGGTCAGCGATTTCACGCTGACATCCAAGACGGGCGAGCCGATGAGCCTCAGCGATCTGCGCGGCAAACCGGTCATGCTCATGTTCGGCTATACCCACTGCGCGGATGTCTGCCCGCTCACGCTCGCGCACTACCGGCAGGTCAAAGATCTGCTCGGCGACGCTGGCAACGACGTGAATTTTCTGTTTATCAGCGTCGATGGTACGCGCGACACGCCCCATATCGTGAATGACTACCTCGCCCGGTTTGATCCGTCATTCTTCGGCATGATCGGCGATCCGGACACGCTCGACCGTATCAGTAGCGAGTACGGGCTCGTGTATTCCGTCGATGCGCCGATTGACGATCATGACCACGCCAGCGGTGCAGCCGACGATCACAGCCACACCCAGGATGACTACTCTGTAGAACATTCGTCGCCATCGTTCCTTATTGATCGGAATGGTTTCCTGCGAACGGTCTTCTTTTTCGGCGCAGACGCCGAGACGATGGCCGATAATCTGCGTGAAGTGCTGGGAGAAGATGCCTGATGAAAGCGCTGTCGCTTGTGATCGCCCTGTTTTTGGCCGTGGCGCTGGCGGCCTGCGGCTCCGTAGCTGAGTCTGTGCAGCCTGCGCCGACTTCAACACCGCTGCCGCAAGCGGCTGCCACGGCGTTGCCGACGGTCGAAGCCGAAGTCTCTACGAGTGCCGCGCAGGGCGACCCGGCGATGGGGCAGCAGTTGTTCACGACTTTCCAGCCGAAAGTCGGCACGACCTGCACGGCCTGTCACCGTGTCGACAGCGATGACCGTCTCGTCGGTCCCGGCCTGCTTCACGTCGCCGAGCGCGCCGCCACGCGCATGACGGGTGTCAGTGCGGCAGACTATCTCCACACATCTATCGTCGATCCGTCCGCCTACGTGGTCGATGGCTATCCCGACATCATGCCCAAGAATTGGAGCGCTGCTTTCGACGAGAGCCAGTTGAACGACCTGGTGGCCTATTTGATGAGCCTGTCTGCGAACGCCACTATCGCCAGTGCCTCGACTTCCGGTGAGTATTAGCATCGCTTGAGCATGACATTTCGCGCGCCCCTTTGACTGCGTCTCGTGCTATCATTGCTGCCCGTGATTGTTTAGGATGACCATGGAGTAGTGAGATTATGGGACGCAGCAAGATAAGTATTATTGGTGCAGGAAATGTCGGTGCGACCTGCGCACACTGGATTGCCACGCGCGAACTGGGCGACGTGGTACTCATCGACGTGCTCGAAGGCCCCGCCAAAGGCAAGGCGCTCGATCTGTTCGAAGCCACGCCCGTTTTCAAACTCGATTTGAACATCGCGGGCGGCGGCCCGAATGACTACGACCTGACCGCAGGCTCGGATGTCATTGTCATCACCGCCGGTGTGCCACGCAAGAAAGACCCGGTCACGGGGCAATTCCCCAGCCGCGATGAACTTGTCAAGACCAATCAAAAGATCGTCGGCGAAGTCGCCCGCGAAGTCGCGCGCCGCTCGCCGGAAGCGATTCTGATCATCGTCAGCAACCCGCTCGACGCCATGTGCCACGTTGCGCTCAACGAGAGCGGCTTCCCCAGCCACCGCGTCATCGGGCAGGCGGGCGCGCTCGATACTGCTCGGTACAAGGCTTTCCTGGCGATGGAACTCGGCGTCAGCGTACGTGACATTCACGGCATCGTCCTTGGCGGCCACGGCGATGAGATGGTGCCGCTGCCACGGCATACCTCGGTCGCGGGTATCCCCGTGCGCGAGCTGGTGCCGGAAGATCGTCTCCAGGAGATCATCGCCCGCACGCGCAAGGGCGGTGGCGAAATCGTCGGCCTGATCGGCGTCAGCGCCTGGTACGCCCCGGCGGCGGGCACGGTCGAAATGGTCGAGGCCATTGTCCGCGATCAGAAGCGTGTCATCCCAAGCGCGGTGTTGCTCACCGGCCAGTATGGTCATAATGGCCTGTACATCGGCGTTCCGGCGGTGCTCGGCAAGGGCGGCGTCGAAAAAGTCATCGAGATGCAGCTCAACGACGAAGAAAAAGCGATGCTTGAAGTCAGCGCCAAAGCCGTCCAATCTGTCGTCGGTGTTCTTGGCTACTAACACATGCGCGTTTGTGCTCGCCCATCAGCGGCGGGCAAAAATCCACACGCAAACCACCGTACAGCCCTCTCGCCAGGGCTGTACGCATTAAACGGAGACGTTCCGCGCCTTGATCTCCGCTCGCCGTTAGGATAGGCTTCCTGTCTTCGCCCTTGATATATCAGACAGGTCAGCGTTATGGCGCAAGTTGTTTTCATGGGGACACCCGAGTTTGCTGTCCCGGCGCTAGAGCGCCTGATCGAGAATTACACGGTCGTCGGCGTCGTCACGCAGCCGGATCGGCCTGCCGGGCGCGGCAAGCAGGTGCAGATGTCGCCCGTCAAACAGGTGGCGCTGGCAGCGGGCATCCCCGTCTTCCAGCCGGAGAAGCTGCGCAAGCCGGAAGCCATCGAGACTTTGCGCCAGTGGCAAGCCGACGTCTACGTTGTCGCGGCGTTTGGGCAAATCTTGCCCCAGGACGTGCTCGACATCCCGCCGCATGGCGCGCTCAACATTCACGCCTCACTGCTGCCGCGCTGGCGGGGCGCTGCGCCGATTCAGGCAGCCATCCGCGCGGGCGACACTGTCAGCGGCATCACCATCATGAAGCTGGATGCCGGGCTGGATACCGGCCCGATGCTGATCCGGCGCGCCATCGCTCTCGCCTCTGACGAGACGGGTCAGAGTCTGCACGACAAGCTCAGCCAGTTGGGCGGCGACCTGTTGTTCGAAACACTGCCGGGTTATCTTAGTGGCGAGATCACCCCCCAAGCTCAGGACGACACGCTGGCGACGCTGGCTCCGCGCATTGACAAGGCCGAAGGTCGCATCGATTGGACACAATCCGCCGAGCAGATCGAGCGGACGATCCGCGCGTTTACGCCCTGGCCGGGAACGTTCACGTATTGGAATGGCAAACTGCTCAAGCTGATCGCGGCGGATCTCGCCTCTGGCGCAGGCGATCATGAGGCGCACCCCGGCGTCGTGGCTCAATTTGACGGCAAGGTCGCCATCGGCACCGCCGACGGCTGGATCTACCCGACGCAGGTGCAGCTCGAAGGCAAGAGCGCCGTCAGCATCGACGCTTTCGTCCGCGGCCATCCGGCGTTTCTGGGAGCGAATCTTGGGGAGTAGCGCTGCTAGCGCGCAAACTCAATCCACGAAGCGATACTTGATCAGTGTCCACAACGCAATCGGCGCGTCTGTCCATTTGATCTTCTTACCCTCTGTCCATTCGCGTCCATTGTAGGCAATCGGCACTTCATAGATGCGGATACCCTGCTTGAGCACTTTGGCAGTGAATTCCGGCTCGAATTCGAAGCCGCGCGCATGGATCACCATATCGCGGGCGACATCAGCCTTGAAGACTTTGTAGCAGGTTTCCATGTCACTCAGGATGGCGTTGTAGAGCATGTTGGTCGCCAGCGTCAGCATTTTGTTGGCAACCATATTCCAGAAGTTCATCGCCTTGCGCGGGCCGCCCAGAAAGCGCGAGCCATAGACGACCGGCGAAATGCCTTCGATGATCGGCTGGATCAGGTGTGGGTAATCGCGCGGGTCATATTCGAGGTCGGCATCCTGGATCAGCAAAATGTCACCAGAGGCTGCCGCGAAGCCGGTGACGAGTGCCGCACCTTTGCCCTTGTTCTGCTCGTGGAAGATGATGCGCACGCCATCACGTCTCTCGTCTTGCATCTGGCGCAGTACGTCGCGGGTGCCGTCACTCGAACCATCGTCTACGATCACTACTTCGTCTGCCAGGCCGACCGCCAGAACCCGATCAAGCACCTTCTTGATGGTGTCAACTTCGTTATAACAGGGAATCACAACGCTGAGCTTCAACCCATTTTTATCGACACTCATCGGCACGGTCTGGTAATACGGCATCGCCATCGGTTGTTCAATCCTCGTCACAAACAGACTGCACCCGTTCTCCAGGTGCACAATAATCAGCTTCAATCAAGTGCATTCTAATCGGAAGCCGACGCTCAATCCAGTGAGAACCAGTGTAAACAGTGTACGGGTAGATTTGTGCCTGCCAGCCCAAAGAAATATTGATCCAACTTGAAGCTGCTCCAGTTCACAGCAGAATCAGAGCAAAGTGTGTGGCTAACTTGAATGGGGGACACCTTACGAGAGGCGGGTTGGCATGGTATAGCCCTGGCCGGGCGCTGTGACGACGTAAGTGGGATGCCGTGGGTTCTCTTCCAGCTTCTGGCGCAGACGCGAGATATTCACCCGCAGCACCGAGTAATCACCCTCATATTGCTCGCCCCACACGTTGCGCAGCAGTTCGTCGTGGGAAACGACCTGCCCGGCTTTGCGCATGAGCGTCGCCAAGATGCCATACTCGATGGGTGTCAGATGCAGTCGTTTGCCGCGCATCGTCGCCTGCCGCCGCGCCAGGTCCAGCTCCAACTGGCGGACATTCAAACGCGGTTCTGCCACTGGTGTCCAGCGCACTCGACGCAGCAGCGCGCCCACGCGCGCGATCAATTCTTCCGGCGAGAATGGCTTGCTCAAGAAATCGTCCGCGCCGGCCTCCAGCGCCACAACTTTGTCGCGTTCCTGGGTGAGGCCGCTGAGGATGATCATCGGCAGAAACGACTGCTCACGCACCGTCCGCAGCACATCCATGCCGTCAATATCGGGCAGGTTGAGATCGAGCAGCACCAGATCGGGCGTGGTCGCCTGAATTTCCTCTAACGCAGTCGTGCCGGTCTCGACGCTGACCGTTGTGTAACCTGCCGTTTCCAGAAGCATCGCCACCACTTCGGCGGTATCGCTGTCGTCTTCTACGATCAGAATTTGGCGAGTCTCTTCGGTGTCTTCTAGTACGGCAGGCATAGCACTACCTCTGAAAGTCGGTTAAGTATATGGATTATATCACGACTTTTTAACTATAACGCAACTTTTCCGTAATGCAATAGATGCGGTCACAATCAAACAAAAAGGGCCTGCCACCGGCAAGCCCTTTCACAACTGGCGAATACGTCTTATCGGCGCATTACCGTGCTGAGCGTGGTACACGCCGGGCAGCCACCACCGGGCCGGATCAGTGCATAACCACCCATCGGGTCGGTGGGGGTGTAGAAGGGGAAATCTACATTCCAGATGATCATCAGGCGCACGCGACCACTCTGGGCCGACATGCTGGCTGCATCCGCCAGCCACGCGGCGTGCTCGGCTACGCTGGTGTTCTGTGCCCAGGCGAACGTCGCTGGCAGCGGGTCGCTAAAGCCTTCCGGCGACAGATAGCCCAACTCTGTCCAGCAGACCGGCTTGCCGCCGAACGGGCTGTAGCCACGGGAGAGCATCGAGTTGAAGTAGTACGTCGGATAACTGCCGCGCGGGTCGCCGCTTTGCTGCGATGGCGGGATGATGCCTTCGTTGTAATGCAGGCCGACGCAGTCCAGATACTGTCCCGCGCCTGCCTGCCCCATCTGCTGCATGAACACGTCGTCGTTGCAGCCCTGCGCCGTGCAGCCCGCCGCGCCGAAGAAACCGGTTGGTGCGGGTGCGCCGCTGATCACGAGTACGTTGGGGTTCGCACCCTTGATGGCGTTATAGGCGGCTGCCAGCAGCCGGGTGTAATTCCCGCCGTTGATCTGTCCCGCAGGCCATTCGCGGTCGATGTTCGGCTCATTCCAGACTTCGATGGCATCCGCGCCCTGGGCGGCAACCCCGGCTACGAACTGCGCGTAACGGTTGATGTAGTCGTCGAAGTTGCCCATCTCATTTGTATTGCCGACGACACCGAGCAGAATCTTGAAGCCGTTGGCGCGCGCGGCGCTGATCAGCCCGGCAACAGCGGACGGGTCCTGGCCGAGCGTGAAGCGATGCTGCCGCTTGACCCAGGTCATCCCGGCGGAGCGCATGGTGTTCACGGTGCCGGTGTTCAGTTCAAGGACATGGCCGCCCAATTCAAACCCGCCGGTGGCTGCCGCGCCCGCGACCGGTGTCGGCAGGCTGCCATCCGGGCTGGTGGCTGCGGCTGCCGTCTCGACCGTCACTTCGTTACAGGCAACAACTATCGTTCGGTCAAAGCTGGTGCGCGCTTCGTACTGCTTGCCAAACACGTCAGTCACGAGGAAGCGCCAGCCGAAATACAGCTGGCGTGCATCGAGCGGATTTTCCAGCGTAGTGCAGCTATCGATACCGTTGACGAACTCTGCCTGGTTCCAATCCCAGCGGCGGACAATCGACAGATTGACGGAGAATTTCTCTTCCAGGGCGGCGCGGGCGGCGCTGAAAGCCAGCCAGATGGGGTCGGTAGGTGTAGGGGTTGGCTCAGTCTGTGCGGCGGCGGGGGCAGCCGCGCCAGCCAGCGACAGGAGCACGATCAGCATTGTCGCGAGCAACAGCGACAAGCTTAGCCCGCGAGGTTTTGAATGAGACGGCTTCTGCATATTAGGTTGGACCTCTTGCATTAGGTTAACTGAAGCGCGCACATACAACGCACGCATTGAGGCAAAAGGCTACAACAAAAGCCCTGACTTTTCTATAGCGTTAAGCAAAATTACGCGCCTGCGCACCCTACGTAAAACATACGCTCTTGTGAGTGCGTATTGATAGTATGGATGTGTGCGCCATGTCTCCAGGGGAAAATCATTATGGCAACCCTGATCAAACGGCACCCGTTAGTGAGTTTCTTTGTCATTGCCTATGTGATAGTGTGGGTTTTCTCGATACCTTCAATCGCCATCAGCCAGGGATGGCTCGATCCAGCCTACAGTGGCTTGCGCGCCATCAACATCATCAGCAACTTCAGCCCGGCCATTGCCGCCATCGTTGTGACCGCTGTCGTTCAAGGGAGATCGGGCGTGCGCGCGCTGCTCAGCCGGCTGCGCTCCAGCGGGATTCCGATCTACTGGTATGCAGCCGCCGTGCTGCTTCCCCTCGTGATTAATCTCGTCGGCCAGCTCGCCGCTTACCTGATTTCCGGCACGTCTCCTCATCTACCGGGCATGTCGTGGTATCTGTTTCCGGTCTACTTCGCTGGTATTTTCGTGATCGTCGGGCTGGCTGAAGAAATCGGCTGGCGCGGCTTTGCGCTGCCGAATCTACAGCACCAGCATACGGCGCTGGTGAGCAGTGTGATTCTCGGCGTACTCTGGGGCTTGTGGCACCTGCCGACCTGGTGGATTCCCGGTACGGTGCAGCATGATCTGTCGCTGCCCGTTTATGTTGCCGGTACCGTTGGCTTTACGATCATCTTGACCTGGCTGTTCAATTCGAGCGAGGGCGCGCTGGTTCTGCCTGTTCTGATGCACACAGCGACCAACACAATCAGCGGGTTTCTGCCGGTACCTACGCCGAATGGCTTGCCGATTCAGAACATCGTCACGTGGGGCGTGGCGCTGATCCTGATAGCCGTTGCGGGGGCGGCGCACCTGAGCAAGCGACGCGTCGAAAGCACGGCCAGCACCTGAGCATGATCACACAGGCCGCTCGCAGTAATAACGCATACCGTGCCCGGGCACATCGTGCGCATCCGCACGGACGCCGAAGCCCAGCGCCCGGTAGTAATCAACTGCGCCAGCGCGCGCATTGCACCAGACCCGAGTGCCGCCGGACGCACGCACGTATTCGATGCATCGTGTCAGTGCCAGACGGCCATAGCCCTTACCCTGCGCATCCGGCAGGGTTGCCATGCCGCGCAAACGCCAGGCACGCGCATCATTGCTGCCCGGCGGCGGCTCGTGATAGATCGATGCGATACTGACCAGTCGCCCGCTGGCATATACGCCTAAGTGCAGAGTATCCGGTGCGTCATCGCCGGACTTGGGTTCGGCGGCCTGGCCGAGTACCGACCGTACGCAGCAGGTATTGGTCGCTGTAGTGGATGACGCGGCACTCGGCAGTAGGCATGTGAGTTATCAGGTGGGGTATGTTACGCGGCTAACTCCCGGCGCAAGCGGATACCGGTCACGATCAGTTGGCAGATCATGACCGTTGCGGCTGCCAGACACCATGGGCACACGGCCTCCAGAAGTGTCAGCGAGACGTAAATCAGGTAGGTGTGATAGAGCACGCCGAAGAGCACGATGCCGAACAAGAGAATGACGCTGTAGTCACGCAAAAAGCCAATGCGATTGTCAAATAGCAGGATCGCGCCGATAGTCAGGTGAGCAAGCAAGCCCCAGGCGGCAGTCGGTACGCCGAGAACGTAGGCCCAGGCACTGTTTTCGACCACGCTGCAATTGATGATGCCCTCGTTGGTGCAGGGTAGGACCTGTCCGCTCAACTTGTTATAGGTCATATAGCCGGTGATTAGTATTCCAGCGACGACCAACAGCAGACTGATCCGGCGGAGCAGCGCGCCCCTGGTATCGGCGGCCAATGCCTGAGCATCAGCTTGAGTCGCATTGAGCGTGGACACGATAGGTTCTCCTTGGATTCCCTGCCCTTTATACCATCAAAACACGCAAGACACGCACGGCAAAACTCTCGCCTTGCCGTGCGACCATGACGCCTTCTGGAATTATCAGCAAACCATCTGCCAGCACCATCGACAACAGCGCGCCCGAACTCTGGGTGCCGGTTGCATAAGCGGTCGGGCGTCCGTTTACGCGCCGCAGTGTAACACGAATGTAGCTCTGCCGTCCATCCGAGGCAATGTCTTCGCCGGTGACGGCCTGGATCGTCGGAATGGCGTCAGGTATGGCGAGCAGCTTGAGCAGCGCCGGACGCACGAACACGTCGAACGTGACCATGGCCGACACGGGGTTGCCGGGCAGCCCGAAGAAGGGCACGCCGCCGAGTTTGCCATACGCCAGCGGCTTGCCGGGTCGGATGTTGATGCGCCACAGATCGACGTGGCCCATTTCGTCCAGCACTTTGCGCACCAGATCGACCGCGCCCACAGAGACCCCTGCCGAACTCAGGATGACATCCGGTTTCGCAGCGAGCGCCTCACGGAAGCGGCGACGTATGTCGTCAAGATCATCACGTGCGGCAGGAATGCGCACAGGCTCCGCGCCGATCTCCGTCACCAGCGCGGCGAGTGTGTAGCTGTTAGTATCGCGAATCTTGCCTGTTTCGAGCGGTTGATCGACGGCCAGGAGTTCATCGCCGGTGCTGACGATGGCGACGCGCGGGCGGCGGACAACGCTCACCTGTGCCTGCCCCAACCCGGCGAGCACACCCACCCCCGCCGCGCGGATGCGTGTTCCGGCGCTCAAAACGGTTGCGCCTTTACGAATGTTCTCGCCAGGCAGACGGACATTTGCGCCCTGCGTGGTCGCCGTGCGAATACCAACATCGCCGGGCAGCGTGATCGCCTCGCCTACCTGCCAGGTGGCATCCGTGTCTTCGACGGGGACAACCGTGTCCGCACCCTCCGGCAGCGCTGCGCCGGTCATGATGCGCGCCGCCTCGCCCGCTTGCAGTGTTCCCTGAGGTGCGACGCCCGCCGGGATATCCATCGTCACGCGCAGATGGGTGGGCGCTTCCTGTGTCGCATGGATCAGGTCGGCAGCGCGGACGGCGTAGCCATCCATGCTCGAATTGGCGAATGATGGCAGATCGTGTTCGGCGATCAGGTCATCAACCAGCACGCGCTGGTGTGCGTCTAGCAGCGGCACCGACTCGGCGGGCAGGCGGGCGAAATCCTTCAATATGCGCGCGAGTGCATCGTCTACTGACAGAAGATCGGGCATGATGCAGATTCCAGTTTACGCGGGCGATAGCAGAATTGAACCGCAAAAACGTGCCGGATGCAAAGAGGAGATGAATCTCATTGTTCAAGCTTCACGGCGTAAACAACGGCACGCGGATTAACAACCCGTAGTGAAGTCCCAGAATCTCGATACCGATCAGGTTTGCCTGGGCTATCTTTATTGCGCGCTTCGACAGGGGCGCGCCGGTTACACGGCAAACAGCGCTGATACGTTCATGCTGAAGCCGGGGATGAGATCGCCACCGTCCAATGTATCCTCCGCTGTCAATCGCTGAATGGTGCCGAGTGTGTGGACAATGACGGATTGAGCGCGCGCATTCAACACCCAGACACAGCGTACACCGTCGCTCAAATAGCGCGCCACCTTTTCATCAACATCGGTGTATTGATCGGTCGGCGACACCACCTCGATACACACATCGGGAACGAGAATGAAGGGTTTTTGTTTCCAATCGGGATGGGCAGCTTTGTAAGTCACCATGCGCGCGGCAGCGTAGACCATCACATCAGGCAGCCGAGAACCTTTGACCCAATCTGGTCTATCGGAGAGGACAAACGTTGATTCGGTATAGCGAACAATGGTGCCATTCCGTTCGAACGTCGCTAGAAAATCGTTGAGGAGCTTGATGATTTCAGCGTGCTCGGCAGTGGTGGGCACCTTCGGCCTCCTCTGGTCATCAATAAGTTCAAACGGCCCCTCATGATTGAACAGGTCGATGAATTCTTCCATCGCCATGCCGGTGAGGGTGAGTGCTTCACGCCCGACCACAAGCGGCTCCGATCATCTACTTTCACACGCTCAGTATACCATGGGGCAACGCGGCATGACTCGATACCGAGAAAAAAGCGAGCGCTCCGCAATCGGCGCGCCCACTCTCGTATCGTCTGAATGTGAACCGCACCGGTTGCAGAGTTGACGCGTCAAGCCCAGGCAACCGGTCGATTTCTACGGCTGTTCGCCGGCGAAGAAATCCATCACGCGGTCAAAGAAGCCTTTGCCATTACGCTGCGGCGTGATTTCGTGGCTGAAGGTGTTGGCAAGCTCCTCGAACAGCCGCCGCTGTTCTTCGCTCAGGCGCGTGGGCACCTCGACCGAGATGTAGACGAGCTGATCGCCACGCCCGCTGTTTGAACCATCGCTGCGTAGCCTGGGCACGCCCTTGCCGCGCAGGCGAAAGACTTTGCCTGTCTGTGTCCCCGCCGGTATGACCAGTTCATGCTCACCCTCGACCGTCGGCACGAAGATGCGGTCGCCAAGTGCCGCCTGCGCCACGTTGATACTGATGTCGAGGATGACGTCATTGTCTTTGCGCTTGAAGTACTCATGCTCCTGCACGTGGACGACGGCATACAAGTTGCCCTTGGGCGCGTTCATGTCACCGGAATCGCCCTCGCCGCGAATCTGGATTTGCAAACCCTCGCGCACACCGGGCGGGATGTGGATATTCAGCGAGACCGGGTTGCGCAGACGGCCTGCGCCGCGGCAGTTGTGGCAGGGAGTCTGGACGACTTCGCCTTTGCCCTGGCAGCGCGGGCAAGTCTGCACGCTGATCATCGTGCCGAGCAGCGTTTGCTGCGGGCGGCGGATTTCGCCTGCGCCGCTGCATTCCGGGCAGCGGATGAGTGTCGTGCCCGGTTCTGCGCCATTGCCGCCGCACACAGTGCAGGTATCCAACCGTTCGAATTCGACCGTCTTCTCCGTGCCGAAGATCGACTCCTCGAAGGTGATCGTCACTTCGACACGGCGATCCTGGCCTGGTCGTGGCCCACGCCTGCGCGCTGAACGTCCGCCGAAGGCCGCGCCAAAGAACTCCTCGAAGATCTCGTCGAAGCCAGGGAAGCCGGTTGCGCTGAAACCGCCTGTGCTGCCAACGCCTGCCTGGCCGAAGCGGTCGTAGCGCGACCGCTGGTCGTCGTCCGAGAGCACCTGGTAGGCCTCGTTGATCTCCTGGAACTTGGTGTGGGCCTCCGGGCTTTTGTTCACATCCGGATGCCACTCACGCGCCAGGCGGCGGAAAGCCTGCTTGATTTCGTCTTTATTGGCGCCGCGCGAGACGCCGAGAACCTCATAATAATCACGTGCCATAGTCAGCCTTTAGCCTATAGCCATCAGCTCTTAGCCTTAGCTTCTGATTTCGAGCGTGCCAATCTAACATACAGATACGCACAGCGGGCGACGATTACACCAGGCAATCGCACCCGCAGCGCGTAGAACAGCTAACCGCCAAAAGCCAATCGCTAACAGCTATTTACGCTTCGCTGTACTCACCCTCGACGACATCTTCGCCGCCGGACTTGGCTTCACTAGCATCACCTGGCGCTTCTGTCGCGCCATCCGGCGCAGCGCCTTGCTCATACAGCCGACCACCGAGCGTCTGCACGTGCTGCATCAATGCCTGCGTCGAGGTCTTGATGCGCTCTTTGTCTTCGCCGTTCAGTGCTGTGCGCACTTCTTCGATCAGTTCGTTGGTCTGCTTCTTGGCATCATCCGGCAGCCGGTCGTTGAAATCACGCAGGAACTTCTCGGCAGTGAAAATCGCGCTGTCGGCCTGATTGCGCACTTCCACCTGTTCCTTGCGCTGAGTGTCCTCAGCCGCGTGCGCCTGCGCATCCTTGACCATGCGCTGGATTTCATCCTCGCTCAGACCGCTGCTGGCCGTGATCGTGATGCGTTGCTCACGCCCGGTCGCCTTGTCCTTGGCGCTGACGTTGAGGATACCGTTGGCGTCGATGTCGAACGTCACTTCGATCTGCGGGATACCACGTGGAGCCGGTGGGATGCCATCCAGGATGAACTTGCCGAGCGACTTGTTATCCGCCGCCATCGGACGTTCGCCCTGGAGCACATGGATTTCAACCTGCGTCTGATTATCCGCAGCGGTCGAAAACACCTGGCTCTTCTTGGTCGGGATGGTCGTGTTGCGTTCGATCAAGGGGGTCGCTACGCCGCCGAGCGTTTCCACGCTCAGGGTCAGCGGAGTCACGTCGAGCAGCAGGATGTCCTTGACATCGCCGCGCAGCACGCCTGCCTGAATGGCCGCGCCGACGCCGACGACCTCATCCGGGTTGACGCCCTTGTTCGGCTCCTTGCCGAAGAAATTCTTGACCGCTTCCTGCACCGCCGGCATACGGGTCATACCACCGACCAGCACCACGGCGTCGATGTCCTTGGCTTCGACGCCCGCATCACGCAGCGCCGATTTGCACGGGTCGATGCTGCGCTGGACCAGGTTCGCAACCATGCTCTCCAGCTTGGCGCGGCTGAGCTGCATGTTCAGGTGCTTGGGGCCGCTGGCATCCGCTGTAATGAACGGCAGGTTGATCTCGGTCGTCAGCACGCTAGACAGCTCGATCTTGGCGCGCTCGGCTGATTCCTTGAGACGTTGCAGGGCCTGGCGGTCGTTGCGCAGGTCGATGCCCTGCTCTTTCTTGAAGTCGTCGGCGATCCAGTTGATGATCATTTCGTCGAAGTTGTCGCCGCCCAGATAGGTATCGCCGTTGGTGCTGCGGACTTCGAAGACGCCATCGCCGACTTCGAGGATCGAGATGTCGAACGTGCCGCCACCCAGATCATAAACGGCGATGATCTCATTCTTGCGCTCGCCCAGGCCATAGGCCAGCGACGAAGCTGTTGGCTCGTTGATGATACGCAGCACTTCCAGACCGGCAATGCGCCCGGCATCTTTGGTCGCGTTACGCTGGGCGTCATTGAAATAGGCGGGCACGGTGATCACAGCCTGATCGACCTTCTCACCCAGGTAAGCCTCTGCGTCGGCCTTGAGCTTCTGCAGGATCATGGCGCTGATTTCCGGCGGGCTGTATTCCTTGTCACCCATGTGAACACGCACGTCGCCATTGGGTGCGGCGCTCACCCTGTAGGGCACGTACTTGATGGCCTTCTGCACTTCCGGGTCGTCGAACTTGCGGCCCATGAAGCGCTTGACCGAAAAGACCGTGTTCTCCGGGTTGATAACGGCCTGGTTGCGCGCCACTTTACCGACCAGGCGCTCGCCGGTCTTGGGGTTGATCGCCACGACAGATGGGATCAACCGCCCGCCTTCAGCCGAGGGGATAACGGTCGGCTCGCCGCCTTCCATAACAGCGACCACAGAGTTTGTCGTTCCGAGATCGATGCCGATTATGCGTCCCATGTTTGTTTGTTACTCCTCATCGAGTTGCTTAGCAGATTAGCGAATTAGCATTCGCATTTTCGGGCGTTGACTTTGCTTAATGCTCATCCGTTTGATTAGCGAATTTGCTAACGGGCTAATGAGCTAAGGGGCGACCCGCACCAGTGCCGGGCGCAAAACACGATCACCGATCATATAGCCGCGCTGCATGGTCAGCGTTATCTGGCCGCTGGGCGCGTCTGATTCCGGATCGGTACCGATGGCTTCATGCCGGTTCGGATCGAACATTTCGCCGACCGGGTCGAAGGCGACGACGCCGTTGTCTTCCATCATCTTGTAGAGCTTGCGCTGCACCATCGCGACGCCATTGACCCAGGGATCGTCCTTGATCTCGGCAGGTACACTTGCCAGTGCGCGGTCGAAATCATCGACAATCGGCAGCAGGCTCTTGAACGCTGTGCCCATCGACATCTGATGATTTTCGCTCAATTCGCGCTCGACACGCTTCTTGTAGTTGGCAAACTCCGCGCGCGCGCGCTGCCAGCCTTCCAGATACTCGCCGGCTTTTTGCTGTGCTTCTACAATCTGCGCCTTGAGCGCCTCTACGTCACCTGCGGGCGCGCTCGCATCCGCCGCTTGTACAACATCTTCAACGCTTGCCTCGGCAGCCGCTTGCGCGGCCTCTTCGGCGTTATCAGCGGCGGTCTTCATTTCTTCTGAACTCACGCCTTCCCCTTCCCCCAACATGTGAAGGATAACTGTATCTCGATTTATACGGAGTCAAGTGTACTGAGGTTGTCATAGAATCATGTTAACGCATGGCGAGAAAGTATTGAGGTTTTCGCAGTCGCTTGTGAGTTAACCGACTTTCAGTTAGGGTTGTACACAAAGTCATGCCTGACTGATTGCGAAGTAGAAATGGTAGAAACGATATGAACGTTCACGATGCCATCGAATCACGGCGCGCGGTGCGCCTGTTCAGCGACACACCGGTGCCGGAGCACGTTGTCGAGCAAATCCTTGCCGGCGGGCGACGATCTCAGAGCAGCAAGAATTCTCAGCCCTGGCAGTTCATCGTCGTGCGCGATAAAGATCGCTTGAAGGCGCTCTCCAAATTGGGTGATTTTGCGGGTCATGTAGCGGGCGCAGATTTCGCCGTTTGCCTCGTTGGGACAAAGCAAACGCAGTGGAACAGCTTCGATCTGGGGCAGGCGGCGGCTTACTTGCAGCTCGCGGCGCATGAATTCGGCGTTGGTTCTTGCATCGCCGCCATGTACGACGAGGCAGCCGCCAAGGCGCTGCTCAACATCCCCGCCGAGATGAATTTCTTCTGCGTGATTTCGTTCGGCTACCCATCGGCGGATCACAAACCCGCCAAACTGGGCGGCCGGAAGCCGCTGGCTGATGTCGTTCGCCGCGAAACGTGGTGATTATTGCCCCTCAAGCACGCTCAGGAACACCAGCCACTCGTTGATCACCGGCGGTTGTAAGAGACCTCCACGCTGCCAGGGATCGGCCAGCAGCAGTTCGACCACCGCCTCGACATCGTTCGCCAGCACGATCAGATGCACGCCGGAATAATCAGCATAGGGGCCGCCCATGAGGATTTGGCCGCGGGCGAACAGATCGTCCATGAAAGCGGCGTGCTCGCTCCAGAACGGCTGCTCATGACTCGTCTTGCCCGGAATCCAGGCCGATCCAGTCGCCAGCGTCACGATGAAGGTGCGCATCACGAGCCTTTCACTGTCTATGACATGCGGACTATTCCTATTACGCATTTTGGTTGGATTTCGTTTGACGGCAAGCGCGCTAGCGGAATCAAGAGGGCGAGACTTATTGCCTCGCCCTGGAGTGATCTCTCGCGCTGGTGTTGTTTAGCCGCCGCCGGAGACCCCCTGGATACCGCCTTCGGTCATGGCACGAGCGTCGAGAGCTTTTTCGACCTCTTCGCGCGTCATCAGGCCGCGTTCGACGACGATGTCGGCAATTGGGCGGTTCTCTTTCAATGACTGCTTGGCGACTTCCGCACCGTTCAGATAGCCGATGATCGGGTTGAGCGCCGTCACCAGGATCGGGTTCTTCGCCAGCCAGCCATTGGCTTTCTCCGGGTTGGCGGTCATGCCGACGACCATGCGGGTCGTGACGGCATTGACTGCGCCGATCATGACCTGCTGCATCTCGAACAGGTTGTGGGCGATAATCGGCATCATGACGTTAAGTTCAAGCTGACCGGCCTGGCCTGCCATGAGGACACAGGTGTCGTCGCCGATGATGTGGAACATCGCCATGTCGAGCATTTCGGCGAGCACCGGGTTGACCTTGCCCGGCATGATCGATGAGCCGGGCTGCACTGCGGGCAGGCGGATTTCGTCTAGCCCGGTGGTCGGGCCGCTGGAGAGCATACGGATGTCGTTGGCGATGCGGATCAGATCCTGCGCCGTCGTGCGGATGGCGCCGCTGAAGAAGACCGCATCCTGCATCGACTGCATCGATTCAAACAGATCGTCGCTTTCATACAGCGTCAGGCCGCTCAACTGGCTCAGCTTCTTGACCATGCGGCTGTGATATTCGGGGTGCGCGTTGAGGGCGCTGCCCGTTGCCGTGCCGCCGATGCCCAGGCGGCGCAGACCTTCTGCCGCCAGCTTGAGCTTTTCGATGTCGCGCTCGACCGCCTTGGCCCACGCGCCGACTTCCTGCCCCAGGCGCACAGGCACCGCATCTTGCAGGTGAGTGCGCCCACTCTTGACGATGTCGTCCCATTCACGCGCTTTGGCGCGGAAAGCATCGGCCAGCGCCTGAAGCGACGCGCACATTTCGTCCAGCCGCCAGAGCGCGCCCAGGCGAATCGCCGTCGGGATGGTGTCGTTAGTGCTCTGCGCCATGTTGACGTGATCGTTCGGGCTGACGGGCCTCTTTTCCTTCGAATCGAGCGCGTGGCCGAGGATTTCGTTGGCGCGGTTGGCGATGACTTCGTTGGCGTTCATGTTGTGGCTGGTGCCCGCGCCCGCCTGGAAGGGATCGACCACGAAATGATCGCGATGCTGCCCGGCGAGGATCTCGTCTGCCGCCTGCATGATGGCCCGCGCCATCTTTTCATCCAGCAGGCCGAGATCGAGATTGACCTCCGCCGCCGCCCGCTTGATCATCACCTGCGACCAGACGAAGGCCGGGTACGGTTTCATGCCGCTGATGGGGAAGTTATCGACCGCGCGCTGGGTCTGCGCGCCGTAGTAGGCGTTGGCTGGGACGCGAACCTCTCCGAGCGAGTCTTTTTCAATGCGATAATCCGACATAATCTATCTCCCACACTTCTGGAAATATCATTGGGGCCTATCATACCGCGTTTGCGAACAGGCGGATACGCATATCTGATGATTGTGCAGTAGAATAAAGATGATTGTCATGCCTGCGCCATGGAGGCAATGATGAAAGCGCATTTCCACGTTCCGTATTCACCCGAACAACCTAATGTTGAGCATGTCGAAACGCCGATCATTTACCAGCGAGAACCGCTCATCTGGCGCTACAAGCTGCTGACACGCGATCTCGATAAGCACGACACGCTGCCGAGCGAAGCAGAACTGAACGAACTCGGCACAGAAGGTTGGGAGATTGCCGGGATGGTCGCGCATGGTTCGCGCGTGTACATCTATCTCAAGCGGTTGCTCGCCTGATCAAGTCGACTCTGAGCGCTTGGCTTTGTCATCCAGAAGCTCGGTTTCCTCAAGATCGACCAGTTCGCCGTCGTCGCTGATAGCGAGTCGCTGACGTTTGGGTTTTTCTTCTTCCCATTGGCGTTCCATTTCTTTGTGTGTCGCCCGGTCGATCATGCCGCCGAACCAGTTGAAGGCGGCGTTGCCATGCGCCAGCAGGACGCCGCCCCAGAAGACGGCGAAGATGGCTGCCCCTAAGATGTTGTTGTCGGCATTCTTGCTGTCCGTGAGGATCGCGAACATCACCATCAAGAAGAATGCCACGTTGAAGAAGAAGCTCGCCTTGAGCGCAAACTGGCGTGCGACACGACGCCTGACGCTTTGGTATTCCTGGTGTTCCATCAACTTCTATCTCGATTTCTATACCTGATTTTGTTGACCGTGATCGGCCCTGAATCATTACGGAACCAAAGGATTCAAAGTTGTGACATGCCTGCAAGAGATTGTCATCTACAATCGTACAACTGGCTTTCGGCGGATGCCAGGTTTTCAGCCAGCTAAAACGTGTTGAACCGGATTGGCGTATCTATATGCGTTCAGACTGCAAATTCCAGGAGACGATTACATGCGCTATTTGGTAACTGGCGGGACCGGGTTTATCGGCGGCAAGCTGGCGCGCGAACTGCTCAGACGCGACCACCAGGTCGTTACGGTTGCGCGCAATCCCGACAACGCCGCCGATCTGGCGGCGTTGGGTGTGGAGATCCACAAGGGCGACATCACTGACAAAAACAGCTTGCGCGCGCCCATGACCGGTGTCGATGGCCTGTTTCACCTGGCGGCCTGGTACAAGGTCGGCGCGCGCGACACACGCATGGCCTACGACATCAATGTCAACGGCACGCGCAACGTCCTGGAGATGATGCGCGAACTCGGCATCCCGAAGGGGGTCTACACCAGCACGCTTGCGATCTATGGTGATACGCACGGCCGGGTCGCCGATGAATCCACGCCGATGCCTGAGACATTCGACGTTGAATACGACCGGACGAAGGCGCTGGCGCATTTCGAGGTAGCGCTGCCGATGATGCGTGAAGGCCTGCCGCTGGTGATCGTCCAGCCGGGTATGGTTTACGGCCCGGATGACACAAGCATTCTGCGCCAAACGCTCCTGATGTATTTGCGACGCCAATTGCCGCTCGTATCGACAGTCGCCGCTTATGCCTGGGCGCACGTCGATGACATCGTTGAGGGGCATATCCTGGCGCTGGACAAGGGCAAATCTGGCGAGAGCTACATCATCGCCGGGGAAATCAAGTCGCTCGCCGATGCGCTGGCGCTGGCCGAGCAGACCACAGGTGTCCCTGTGTCCGGGATGCGCGTAGGTGCGCCGCTGCTGACGATCATGACCGGTTTGATGAGCATGGTCGGGCGCGTGATACCGCTGCCGGAAACGATGGCGAGCGAGACGCTGCGCAGCATCAATGCGACTTATATCGGCAGCAACGCCAAAGCGCGGCAAGAACTGGGATACAGCCCTCGCCCGCTGGAAATTGGGCTACGTGAGACATTGACGCACGAAATGCGTCTGTTAGGCATGGGCCGCTAGCGCGAAGCGGAATCAGGCCCGCGGAAGCGTGAAGTAGAAGGTGCTCCCGGAGCCAAGATCGCTTTCCACACCGGCTTCACCGCCCAGCCGTTCGACAATGCGCTGAACGATGGTCAGGCCAAGACCATGCCCGCGCTGCCGTGAATCGAAGCGCGCGGTTTTCTTGAAGAGCATGTCACGGTTTTCGGGCGTCAAGCCGACACCGTTATCGCGCACCCAATAGCGAACAGTGTCGCTATTCGCGTCTGCGCCGATCTCGACACGCGGTGGCGCACCGCCGTATTTGACGGCGTTACTGATGTAATTCGCAAGGATTTCTTCGACCCACGGTGCATAACCGAGGCAGGGTGGCAGATAGTTGACGACTTCGATTTCTGCCTCGAATTCGTTGATCATGCCTGTGAGACGGTCAAGCACCGGACGGATCACCGCCAGCAAATCGATTCGCGCTACCGGCACCTGCTCAAGGCTGTGGACGGTGGCGGCCAGCAAGATGTCATCGATCATCTTGGACATTTTGTTGCCGGTCATCTGAATGATATGCAGATATTTGCGCTGATCGTCGGTCAATTCCGGCGAATCCATTTCCAGAAGCGCAGCAAAGCCCAGAATTGTTCCTAGTGGTGCTTTGAGGTCATGTGCCACCGTCGATGCGTAGGATTCAAGCGACTCGACCAGCGTACTTTGCGCTTCTTCCGCGCGCTTACGCTTGCCAATATCGTGCAAGATCGCAACAAGAGACCCATCACGACTGTCAACATAGACCACACACAATTCCAGATAGCGCCGCGCGGCATTCTCTCCCAGGTCCAGCTCCGCGACTGCGCCCGACTGGGTAAGTGTTTTTGTCACAGGTGTCTGTTGGACAAGCTTGTTAATAATTCCCATGGCGTCCAACTCAAGCGTTGCCTCCGCCGCGGCGTTGACTTCGATGATCTGGCGGTCGCCGTTGATCAAGAGCGCCGGGGCGGTCAATAGGTGCAATAGGCGCAAACCATCCGAGACGGTAGGCTGGTCGTGGGAGGCAGACGATGTCCACGTAACAGGGTGTGTCTGATGTTCGAGACGTAGGTTTGCCATGAATTTGTGCTACCTTGAACCCGTTAGCCCTCATTCAACCGTAGTTACAATTGAAATGAAGGGATGTGACAATGCGTATGCTTTATCATATCCTTATTTTCTATCTATTCGATTAAAGTACATGAAATTCATACATATTTTGTTTTGGCGAGTGAAAATTCACACAAAATTCATGAAGGAGTCTTGCATTCCAGGTAACAAAAGAGATGCAGATCGCCGATCTGCACCTCTCTCTTGTATCCAGGTCACGATGAGACCGGATGATTAGCGCGCGTCGTAGCGGCGGGCGACCTCGGCCCAATTGACCACATTCCACCAGGCATCCACGTAATCCGGGCGCTTGTTCTGGTACTTGAGATAGTAGGCGTGTTCCCAGACATCCAGGCCGAGGATGGCTTTCTTGCCTTCCATCAGCGGCGTATCCTGGTTTGGCGTGCTGGTAATGCTCAGCGAACCGTCCGGCGCGACAATCAGCCACGCCCAGCCCGATCCAAAGCGACCGGTCGCGGCAGTCTTGAACTGCGCCTTGAATTCATCGAAGCTGCCGAACGCTGTGTTGATCGCCGCTGCCAGCGCGCCGCTCGGTGCGCCGCCGCCGTTGGGCGACATCACCTGCCAGAACAGCGTGTGATTCCAGTGACCACCGCCATTATTGCGGACAGCCGTGCGGATGTCTTCCGGCACATCGGCGAGATTGCCCAGCAGATCATCGAGTGACTTGCCTTCAAGCTCAGGGTGCTTTGCCAGCGCCGCGTTCAGGTTATTGACGTAGGCCGCGTGATGGCGGTCGTGATGAATTTCCATCGTCATCGCGTCGATGTTAGGTTCGAGGGCATCCTTCGCGTACGGTAGATCAGGCAGTGTGTGCGCCATGTGATTGCTCCTTCGTTTGTGGAAACGTAACGTGCTCTGTAAGCCGTTACCATTGTAACACTCTCACATCCTTTGGGGACGGGTTCGTACACATTTCTGGCGTTCGCCTCATCCAATGCTCATAGAACGCACGCTGACTGGATGAGGCGTCTCGCCAAACAAAGTCTGAGCCTGTTACTGCCCGATGGCAAAGCTCACGTTCACTTGAACACTGACACTGAGCTGGCCGGGGACGATATTGGCGGTTGCGCCGCCCATGCCGCCTGCCATGTCGCGCATTACAGGTGCAGGAAAGCCGCCGCCGCTCAGCCCTTCGCTGATCGCGACCACGTTGCCGAGAGTCACTCCGAACGCTTGAGCAAGCTCGTCTGCGCGCGCTTTGGCGTTGGCGACGGCTGCCGCGCGCGCCTGAGATTCAAGCTCAGTCGTATCGGCGATGCCAAAGCTCAATCCATTCATGCTGTTCGCGCCGGCATCGAGCGCCGTTGTGATGACCGTGCTGGCATCATCGACCACGCGGACGATGACGTTGACGCCCAGCGATGCGTGGTAAATGCGCTCGCCCGTCGGCTGTCCGGTCGATGGATTGAAGCGATCTTCGGGGTAGACGTTGAAGTTCGAGGTCTGAATGTCATCGCGGCTGATGCCCGCGCCTTCCAACGCCGTGATGATCGCCGCCAGCGTTTCACGCGCGCCGGTGACGGCCTCGGTCACGGACGGGCTGGTCTTATCGACGCCGAGATTGATGTAGACCGTATCCGGCGTGCCGAAAACTTCGCCGACGCCGCTCACGGAAATTGTGTGTTCGCTCATGCCTGTCTCCTGCGCTTGAACGCGCATCCCTACACTGCCAAAGATCGCCATCAGCAAGACTGCGGACAGTACGAGCAGCCCGATCTTGCGAATGTTTCGATTGAACATGGTGTTATCTCCTTGCATGTGTTTGCCACCGTCCAGTATGACGCAAAACGTAAAGAGAAAGTTCCACCATCTGGCCTATTGGCGTGATTTGTCCAGGGTGCGGCACGAATGCTATGATTGTGCCGCCCGCATCATCATGAAACGAGATCGCTCACCATGACCTCTTCCGCGCCGCCACATCCAAGCGCTTCGCCTGAGCCAGTCCCGGCACGCGTCTATTTTGCGCTGCTCGTGGGGATTATCGCTGTGTCGTTTGCGTCGATCTTCATCCGCTATGCGCAGGCAGAGGGTGTGCCCTCGCTGGTAATCGCCGTCGGGCGCCTGAGCGTGGCGTCACTGGTCGTGATGCCGGTCGTGCTCAGCCGCCACCGGCGAGAGATCGCCGCGCTTGGGCGGCGCGAGTGGCTCTTGATCGGCATCTCCGGCATCTTTCTGGCGATCCATTTCGCCGCCTGGGTCGAGTCGCTCAATCTGACGCAGGTGCTGATCAGCGTCGTGATCGTCTCGACTGGCCCGATCTGGGTTGCGCTGCTGGAGGCGACCTTCCTGCGGGCGCGCCTCGGCACAGCGGTTATCCTGGGCATCGTTATCGCTGTGATCGGCGGCATTTTCATTGGCGTACCGGCCAGCGGCGGGGCGCTCGACCTGGGCAACAGCCAGACGCTCAACGGCGCGCTGCTGGCGCTGATCGGTGCCATCGCCGTCTCGGTCTACGTCGTCATCGGGCGGCGGCTGCGCCCGCGCATGTCGATTATGCCCTACATCTGGCTGGTGTATTCCGTCGCTGCCGTGATTTTGCTGGTTGCGATCCTCTTCACGCGCACCTCGATCACCGGCTACAGCACGGCGGGCTACGTCTGGATCGTCATCATGGGGCTGGTGCCGCAGTTGATCGGGCACTCGTCATTCAACTACGCACTCGGCTTCCTCCCGGCGACGCTCGTCAGCATCGCAGCACAGGTTGAGCCCATCGGCAGCGCGCTCGCCGCCTACTTGCTGTTCGACGAAGTGCCAACGGAGTTGCAGATCCTCGGCAGCGCCGTGCTCGTCGTCGGCGTCGTTGTCGCCGTCCTCGGACGCGGGAAAACCTGAACACGCCGCCGTTTCACCTGTTCTGCGGCTTAACGGGTTAGTCGCCATCCTGCCTGGACTTGTCCGCGTCACATCCCGACAATAGCAACTGCCGCTGTACGGGCGAGATATATCTCGCCCGTCTCCTCTTCCGCCCGAACTGCAACCTCGAACCTAATTCCCCGCTGCCGCGTGTTTGCGTCAAAGCAATGAAATCAACGACAATTGGACTGACGTAATGAGTTCTTGGGCGGTTAACGACCATGACACAAATACCGCACCACTTTGAGATGCAGATCACACAGACTGTCCAGCTCGACTATCTGCTGTACCTCCCGCCGGGTTACGGCGGCGACCTTACCCAGCGCTGGCCCCTGCTTCTTTACCTGCACGGCGCGGGCGGGCGCGGCAGCGACCTGGATCTGGTCAAGCGGCACGGCATACCGCATCAGCTCGAAAATGGGCAGGATCTCCCCTTCATCGTCGTTTCCCCGCAGTGCCCGTCGGACTCTCACTGGACGCTGCACGTTGACGCACTCAACGCCCTGCTCGGCGACGTTAGCGCGCGCTACCCGGTGGATGCAGGCCGCATCAGCATGACCGGCGCGAGCATGGGCGCAGCGGGTGCATGGATGTTGGCCGGTGCCTATCCCGAACGATTTGCCGCCCTTGCGCCGATTTCTGGCCGCATTGTCCCCTTACCATTGTGGCGGATGAAAGACCTGGCTATCTGGGCATTTCACGGCGAGGCTGATGACGTGGTGCCTGTGAGCGAAGCGCAGCGCACGGTCGATGCGCTGAAGGCCATGGACGCAAATGTCAGGCTGTCCATTTACCCCGGTGTCGGTCATAACCTGGCGGCACAGATCTACGACAAGCCTGAATTGTACGCGTGGTTATTGACCCAGAGACGTCCGTGAGACTTTGACTGCTCGGCTGCTCGTAATCAACCGACTGCAGATGGATGTGCAGATCGTTGGCGTGGTACTAGCCGTTTTAGGACTGAGCAAAAGTTGAACGAAGCGCCCCGCCGCCGTGTGTTGCCGGTAGACCCAACTAAATCAGTTGACGGCTGAGAGGGGCACACATACGATGACTTCTGCACAAACCAAACCCACCGAGTTGGCGAGCGGCGTCATCCTCACGCCCGCCGATCCGCACATGCGTGAGCTGGCCTGGTTCATTGGCGAGTGGCGTGTGCAATCGCGGATGCTCACCGACGCGGCGACCGATCTGTGCTCGACGAGACGCTGCACACCCACCATACCTATGCGATGGGTAGGCATCTGATCTTCGAGCACTTTTTTGGCCCGCTCAATGGCGAGCCGTTCGAAGCCTGGAGCCTGCGCAAATACAACCCGACCAGCGGCAAATGGGAGCAGCGCTGGGTCGATACCTCGCCAGGCGGCTTTGCCAACTGGCTCGGCAGCTACGACACCGCCAGCCACACCTTCACCGGCTACGCCCAGCGCTTTCTCGATGACGACGGCCAGATCAAAGGCGATAAGGCGCACCGCGAAATCTTCGACCAGATTACGGACGACGGTTTTTCCTGGCGTTTCGAATCAACCGAGGACGGTGGCAAGACCTGGCGCATCGCCTGGACGCTCGAATACAAGCGAGCCGCCGAGGGTTAGGCATCTATCGAGTGCTTCGATCCCTCTCAGCGACGCATGCCAGCCTCAAGCAGACAGGCGGCCATATACACGGGATTTCTCCGTATAATGAGAGCTAGTCCGTCGTAAGGCGACAACACCCAGTGGGCAAGCTTCAAACATTGAGGAAGTATCACCATGAACGTTCCAACTCTAGTGCGAGTGGCCGCAATCCTCCATTGGTTTGTTGCCATCGGTTTTGGGGTTTTCTGTGTCCCCGCCATTCGGAATCTGCTGATCGGTCGTGACATTCCCTTCGTCATGGGCTTTCCTGCCTATGGACGGGGGCCGTTCGAGCGTGCTGGTATTCCCACAACGGTACCGCTTCTGGCTGGTTTTCTCCTGGTCTGCATTCTCGAGGCCGTTGCCGGTTACTTACTCTGGCAAGGTTACATGTCCGGTGCCATTCTCGCACTCGTGTTGCTTCCTGTGGGTGCGGTTTTCTGGTGGGGGTTTGCCTTGCCCATCCCGCCGATCTTCGCCCTCATTTGGACCATTCTGATTCTCGTGAACTGGCAGACCCTCCGTTGACCAACGATCGACCGCAAGCCGATGCATCGCCCAGAGGAGCCGCGTAAGAACTTGACCGCCCTGGTGATTATTCTTCCCCGCCGTTTTCCGGCGCTTCGACCAGCGGCTGATACTTGACGATGCTCGCCACCTGCTCCTTCACGCCCATCGAGATGACGTAGTCGCCTTTGAGCGGGCGCTTGCCGACCGGCGCGAGGCTCAGGCGCATGTACTTGGGCTTGTCCTTGCTCGTCAGCACGATGATCGCCTCGTCCGGCTTGCCGACCGCCGCCGCTGCCAGCCCTGCGCCACCCTTCGCCAGCGTCATCGTGATCACGCCGCCGCCCGCGCGTCCCTGCGTCGGGTACTCGCTGATCGCGGTGCTTTTGGCGATGCCATCCTCCGTGATCGTGAACAGATGCTGCTTGTCGGTGGCGATGCCCATGCCGACCACGCGGTCGCGCTGTCCGGCCAGCTTGATGCCGCGCATCCCGCCCGCGCCCATGCCGGTCGGGCGCACGTCGTTTTCGCTGAAACGGATCGCCTGCGCTTCGGCGGTCGCGAGCATGATCTCGTTTTCGCCGGTCGTCATATACACGTCGAGCAAGCGGTCGCCCTTCTCGATGTCCATCACTTTGAACGAGTCCGAGCGCATCCCCGGCAGGTCTTCCATGCGCAGGCGTTTGACTTCGCCCTGTTCGGTGGCGAAGAAGAGGAAGCCCTGTTCCAGCGAGGATGGCAGACATAACAGCGCCGTGATCTCGTCGCTGCTCTTGAGCGTACACAGGCTGAAGAAGTCCGCGCCCTCGTTCGGATTGTTGATCTGCGCCAGTTGATGCACCGGGATAGTCGCGCACTGCCCCGTCGCGGTGAACAGGTAGATGATCTGGTTGGTGTCGGTGTTGGCGATGAAGCGCGGCGGCTCTTTGGTATCGACCGTGACTTTGGGCGCGTTGGTGTCGTAGCTGCGCCCGATCTTGCCGTTGACTGTGAGTGTGACCCAGGTTTCTTCCTTGGGTGTCAGCAGGTCGGCGGCGGTGATTTTCGTCGCTGTGCTATCGGCGATGACGGTGCGGCGCGGATCGCCGTAAGCATCCTTGACCGCGATCAGTTCCTCGGCGATGACCTCGCGCATCTTCTGCGGGCTGGCGAGCAGGCCTTCGAGATACTTGATCAGCTTGATCTTCTCGTCGTACTCGTCTTTGATCTTCTTAGCTTCGAGTGCGGCCAGACGCCGAAGCTGCATATCCAGGATCGCCTGCGCCTGAATCTGCGTACACTTGAGCAGCTTCATCAGGTTATCGCGCGCCGTTTCGACCGTGCGCGACTTGCGGATGGTCGCGATCACCTCGTCGAGCATGTCGAGCGCTTTGAGCAGCCCTTCGAGGATGTGCGCACGGGCGCGGGCGCGTTCCAGTTCGTACTCGCTGCGGCGGCGGATGACCTCCTGCCGGTGATCGAGATAGACGCGCAGCGCCTGCTTGAGGCTGAGTGTGCGCGGCTCGCCATGGACGAGCGCCAGCGTGATGATGCTGAACGTATCTTGCAGCGGCGTCAGCTTGAACAACTGCGCCAGCACGTCGGTCGGTTCTGCGCCGCGTTGAAGCTCGATGCTGATGCGCAGTCCCTGGCGGTCGCTTTCGTCGCGCAGGTCGGCGATGCCTTCCAGCTTGCCGTCGCGTGCCAGCGTGGCGATGCGTTCGATCAACGACGCCTTGTTGACCTGATAAGGCAGCTCACTGACGATGATGCGCGACTTGCCGCGTCCCATGTCCTCGATGTGAACCTTGGCGCGCATGGTGAGCTTGCCGCGCCCGGTCGCATAGGCAGCTACGAGCGAGTCCTCGCCGTTTTCACCGCCGTCCGCGTGGCGGTAGACCAGCCCGCCGGTTGGGAAGTCCGGCCCTTTGACGAACTGCATCAGGTCTTCGACGCTGATGTCGTCGAGTTTGTCCCATTGGCGCAGCATATAGACGCAGGCGTCGCAAACTTCACCCAGGTTGTGCGGCGGAATGTTGGTGCTCATGCCGACGGCGATGCCGCTCGATCCATTGACGAGCAGGTTGGGATAGCTGGCGGGCAGCACGAGCGGTTCCTGCAACGTGCCGTCGAAGTTATCGCCAAAATCGACCGTGTTCATGTCGATGTTGGTCAGCAGTTCTTCGCCGATCATGCCCATGCGTGCTTCGGTGTAGCGCATGGCTGCTGCGCCGTCGCCGTCGATGCTGCCGAAGTTGCCCTGGCCGTCCACCAGCATGTAGCGCATCGAGAAATCCTGCGCCAGACGGACAAGCGTTTCGTAGACGGCTGCGTCCCCGTGCGGGTGATATTTACCCAGCACTTCACCGACAATACGTGCGCATTTCTTGTACGGTGTATCGGCGCGTATGCCCATGTCGTACATCGCGTACAGGATGCGCCGGTGTACGGGCTTGAGGCCGTCACGGGCATCGGGCAGGGCGCGCGCGACGATCACGCTCATGGCGTAATCGAGATAGGCGTCGCGCATTTCCTGATTGATATTGACCTGGCGAACCGAACCAAGTGTCATAGAGATTCCCTATCGTGCTGCAGAATGGGCGTGCGTGCCGCCTCATTTTAGGGTTGGTTTTTGTGCTACGTCAACCAGAGAACGTATGTTCGAATTATAACACAGGACTGACAGACTGCGTAGGGATCGGATCGACGAATTCAGACTTTTCAGGGGCAAAACCCACTACCGGGGAGCACGTCTCCCCGGTAAGTGTTACGAGAGAGGGAATTTCTCGACGCGCATCAGGCCTCGAACTTGAACATATCGAGCAGTTGCATCCGGGTCATGTCCAGCGTGTAGCTCATTTTGGCGGCGAAGCGCTTCAAGAACTCGTAGCCAAGCTCGTGATCGGTTTCGCATTTGCCGCGCAGGCAAACTCCGTCAAGCGCAATAACCCGGGCCGGCTGGACGACCCGTGCGCTGAAATGCCAATGATAGGGCGCAAATAACCACGACCAGCCGATGATATCGCCGGCGTCATGTGTATAGAGTGTGACCGGGCCGTCGCCGGAGACCTGAATTTCAATGGCGACGAGACCTTCGCGCAGGATGAAAAATCTTTTCGCCTCCTGCCCCTCATGAAACAGATAATCGCCAACCTTATAACGTTCGTTGCTGGCGCACCCGGCGAGGAGCTTCAAATGGTTTTCCTGAAGACCGGCAAAAAATGGATGCTTAGCGAGAATCGGTTGTAGTGTTCCCACGTCATTCACTCCTTGTGAAGTAACTAGCCCGGTAGACCTCGATAACGAGTGGCGAAGAGACGGGTATGTGGGTCAAAACCGGAGGCCGTTCTTCCTAAACAACTAACTATCCTGCAAAAGATAATCCATACCTCTTTATGGCGGCTGCCCGAAAGAGAATCCCTCATAGTCATACGATAGCGCGCTTGGCGGCGCTTGCGCAGTGATCTCCATCGCCATTGAGTATGACAAATGTCGTGGCCAAACGGCGCGTGTGGGGAATGGGCAGAAGGGTGAGGCACACACCTCACCCTCACATGTGGCTACTGGCCGACGCGCAGGCCAATCGCGCCGATGTCGATGCGATCCGTCGTGTTGGCGAAGTTCAGACGCAAGCTCAGGCTGACCGCGCCGTTGGGCTGGTAATCGTTGACCGCGCTCTCGACGCAGACCGGATCGGTGCTGGTGAGATCGGTGCCGTCATCGTGCTGGACGAGCGCTGAGGGCGGCACAGTCTCTTCGGCCATGCGCACCTGCGAGATGAAGCTGTTGGCGCTGGAAAGGTCATAGCAGAGGATGACCGCTTTGATCGCGAGGTTGTCCTGCACTGCCAGCGGCAGATTCAGCCATTGCAGGTCGCCCGCCTGCTGGGTGGTCACACGCAGCGTATTGCCGAAGGGCGAGCGCGAAATGAGCAGATGTGTTTGACCGGCGGCGTCTTCATCTGCCACCATCGCCAGCGGGCTGTACCAGACGATGTGATCTGCAACATCTGCGACGCCAGGCTCACCCTGCGGGCCGGGAGGCCCAGCCTCACCTTGTGGCCCGGCTTCACCCTGCGGTCCGACTTCGCCCTGCGGGCCAGGTTCACCCTGTGGACCAGGAGGCCCTGCCTCGCCTTGTGGCCCGACATCACCCTGTGGGCCTTGCGGTCCGACTGCGCCTTGCGGTCCGGGATCGCCCTGCGGCCCCTGTGGGCCAGGCCCCAGAAGTGCCGGAACCAGCAGCAAGCTGAGGATCACCGCAAGAATGACCGCGATGATCGACCAGACAATCGGGCTGTTCTGATTGCCCATAATATCCTCTCCTGTGAAACAAAGTGAATATCACCTCTATTCCAACTTCTATTGTAGGCGAAATAGGTTTTTGTGCTGGACGGATTGGAATGGCACACCATGATTTCACTTACAGAGGTGCTTTTGGCAGCATCGAGTTTTTACAGGCTACAATAGCATGAGCCAGATAAGGAGCATGTGCATGACTGACAGCCCCTGGATCAAGTATTCGAACGACAACAACGTCACTATCGTGTTGAACCTCGACAAGGCCAGCCGCTTCCGCCATTGTGAGAGCGGCAGCGAATCGTTCGTGGAGGTGCTGGTCGATGGTGAAATCCACTCGATCTTGCTGAGCACCGACCCCGGCGCGTATCAGGACGTGCTCGACTACATCAAGCGAACGTCCGGTTATGAATTGACGTAGCGGTGAGTCTGCGATGGAGCCAACAGCCACGCTAGACAACCCATCACCGGCACCCGGCAGCGCCACTCACTGGTCGCTGATCGCTTTGCTTCTGGTAGCGGCGTTCGTGTTTGGCCTGCGCGAGAACGCCCGCAGTGTCATCGTGTTCTATGCCCTCGATGCGCAGACCTCGACCAGCATGAGCAATGCGGTCGCGTTGGTCAGTGGCGCTTTTAGCATCTCTCTGGCGCTATGCAGTTTGCTCGCCGGCTGGTTAATCGGTCGCCTCGGTTACAATCGACTCTTCATTCTGGGCGCGAGCGGTGTCTTGCTCGGCTTGATCGGATGGGCAGTCAATCCGCCGTGGCCGCTGCACATCGTGTTCGAGGGGCTAATCGGCGCGGGACAGGGCTTGATCATGACCGCTGCAATTGCGTATATCGTCACGCTGAGCAAACCGGTGAACCTGTTTGTGCTGCTGGTCGCGGTGGCGTTGGGGTCTCTGGTCGGCGGGCTGATCTTCTCGATTGCCAGCGGTGTGCTCATGGCGTATGGATTAGCGCCAATGCTTGCTTACAATGCGCTGGTGCTGGTGTCCATGACTTTGCTGGCGGTTTTCATCACCGTACGCTGGCGCTGGCGCACTTACATGCCGACCGGTGAGGCGATCTGGTTCTATTCGATTGGGCAAACGCTGCGCACGTGGCAGAGCTGGCTGCTGCTGCTGATGTTCTTGATGGCAGCGGCGTCCACCACGGCCTTATCTCAGGGAATGCTTCTATACACCTCGCAGCGCGCCAGTGTCAGCAGCGTCGCTTTGTTCTTACAGGCGATTCTCGTGGCCAATTTGTCGGGGCTGGTGATTGCCGCCGGTCTCTCACGGCGCAGGTCGCTGTTCTCGTTGATGGTCATCAGTCTGGTCGGGGCGGGGATCGCTGTCGTGCGCGTTGCCAGCCTGCCGGACGACGCGAGCGGTTATGGCTTCTTCTCGTTCTTTGCCGCACCACTCTACGCGCTGGCGATTTTACATGCCTATCGCGTATTGGGCGTTCACCATCTGCCCGGGATGATCGGCATCCAGGCGGCAGTGAACGTTCTGGCGCTGCCCGTGTTGATCGGGTTGTTGAATGTCATCGTCGCCAGCCCGCTGTATCTGAGCGCACTTCTGATCGTCTGTTTGGCAATTTTTGCGCTCGCCTACTGGTGGACGCTGCGCAGCGAAGCTGTCCACAAGAAGAAAGCCGACGATTTCGCGGGCGCAGCCGAGATCGATCCAATCTCGCCGGTGTGATCGGCCTGACAACCCGATATTCAAAGCGCATCATATTATAATTTAATAATTCTGATTTATGACTACAAAGTTATTGCAACCATCTGCCTGGCGCGCCAAAATTACATCCCTCGCAGACCGTTTCTCCACCAACAATTGAGGACGTGATATGACCCTTCCCAGCATACCGGCTGTGCAGGAATTTTTGCGCAGCCTCGGCGCAACACCCACGCTTCCTCTGCTTATCTTTACGCTCGTGGTGGCCGCGACGACGGTGTTGGCGATGTCGCGGCCACTTACTGCCATTCGCGCCCTTATCTGTATTGCCATGTTCGGGTTTGTGATGTTGGTTTCGTGGCAATCGGAATGGCGCGATCTGTTGCCCAATGATGTGCTCTACATTGTCATTGCCAACACGTCCATAGAACTGCTGGCGACCTTCGCCGGTGAAGTGGTCAAGATTTGCATTATTCTCTTGCTGGCTATTTTGCTTGGCGGCAAGAATCTTGTCTTTGAGCGTGGGCTGATCCTGGGCTTGCTCGGCTTTGCCCTGTTCGTGGCGGGGTGTCTGCTCATGGTGGCAACTGAACCCAGCACAGGCTACCGTATGCCTTCTGGAATTGCGCAGAGCCACTACCCACTCCTCAATGATCTTGGCGTAGAACTCAATGCCACACCGGTCGGTTTCCTGCCCGTCATCCTGTGGTATTACATGCAGGACACCTGGCAAAGTCCGGCAGCTTTCATCGTCAAAGTGGCGAAATGGCTCATCTTGATTGTGCTGATTGTGGTGGGCGGCGCGCTTCTGGTCTATCTCCTCAACGCATTGCCGGGCAGCATGTTTCAGGTGACGTGGCCGACGGCGCTCGTCGGCGGTTTGGTCGCGGCGATCATCCTGGACGCCATCGCCAAGCCGACCGACAAGACGTGGAAATCTGGCATCAGTGTCTTTCTGGTCGTGTTTTCGATCGGTCTGTTGGTACTTGATCTGACAGATCGTTATCCCCTGACCGTGTTCGCTTTCTCATCGGAATTGATTTCCTGGTTGGTCACAATTCTGGTGGGGAATATGCTATTCTCCCTGGAATGACGATTTTGATGAAGATCAACTGCCCATGGACATCCTGCTCGCGCATGGCTATTTCCTGAACGAAGACCCGCACGAGCGGCAGGTGATGAAACCTTACCCGCCGCTCGGCATTCTCTATCTCGCGTCATACCTCAAGCGTGAGGGTTTCGACGTGGGGGTGTTCGACAGCACGTTCGCCAGCCTGGATGACTTCGCGGCGCTGCTGGCGCGTGAGCAGCCGCCGGTCGTCGGCCTGTACGTCAACCTGATGACGAAGTTCAACGTCCTGAAGATGATCCGGCTGGCGAAATCGCAGGGCGCGCTGGTCATCCTCGGCGGGCCGGAGCCGCCCTACTACGCGGCGGACTATCTGGCGCACGGCGCGGACATCATCGTTAAGGGCGAGGGTGAGCTGACGCTGGCGGAGCTGCTGCCGCATCTGGCGCAGCATGGCCGGCGCGAACTGAGCAACATCTGGGGCATCGCCTACCTGGACGACAACGGCCATCTGGCCGAGACGCTGCCGCGCCCGTTCATCGCCGATCTGAGCGCGAATCCCTGGCCTGACCGCGAGGCGATTGACATCCCCCGTTACATGCGTGCCTGGAAAGAGCATCACGGCCAAAGCTCCGTCAGCGTCATCCACGCGCGTGGTTGCCCCTACACATGCACCTGGTGCTCACACTCGGTCTACGGCAATACCCATCGCCGCCGCACACCGGAAGACGCCGCTGACGAACTGCTCTGGATCAAAGAGCGCTACAACCCCGACTTGATCTGGTATGCAGATGACGTATTCGCCATCAATGCGCGTTGGCTGTTTCGCTATGCCGAGGCGCTGAAGGCGCGCGGCGTGCGCATCCCGTTCGAGTGCATCAGCCGCGCCGACCGCCTGAATGAGGAGGTCGTGGGCACGCTGGCGGACATGGGCTGCTACCGGCTGTGGAACGGCAGCGAGAGCGGCAGCCAGAAGGTGCTTGACGCGATGCAGCGCAAAGTGCAGGTCGAGGACGTGCAGGCCAAAACGCGGCTGCTCAAGCAGCACGGCATCCAGACGGGCATGTTCATCATGCTCGGCTATGACGGCGAGCAGGTGGAAGACATCACCGCGACCGTTGCCCACCTCAAGAAGTGCGACCCGGACGTGTTCCTGACGACGGTCGCCTACCCAATCAAGGGCACGCCGTATCACGCCAAAATCGAGAGCGACATTTACACCAGCACGGACTGGGAACAGCACAGCGACCGCGATCTGGAGGTTGCCGGGCGCTACACGCGGCGCTTCTACGCCTATGCGACGCGCTGGATGGTCAACTCAGTGGCGCTCAACCATGCACGGCTGAGCGGTGGAGCATCGCTGGCTGCGCGGGCAAAGATGGCCGCCAATGTCGCCATCGGGCGGGCGGGCATGGCGCTGACGGCGGGCGGCAGATCGTAACCGACGATATCAGCCCACGGCTGTGCGAACCTGCGCTGCCATGGCGTGTGCGCGTTGGGGTGCATCGCCGACGTATTGCCCGGCATCGAGCAGCTTGATCGCTTCGCCCGGCGGGACGAGGGCGGCGATCTGCGGGTCGCCGGGCAGCGTGTGCGCGAGCGGGTTCGGCTGCCCGCGCTGAATCTCGACCCAGGCGGCGAGGCTGTGCGCGCGGATGATCGTGTGCAGCATCTGGCGGTCGCCGCCGGCGCGCACCGCCGCCATCAACAGCCGTTCGGTGGCGGCGAAGACACCGTAGGTTGCCAGGGTGCGCTCGATGGCTTCTTCGTCGATGCGCAGCCCTTTGATGATGCGGATCGCGCGGATGATCAGTTCATCGGCGCTGAGAAATGCTTGTGGCAGGATGATGCGGCGGTTGGCGCTGTCGTCGAGCGTGCGTTCGAGCAGGTTATCGGCGGCATTGCCCCAGGCGACCCCCGGTAAAGATGCCAGGTAGCGCGCGAGACTGTCGATGTTTTCAGCATTGATCGGGTTGCGCTTGAACGGCATCGCTGATGAGCCAACCTGGGCAGTGCCAAATGGTTCTGCCCACTCGCCAACCGGCGGCATTTGCAGCACGCGCAGATCGAACGCCAGCTTGTGGATGGTGAGCGCCAGCCCGGCCAGCGTACTGACGACGAGCCAGTCCTGCCGCCGGGGATAGGTTTGCGTGGCGACCGGGAAGGCCTTCAGATTGAGCGCTGCCATCACCCGCGCTTCGAGGTCCGCGGGCGTCATGTGTGTGCCGGTCAACAGCTCGGCATAGCTGGCCGCCGTGCCGACAGCGCCTTTGAAGCCCTTGCCACGAATACCGTTGCGCGTGGCAACCAGCGCTTCGTAATCAGCCAGCAAGTCCTGCGCATAGACGGCGAGCCGGTAGCCAACGGTGGTCGGCTCGGCAGGCTGAAGATGTGTCCAGCCCATGCAGATGTGATCGGCGTGCGTCTCAATGTGGTCGGCAAGCGTAAGCAGTAATTCTTGCAGCCGCTCGACGATCAGTTCCAGGCTTTCGCGCAGGCGCAGGGCATCCGCATTGTCTTCGATGTCAGTGCTGGTCGCGCCCAGGTGGATAATGCCGCCGCCGGTCTGGCACTGCTCGGCGTAAGTTTTGATTTCGGCCATCAGATCGTGCTTGATCTCGGCCTCGATGGCGTCGGCGCGGGCGATGTCGATCATACCGACGTGGGCGCGCAGATCATCGACCTGCGCGGACGTAACCAGCCCGGCTTCCGCCTGTGCCGCGGCGAGCGCGACCCAGATGCGCCGCCAGAGCTGCCGTTTGTGTACCTCCGACCAGATGCGGCGCATGTCTTCGCTGCCATAGCGCCAGGTGAACGGGGAGAGGTGGGTGGTGTGATCGTACATGCTGGATCGCCAGAGGTGTGTGATCGATGATATTTAGAGTGTAGTCTCGAATATGCGCATGGGCAAAGGGTTTTGGGCGATGTGTGCAGTACAGAATGCCCTCTGTCTGTATGCAGATTGATGCTACTGACCCGTTTGCGCCTACCCCTTGAGACCAGTCATCGAAATCCCCTTGATGAAGTTGCGCTGCAAGATGATGAACAGGATGATCGGCGGCAGTGCTGCCAGCGCCGCGCCCGCCATCGACATGCCGTAAGCCTGGACGTTCTGCGTCAGGCCAGGGCGCACGCTCAGGAACTGCGCAATGCCGACCGGCAGTGTCCGCACTGCGTCGCTGCGTGTGGCGATCAGCGGCCAGAAGAAACTGTTCCAGGTCGAAAGAAATGTCAGGATGGCGACGGTCGTCAGCGCCGGGCGCGCCAATGGCAGCACGACCGACCACCAGATGCGCAGCGCCGATGCGCCATCGACACGCGCCGCATCTTCCAGATCCGACGGGATGCCGAGGAAGAACTGACGCATGAGAAAGACGCCGGTCACGTTCGCCCCAATCGGCAGAATCAACGCCAGATACGTGTCGGTAATCTCCATTTTGGCGAAGGCCAGGAACAGCGGCACGACCGTGATCTGCAAAGGCACGAACAGCATCGACACGATGATCGCGAACAGAATGTCCCGCCCGCGGAAATCCATCCGCGCGAAGGCGTAGCCCGCCAGCGCATCCAGGGTGACGGTCAGCAGCGTGGCGACGCCAGCGACGAACAAGCTGTTCCACGTCCAGCGCAGGATCGGGTGTGCGTCGAGCACTTTCTGGTAATTTTCCAGCGTGAAACGCTCAGGAATCCAGTGGATCTCGTTGCTCAGGATGTCCAGCTCTGGCTTGAGCGACGTGGAGATCATCCACAGGATCGGCGCGAGCATCAGCACCACAATGATGATCAGCGTGATGTACCAGGCAATGGTCTGGATCGTGTTCTGTGCTTTCACTGCATCGTCCCCGTTAATCCACGTCGGTAGCTGCGCGCCTGGATCAGCGCGATGGCGATAAGAATCACGAACAGTACCACGGCGATGGCTGCGCCGTAGCCCATACGGCTGAATTGGAAGGCGGCAGTGTAGACATATTGCACGAGCGTCAGGGTCGATGTGCCGGGGCCGCCGGAGGTCATGACGTAGGCCTGGTCGAAGACCTGGAACGAGTTGATGATCGACAGCAGCGCCACCAGGAAGATCGTCGGCGACAGCAGCGGAATCGTCACGAAGCGAAACAATGCCCAGGGGCTGGCGCCGTCAATGCGCGCGGCTTCGTAAAGCTCTTCCGGAATGTCCTGCAAGCCGGCGAGAAACAACACCATACTGTAGCCGACCGTCCACCAGATCGTCGTCAGGATGATGCCGTAGAGCGCGACGTTTTCATTCAGCAGCCAGGGGACAGGCGCGATGCCGAGATATTTGAGATAGGAGTTGACCAGCCCGAAATCGCGTTCGAGCATCCACGTCCAGAGGACACCGACAACGGTTGACATCAAGACGTAGGGAATGAAGACCGCGACCCGGCCAATCGTGCGCCCACGACGCGGTTGATTCATAAAGATCGCGAGCGCCAGCCCGACGATTATTAGCAGCGGTACGGTCAGTACCGTGAACACAGCCGTATTGCGCAGGGCATCGAGGAAGCGTGTGTCGCGCGTCATCGCCTCGAAGTTGCTGAAGCCGACCCAGTCCGGTTGGCCGACAATGCGCCAGTTGGTGAAAGCCATGCCCAGGCCGACAAGCGCCGGCCCCAAACGAAAGGCTAGAAAGAAGATTAAGTACGGCAGCACAAACAGATAGGCGGTGGTCTTGTACGAGAACCGGGGCGCTGTCCTGGTTTGCGTATCGGCGCGAGCACGAGGCAACACGCGGCCCATGGCTTTTCCCTCTCAAAACTAACACCGGCCCCCCATGAGAGGAGCCGGTGTTTCGTGACCGGAACGGATGGCTACGGAATCGAAAGGATAGCGGTGATCTCGTTGCAGGCCGTTTCGACCGCCGGGCGCACCTCGGCGTCGTTGAGCATGATGTCCTGCGCCAGCACCATCATTGGCGTCGGTGCGTTGCTGGCGAAGATTTCGTTGTACTTGACGATACCGGGCAGGATGACTTCGTAAGGCAGCATCTCCACGAAGGACGAGCGCCCCGGAAGCTCCAGGAAAGCCTCGGACTCGGACACGCTGTTGAAGACCGGAAGCTGACCTGAAACTGCCCAGCCCTGCGAGTTGGAAACGAGCCACTCCAGGAAGCGCAGTGCATCGGCCTGCTTGGCCGGATCGGCGTTGGTCGGGAGCGTGAAGTTGTGGCCACTGCCCCAGACTGCGGGGTGATCGAAGACGACCGGGTATTCGATGACGCCCCAGTTGAAGCCCTGATCAGCCTGCGCCTGCTCAAGCTGCGGCATCCGCCACGGCCCATCGATGAGCATGGCCGTCCGCCCGGAGAGGAAGTCGGCGGGGTAATCTGTCTGCCCCTGGGGCGCGACGCCGTGGGTGTAGACCAGGTCTTGCAGCCACTGCCAGGCCTGGGTCGCCTTGTCGAGATCCCAGGCGCACTGCATACCGTCTTCGGAGAGGAACTGGCCGTCGAGCTGGTTGTAAAGCGCCCACCACTGGAAGAAGGCGTGGTGGTTGGTGTGCATACTCGTGCCGTACTGGACGACATTGGCGGCATCGAAGCCGTCATCGCCGGGGTGTTTGCCATTGGCATCAAGCGTCAGCATCCGGGCGGCTTCGACGAATTCCGCGCCGGTGACGGGCAGGGTGTCGATGCCCGCTGCTTCGAACATGTCGACGTTGTAGAAGATGCCGTGCATGTGCAGGTCGAGCGGAATGGCATACTGAACCCCCTCGTACTTGTTCAGATTCCAGGCGTTCTCGGAGAAGTTCTCGACCTTGAGTACATCGGAACCGGCGATGATGTCATCGAGCGGCAGGATCAGGCCCAGGTCAATGAACTGCGCCATTTCCTGCGGGTGCATCGCCAGGATGTCCGGCGAGTCGCCCGCCGCCGCCGAGGTGATGAAGGCGTCGAACAGCGGCGACCACTGCTGCATCGTCAGGTTCACCTGAAGATCCGGGTTGGCGGCGTTCCACTCATCGACCAGCCCCTGCATCGTCTCGGCGTCGGGGCCGGTCCAGCCGCCCCAGAATTCAATCGTGGTCGATTGCGCTGTCGCCAGGCTGACCGAAAACAACATCACGACCAAAAGAGAGCATACGAGTAACCTGCGCATAATTCACCTCACTGTGTTTCAAGATTCAAGAACCAAGGTCATTGTGCGTATCCCTGAAATTGTGCGTCGGTTGCCTCCTTCCTCTCAATCACAGCCTTGTCGTTGCCAGGAGTGGTGGATACCTGCCAGCAGGCAGCCGCCTTTTCGCCAAGAACTCAGACGCCGTAGGCTGCCCCTTGCATGAGCCAGGCTTCGCTGAAGCTGGCATACTGGATATGTTCGCGCCGGTAGGTATAGACCAGGTGCAGCATGCTGTCCGTCGTCTGTGCCAGCGTCGGGTACGAGAATTCGGCATGATCGGTCTCGAAGGTCTGCACCCAACGCCAGTGCTCGCCCTCGTCCGCGAGCGCGACGCACAACGGCGTTCGCAGGCTCGGACTGTTGTTGAAGGCCAGTGCCAGCCGCCCGCTCTGCAAGCGCATGAGATCAAAGCCCGAATTGGGGTTCGGCAGTGCGGTCGCCGCCGGTGTTGACCAGGTCTCGCCGCCATCGCTCGACTCGGTGCGCCAGAGATTGCCGCCGCTGCCGCCGGTGCGCAGATATGCCAGCAGACGTCCATCCGGCCGCGTGACCACTGTCGGATGAATGTTGCCCGCCGGGGTCGAAATCGGCTCAGTCAGCTGCCAGGATACGCCGTCGTCATCCGAGATCAGCATGCGTGACTGCCAGGTGTTTTCGTCGTAAGCGGGCAGCAAGATGCGCCCCGCGGATACCAGCGGGCGGCTGCGGAACATCAGACCGGGATAATCCATGATCGGCTCGGCGGGCAGCCAGGACGCGCCGCCATCTTTGGAGATCTGGCGGTAGGGCTGCGCGCTTGTCCAGTCATTGCCCATGATGGCGTCGAAGAACAACCAGAGCGTGCCATCCGGGCGGGGTAGGAACACCGGCTGCCCCAGCGAGCGCCCGGCTGCCTCGGCGATGATGCGCGGTTCGCTCCACACTTCAGAACCGGCTGGCTTTTCGCAGCCGAGAATGACGACATCGGGCGACGTTTCGTAAGCACCGCCGAACCACGCCGCCAGCAAGCGTCCATCTGGCAGCGCGATCAACGTCGCGCAGTGGGCCATTGGCCGGTCGTCCAGACGCTCAAACAGTGGGCGAGCGATCATCGCTACCATATATCTGTCACCTGCTCTGACTGCCATTGCGCCGCGCCGCCGATGCGGATTGCGTCGCCGTCGAAGGGACGTAGCCCATGCGTCTCGACACATCCTCCGCCGCCGAGACGACGTTTTCGACCAGCGACGGCATCCGGCTCCCGAGAATCTCCGGGTCAGCGCCGGAGATGCTGCAAGAGCCGACGACCCGCTGGCCGATGCCGAAGATCGGCGCGCCGATGCAGAAGGTGTGGGTCTCGTGCTCCTCGCGGTCGATGGCGTAACCGCGATATTTCGTCAGTTCCAGTTCATGGCGCAGCGCATCAAATTCCGTGATCGTGGCCGGGGTAAAAGCCGGCAGCCCGGTGTTTGCCACAACGCGTGCCTGCTCCTCTGCTGTGTAGTAGGCGAGCACCGCTTTGCCGACCGAGGTGCAGTGCATCGAAACGCGGTCGCCGATGGCCGTGCGCGCCAGCAGCCGCTGCGGCGACTCGACAGCATAGATGTAGAGGACATAGCCGCCATCCGGCACGGTCAGGTAGACTGTCTCGCGGGTTTGATCCGCCAGCCCGCGCAGAATCGGCGCTGCGCGATCGCGCAGCTCGACGTTGACGCGCACGTTCTGCGTCAGGGCGATGACTGCCGTGCCCAGCGCATAGCTATCGCCATCGACTTTCTCGACAAAGCCTTCGTTCAACAGCGTCGCCAGGATGTGATGCGCCGTGCTCTTGGGCATGGAGAGCCGCCCGCTGATCTCGGTAAGAGTCAGCCGGGGTTCATCTGGAGAGAACAACTCCATGATGCGGATGGCTTTGACGAGAGAGTTGATCGAGGCCAATAATCACCACCTCAGTATAAACAATGTTTCATAATGTGAAACCAAATTCGATAATATTGAACGGGGCCAGAATTTACCCCGTGAGATCATTTCTGTCAAATTTGCGGTTGGGAAGATCAAAGTGTGATGTGGTGCTTGGAATGATGTAGATCGCGCTTGAGGCGATTGTCTCACAGCGCGCGTGGGGGGAGAAGCGATATCTACGATTTTGACGCGGCAGAGAATGATAGACTGAATATTATCTTTCAAGCCGCGGGCAACATCCCCGCGAGGTGGAAAGTATGAATGGTTTAGGTGGCATCGCGCTCGTCCTGGGACTGGTGGCGTTAGGCTCAAGTGTGTTGGCTGTCACCAGGCTCAAAGGTATGGCCGCTTTCCTGCTGATGCCTAAAATACTGGCCGAAAGTCTGGCGCTCTGGACGGTCTTGCTGGGGCTGCTGGCTGGCGTGATCGGGCTTTTCTCCGCTTCTCCGGCGCTGATCGTGATCAACCTGCTCCTCGGCGGCACGGCGGCGTTTTTATCTATGCGCTTTATCCTGCAGGTCACGGCTTCCCACACGGAATTTGAAGCGGCTTTTGGCTCCAACTGGCGTGAGCAGATTGTGCCAGAGCGGCGAGCGCGTCTGCCCCAGAAGCGCTGGCTCATTCGCTTGCCACAAGCTCCCCAGCCGCGTTGGGAACAGGATGTGGCTTTCTGGACGATCCCCGGCACCGAACGGCGACTGCTGTGTGATCTCTGGCATCCACCGACGACCGTGCCGTCTTCTCGGCTGGCAGTGATCTACCTGCATGGCAGCGGCTGGAGCTTGCTGGACAAAGATGCCGGAACGCGCACCTTCTTCCAGCATCTCTGCGCACAGGGGCACTTTGTAATGGATGTGGCTTATCGTCTGATGCCGGAAACCACTATCGAGGGCATGGCAGGGGATGTCAAGCGGGCGGTGGCCTGGCTGAAAACCCATGCCGCCGACTACGAAATTGACCCGGAGCGGATTGTCCTGGCGGGTGGCTCGGCGGGGGGACACCTCGCCTTACTGACCGGGTATGCGCCCTACCATCCCGCTCTCACACCTGAGGATGTGGCGGGGGCGGATCTCTCCGTGCGCGCCGTCATCTCCTATTACGGGCCGGGCGATATGCGCGCCTTCTACAACTACAACGATTGGAAGAAGATCGGCGATCTTCTCCGCCAGACCAGCCACAACCCGTTTCTACAACGTCTGCTGCTCGGCAGCGATCCGACTGATCGGAAGAATTTCAAAGACGGGTTCGAAGCGATGGCGAACCTGTTCCCCGGCGCGCCAGATGAAGTGCCGGAGTGGTTTGGCTTGCTTTCGCCTGTCGAGTATGTGCAGGCGAGCTGCCCGCCAACGCTGCTGCTGCAAGGGAGCGGGGATGCTGGTGTTCCCCCGGCAGCGACACGTAGCCTGGCCGAAAAGCTGCGGGCTGCGGGCGTTCCGGCGCTGTATGTTGAGTTCCCCCAGGCCGAGCACGCCTTCGATCTGGCACTGCCGCAGTGGTCGCCCGCAGCGCAGGCGTCTTACTACGATGTGGATCACTTCCTGGCGCTGATGGCGTGATAAGACGGCTGGAAAACCTGCGAGCCTGAGAGACGCAACCGACTGATAGGTGTCGGTTGCCGTCGCCTGCGGATTGTTCGCGCCGCTAAATGACAGCATCTCGATTTTGCACAGCCTCCAAACAGCATCTTCATCATTTCTACACAACTTCCTGGCACTCTCGAGCGCATGTACACATGCAATGCACAGAGAGTGAAGCTCATGTTGAAGAAAATCATCGTTGGTCTGCTCGTCTTGACCGTCGTGGGTGGGGCAGCCTCCGTTCTGCTCGATTCTCAGAACGCCGTTTTACCAGCAACGATCACACCCACCGTCGCCGCGACTGTGGAGCCAACTGTGAACCCGGCTGCCGATACGGCTGCGAATCCAGCAACAAATACACAACTTGCAGGCACGCCGCAGCCGGCGCAGCAATCGACCAATAATGTCGGTGAGGTGTGGAGCGGCAGCGGCACGATTCTCGACCTGACCACCGTCGGCATGACGCTGGCGCTGACCGATGGCAGCAATATCTACGTCGAACTGGGCGCGCCGGATTACTGGCAGGCGCAGCCGGTCACGCTGAACAAGGGCGCTGTCGTGACGGTGGACGGCTTCTTCAATGGCTCCAACTATCACGCCCGCACCGTGACGACCTCGGACGGCGCGATCCTGGCGCTGCGCAGCGAAACCGGTCAGCCCCTGTGGTCGGGCGGCAGCAACGGCAACGCGTCGAATGGCGGCCAGGGTGAAGTGCAGGTCCCGGCGGATCAGTGGGTGACGGTCGAGGGCACGGTCACAGCGCTGACGAACAACGGCCTGGTCGTCCAGACCACTGATGCGCAGACCCTGACGGTTTCCTTTGGCCGTGCAGATTTCTGGCAGACGCAGAACACGACCTTCGCCGTCGGCGACGCGATTTCGATGCTGGGGTTCTGGCAAGCGGAGCAGTTCCAGGTTGGCCAGGTGACGAAGACGGCGACCGGCGAACGCATCCTCCTGCGCGACCCGAATGGGCGACCGCTGTGGGCAGGGCCAGGGCGTGGCCAGGGCAATGGCAACAACGGCAATCAGAATGGCAATGCTGGCGGCAGCGGAAGCAGCAGCGGCAATGCCTTCGCTGCCAGCACAGGGAATGGCACCGGTAATGGGAATAACGGCGGTAACGGGAGTGGCACCGCTGGCGGCAGCGGAGACAGCAGCGGCAATGGGAATGGAAACGGCGGCAGCAATGGTAACGGAAACGGCAATCAGTATCGCGGCCAGCGCCAGCAAACCATCAGCACACAGCAGCCGTAGTCCGCTGCCAGTCATTCACCAGGGAGCCATATCTCATGACCGATGAATTCGATCCCCGACCTGAAGACCTGAAACAGCGCGTCTGGGAGTCCATCCAGCGGGATGAACTCCCACCCAGCGACGACCGTGGGCGGATGCGTGTGGTAATGAACAACCTCGTGCTGCACCTGCACCCGAGCAAAGTCGCCAAACCAACCTTGAAATTCACTTACACCTGGGGATTAGGCGGGCTGGCACTGCTGCTGATCGTGCTGCTGTCCGTGACCGGCGTCATGCTCATGTTCGTCTACACGCCGTCGCCCGAAACCGCCTACCAGGACATGCTCAACCTGCAAACCAGCGTCTGGTTCGGCCAGTTGATCCGCAATCTGCATCACTGGAGCGGCAATCTGCTCGTGATCGTCGCTTTTCTCCATCTGCTGCGGGTGTTTTTCACGGGCGGGTTCCGCACGCCGCGTGAATTCAACTGGATACTTGGTCTGGCGCTGCTGCTGCTCGTCGTCGCGGCGAATTTCACCGGCTACCTGCTGCCCTGGGATCAACTGGCGTATTGGGCGGTGACGGTCGGCTCCAGCCTCCTGAGCTACATCCCGCTGATCGGCGAAGGCCTGCGCAACTTCCTGCTTGGCGGCCCCGAAGTCGGCGCGGCCACGCTGACTAACTTCTATGGTCTGCACGTCGCCATCATCCCGCTGACGCTGATGGGCATCGTCTCGTTTCACATCTGGCGTGTCCGCAAAGACACGCTGACCATCCCGCACACGGTGGATGGCAAGGTCGATGGCGACGATGGCGACCGGATCGAAAAAGTCACGACGCTGCCGCACCTGGTCTCGCGCGAGCTGGTGTTTGCGCTGGTGATGACGGGCGCGATTCTGTTGTGGTCGGTCTGGGTCAATGCTCCGCTGGAAGCCGCCGCCAACCCGGATCACAGCCCCAACCCGGCGAAGGCTGCCTGGTATTTCATGGGGTTGCAAGAACTGCTGCTGCATTTCCATCCTGTCTTCGGCGCGATCATCATCCCGGCGTTAGGCCTGGGCGCACTGGCTTTTCTGCCCTATCAGCGCTTCGACCTGAGCGCCGAGGGCGTCTGGTTCCGCTCGCGCAAAGGTCGCTTGATCGCGCTCGTCAGTACATTGACCGCGTTGATCGCCGTGCCGCTGCTCGTGCTGCTGGATGAATACGTGCTTGATCTGCCGGGGATGATGCCAAACCTGCCGACGATCATCAGTAATGGCTGGATACCGTTGGCAGTGCTTCTGCTGCTGCTGATCGGTTACTACGACATGATCAAGCGGCTGTTCCGCTCGACAGCATGCGAGGCGCGCCAGGGCATCTTCGTCCTGCTGGTGACAGCTTTCATTGTTTTGACGGTTATCGGCGTCGCTTTCCGGGGCGAAGGCATGGCGCTCATGCTCCCATGGGAGGTGCTCTGATGGCGGACAAGGATGTCTCCCGCCGCGATTTTCTCAAACTGGCCTGGGGCGCAGCCGGTGCGCTGGCGCTGGTCGAAACGGGCGGCGTGGTCTTGAGCTTCTTCTCGCCGCGCATCGTCGAAGGTGAGTTTGGCGGCGTCATCGACGCTGGCCAGGCTGACTCATTCCCGCCCGGCAGCGTCACCCCGTTTACGCAGGGCCGTTTCTACCTCGTGCGGATGCCGGACGGCGGCTTCCTGGCGCTGTATCGTAAGTGTACGCATCTCGGCTGTGCTGTGCCCTGGAACCCGGCAGAAGGCAAATTCATCTGCCCGTGCCATGCATCCAGCTTTGAGATGGACGGCCAGGTGATCAACCCACCCGCGCCGCGCCCGTTGGATCGGTTCGCCGTGTCCATCGTCGATGGCCTGGTCAAGATCGATACCGGCACGCCGATCCAGCGTGACCATGCCAGCCCGGCTGATCTGGTCTACGCGGGGGTGACAGCATGACCCGGCAGATGTCTTGGATCGCGCTCATCGGCACACTCATGATCGTGGCCGGGCTGGGGCTCGCCTTGATCAACGAACCGGCACGCCAGGCCGCCGCCGCCGAAAGCCTGCACATGGCGATGGTGGCGGAAGGCACCGATCTGTACGCGCAGAACTGCGTCGCCTGCCACGGTGCGAGCGGCGAAGGCATCGCCGCCTACCCGCCGCTGACGAACGCCGTCGCCATGGATGCGCAGTTGATCTACAACACCATTGAGCGTGGGCGCTACAACACGGCGATGGCAGCTTTCGGTGTGGACGAAGGCGGCATTCTGACCGCGATGCAGATCGACAGTCTGGTCGTCGCGCTGCAAGCCGACACCTGGAATACAGTCGCAGCGCGGGTGGCTGAACTCGGGTTGACGCCGCCGCAGATCACGGTCGCCGAGATCCCCGCCGAGACTTACGCGCTCGTGGAGACGATGGCCAACGGCGCAGTGCTCTCTCAGGGTCTGACCGTATACGCGGAAAACTGCGCGGCCTGTCACGGCGCAAATGGCGAAGGCTCGACCTTAGCCCCGGCGCTCAACACCGATGAACTGCGCGTGCGCCTGAGCGACGCCGACATTGCCCGCATCATCCAGGAAGGTGTGCCGGGGACGCTGATGGCTTCCTGGGCGGCGGCGCTCGACACCACAGAACAGCAGGCCGTGGTCGCGCTGATTAGCGACTGGGGTGCGCTCAATGCTGCGGGCGTCCAACTGCCGGTGATCGAAGCCGCGCCGCTGGATACCAGCCCACAGGCCATCGCCAATGGGCAGCAGTTATTCAACTTGCTCTGCACGCAGTGCCACGGCATCAATGGTTATGGCTCGCCCATCGCCCCCGCGCTCAACAATCAGACGTTCCTGAGCCAGACACCCGACGCTGCCATCCAGCAGATCATCGCCGGGGGTGTGACCGGGACAAACATGCCCGCGTGGGGTGGCTATCTGACCGACGCCGACATCGCGGCCATCACCGTCTATCTGCGCAGCTTGCAGGCGACCGCACCGATTGTCGCGCCCGCGCAGCCCTAGCCGGGCCTGACATCACACCTGCAAGCCATGAGCGGGAGGCGCGTACAGCCTCCCGCTTTCTTCGTCCCTCGTCCTCCCCCTCCTCTTTGATACGCGGCGTAAACCCTATCGAAAAAAGGCACACAGGTGTGCAAACGCAGCGTCTTTGTACGTGTTGCACTATTGAAACGGTTGTGGACGGCGAACAGGTGCTATAATCATAAATATACGATTTTCATAATTCGCTTCTCAATATGTGGCAAGCTGGTGCAGGCACTGATTTGATCGGTCGCAGTGAGTTTTTTTGCTGTCTTCACATACTTCGCAATGCAACTAACCAGGGCAATCCGAAGCCAGACGGCAAGCACTGCGCCGTGTTCTTCCCTCTGTCATGAAGCCGGACTCGTCATCAAGCGAGTTCGGCACCGTTCAAGAAAGGAGATCCGTGAGCGAAACTCTGTGAAGTGTCTTTGACTATGTATAGGTATAGGAGAGCAAAATGAAAAAGTCTTTCAGCTTTCTGGTCGTATTGCTTGTCCTACTTCTGTTAGTTCCCGGGAGCACCTTCGCACAGGAAGAACCCGTCCCGGTAACCGCTGCCAGTGATGATCTCACCAAAGTGAATATCCTGTTCATCGGCGCACATCCCGACGATGACTCGACAGCGACCGCAACACTGGCGCGCTACGTCCTCGATGAGGGCGCGCGGGCGGCGGTTGTCACCGCGACCAAAGGCGAAGGCGGCGGCAACGCCATCGGTCGCCAACTCGGCCCGTCGCTCGGCATCGTCCGCGAAGCTGAAGAGCGCATGGCCTTGTCGTCTCTCGGCATCGACCTGGTCTACTATCTGAACGAGCTTGACTGGGCGTTCACCACCAGCGCGAATGCCACTGAGCAGTTTTGGGGCCACGATGAGCCGCTCGCCAATGTGGTTCGGCTCTACCGTGTCCTCAAGCCGGATGTGGTTATCACCATGAACCCATCGCCGAGCGGGCATGGTCATCACCAGTACATCGCCAAGTTGGCGACTGAAGCCTTCTTCCTGGCGGGTGATCCGAACGCGTTCCCGGAGCAGCTTGTCGATGAGTTCATCGATCCCTGGCAGCCCAAGAAGCTCTATTACTCGCTGGCCTATGGCGCGGCAGGGTTGGCTCCATCGCTTCAGGTTCCGACGAACGAATTTTCACCCAGCCAATACATGACCTACGCTGATCTGGAGGCGGTTGCGCTGCGCTTCTACCGCAGCCAGGGCTTCGACGCTTTTTACACCGTACCGCCGCCCGCCCGCAGATTGACGCCGGAGACCTTCACCCTCGGCGCGAGCCTGCTCCCGATCCCCGACGTGGAGACCGATCTGCTCGCAGGCCTGACCAGCGGCGTGGCGGAAGCCCCCGCGCAGGTCGAGCTTGAGGTGATGCCCGCGGACTACTACGCCAGCCAGGGGGCGGATCTCGCGGTCGATGTGGTCTTCCGCAACTACAGCGATGTCGATCTGATGGGCCTGAGCCTGAGCCTGGAAGCGCCGATGGGCTGGACGGTCAGCGCCGCCAGCGCGCCGGTGGACGTGCCGGTTGGTGAGACGGCCAGCGCGTCGTTCACGGTGTCTGTACCCGCCGATGCGGACGTGACTGCCGCGCAAACCCTGGTCGGGCGCTTCGATGCGGTCGACGGCAATGGCGATGCGCGTTACGCCAGCAAACGCGCGCTGGTGCAGATCACGCCGCCGGTTTCGATGGAGCTACAGCCTATTGAAGCTGTTCGCATCTATCGGGATTGGGCGCGGCAAAATCACATTCAGCACCTGGTCCAACTAGTGCCTGCCGAGGTCGCGGTCGGCGCGGGCGAGACGGGCGCTGTCCCGGTCGTCCTGTCCAACCGTTCCGCAGACGCTGTGGAAGTCACCGTTGGCGTGTCGCTGGACAACGCCGACGTGAGTCTGGATGCGGGTGAGCAGACTGTGACCGTGCCTGCGGGCGAGACGATGATGGTTGACTTCATGGCAACTGTCCCGGCAGACATGGCGCAGACCAGCTTCGCCATCAGCGCATCGGCCACCTATGGCAACTACAACCTGACGGACGAAGGTACCTTCCAGGTGGTGCCGACGCTGACCGTGCCAATGGCAACGGCAACACCAACGATTGACGGCGACATCGGCGAATTTGTCGGGCTGCCGAGCTACGCCATCCCCTTCTCCAACCTCTGGGAAGGTGCAACCGATGACGCCGCCGATCTGACCGGCACGTTCCAGGTGATGTACGACAATCAGTTCCTGTATGTCGCGGTCGATGTCGAAGACAACGTCGTCGTCTCCAACATCGCGCCGAACGACATCAAGGGGCACTGGCGCAGTGACTCGGTCGAGATCACGATTGACCCGCAAGGGCCGGGCGTGAGCGAACACACATTGACGACCTTCAAGACCGGTATCTTCCCGTTCGATACGGAAGGCAACGTCCAGGGCGAACGCGATGCCGACGCCAATCAGGGGCCGCTCAGCCTCACCGCGCCGGACATGCAGATCGCGTCCAGCCACACTGACACGGGCTACATCCTTGAGGTGGCGATCCCGTGGAATGCCGTGCCGGGCACGCTTCAGCCTGGCGATGACTTCGGCTTCAATGTGCTCATCTACGACTGCGATAAGGCCGAAGCTGCCATCGGCGAGAACTGCAATGAAGCCCGCACTGCCTGGAGCGCCTGGGGTCAAATCCAGGGTAATCCACGCCTGTGGGGTCATGCGCTGCTGGGGCAATAGCTCCACAAGCAATCACGTGCTGGGGTGCGGCCTGCGCGCTGCACCCCGGCGTGCGTAAATTCATCTGGTGCGTTACGATTGTCGCGCCAATAGCTGTTACAATTACAGCGCCTGATGGGCAACGCAGATTACAAGGAGATTGAAACGATGATGAAGAAACAACTGCTAATGTTGTTTGTGGTTTTTGCACTGCTGGCGATCCCGTTGCTGCCCACGGCGGCGCAGGATCAGGTCACGCTCGTCGTCTGGGATAACTACGTGCGCGACGCCGAGCAGGCGATGATCGAAACGCTCCACGCGCAGTTTGAAGCCGCGCACCCCGGCGTGACCATTCAGCGCGAGTCCTACGAAACCAGCGATCTGACCACGCTGCTGCCGCGCGCCCTCTCGGACGCGGGCGGCCCCGACGTGGCGATGATCAACCAGGGTGTCGCCAACATGGGTGCGCTGGTCGCCGCGAACCTGCTGCTGCCGCTCAACGACTATGCCGATCAGTATGATTGGTGGAGCCGTTACGGCATGGGCCTGCACGCGCGCAACAGCGTCGTCGCTGATGGCTCACGCATCGGCAGTGGTGATCTCTATGGCGTATCCAACATCGCCGAAGTCGTCGCCATCTTCTATCACAAAGACGTTTTCGAAGAACTCGGCCTGAGCATTCCGACCACCTTTGATGAGTTCGAGGCCATGCTGCCGGCGATCAAAGAAGCTGATTATACGCCGATCACCTTCGGCAACCTCGACGCCTGGCCGGGCATCCACACTTACGGCGCGGTTCTGCATTCGTACTCGACGCCGCAGCAAATCGACGACGTGATTTTCGGCAACGAGGGCGCGACGTTCGATTTCGAGGGCGCACACCTTTCGGCGGCGAAATTCAAGGAATGGATCGACGCCGGTTACTTCTCCAACGGCTTCGAGGGTATGGATAACGACGTTGCCGCGTTTGGCGAATTCGCCAACAAAGAGAGCGCGATGTGGCTGGCGGGAAGCTGGAACAGCGGCCCGATCATCGCCTCACTCGGTGAAGAAGCGGTTGGCTTCTTCCTGCTGCCGTCCGCCATCGGCGCGGAGACGCCCTACACCATCGGCGGCATCGGCCTGGGCTATGGCATCCGCGCGACCAGCGAGAATCCTGATCTGGCGGCGGAGTACATCGACCTGATGACGAGCAGCGACGCAGCCGCGCTCCTGTTCGAAAACGACTACCTGCCTGCCGTCGCGGTCGATCCATCGGTACTGACCGAGGGTACACTGACCGCGGATCTGGTTAATGCCTGGAATACGATCAGCAGCGGTAACGCGGTCGGTCATTATCTCGACTGGACGCTGCCGGATGCTGGCGCGCGCATTCAGGAACTGGCGGGCGGCGTCGTCACGCCGGACGAATTCGTCGCCAACATGGAAGCTGATTACATGGCGCTGCCGTAGGCTCCCCGCACGCACGCCTGATCGCCGCGCGGTGATCAGGCGTGCGCTGTCGTCGCGGTGCCTGTGTGTATCTGTGTAATTTGGGCGGGCGCGCAACAGCGCGTCCCTACAGGCGCATTGTTCGTAGGGACGCCATTTATGGCGTCCGCCCGGAATGTATCGTTACATTAGGCGCTGCGGCGGGGCTAAAGAACACCACCGATGGATTCTGCCTTTCGCCGACCTTTCCAGGCCTACCTCCTGCTGCTGCCGGGGTTGGTCATCTATGCTTTGTTCGTGCTGCTGCCAATCGTCAGCACGGTGCGCTACAGCTTCTATGATTGGACGGGTTTCAGCGACCCCACCTACATCGGTCTGGATAACTACGCCGAGCTGATCCGCGACCCGGATGTCCTCAAGGCCATCGGCAATAATCTCTTTTTTGTCATTTTTTACACCATCATCCCGATCGTGCTCGGCCTGTTCCTGGCTTCGGTCATGAGCCGCGGTAGGCTCAAAGGCATGGTTATTTTCCGCACTGGCCTGTTCGTGCCGCAGGTGATGAGCGCCGTCGTCGTCGGCATCATCTGGCGCTGGCTGTTCACGCTCGATGGGCCGATCAACACACTGCTACAAGCTGTCGGCATCGAGCCGCGCGCCTGGCTGGGTGATTTCGTCTTTGCCCCGTACGCGGTTGGCGCAGTTGGCACGTGGGTGGAGTATGGCCTGTGCATGGTGCTGTTTCTGGCAGGCGTCCAGAATATCGACGAGGAGCTTTACGACGCCGCCAGAGTCATGGGCGCGAATGCCTGGCAGCAGTTCCGCTACGTGACGCTACCAGGACTGCGCCAGCAGATCGTCGTCGCCTTCGTGCTGACATTTATCGCCGCGCTGCGCGTGTTCGATCTGGTGTTTGTGCTGACGAACGGTGGCCCCGGCAAGCAAACACTGGTGACGAGTATGCTCGTTTATGAGGAAACGTTCGAGCGCAACCGGGCGGGTTACGGCGCGGCGATAGCCGTCATGCTGGCGATCATCATCGTCGTTGTCTCGGCAGCGGTGTTTCGCTATCAGTCGCGTCAAGACGCGGAGATGGTCTGATCATGTCGCGTGTTGTCCCCGGCTCCACTCAGAACGGCGCGACCACCTTTGCTTCATCGGCGCGGGCGGCCAGTCTGCGCCGCAGCAGTCGCACACTGCTGACCTACGTCATCCTGGTCGTGTTCTTGCTGATTGCGCTGCTGCCCTTCGTCGCCATCATCCTGACCGCCTTCAAGACGCCGCTCGAACTGCGCGACAACCCGTTCTCGCTGCCGCAGGTCTGGCACTTCGAGAACTTCACTGAAGCCTGGGAGGGCGCGCGCTTCGCCGCCTATTTCCGCAGCAGCGTGATCGTCGTCATCCCGGTCGTGATCATCTCGATGCTGCTCTCAACCATGTCCGGTTTCGCTTTCGGCATGTATCGCTTTCCCGGCGATAACATCCTGCTGCTGGTGATCCTGCTCGGCCTGATGGTGCCGTTCGAGGCGGTGATCATTCCGCTCTGGCAGTTGATGGGCGATCTCGGCCTGCGCAACACCTACTGGGCGCTGATCTTGCCCCAGATTGCGCTCAGTTTCGCCTTCGGCACGTTCTGGATGCGCGCCAACTTCAAGAACATGCCAACGGAATTGATCGACGCGGCGGTCGTCGATGGCTGCACGACCTGGGGCGTGCTCTGGCGCATCCTGTTTCCGCTCTCGCGCCCGGCGCTGCTGTCGCTGGTCGTGCTCCTGTTCATGTGGACGTGGAATGAATTCTTCCTGATCTTGATCATGGCGTCCGGCGATCAGCGCACGCTGCCCGTGGGGCTGGCGCTGCTGCGTGGACGCTATTCCGCTAACGTGCCGGTGATGGCCGCGGGGTCCATCATGCTGTTCACGCCGGTGCTGATTCTGTACGCGTTCTTCCAGCGCAGCTTTATCCGCGGCATGATCGCGGGCGCGCTCAAAGGCTAATCGTGAGAGAGTAGGGTAGTTTTGTGAAACTGGCGCTCATCGGTGGCGGCGGCGTCCGCGCACCGGAATTCGTCCGCGGCGCACTCGCCTTCGCCGCTGATCTCGACCTGCAGGAGCTATGGCTGATGGATGTTGAGCGTGGGCGGCTTGACTTGATGCAGCCGCTGTGCCAGCAGATCGTCGATCAGGCGGGCAGGCCGTTTCGCCTGCACGCCACAACCGATCTGGATGAGGCGCTGCGCGATGCTGGTACGGTCGTGACGACGGTGCGTGTCGGCTTCGAGCATGGGCGTGTCCTCGATGAGCGCATCGCCCTGCGCTATAACGTCCTCGGCCAGGAGACGACCGGTGCAGGCGGCTTTAGTATGGCGATGCGCAGCATCCCGGCGATCATCCAGATCATGGAGCGCGTCGAGGCGCTCGCCCCGCGCGCCTGGACGTTCAACTTCACCAATCCCGCCGGGTTGGTGGCGCAGGCGCTGCTCCAGGCGGGCTTCCGCCGCGTGGTCGGTATCTGCGACAGCGCCAACACCGCGCAGCACGAGATCGCGGGCTACCTGGGCAAGCGGGTCGATGCGGTCAAAACCGAAGTCTTCGGCCTGAATCATCTCTCGTGGACACGCCGCGCCATGGTCGGCGGGCGCGATGTGCTGCCCGAACTACTGAGCGATCCGGCGTTCTATGCCAGCACGCACCTGCGCTTCTTCGATGCTGATGTGGTCGAACGCATCGGCATGTTCCTCAACGAGTACCTTTACTACTTCTACTACCGCGATCTCGCCGTCGAGCGCATCCAGGCGGAAGAACTGACGCGCGGCGAGGAGGTCGAGCTGCTCAACCGGCAGCTCTTTGACACGCTGCGAGCGACCCCGACTGACGGCCTGCTCACCGTTTACGATGCCTACAACCGCCGCCGCAATGCCAGCTACATGGCCTACGCCGAGACCGACGACACCCTGCGCGAACAGCGTTCTCACCCGGACGCGCAGACGGCGTCCGTCCACGTCCCGCAGGCGGAGGTTGGCGGCTATGCGGGTGTGGCGCTGCGCACCGCCCTGGCACTGACGCAGGATCGCCCGCTCCGGATCGGTCTGAACGTGCCTAACGACGGCGCGATTGACGGGATGCGCGGCGATGACGTGGTTGAAGTGACCTGCGAAGTCGATGGCACGGGCATCCACCCACTGCGCATCGGCAGCGTGCCGGAAGGACCGTATCTGCTCATGCGCACGGTCAAACATTACGAGCGCCTCGCCGTCGATGCGATCCTGGCCCGCGACCGGCGGCTGGCCGCCGAGGCGCTGGTCGCGCATCCGCTGGTCGGCTCGTACCGGTTGGCGCAAACGCTCGTCAATGATTATCTGGAAGCGCACCGCGATTACGTGGGGGACTGGCCGTGACCGATTACGATGTCGTCATCATCGGCGACTATTTCTTCGACCAGATTTTCACCGGGCTGCCCCGGTTTCCCTCGCTCGGCTGCGAGACTTTCGCCGAGAACCTGACGACGACCGGCGGCGCGATGTTCATCACGGCGGTCGCGCTCAGCCGCCTGGAAGTGCGCGCCGGTTGGATCGGCACCTTCGGCAGCGATCCGTACAGCGAACTGGTCTACCGGTTGGCTCAGGAGGAAGGCGTCGACCTGGCGCTGACGGAGACGCTCGCTCAGCCCTACCGCCGCGTCACGACGTCGATGCCGTTCGAAGGCGAGCGCGCTTTCGTCACTTATGCCGAACCCGACCGCGCCGACACGCTGGAGTTCTGGCTGGCGCGCCTGCAAGGGTGCAGCTTCCGCCACGTACACCTGGGCGGTTTCGTGGCGGTCGATCAACTGCGCCCCATCGCCGACTACGTGCGTGGGCGCGGCGCGACGCTGTCGATGGATTGCCAGGACGGCGACTTCCTGCGCGATCCGCAGGGCTGTCGCGAGTCGATCAAGCTGGTCGATTGGTTCATGCCTAATGCGCGCGAGACGAAGATCATCGCTGAGACCGACGATCTGCAAGACGCCATTCGCACACTGGCGGGGTTGACGCCGCTCATCATCGTCAAAGATGGCGGGCGCGGCTCGTGGATCGGCGGCGTGGATGGCACGATCCACATTCCCCCGATTCAGGCTGGCCCTGCCATCGATACGACTGGCGCGGGCGACTGCTTCAACGCGGGATTCCTCTACGGCTACGTGGTCGAGCGCGCTGCGCCCCCCGTCTGCGCCCGCTACGGCAATATCTGCGGCGGGCTGTCGGTCACGGGCATTGGCGGCGCAACCCGCGCGCCACACCGGACTGAGCTGCATGGCTGGCTGAAGCAAATGTGACAGTAGAAGCTTGTATTAGTTAGTTATCCCGTAGAATGGCAGCCAGGGCATCGACGCTCGTATCAAAGCTGATGCGCGTGCGCGAGAGTTCGAAACGGTTGTCGGTGGTGTGGAGCGCGCCGTTTTCGGTCGTGACCGCCCGCCAGATCGGCATCTGCGCGGCGACCTGAAGCGTCAGATCGTCATAACGCCCGACCGGGAAGCTGAACATATGCGACGCGTGGCCGGTGTAATGGGCCAGGCTTTCCAGGCTGCCGAGCATCTCGTAGACGAGTTCATCGTAGGTGAGGCCGTCCAGTTCGACGTGATTCTTGGTATGTGCTTCCATGTCCATCCCGGCGTCGGACATCTCGCGGATTTGATCCCAGGTGAGATAGCCGGGTCGGTTAGCATCCGCCGCGCCGGTGATGACGAAAAACGTTGCCGTGAAGTTGAACTGGCGCAGCATCGGGAAGACGGTGGCGTAATGATCTTCGTAGCCATCGTCGAAGGTGAGCACGACCGGTTTGGCTGGCAGCGGACGCCCATCGAGCAGCGCATCGTTCAGGTCGTAGAGGCTGATCGGTGTGTAACCTTCGTAGAAAAGATACTCCATGTGCGCGCGGAACAGATCCGGGAGCACGGTCAAGTCTTTGCGAACAGCGTCCCAATCCGGCGGCAGCGGACTGACGTAGTGGTACATCAGGATCGGCGCATGGATGCGGCGCAGCGTGCCATCCCAGTTAGGGCCAGTCTCCGGCGCGGCAGTTTGCACGGCATCTTGCGCGGCGGCTGGCGCGACCACGAGCGCGCAAATGAGCAGGATCAGGCATACAATAGGATGCATGTCGCCACTTCCGCCAGAGAGATTATTGGTCAATGCTCTCAGCATATGGGGCTTCGCCATCCGAGTCAACTGAGATCCCACGCTGGAAATGGCGCGCCGTCGTTGGGGCATTCTGGCTGGTCGTGATCGGCGGGGTTGGCCTGGGCGCTGCCAGTGCTTCCGGCCTGTTCGATCCGCCTCACGCGCCGGATCTACTGTTGGAGCGCGCGGACGCCAACGGCCTGACGTTTGTGCGCGAGCTGGAGGGCGTGCGCCTGTACGTGCTGGCGCTGCCCGCCGCGCCACCGCTCACACTGGCGCTCGCAGCCGAGAATGACGGCCCCGGCGATAGCGGCTGGGGGGTGTGGCTGGCGCTGGCGCTGCCGGACGGCACAACGCAGGACGTGGTGCTGGTCATGACCAATGATCTGGAAGTCTCGTCACCGATCCGCACGCCGGGGCAGGCAGGGCTGGGCCTGCACGAGTTCCCGCACATCCGCGCGGGCGAGAACGCCGTCTATGCTCATCTGCGCGGGGACGGCGACCTGACGCTGCGCATCAACAATGAGATTGTCGAAACAGGCCACTTCCCCGGCGCGACCATCGCGGGTGGCGGCGTTGCGTTGTACCGCACAGCGGACGTGCGCTGGGCGTCTGTGCGGGTTTATGGGCTGGCGCTGCGGGGTGGCTAGAACTTTTAGGCTACCCAGCACGTGCGTCGGGATATAATCAGAGTTGATATTATGTGAAAAGGCACCCCGCAGTGGTTCATTCTTGAGTGCCGGAGCGCAGGGGGAAATTGTCATGGCATCATCATCTTTTCGACGCTTCCTGGCCGTAGCGATCGTTCTGACAAGCACATTGATCTTCTTGCTGCTTGACGGCAACGTCTACGGGCAAGTGCCGACGACTATCATGCCGCTCGGCGACTCGATCACACAGGGCAGTAGCGCCTGGAACAGCTACCGGCGCGCGCTCTGGCAGCTTTTTCAGATCACCGAGGAATCGGTCGATTTCGTCGGCAGTCAGGACAGCAATGTGAACTTCACGCCGCCACCAGACCTGGTCCCGCCGCCTGATCCCGATTTCGACCTCGACCACGAGGGACATTGGGGCTTCACGACCGCGCAAATTCTGGCGCAGTTGCCGACCTGGGCAGCAGCGCGACCGGATGTCGTGTTGATCCACCTGGGCACGAACGATGTCGAGACCGGGGTACCCGTCGCCACGACCATCAACAATCTGGGGCAGATCATCGATGTGCTGCGCAGTGCGCGCCCAAACGTCGTCATCCTGCTCGCGCAGATCATCCCGAATGCGAACTTCGACGTAGCGCCGTTGAACGCCGCCATCGCCACGCTGGTGACACAGAAGTATACGGCCCAATCGCCCGTCATCCGGGTCGATCACTACGTCGGTTTCGACGCTACCGCCGGTGTTGACACTCATGACGGCACACATCCGAACGACATTGGCGAAATCAAGATGGCGAGCCGCTGGTTCAATGCCTTGCAGCCGTTTCTCAATCCGCCGCCAACCACCCCTCCCACAAACACGTCAACGCCGTTTGTCTTCCCAACGATCACGCTGACACCGACCTACACGCTAACGCCGCTGCCGACGAATACGCCGACGACCACGCCCACTTCGACACCCGACCCACGGCTGATGTTCCAGACGGCGGTGCCGGAAGTGGTTGACAACCCACAGGATGTGCGCGCGATTCGCCCGAATGGCGAGCGGATCGTCGATACGATCCGCCCGACCTTCGAGTGGCGTCTGGCAACGGGCCAGCGTACCTACCGCCTTCAGGTCGATAACGACCGCACGTTCCTCTCGCCCGTGATCGAGCGCATCGTCGATGGCGGTATCTTCACCATCCCGAACCGCGAAGACGGGCTGCCACAGGGTATCTATTTCTGGCGCGTCGCACCGGAAGGCAGCGAAGGCTGGAGCGAGCCTATCCAGTTCACGGTCTTCATCGGCAAGCGCCCCGCCGATGGCAGCTACACGCCGGATCATACACCGCGCTTCACCTGGGCTTACACGCCGAACGTGCGCACCTACGTCCTACAGGTGAGCCGTGATGGCAACTTCACCGATCTTGTGATCGACGCGCGTGTCGAATCGACAACCGTCTATGTTGCGCCGGAGGAGCTGCCGTTCGGCATCTACTACTGGCGCGTGTTCCCGCTGGGCGAACCGCCGTTCGGCAACGTCCGCCGCATGTTGGCGATCAGTCCGCCGCCGCCGCCCGCGCCCGCCCGGATTGAAGCGCCGCGACCCGGCTCTTCCATCGGCGAGTTGAACGCAACCTTCGCCTGGGCAGCCGTGGCTGGAGCAGCCGGTTACGAGATCGAGATCAGCGACTCGCTCGCCTTCGAAAATCCATTTGCCGTGACCACAACCGAGCCGACGTTCACGATGGATCAACCCATCGCACGTGGGACGTACTTCTGGCGCATTCGTTCGGTCAACGAGTATGGTGTCGGTGGGTTGTGGACGCAGCCGCAGTCGTTCATTGTCGAGCGCCCGGCGTCCGCAGCCACCGAAACGCCGACCAGCACACCGACCGCGACGAGCACCGCGACACCGGACGGCAGCAGCGGCTGAGCGTCCGGCGCGCCTATCAAAAGCTATCGCGCCGCGAAATTGGTAGGGATTGAGAGTTCATTCCTGCTAAGATGCAGCCTGTATTTGTGAAGAATAGCACGAAGCAGCGAGGGTCATTATGCGCCAGGTAGCGGTCATC